>NZ_JAWMTI010000005.1:0-499968 GCF_036959255.1 Olivibacter sp. CPCC 100613
ACACCAAAAGAACACATTCTGCTCTGGGTTATAAGACACCCAGACAGATCGAAGAAATGCTATTGGAAAAAGAAAAAATGGCAGCATAAAAAAGTCTCCTATTTTTAGTTGCAATTCCAGTTGAACATCGTTTCCAGTTTACGGACAATTTCTCCTATCCCTGCCTGACCATTGTTGAGTTGCCCGGTGCAATACCAACCATAAGCAGTTTCCAGTAAATTAATGCTTTCTCCTGTCCATGTTATTTTATTCAAATCCGGTTCGACCTTCGTTATGCCGCGCTTTAGGAATTTTTGAATGTGATTGACCAACCTTTCTTTAGCCATTATTTTGGCAATTATATTATCAGCCTGCGTAGAAAAGCGTTCATCATGATCAATCCTCACAGGGCACAACCAAGTAGGAGCCTCTTTGGCCGAGCGCAGAAATAATAACTTGTCCAAGCGGTTATCGCCCGAACGATAATAAGTGTAAAGTTCCCTATTCTGTAAAAAGAATTTTTCTATCCCTTTCAGGATATAGCGGTAATATTTCCTGACATATTCATCCCGTCCTGTAGGTTTGGCAACTTCCATCCGTTGCTTACTGGAAAAGTAAAGAATAAGACTTGCGAACTTTGGCTTTTTTGTTTTGAAGAAGGTAATTTCTTCTTGTTCATTGAACGGGTAGTCCACTGTTTTGTCTCTTAATCGTAACAGATAAGTATGTGCTGTCATGGCTTTCTTAGCAACTGTGAATTTCTGTTCCTTATTTTCCTGTTCAATGGCCGTGAGTTCCTCTTCGAGTTCACGGTATAAATCGTCTGCATATTGTAAGATCATAACTTTATCATTTGGTTTCGGTTCAAAAAGACAGCTTTTACACTCGTAAATAAAGTGGTCAGGGTGGTTAAGAAAAAGTAAATAGTCCCCCAATACAAGAATTAAGAAGTACTGAAGCAAGAACTTAGGTGGTAGAATTGATGTGAATTTTTGCAAAAAAATGTGAAATTAATTGCAATTAACAATGAAAGAAACAACTCTCTTTCATTGAATAGTACAAGCAATCATCGGTATTTGGTATTGATATGATTGATCATCTTGATAAGAATTTCTTTCACCTTTTCGATAACCTGCTGAGATGGAATATCGTCTTTACTCAGTAAGCTATGTAGCGCTAGACGATCAGCATTGGGAGTACCAATAAAATTAGCGATAAAGGTAAAAAGCATTTTTTTCTTGCCTACCATCAGTATTTGCAGCTCCAGTAAAATTCGGAAGAAAAAAATCAATTGTCTTGCGGTTAAGGAAACCCTGAAATAATATTTCTTCGAGTCTTCTTTTGCACCACCGACCGGAAATTTTGACCAAATTTTACGAGTTTTACGAAATGATGCCAGTTTTTTATCGATATATGTCAAGAGCGAATATTGGATTGTCGGCAATTGTGAATCCGCAGCTAATTCTTTTATGATAGGAATAGCTCTCAACCTAACCCTGTAATGTGTCCATTGTTCCTCCTGCCCGTGTGGATCATCATTAACTTCTACTAAACGGTGCATCTTCTCTATAATGAAATGGTAAAAGGGTAGGTGATTAAAATTGAAGGAAATCAGTTGAATAATGAGCTCTTCTTCTTTCCGATCAGCATAACCGAGGAACAAGAGTCTTGAAGATAATTCATTTGAGAGTTTAAGGGCATAATTCCAATGATGCCATGTAATGTAGTTACCGGCCTTTTCATGTAGAAAACCATAAAAATAGTCCTTTAACAGGCTTATCAGTTTCCTTTCTATCCTGTTTTCATCAAAGACC
The DNA here is from genome assembly GCF_036959255.1 of Olivibacter sp. CPCC 100613. Lineage (NCBI taxonomy): Bacteria > Pseudomonadati > Bacteroidota > Sphingobacteriia > Sphingobacteriales > Sphingobacteriaceae > Olivibacter > Olivibacter sp. CPCC 100613. The sequence continues at coordinate 1,794 of NZ_JAWMTI010000005.1, forward strand.
CATAGTAGTTCCTGTACATTGTTCAAGAAGGCTTTGGACCTGAAATGCAGTAAAAAGGACGGTAATATTTTTTCCGACTGAAAATTCTGTGGATAAAAAAGCTGCAAATTCTCTAAAAATTTAATCCCGCAGTGCATACAATGATAAAAAACAGCTATTTCATAATTGTTCTTTACCCTTATCCCATCCCTTTGCTGCTTGCAATTATTTAGCTTCCCCCAGCTGGTCAAAAGGGCATCTGTAACGGATATCTGATATCTACGGATCAGTATATCACGTCCTTGGAAATCATGCACCTGGAGTATATTGACAGCTATCATATCTTCCATATGCTGAAAATATTGCTTCAATGTTCTTTTGGAGGAGGAGAAATCCTGGACGTTATTTTCGTCAGTTATATCAGCAATCAGGTCATCCAATTTACTCGAACAAATAAGGTAGTTGTCAGATTTCGCATACATTTAGTTTTTCGTTATATAGATGGATAGACATAGTTGAGCAGGTATTCCCTGTACATCCCGCCGATAATGAGACTGGTTCCATTTTTTAGTTTAACCATTCCTTCATCAATTGTATCGATCATTTTTATGGCTACGATATAAGATCGATGTATCCGGATAAACCCCTCTTGGGGAGATAGTTTTGATTGGACATCTTTGATTGGCATAGTAGAAAGCAGGAACTCTTGGTGCAGATGAAAAACTACATCGTTTTTTCTGGCTTCTATGTAAATAATATCGTCATAATCTATTCTTTTGAGTTTTCGCTCATACTTTATGAAAACGTAGTCGTTACTGATTGCAAATAGGTCTACCGGTTGATGTGTTATCCTTCCCCGTAAGCGTTCCACTGCCTTCGTAAATCGATTCATATCCATTGGCTTTAGCAGGTAATCGACAACGTCATGCTCAAAGCTTTCCAACGCAAATTCCGAAAATGCCGTACATACGATTACTTTTATATCGGACTTAAGCTTCCCCAGCACTTCCGTACCGTTCATTTCGTCCATTTCCATATCTAAAAAAAGCGCATTGGGCTTCATTTGTTTGATCATTTCCAATCCCTGCAAAGGGCTCGTAGTTGTTCCGATCAGCTCAACATAGGGGAATTCCTGTAAATAAAGTTCCAACTGTTGAAGAGCGGCCGGTTCATCGTCTATAGCAATGCATTTAATCATAATTATTTATTAAAGGAGGGAAATCAGTAATTCAATTGTATAAATTCCGTTTTCGTCAAGACGTGTCAATGTAGCCTTATTGTTAAAGATCGCTTTCAATCGTTTCTCAAGATTCTTCAATCCGATGTGATTCCCTGATTCCTGCGGTACAGCCGCTTTCTTTTTATTAGAGCAATAAAAATAGATTTTATGTCTATCGACAATGATCTTGATTCTCATGGGACACATCGGGTCACTCAGATCGCCATATTTAAATGCGTTCTCAACCAGTGTGATAAAGCATAACGGAGGTATTGTTAGGCCATACGGATCCCCTTCAAATTCAAAAACCACTTGTTTTGTGCCACCGAAACGTTTGTTATTTATTTCCAGGTAAGTATTTAAGTATTCAAGCTCCCTATGGAGAGGAACCAGTTGCTTTCCTGTTGCTGCATTTTCCAGAAAATATCGCATCATGGTTGAAAGTTTGAAAATGCTGTCGGATAACGATTTCGACAAAGTCAACGCTTCTGTATAAATAAAATTGAGTGTATTATGCAGGAAATGTGGGTTTATCTGTGCCCTTAAAAGTGCCTGCTCATAGGAGAAGCGTTCACGTTCCACCTGAAATTTAGCCTCGTCTGCACGCCGGCCATATTGTATCGCCCGGAAAGCCCGGAGCACAAAATAATAAATTAATGCATAGCTGGTATATTTGATATACATGGGCAGGATATTGCGTAGATAAAGCGTTATTTTAAAAGGAACGTGTTCATAGAACAACTTGATTCCGAATAATGGGAACAGATGGTAAATAGCAATGTAGCCCAACGTTGCCAGCACAAAGAAAAGAACAACCAATAAAGCGCAGCTGTACCACCATTTTATGTTTTTCTGTTCGAAGAACCATAGCGAAAAAAGGTTCGCATAGAAAACAATAGCATAAAGTATACAGGAAAATACAATATGCATGTACACTACGTTCTCGATTTTAGGAACATTATACAGGTAAGTTAACTGCATATAGATCAACCAGCAAAGTGCGTGAAAAAAAACGGGGTGTTTATGAAAGAAAATAGCCATATCTCCGGGGTTTGAAGATTCTACATCCCACAAGATAAGGATATTACGCCAGTCTTTCCGAAAAAAACGACTATAAATGCAAAAAGCAGCATCAAAAAATCGAATTCCTATATTATCCATGGTTAAATACTAATGTTGTACCACAACCCGGCTTTTTACAAGATCGGCCATATGGTTCCGGTTTAACATCGGAACGGTAAACCGATAACTTCCCTCGTACAATTGCTCAAGCCTGGTGTAGAGCCATTGTTCCACCTCAAAACACTTATAATCGGCTTTACGAAAGAGGAAATGCTTTTCATTTACCCTGAAAAAGCCATAATCTCTTTTGTTGAATGCCACCTGTTTTTTTGCCGACTTCCCATCATTGTCAATTTGCGGATGAATTGATTCATCAACACTCACTTTCGCATAATGGTGCAGGTATAGCCATCCATCCCATTGCCAGGGCCTTTCATAAACCAAATTTTCAAGGTCTTTGTAAATTGAGACCATCACGCTCTCGGCAAATGTTTTTTTATCAGAAGGGCTATTAGGTATAATAGGGCGTCTAAATTCCAGCTTTGATACATAACGCCACCTTCGGCTTGCGGTTACCGGATAAAGCGGCACTTTGTTTATAAATGCGGCATAAGCAGCTCCGGCCCGTACATTGATATGCTGGTTCAAAAAGGGAACGGTAATGAGGTTTTGATTTTGATATTCATTACCTGCTCCCGTGTTCCCATCCATATATATCAGTACATTTGTTTTCTCTCTGAGTGTCCGGCATATTTTAATCAGGCAGTTTTTTTCATTTGCATCGATAAGATCAAAACCTATTGTATCCAGCGACTCCTGACTGTAAAGTTCATTCGCTAGATTACCTTCTCTTAGCATTCCATCGTTTGCTACAACCAATTTGAATGGAATTCCATTTGCTGCCAAATAATGTCCTATTAACCTAAAAGACCCAGTATGAAAGGTAACAATAATACCAGGTGCATCACGAAATGTGTCCGGTTTTCCTTCGTCCCAAAAAAGCACTGGCACCTCTTTGAGCAGGTCAATTGCAGACTGTTCCATATTTGCATTTTTTTGGTTGATGAGGAGTTTTTTAAACAGTAGTTCATGCTGTTCGTAGGGAATATGCGGGAGAAAATTCCGAAAACTGGCACTTACTATTTGAAATTTGAACCATATTGGTGTGTTTGGAAGCAATAATAAGTTTTTGTAATAATCAGACCAATACTTCCTATTTCTTTTCAATTTATTGATGGAATACATGATTTCCAGTTTTAGCCCAACAAAGCAAACATACTCTGTTGGGCAGTGAGATTGATTATTAAATACCTTCGTAAGGAATGCACTTTTCTTCCCTAGCAGCAACCAATAGTGCGGCTTCTAAGGCCAACAAACCAACAGGCTTGCTGAAAAGTTTATTGATCCTGGCTTTAACCTTTGTTATCCGTTTCATATTAATCGTATATGTTTTTAAACCGTTCCTACTCTTATCAAGGGTTTTCGGTTACTCCCTACCGTTGGCCAAAGGATTTGTCGAATATCCTGTTACTAATCTCGTAAGGGTATATAGCGGCATCAAGCAAACTGGGACGAATGCAGCTATTCTAAGTACGAAAGGGATTTTTGTAGGTACGAAAAATTATCATTTATGATAATCTATAAGTCATACTGAATTAATAATTTAGCACCAACCTCCGACAGATATGACACTGATTACTAAATCCATTATAAACAACCCAGTACAAGCAAAAAACACTTAACCTAAGATTATGCATCCCATTACCGTTAAAAAGATTATTGATCACGCAATCAGGAGTTTCCATGAAAAAGAATTTCAAAAATTTGGAGATAGGTTATTAACCGAATTATATCCGGATGATTACCATTCAACGCGTGCAGGTGGAAGATATGGCGATTTTTCCAATGACGGATACAGTCCGAAGAGCAGAACTTTCTTTCATTTTTATGGCCCTTGGCGTGATACCAGCAAAAAGTTGAAACTAAAAATGCAATCGGATGTCAGTGGGTGTCTCGAAAAGCAAAAGAACGTGAAGAAGATTGTTTATATCACCAACAATTCTTTCTTAGGTGAAATCGAGACGCACATCGATGAAATGAAAAGAAAATTCAACATGGACATTGAAACCTGGGGTCCCGAAAGAATTTTACAAAAAATGGATGGCTTGCGTATTAAAACCGTCAGCTATATATTAGATATGGCCTTAGATCTTAATGAGCAGCATATTGCCCTTAATGAAGAAGTTATTAGTTACGAACCTTATGTAAGAACCTTAAGAAAGCATTCCCATAGAACGGTAAGGGTACGCGGTCTTTTATCGATAAGCTTTTTCATAATTACTGTCTCTCTGAGTTTACTTAATATTCTTTTTAATTTTTCTCCCGTAACCGGATTAAGTGTTTTACTATCACTTGGGGCTCTGTTTACACAACACAGATATCTGGCTATATATATGGTTGTTTCAACAAAGGAAGCAGAAATCACATCGTTTTTCGATGTAAGATTCTACAAAAAGGAGGGTAAAAGCTATCTGGAATATGATAAAGTAGCGTCTTGTGCAGTTCCAGGCTGCACAGGAAAAGTAGTTACCGGATTGCCCCCAAAAAGAGAGAAAAATAGGTTTTCAGTGGTAGGTTATTGTTCTAAAGAGAAAACTTTGCATACCTATTCAATTAATGATGATAATATAGGTTATCCCGTACAGCTTAATTTTGAACCAATTTCTCCAAAGTGAAAGTTTTATCAGGTTATTGCCAAAGAAGAAACTAAAAAGTAAGGCAATTACTTTATCTGATAGTAGGGCGTTCTAAAAAATTGCCAGCTGTTCTTTACAGATATGTTTCATTTTCTTTGATACTCGATACCGAAAATTACGATCTTGCAAATGCTACCAATGGAGCCAAGTTTCCCGCATCGGCCATACGAACACATTTAATATAATCTGCTCGAGCGTCGCTTTGCTCAACTAAATTAGCCGCCCCCCAACTAAATACCGGCTGCTTAAAAATCTTATCGATGATGATATCCGCCATTAATCTGCTATGTCTTCCATTGCCGTTCGGAAAGCAGTGAATGCTTACCAAACGGTGCTTAAAACGTATGGCTATTTCTTCCGGAGGATATGTATTGCTCTTTATCCAATAGAGCGTATCGTCCAGTAGATATTTTAATTCCTGCCCTATGCGATATCGTTCTACACCAATATTTTTTTCTGTAACCCTGAAATCTCCTGCCCAAGACCACACATATGTAAGCATATATAATGACAAAATATATGTTTTTGTCAAACTTTAGGCTGACATTTTTGATACAGAAGTTGAAAGTTATCGGGAAGAAATATCGATTCAGGACTCACAGAACAGTGAAACAACAAGCAAGAAACAGGGGTAAACGGAAGGAAGCTATTGCTATTGCTATTGCCAAAGAAATGAAAAATGGCGATTTGCCTACCAGCCAAACCGTAGAGTTTACCAAGCTTTCTATTAAGGAGATCGAAAAACTAAAAACCCATTTGTCCTATACTTTCCAATATCCGCCAGTTTTCGGCGCGCCTCGGAATTCAATCTTTTTTTCATTCCTAAGGATTTTTAGCCATCTTTGAACAGATCTTACTGGAGCATTCATCTTATCCACAAAAAATGGAACCCTATTGCCAGGATGTTGAGAAATCAAGCTTAACAGCTCATTTACTACGCCATTTACTACGCCATTTACTACGCCATTTACTACCTCTTCCTCCGTTATTTCAGCAATAAAGTCTGGATGGATATGCAAAGTTACCTGAAAGTAACTCCTTTCTTCATCGGTATCGAACTCAGGATTGGGTGAACCATTGGTTTTGAGTGATTTTCTAATAATTGGAATACCTGTGGCCTTGCCCTCGGTAAGATCCAGTTCCTTTAGAAAATCGCCCAATCGCCTATTTCTATAACGCCTGGGCAATATTGGACCGATCTCGAATGCTTTGTTTTTGATACTCCTATCAGGACCACCATAATTTAAAATAACCATACTGTTTGGATAAAGCCTAATCTCTACAGGTTCTCGTGTTTGGTAATCACGGTGATATAGTGCATTAGCAACCACTTCCTCCAAAGCCTCGTAAGGATAATTCCAGACTCTCACCGCTTCGGCTTTCCCTTTCACTTTACGCACCTTCTCTTTTAGAACAGTTGTACGCAGGTACAAAAGTGTCTGTCGAATCATTTGTGGAACCGGACCATTAATAGGGGCCGCTTCAAAAAACTCAGGATCGTCAACTCCTTTAGGAAAATGGACTATTTCGACATGAGAATAAGGAAAAAACTTTTCGGGATTTTCTGTAAAAAGCATTAAAGAAACATTCCTTGGGTACGATAATTCTGAAGGGCCATATTGTAATTCCATCTGAGAAAGAATCTCCGCCTTCGATCGAGTATCAACCCACTCCAGCAAGCGGCTATTCGTTTGCCTCAAATGCTCTTTCAGCAGTATAAAAGATATATCATCAATAGAGGCACTCGTGTTAGGCCGATCATCAAAGGGAACTTTGTTTGAGATAGAGATCAGTTCCTCACGTTGTTGCTTATTGGCTTTCACGCTACTTCCCATCAGACGGATAAAATAATGGTAGCGTTTTTCCTTTGAATTGATTTCATCAGGAACCTCATACGGCCTGTTCTGCCCACTGAGTGCCCAAATAACTATAATTTTCTTTCCACTGATTTCCTCTACGCTTACCTTTGGATAATAGGCAGGATTGACAAGGTTGTTGAATCCGATCATTTCTTTTTGGATCCGATCTATTTCGTCCTCATTCAGCCCAATAGGAGGTAATATTGGCCTACCATTTTGTTCCTCTATTCCAACGATAATATACCCACCGCCAATATCATCAAAGTCGTTGGCAAATGCGCAAATACTTCTGTATATAGAGCCTGGATTCCATCCCTTTTTATATTCTATCCGTTCACCTTCTACCGTACGGCCTTCTACCAATTCTAATACATTTATGTGCAAAGGCATTTCAACAAGTTTAATTATTTCTAGTTTGCACCCGAGCTTGTAAGCGATTTGCGTCTTTTTTACTTTTATCGACCTGTTCCTCTAAATTCTTGATTTGGTCAGAAGAGCAGCCTTGGTACATTATGTTCACTCCTTGATTACCATCATAATTGTTAAAGTGGTTTGTATAAGTGGCCTTGTCTTGATAGTTAAGTATATATTCCGGGGCTACTCCGAAAATCTCCGATAGCTCGTAAAGCCTTGAGACTGTAACGTCTGCAATATTGTTTTCTATATTACTATACGCTTTAACTGTTATACCGAGTGCCTTTGCCACATCCTCTTTATGCAAGCCTTTTTCCTTTTCTCTGATTTCTTTAATATTTTCGCCAATTTTCATATTCTAAATATTTAAAATTCTATATTATTATTTTTCAATAGTGCTTCCAATAAAGAGATTCGTTTGCGTTCGCTTTCCAGCAATTCCTCTTGTAATTTAAGGATTTTCCTATTATTGTCTGACTCTACACTTGTTCCACCTTGATGCATAATATTAGTCCCCTTATTGCCGCTTTTATTGTGAAAATAATTATAAAACTCTTTCTTAGATTGCTTGTAGTTCAGGATATATTCTGGATTACACTCAAATATTAAAGCAATCTCTTCCAGTCTAGTTAAATTTATATCTGTAACATTATTCTCTATGTTCCCATATGCCCTTTCGGAGATATTTAATCTATTGGCCATATAGCTCCTTTTAAAGTTTTTTTCGGTTTCCCTAATTTCTCTTATATTATCTCCAACTTTCATGTCAAAAGGTTCAAAAATCTATTGGTATATTGTTTTCGCGCAACAATTTTTCAAGCTTGGGTATCCTTTTTAGCTCTTCACTATACAACTCTTTGTATGCTTTTCTTACTTCTTTTTGATCAATTCCTTGGATTTTTATGTTTGTTCCTGAATTATCACTATGGTTAAAAAAATAATTTTTTATTCCGTTAGTCGGCTCGTTAAGCTGAAGCAATTCCGCAGGAGTTAAAGATAAAATGCCACAAATTGTATCCAGCATACTTAAAGTTATGTCAACATCGTCATTTTCAATTGATTTGTATTCATCAACACTAATTTTCAATTCGTTAGCCATAAATTCTTCAGTATACTTGTGAGCTTTTCGGATTTCAATGATGTTTTTCCCTATTTTCATGTTATAAATTTTTACAATCGTAAATATAGTAAAACTTCCACAAAAGAACAAACACTTCCAAACAAACCTCCATATAAATTCATCTTTCTGAACTACAACATCAATTGCTAGAAGCTATTTTCTCCAATTTGAACAGCATTTGTCTTTTCTTTGCAAATACCTAACACAAGATTATGAAAAGAAAGCAAAAGGCACCTAAATCAATCCAAACCATTTTAAAAAGGGTTCAGAAGGGTTGCAGCCTGTCCAAGCTTTTTTCAAAACAACCAACTAAATTTTACCCAATGGTAGTACTAGCTGACGATGAAGAAATCATTGTCAGTATCTCTGATTTCAGTCTGACAATTCAATGTGCTCCTGAAAACCGCACAAAAAAAAATCTCTTTAAAAACCTGATAAAGTCACCGGTTTAATCGGCTTCTTTCTTCTTTCCCAAGAAGTTCAACCTAATTTTTCACCAAACCTCAATCGTAAAAAATGAATTTAACGCTCATAAGGGGAATGTTATGTCTTTCCCAAACGAACTTTACATATAAATTTAGAAAAACGACCGCCTATCATGTGTTTACCGCAGAGGCAATGCGGGTTCCACTTCGTTTGGAGCCTGCTGCCGAAGCGGTATTGATACTTAATTGCCGAAGCAATAACAAATTAGCTACGAAAGGGGGAAATAAAAAGTGAAGAAACTTTTGATACCCTTTAAAATTTCGCTTTTAACGATCTTGTTCTGTGTTTGTTTGACCAATGCCGGGCAGCGGGGACTAGGCACCTCTGCTGCCACCGGCTTGGTTATGCAGCAAATTATACTAAAAGGAAAAGTGCTGTCAGCAGTTAACAATGAGCCGCTTGAAGGGGCCACCATACGTACAGAAATCACCTCTATAAAAACTGATCAGAACGGGAATTTCACTGTCATAACCAAAAAGGACAAGGGAACATTCACGGTCACCTATTTGGGCTATCAAACCAAGGAAATTCAGTACGATATTTCCTCTAGTCAATACTATGCGGTAAAGCTTGATCCACAGCAGAATACCTTAGATGAAACGGTGGTAATTGCCTATGGACAAACTACCAAACGCTTCAATACAGGAAGCGTTGGGCGTGTAACCGCAGCAGAAATTTCAAGGCAACCGGTCGCAAACCCAATAGCTGCATTGCAAGGGCGCATCCCTGGGGTAGAAATCACGCAGCAAAGCGGACGTACAGGTGCAAATTTTAATGTTCTTATAAGAGGTAGAAGCTCGATTGCAAATGGAAACGAACCTCTATACCTGATCGATGGAGTGCCATGGTTAAGTGCAGGTATTTCAAAAGCCGGTTCTGTGGGTTCACAAAGTCCGTTTAACAGCATCAACCCATCAGACATCGAGAGTATCGAAGTGCTTAAAGACGCTGATGCAACCGCAATTTTTGGTAGTAGGGGAGCAAACGGTGTTATACTCATCACCACAAAGAAAGGCAAGCGGGGAAAAACAGAAGTTGGCCTGAACGCTTACACAGGTATTAGCCGGGTGGGGCACACTATGCCGTTAATGAACACACAGGAATACATTGAAATACGTTCTCAAGCCTTTGTAAATGATAACATCGCCCCTACGTCTGTAAATGCACCTGACCTTGCACTTTACGATCAGCAGCGGTATACAAATTGGAAAAAAATTTTAATTGGAAATACCGCTCATTTATCGGATCTACAGTTAAACCTTTCAGGGGGCAGTGATAAAACACAGTTCCGTATTTCAGGTGCCTATCGAACGGAGGAAAATGTTTATCCCGGAGATGAGGCCGACAAACGAGCAAGCGCGCAACTAAACCTCGACCACAGATCCGAAAATGAGAAGTTCCGGATCTCTTTTACGAGCAGCTTTTCAGATTACAAAAACAACATACTTCCCACCGATTTAACAGAGGGTACTTACACTGCACCAAACTTACTACCATATGAAGATAATGGATCCTTATCATGGTCAGAAAACGGATCGGCTGTATATAATAACCCTTTGGCGGCTACATTGAGAAGTTACCGGACAAAAACGCAGAATTTGGTCAGCAATCTGAACGCTAACTACAGTATTACAAAACACATAGCTATCAGGTTGAATGCCGGTTATACCACCATTGCAACAGATGAGGCCAACGTTTATCCATTAAGCTCTTTTATACCGAACAATTCGAGGATAAGCGGGGAATCAACATTCGCCAATAGCGATTTTAATAGTTGGATTGTAGAGCCGCAACTTACGTATAACCGAAGCTTTGGCAACCATAAGTTGGAAATGTTGTTGGGATCTAGTTGGCAGGAAGAGAAATCCAGCGGCAGGATTATATTTGCCGGCAATTACAGTAGCGAAGAACTGTTGTTCTCCACAACCGGGGCAAGTACCCTAAATGTCACCGAAGAATATGGACTTTATCGGTATCAGGCAATATTCGGAAGGATCAATTACCAATATAAAGAACGATATCTTTTTAATCTGACCGGGCGAAGGGACGGTTCTTCCCGTTTCGGACCCGGACGTCAGTTTGCAAATTTTGGTGCAATCGGTGCCGCATGGATTTTTACCAATGAAAACATTATCAAAAACAATTTGGCATTCTTAAGCTTCGGAAAATTTCGCGCCGGCTACGGGCTGACAGGAAACGATAAAATAGGCGACTACCAGTTTCTTGACACTTACGGAAATGTCCGTTATCCCTATGCAGGCATCGGTGGCCTGGCTCCGCAACGTCTTTACAATCCTGACTACGAATGGGAAAGCAACCGTAAATTGGAAATGGCTTTGGAGCTTGGTCTATTGAAAGATCGGATACTGTTTTTGGGAGCTTGGTTCAGAAACCGAAGCTCCAATCAGCTATTGCAATATACCTTACCATCTCAGACGGGATTCCGGGGCATTACCCAAAATCTACCTGCCGAGGTGGAAAACAAAGGGTGGGAATTTGAAATCAGCACCATAAATCTCCAAAAACCTGCATTCAAATGGAATTCATCCTTCAATATTACACGCGCAACAAACAGGCTACTCGATTTTCCGGGTCTTGATAAATCAAGTTATGCAAATCAATATGCGATTGGCGAGTCCCTGAACATCGTTAAGTTATATCCCTATTTAGGGGTAGATCCTGAGACAGGCCTTTGGTCTGTCGATCTTAATAACGGCCGCAGCGTTATTCGCGACCTTACACCGAAATTTTACGGAGGGTTGAACAACAGCTTCCAGTTCAAGGGATTACAATTGGATGTCTTCCTCCAATTTGTCAAAAAGGATGGGTATAGTTTCATACATAGTCTTCCGGCGTTAATGGGAACTACAAACTTTAACCAACCAAAGGCTTTGACAAACTATTGGGCCCCTTCAAATATCGATAGTGAGATACAGAAACCTTCTACAGGGGGACAGGCTGCAACTGCAAGAAGCAATTACCTGCTATCGAACGGTGTAATAACAGATGCCTCATTTATCCGATTAAAGAATGTTTCACTCAGCTATCGTTTGCCTGATCGTTGGCTTAGCAGCATGGACATCAAGCAGCTCCGCATTTACTTTCAGGGACAGAATCTACTGACCTTCACGGGGTACGAAGGTAATGATCCGGAAGTAACCAGCATGCGTACCCTCCCGCCTCTGCGAACATTAACATTTGGAATTCAGGGAACTTTTTAACAGCATAAAATGAAACAAAAATTATTTAGATACTATTTGATAGCGATCATCACAAGTTTTACAGGCTGTAGCAACTTCGTGGAAGTTGAATTACCGCCCAACCAGATCGGTAAAATTAACGCTTTCAACAATGAAGCGACTGCAACGTCTGTAATCAGTGGGATATACAGTAACCTTTCCAACATTTCCCATACTTTAAATGCAGACATGCACATTGCCGTAGCACTCAATGCAGACGAGCTATCTTATTCACAATCTTCACAGACTTATCTGGAATTTCTAAATAGCAATATACAGACTAACAACACATTGGTCGGTAGTTTTTGGTCCACGACATACAGCAGCATTTACAACGCCAACATGGCAATTGAAGGGCTTTTGTCTTCATCTAACCTAAGTGAGTCCGTACGGAATCAACTACTGGGAGAAGCGAAATTTATCAGGGCGTTTTGTTACTTTTATCTGGTGAACCTATTCGGAGATCTTCCGCTGATATTGGAAACGGACTATCAAAACAACCAGCGCCTTGGCAGAACCGAGATAGCTAGTATCTATGAACAGATTGAAAGTGATCTTACAGAGGCTGAAACGTTATTGACGGAAGGCTATCCGGTTTCGGATAAAGTTAGACCCAACCGTTTGGCGGCCACCGCTTTGTTGTCTCGAGTTTATCTTTATCGCGAAAAATGGCAACTGGCAGAGGCGAAAGCTTCCGATGTTATCAATAGTGGTTTATATTCACTGCCCGACCTTTCAGCGGTATTTTTAAAAGCGAGTGAAGAAACAATCTGGCAGCTAATGCCGGTGTTTCCCGGCTATAACACTAATATCGGAAGAATACTAATTCCAACATCTAGCGGCAGAATTCCAAATTACTTTCTGATTGAAGATTTCCTACAATCATTTTCCAACGGCGATAAGCGACAACATGAATGGATAAGCTCCTTAACAATCGCTGATAAAATTTATCATTCGCCCCATAAATATAAAGTGCAGATAGGTACTGAATTGTCGGAATACCTGGTTGTGTTTCGACTTGCCGAGCAATACCTGATAAGGGCGGAGGCTTTGGCAAGGCAGAACGATATTTCCCGCGCCCTACAGGATTTAAACATAATCCGTAAAAGGGCCGGATTGGAAGAAGTAGTTATTAACAGCACCGATGAGATGATAGATGAGGTTCGAACACAGCGCAGGCATGAATTATTTATGGAATGGGGTCATCGCTGGTTTGACCTTAAACGACTGAGCCTTGCATCCTCAGTATTACAATCCATCAAAGGGGCAAATTGGCAATCTACGGATATTTATTGGCCAATTCCCTTACAGGAGCTGGACTCGAATCCTTTTTTAATCCAAAATGAAGGTTATTAACAAGAGAATTGAAATGAGAAACTACATAAGAAGATTAAGATTTTTACTGGCGATATTAATAGGAATGAACTTCCCTATCGAAAGCCATTGTCAAGCAGAAAGAAATGTTCCTGTTAGGCCATTAACAGTTGGAGATACAATAGATCTGAGCTCAATAACAGGATTTGATAATCGTCAAATCAAAGAAATCAAAGCAAAGCATGTGATTATTGACTTTTGGGCAACCTGGTGTTTTGCCTGTCTTAATGGGATGCCGAAGTTATCTGACTTACAAAAGAAATTCGCAGATCAACTGGAAGTATTTTACGTTACCTACGAAAATGACAGTCTGGTTAATAACATTTATAAAAAAAACTTAATTCCCAAAGAAATCGAGCCTAACATTATCACGAACGATAAAATATTAAAGAGACACTTTCCATATTTAACCTTGCCCCACGAAGTATGGATCAACGATAAGGGCATTGTAGTTGCCATTACCGGCGGGAGCGAAATAAGTGAAGAAAATATCCAAAAGTTTTTAGCGAACCAAGAACTTAGGTTGCCGGTCAAAAGAGAAAATTTCAATTATGAAAAAGAGGGGTTAAGTAATGCTGATAGCACTGATGTGCTGTACCGATCAATACTTTCAAAATATAACCCAAATGCCCCACATCGCGGCATGTTTGACAGAGGTGCCCCGAGCTTCGGCACTGACAGTACAAAGTATAAAACTGTCAATCGGGCGTTTTTTTCGAATTACCCGGTTATACGTCTTTATTACTGCATATACATGTTATGGAAAAACAAAGGAGATGGGAATGTCAATCCATACCGTGTTGAGGTCAATATAAAAGATGATTCCATCCGGAGGTTATATGCTGACGTTAACACAAAGATTCCTTTTTTCCCCGACTTACCCTTCCGAAAGTGGAAAACCAGACAGGAATACAATAAGGATAATTTATATAGTTATGAATTAAAACTTCGGGAGTTTGTCCCAGATACGCTGGTCTATCAATACATGTTCAATGATTTTAATCGGTTTTTCCCCATAAAAGGGGAAATAGTAAAAAGAAATATTGAATGTTTGGTTCTTTATGTCAAGGATACAACGAAAGTCGCCGGCAGCCTTGTTTATAAGGGTGGCGATCAAAATGCAGCCATAACCACTGAAAAGATAATTATGAGGAAATGGAACATGCGCCACCTCGTTAAGAACTTGAATATGTTCCGGGCAAAGCCGTTTATCAATGAGACGAATATATCCGAGCCTATTGACATCGTAATTGACTTCAGTAAGTCTCCATTTCTCGATAGAAAGCAGGGAAAAGTAGTCAACATGCTAACTTTTGACGAGGATATTTTTGAATCTGAAATGGCCAAATATGGTTTGGGTGTAAAGAAGGAAAAGCGGGTGATCGATGTCCTTTCCATTACCGATTGAACAGATCTCTGACATTAAAAAGACGTAATTCATTGCTATGGTATAACACCAACATTTTATTCCGTGAAATAAACTTCATTGATTTGATCAGTTTACCTTTGGAAACCGGAAGATAAAAGCTGCCTAAATAGGAAGCGGCTTTTATATCGTACATATCAATCGGAATATGCTGGGTGTAATGGGATCGCGATTCATTATCTGCTTTTAGATTGGATGATATATACAGGAATCCGCCGTGTACGCAGCTCTTTTGGTTTATCGCAAACCTCGCACCATTTTCGCCTTCTTTTAAGCTGTTTGTAACCGTGTCAATAGTGTGAACGATATTTTTTAGATGTAATGAGGTATCGAAAGTTGTTACCTCATTTTTATAATAGTGCATATAGACAAAAATTTGGGTCGAATCATCAAAATTCAATTGTCCGTCGGCTATCAGGCCCTTCGGTTCGGATAAAATGGTATTACCTGTATCACAGGATATGGTAGCGTCGTTAAACCGGCCAATGCAAAATTGTTTGGACGTTTCAATACCTGTGTATTTTAAATAGCTATATCTATTATCTGAAATAGGCAGGTAATAAATCACCGGAGGCGTCTTGAATCTTGATAGCAGTTTTGGCTCCTTGGTTTTCAAATTAAAAATTTCGACCTTTCCACGGCGGTCATACCGATAAAGCTCGTCGCCGAATAGCTGGTATCGGTATTTTTTATTTTTGAAGCCTACCGGAAAATTGCCAATGGTTATAACCGATGTCTGACAAGAATCGTTGTTAAATTTCAACAGAAACTGGGCATCATCGGTCTCCAAAAGCGTGTAATTGCCATGTACTCCCAATATTCTAGTTGTTTGTTTTTTTAATAACGATTTACTGATCTCTTCAACCTGACCCTTTAAAATTTTCCGGTCAAAACCATTGTCTTTTTTATTAGGTAAATCAGCCATTGCCCATAACCCATAGATTATCAGGATGGGTAATGTAAGCGAAAACAGTAAAGAAACAAAAACTCTCATCTCATCATGTTAACAATGAGCGGATTCTCCGCTCATTGTTCGAAAATCTAAAATTTATTTTCATTTCCGTTCCACTCTAAGTTTGGAGCAGTAGAATTCTGATCCGTTGGCTCCGCACAGGTTTGCTGAGTACCTTGGCACAAAGGCGAAATTTCGGATTCGAGTCCCACCAGATTAAAATTTGGGTGTGATGAATCTGTAATACGGTATTCCTCTTCCTGAACTTTTAATACCGAGGCATTTGCTTCAACATCATTGTTCATTGCCCAGTTTGCCACACCAACCAACCCAGCAGCCAGTGTGATTCTTAAAATTGTTTTTTTCATTTTATTTATTATTAGTTTTAAAAATTCGTTTTCCAGATGGATCGTCAGTGAAATAACACAACCTAGTTATGGTGGCGAATGCGGATATAAAATGTTCAACAATTTTTTCATGACTTTGGTATTTGATTTTGTGAATTGGTTTCCTCTATTAAAACCCCAATGAGCGCGAATGCCAGAAACACCATATTGAATATTAAATGTTGCTGCCAGGAAAGTGATTCAATGGCTGCAGAGCACAGGCACGAGGTAAAGTAACTGTAGTTAACAAGCATGTATATATAAGCGGTAAACAAGCTCATAAGAAATACCGAGAAATAAAGCGCTCTTAACCGCCATTTATCAATTACAAGCATCATTGCCACAATTGCTTCTATGAGTGGAGTACCTATCGCAACAGCTAGAGCGTAATCCATAAGAAATGGAGATTTACCGAGCTCATCCAGAAAACGGCCAAACCGCACTGTTTTATCAAAAGCTGTAAGACCGAAAAGAGCAATAAGAAGAATGGCGATTGTTTCCAATGTTATAACCTGCCAGGTTATTCTTATTGGTTTCCTTATCGCGTCTATATTTAATGTATCCATTTTTTTGATCTTCATTTGTCCTAACAGCATATGATAAAGTTCCGAAAGTGGGAAATAAATCTTTGTATCAATTTTCGAAAACTTTTGTCGGATATGAGACATGGCTTTGTCGTAAAAGACACAGGTTTTTGTCACAAAAACGACAAACCTTAGGTCATTAAACATTGCTTAAGCAGCCTTTACATTGAACTAGGGTAGTTTAGAAAGAAATGTAGTGTGGAATAAAATGGTTTCACCCCATAAAAATCACCGATGTGAAAATCTGCTTATTTTTGGCTTGTTGTAGAGAAAATTTGCGATTTTACAGTAGTGGCTCTATTTGATAATCTTGTAGAGATATCTCCTGTCAATTTGCAGGTATTGGGCCTGTTGTTCAATGGTCAGTTTTCTGGCAAGGTTAGGATATTCCATAAGAAAGTAGTTATATCGATCTGTTGCATTTTTAATTCGCAGCATGATCTCCCTTCCGGCACCTTCCACTACGGCCTCTTCATAAATTTCCAGTAACATTCTGTACATATTGATATTGTTACGCGCAATGGTATCTGCCCGTAAAAGGTTCAGGGCGTATCCTTCCGTGTCATTTAGCACCTGAATAAGTTCCTCTTTTTTTGTTCCGGATAGAAAACCATTGCCCGGCACAATAAATCCTTTGTCAATTATCCACAAGCAGTAGTCTCCACTGGATTTGGAAACCACACTTCTTACCAGACCACCGGTGATATAATAAAGATACGCAGTTGAAATGCCTGTAGGATAGGAGATTACCCAACTTCGTTTAAATGAAATTGGGGAGAAGAGATTCTCTAACAACATGACGGTTTTTTCATTTGCCGTTTTGAGCGATTGCAGTCTTTGTCGTAATTCCACCATAGTCTGAATTTTATTCATAAAGGAAAAATTATTTTTTCAATAAAATGGGTGGTTAGGGTGGTGTGGATTAACCACCCATTTTACGATCGGTTAAAAAAAGTACTTTATAAAGACAGGGAAGTCTGTTCAGGAGGCGTTGGAATATTTTTTGGAAAGGTATCATTTTCTTTGGGAAGTGGCGCAGTTATCTTTGCCAGCTCTTTTGTTATCAACTGTTGTATATCATCCTTTATACAGAGATAGGTTTCCTGTATATCTGCTGCTGTCACGTTTTCAACTAGTGGTATATCTCTATAGGAAGCTTCTTCTGCTTTTATCGCCTCATGGTCATTCTGTATTTCTGCATGAAAAATCTTTTGTGGTATCCTGCAGTCCGGGTTGTCGGCAACAACTCCAACAAACACGCCCGATGAAAGCGTTGCTATCTTACTTGCCGGAATGGCGGCATCCAATTGCGTAGATTTTGAGATGGATATATCACTGCTGTTTATGCTCAGGCTCTGTCTGTCCTGAACGATTTTGCCAAACGTCTCGGATAGCTTTTTAGCGGTATCGCCTGTCACCTGTCCGCTGATAATATTCCCGACAATTCCGGTTATCACATCAGCTTGGTCTGCCCCATAATCTTTTTTTAGCTGGCTGAAATCCTGAACGGCCAATATGGTGGCCACTTTGTTGCTCCTTGCTGTGGCAATAAGGCTATCAATATTGTTAAAGTAGATAGTTGGAAACTCATCGAAAATGAGGCTGCTCTTAAGTTGGCCTTTCCTGTTGACCAATTTTATCATCCTGGAGATGAAGAGGGAAAGTACAGGACCGAACACCTGTAGTTTCTGCGGATTGTTACCAACGCATACAACTTTTGGAGCTTTCGGATTATTAACATCCAAGGTAAAATCATTCCCGCTTAGAACATAATATAACTGAGGTGAGGATAATCTGGCTAATCCTATCTTTGCACTGGCGATCTGCCCCTCCAGTTGCTCTTTTGCATTATTCTGAAAGGCGGATATAAATGGGTTGATCAGTACCTTAATCTGTTCCTCCTGTTGCAACACCGCAAAAAGCGGATCGTAATCCACCTGCATCAGCTCTATAACGTGGGGCAAGGTACAATATCTTCCATCTTCATACTTCCGGAGAAACCAGATAATGGCTGTTAGGAAGTTTATTGGGCTCTCTACAAAGAAGTCACCTTCCTTTTTTATCCAGTCACGGTTAAGGCCAAGCATAATGGTGCGGCTTGCCTCTGTGGCGTCTGTAATATCGTCCATGCTTTCTGGATCCAATGGATTGCACCTGTGATAGATTTTTTCGAAATCGATCACCCAGAAAGTTGGCTTTACGGTATAATTCTTCCGATATCTTAATAAGGCATTATAGGTAATCTTGGACAGATCATCGAATTTAAAATCATATAAAAAGACTGAGAAACCTTTTTTTATGTGCTGGTCGATTATATGGCGGATGACAAAATAACTTTTCCCTGCGCCAGGGGTTCCGGCTACCAATAATCCTCTGAAAAGATTGATTAGGTTTATCCAGCCGTTCCTTATCTTTCCCTTAAGCTGATATTTTGTCGGAAGGTTAACGGAAAATTCATTTTCCAGCAGCCGTTCTTCCTGTGGAAAGGTTTCATTGTTGTTATTGAAAATATCATGGTTGAGCTTTTCTTTCAGTAGCCTTGAGAGGTATACGCCTCCCGTGAGGATCAGGAGGTAGCCTATTGATGCCATCAACATATAGAGTACGGCAATGACCGTTATTTGTGTAGGGATATAAAAACAGAGTATACTTATGAAGTAAAGTAAAAGCCCGGTAATAATATAGCAAACGATTACCCTAACCTTCATCTTTTCATCCTTTTTGCCCTTTGCTCCCAACAGGGATATCGATAGCAGACCCAGTGCAGCAAGTTTGGGCAACAAAAGGTCGGAATAAAGCCCTGTCTTTGCAATGACAACAATGATCCGATCGGTAATTTCGGCTGTCCAGCTCCATTGTTCAAAAGCTTTATAACAGCATAGGTAAAAATGGATAGCTAATATGAATATGCTTATCAGTCGGGAAAAGTCGATGATTTTTCTTAAGCCCTGTATGTCTTCTCCTGTGTTCATGGTTGTTTTGGCTTTATTCTTCTTTTTTTCTTTTTGGAGGTAATAGAAGGTGCATATCCGATGTATTCGGGATCTAGAAGGTCTTTCAGTATTTTACCGGTTGTAGCGGAGACAGTCAGATCGGAAAGATTAATTTTTCCGGTATGTTGAAGGTGCTTTTGTTCACTATGAGGTTTTAGGTAACCGCTTATTCTTTTTGGTTTCGACAGATAGGTCTTGATCTTGTCGTTTTCGGCAAGTTTTTCCTTTAAGGCTTTTGCACTGTATGTTTTCCCAAGGCTGCTGCCGTTGAAAACGGCTTTACGCTGGTGGTCGACAAATGTAACCCCGTATATAAACCCTTCTCCGTTCTGCCGGAAGATCAAGGCGATCCCGTTTTTCTGTAGTTCGGTAATCAATGTCTGCTTGGTAATGTATTCGTATTTGCTGAGCGCCTGGTCAATTCGCCTTTTCAGATCATCGCGGTATGGTTTTCTCCTTTCAACATTCTGTTCAAACTTTGTTTCCAACCATTTAAGGATAGGTCTGTTGTAAAAATTGCTTGCCTTGATGGGAACGCCTATTTTTCTTCCCTGATTGTCCAATATGGAATAAAGGAGACCTTTCTTTTTAAACATTTCGCTTTCCTCATTCCCCCTGTCCGCCACAACATTGAACTGTTTGAGCACTGCATTAAATTCTGCGAGTGATGTGAACTTATAGCTATTCATCACCATCGTAACCACATTGCCGATTGCCCTTTTGGTAGGCAAATGACCATATTGTATTTTTTCAGGATCAATTGCTTTTATGGCTGGCTCTGGATGATATGTTTTGCTCTCCGCTCTGATCAGGCCAAATTCTTCCTCTATGAATTTCCTTGCCTGTTCCGACTGTATCCTGCCAATGTTATGTAGGTCTATGGATGTGCCGTCCTTTTTTATGTTTACCGTTGCGATATGGAAATGCTGGTGGGAAGCATCTTGGTGCCGATAGACCAAAAAAGGTTGGTCACCAAAACCAATGCGCTCCATATAAGTTGCTGCGATCTGTTGCATTTTAGCGTCGTCGAGTTCTTCACTCGAATGAAAGTTTAACGAAATATGCAGTGCGTTTGTGCTTACGCTCGGTTTGAGGCAAGTCAGGTGTTCAAACCGCCTAAATTTATTAGGGAAATCCAGCTTTTCGATGTCTCCCGCAAAACCGCTTGCCATAATCAGCGTAGCAGAACCTTCTGCAACCTTCTGCTCATTATAATGCAGTATGCCCCGTATGCTTTTGCCTATCATGATCCTTGCAACCATTTTTCAGCAAGTTTTGAAACAATACTTAACAGGCGTTCCAGCTTCGGTTCCATCTGTTTATAGGTACTGGCTGTTTTGAGGGCAAAAAATGCTCGCTCCGATTCATTCTGGCTGGTGTGGAAACGATGCGTCTGTTGATTGATATTTATACCTATAGCCTTGATCTCTTTTCTTATCAATGCAAGCTCTTCCATAGGACCATTCATAGAAATGTCCCTATGCAGATAGGTTATCCGTTGTTTTGAGAGCATCTTTCTGACTACTTCTCCAATGCTCCTGTAATTACTTTCTTTCCGGATCTTTTCAAGTTTATCGAAATCTTCCAAAGTGATCCGGATAACAATCGGATTGGTTAGCACCTGTTCCTGATCTTTGTGTTTCTTTCTAGGCATAAATTACACTTTTTAGAAATTTCAGACTTTGCGAGTTCCGAGCAAAGTCCCGACCGCAAGGACGGCAAAGATATTTTCGTATACGAAAATACATCTTTGCTGCCCACCCTCGTGGGCCGTAACTGAGCTGCCCAAATGTAGTCTGAACTTCGGTTACACTTTAGTTTTTCTCCTTACTTACCCCTTTATTTAATTGGGTAATTGCTGATAAAGATCGGTTGTATCTTCGGATGGATGGAGTGGAATAAACGAACGAAGAAGTTGTCTTATCTGGGTTCGAGTATTTCTAATGGGCTTGATGATCGGTTGCAGATTTTTGGGTAAATCTATTTTTTTAATTGCCTTTTTTTGCATTTTCCCTTTCATAACTTTGACATTGTTTTTATCAAAGTTGAGGGGATCTCATGTAGTTACTTGACAACCTCGTGGGAAGTGGCTAAAGATTTTGTTGAAGTTTGTTATCTGATAATGATTAAGGAAGTGCACATAATGAACCAAGCGTCATGAAAGCGTCAGTTGATTTTAAATAGTAATACCATTTTAAGATCAACTGTTTTCAAGTCTAGAAACAATTGACTAGCTTTGATCATGGAAAGCAACCATCTTCCTCCTCAAGCTGAATGGCTTAAGTCCAATAAGATATCGAGCTATAGAAGCTGTCCAAAGTGCAAACTAGGAGAATTAGATACACGCATTCACCGGGGATTTTTTGTTAAATTCTTCCTAAGCTGGCTTCGCTTGAAAAGATATCGTTGCAATAAGTGTTGGAAACGCTCTTATATATGGATTAAAACGAAATAAAATCACATATTATTAGTTTCCTCTTGCATCACCAAAAATGGTGTTTATCAACTAATCAATTAAGTGTTATATTTTGGCAAAATACACGATTCAATTTATCAGTTATCACCAATTGCCCATTTAACTGCAGCATCGAATAGCTTGAGACCATTTTCTTTCAGCAACGGAAAGGTCTTGTTATCTAGAAACAGCATAACTCTTCTTTCAGGTGCAAGAAAATCATAGTCCATAGTAGCCCCTTTTTCATAGCCGAAGATAATCGCTTTGTCCGGTTGTCCCGGCATAGTGGCAATAGTAGAGGCACCTAATCCGGGCTTTCCCCACCCCATCGGCTGATCTTTTCGATAGACCGAATTGATCCCTGCGGATAGGCCTGCAGCTAAGGGGTGAGGAGCATTGACAATCCAGATATAATGCTCACCTTCTACTTCTCCGAAGTCCGCATCTTTATGGCGTCCGACATAGCGTAGGTCGTCGAGGATATCATTTTCCCAAGTTAATATAGGCACTTTAACATCCCTGTATTTTCCCTCGAAATCTTGTGAACCGACCGTAGAAGAAATAATAACCAGATCGTAACCCACTGCTTTTTCTACTGGTTCAGACTGATCGATAAAGGTGATCCTGTAACCGAGCGAATCCAGATGTGCTTTTACTTTTTCATCAACAGGCCTATCGCGATAATCCATGCGGAGCACATATAATATAGATTTCCCCTTGCCCAAAACTTGCGTAAATGCCGGTTGACAATATAATAGACCAGTCAAAAAAAATACACTTTTTATAAGGTTTACTGTTGTTCTGTAAGTTTTCATATCGCTATTTGTAATACTGTAGTTAGAAATCATAAGTTAAACCGGCCAGCCACGTTCTGGGCGCTCCGGGATATAAACGGGAGCTGTCGTACCCGCCCACCCAGTGTGTTTTGTTAGTCAGGTTATTGACATTTAGCTGAAGCAGCACCTTATTAACACGGTAATAGAGCGCTGCATTCAATAAGGTATAAGTGGGGGCATCTATAGGTGTGATGCTGGCATTGCCCTGAAAACCGAATGAACGCTTTCCAATGTAATAAACACCACCACCCATTCCAAGTCCCTTCAAAGCACCGCTGTCAAACTGATATTTGGTCCATATACTTCCCTGATGAGCGGGAGCATTGGGTTTCTGTTGATTATTGTACAGACTGTCGGTACCACCACTTGCGCCTAGCAGTCTCGCATGATTATAGGCATAGGTGGCGACTACATTTAGGTTCGGAAGGATGCTGCCCACTATGTCCATTTCTATCCCTCTGGATTTATCCTTTCCGATCTGGTTTAGTCTGTCCGGATTATCAGGATCCTGTGCATTGTAGAGCGCGTTACGCTGTTCAATATCATAAACTGATACCGTAGCACTCAGGCGTTTTTCGAACCAATCTGTCTTAAGTCCAGCCTCTAATAGATAACTTTTCATCGGATCGAACGGCCCTCCCGCCAATGTGTTCTGGCTCCGTGCGTCCTGCGGGTTATATCCTGTTGTATAAGTAGCATAAGCATTGACATGGCTGTTTATCTCATAGGTTACTCCAATACGTGGCTGTAAGGCGCGCTGGGTAACTTTACTCACCTCCGCGGATGCATAATCCAAATGGCTAACGAAGATGTCATACCTCAACCCTAACAACAGCTTTAGGCGGCGGAAGCTGAGTTGATCCTGTACATATACACTGTGTTGCTGGGAAAAGAAGGGTACCACCACATCTGTGTTGTTTGCCGCGTATATATACCCTCCGATATCCAGGAGACTATGTTTGTTAGCTTCCAGATCGTAGGAAGGAACGTTGGGCTTGGGTATCATCTGTCCATTGTATTCATAAAATTCGTATTGTGCAGCACGCGCAGGTATATAACGGACTGTTACCGTACCATCTTTAAGTCTATAACCTGCTGCATCCATCTGCGATGAACCGACAGGGATAAGGCTGTTGTTGTAATCGTAACCCGCCACGATTATATGACGAACTTCACCCGTTGCTGCTTCTGCGCTGAAATACGCAGTATAACTATCACTCAACTGTTCATTATGCCGTTGGCTCGCCCGTCGAAGTGCTAAGGTATTGATCTGATTGCCTGCACTGTCAACTGCAAAGGCGGTGCTGCGATGTTCCAATAAGTCCTGCCGATATCCGGTGCGCAGATAGGATGTATTGAACGTAATATGATCTGTTAATTTATGACTCAGGGAAGCCGTGATGAGATAGGTCTCTTCATTGAGATAGTCGTTGATATCTGCAACGTTCAGTGAGATTGGCGTTGAATAGAGATCGTTGGAACCAAAGATGGATTGCCCACGGTCCAAACGACTGTTGGATTTGTTATAGACGATATCGAGATTGATTCTGGTCCGTTCATTGGGTACATAGGAAAAAGATGGCGCAATCACAATGTTCTTATCGAACATCAGGTCGCGGAACGAATTGGCATTTTCGTACCCCAGATTTAAACGGTACAGAATTGTTTTATCCTTATTGGCAGGTCCTGTGAAATCTAGATTGGTACGCATGGTACCATAATTGCCGACCTGGAAGTTGACCGATCGGCGATTTACGTCGAGCGGCTTCTTGGTGACCTTATTGATCGTACCACCGGGATTAACATTCCCAAAAAGGGCAGAGGCCGGCCCCTTGATTACTTCCACTCTTTCCAGATAGTTCAGGAGATTTTGCCGCCAGAAGCCATTGAAGGTCCTCAAGCCATTAAAAAGTTGATTGGAACTGTTGCTACCTACTCCTCCCTGATTTCTGAATCCCCGGATTGTCACATCGTCATAAAAGGTATGCTGATTGATCCCGCTGACATTCTTGACGACATCTATCATACGTACCGCACCCTGATCCTGCATTAGCTCTTTGGTAATATATTGAATGGACTGGGGTACATCTTTGATATCAGTTGCGATCTTTGTTCCGCCATAACTTAGTGAATTTTTATATTCCTTTTCCTTTCTGCCGGTCACCTCAACGGATTGCAAAAGCTCTGATTGGTGATAAAGCGTAATTTTCTTTGACATATTATCAGATCCTATTTTAATGCGCTCATGGAATGGTTCGAAACCAAGGGAATTAATTATAATCTCAAAGTGACCCTGAGGCAGGTCGTTAAAATGAAATTTGCCCGTTCCGTCACTTTGTCGGATATAGGTCCCCGGTTCCAGCCTGATAGTCGCACCGATTACAGGCTGCCCCAGTTCGTCAAATAATTGGCCAGCGATGCTGGAACGCTGGCGGGCAGAAAGCGAGAAAAACACGACGGAAAAAAATAATAGAAAAAGTAAAGTTCTTTTCATTGTTACGCTGATCAAAAAATGGAGAGCGCAAATATATAAATTTTATTTAAACTTATTCTAAATAAAGTCCTATACCAATAAAATTCCACAAATATTATGTATAGAATTTCTCTATTGATGATCTTTAGAATCCGTCATAGTGCATCGAAAATCATTATAATTGGACTATTCCATTCTCAAACTATCAACGGGATTAGCTGCAGCCGCCCTATAAGTTTGGGAAATGATGGTAAACAGACCAATGCCGAGTAAAAAAAGAAAACACATCAGCACATGAAGTACACCGAAGTCGGTTTTTACAGGAAAGTTCTGTAGAAACATCACGGATAAAAGCCAGCCAATAGGCATGGCAATTAACCCTGCAATAAGCAATATTTTAACAAAACCTTTTGAAAGGATCCGAATGAGTTGAAATTTATTGGCACCGATAACCTTGCGCACATTTATTTCCTTATTTTTTACTTCAACCGTATAGACCACGAGACCGAGTAGACCCAGCGTAGCGATAACCAAGGCAATAAAACCCAAAAATCCGAGCAAAGAAATGGTGGCTGTTTGCGAATTGCTTTTGTCGAGGTCATCTGCCAACCACGAAACTGTAATGGCTTGGTCAGGATGCAACTCATTTAAAGCAGCTTTCACGCGTTCCTGTACAGCGGTCTTGTTACTGCCTATCGTTTCAGCATATAAATAAGTATATACACCTTTTTTGGTTCTGAAAGCTAAAGGATCTATTGGTTGGCCGGCACCTTTATAGATAAAGTCTTTTAATACACCGGCAATTTCTAACTGTGTAGAGTCATTCATCCATATCTTTTCTCCAACTGCTTTAGGTGCATCAGCAAAGCCAAAGGCATGTGCGGCTTTTTCATTCAATAGTATGTATTCCTCTTTATCATCCGATGCATTTGCTTGGAAATTTTCTCCCGCTTCAAAAGCAAAATGCATGTTTAAAATAAAATTTGCATCCGCATAATAATAATTGAGGCCAAAAGCATCTTTTTTATCATTAATCCATACCGGCATATTCATTCCGCTGAAATGTTGGGTAAAATTGGCCGAGGTAGCTGAAACCGATTTAATACCACTTATGCCGCGGATCTGCTGTGCAGTTATGTTTTCATCCAAGCCGTTTAACGGCACCACAAGCACATTTTCTTTCTTAAAACCGGGGTTTATATTTGACATAAAAGAAAACTGCTTGTAAAAAACAAGCAGAAAAATGATTACCACCAAAGAAAGCGTGTATTGAAAAGCGATCAATGTTTTCTGAACACTTACCTTGCCTAAAATTTTAGCGGTAGACAAGCTCTTAAGCACGCGCAGTGGCTTGAATGCAGATAATATCCACGCCGGAGCAGCGCCTGCCAGCAACGCGGCAAAAAGTGCATATACAATAGTCCATGTTACAAAAGAAAAATTATAATAAAACGAAGAAGGAATAAATTCATAACCATCATTGAAAGGCGCATACCGAACTATAAACGAAAGAACCATCCAGGCAAAGCCTAAAGCGGCAAAAGACAACAAAATAGATTCAAAGATGTACTGTACAAAAACCTGTGAACGTTTCGCCCCAACGATCTTTCTTATGCCTACTTCTTTTGCACGGGTTAAGGCACGCGCAACGGTAAGATTGGTATAGTTAAAACATGCAGCGAGTAATATCAGGAAAGCAATGCCAACTTCCACATAGATCTTTGTCCAGGAAGTGCCCATGGCAATTTCGTTACTTAAATAGTCCGCACCCGGACTGATACAATCTAACCGCTGCAGATGGAAGCGTGTTTCGCCATCCTTATTCATTTTATTTAAGCCACTTGCTGTTGTATTCAGTTTGGATTGTAATGCCCCCGTCGTTGCATTTTTATGTAATAGCACATAGGTGTAAGCTATATTGAAGGCAAACCAGTCGGTCGATTTTTTCGGAAGTATTTTGTTACTTTCCATTTGCGCAACGCTGCTATAAGATGCATATGCATCATAGTTAACGTGCGATTTTCCCGGCGGTGTATCCAGCACGCCTTTAATAATGAAGTTTTGGCCGTTCTCAAAGGTTATAACCTCGCCAATAACATTGGTTGTACCAAAAAATTTCTGAGCAGTCTCATTACTGATGATAATTGAATTCGGTTCTTTTAGCGCCGTTGCAGTATTGCCTGCAATCAAGGAAAAACCAAATATAGAAAAGAAAGAAGGTTCGGTGAAAGCACCATCTAAATACATTTCCTTTCCATTTACGCTGGCCTTCCCATTTAATACGGGATAAATATTCACCACCTCTTTTACCGTTGTCTGATCTTCGCCCAAGCTGCTTGCCAGCGGTAATGGAGAACTCGCCATCTGCCATTTCTCTCCATTTTTTTTATTGTATTCTGAAATAATGCGGTACGTATTTTCAGGAGATGGATGAAATTTATCGAAGCTGAATGCGTCCAGTGTACGGATCAAAATCATCAAGCCTACGGACATACTTAATCCGAGACCAAAAACATTTATGAATGTGGTAAGTCTGTTTTTTAAAAGACTCCGTACTGCGATCTTTAAATAACTTTTTATCATAATATAAGATCTTGGCTTGAAGATCTATCTCCCAGATATCTAAAACACTTCCAAGGATATCTTTCAATTAACCAAAGGGAATGCCAAATAATAAAAATAAGAAAATCAATCACTTACAAACTAAAAATTCAACATATTGTACGCTTTTGATACACGCTGTGTCCGCTTTCAATACAGAAAACTGAACAAAGGGAAGCTAAAGACGTTCATTAATATCGATACAGAAATGCTACAACTACGCCCCCATTTAAATATTCTTTGAAATAAAAATTGGATTCTAGAAAAATATTCTACATTTGCAGTGTAATACTAAACTACTACACTGATGATACATATTTCTGACCTCTCATTTGGCTATACACGTAAACATTTACTGTATCGTAAACTCACGCTTTCAATGGATGATGGAAATGTTTACGGCCTGCTTGGCAAAAATGGCGCTGGAAAATCAACCCTGTTAAAGAATATTACAGGCACCCTTTTTCCGACGGAAGGAAACATCTCCATTGATAACATGGTACCTAGGAAAAGATTGCCCTCCTTTTTAAAGACCATTTATTACATTCCCGAAGATTTACATATCCCATCATTAACGTTAAAACAGTATGTAAATTTGTTTGCAGTTTTTTATCCGCTGTTCAGGGAAGACGATCTACACCGCTACTTAAAAGAGCTGGAGGTAAAGGTACCAGGAAAGATCAATGCGCTTTCCTTTGGTCAGCAAAAGAAATTTATAATCGCTTTCGCCCTTGCCTGTAATACGAAGGTTTTATTGATGGATGAACCGACAAATGGCTTGGATATCCCGTCAAAAACACAGTTTAGAAAACTCATTGCATCGGTGATGGATGAGCATCGCATCCTGATTATTTCTACTCATCAAACACGTGACCTTGAAAACCTAATCGATCGGGTTATTATTGTGGATGACGGCCGCCTACTGATGCATGCATCGATAGAAGAAATTACTAGGAAGTTTTATTTTGAAACCGTCAACGAACTTCCAATCAGCAGTAAGATCCTATACACAGAAAAACACCTCAGAGGCTTATCAATTGTAAGAGAAAACACGACCGGAGAAGATACCCGAGTTAACCTTGAACATTTCTTTAATGGCGTAACAGGAAAACCGGCTTTAGCTAAAGAAATTTATTTAACGGAATAATCAGTTAATTATGAATGATACATTTAATTTAAAACGTTTCGCTTGGCTGCTAAAAAAGTCGATATTGGAGCGCCCCGCTCTTATGTTGGGGCTGTTGGCTGTAACACTGGCGATTACACTGCTCACCTACTCTATCGTGCAATCTATAGCGGGTATAAACAGGGCACAGATTAGTGCTTTTGTTCTTGGTTTTGTAACGGGCGGGAGTTTTATGGCATCTTCTGTTTTTGGATATTTTTCTTCCACGGCCAGCGGTTCGTCGTTCCTACTGATACCTGCGTCGCATTTTGAGAAATGGCTCTGCGGGATTTTAATAACAGGAGTCCTATTTATATTGATATATTTAGGTTTCTACCGTTTAATTGATATTTTCTTTGTAAACAGCTACCGCAATGGTCTCG
The DNA here is from genome assembly GCF_036959255.1 of Olivibacter sp. CPCC 100613. Lineage (NCBI taxonomy): Bacteria > Pseudomonadati > Bacteroidota > Sphingobacteriia > Sphingobacteriales > Sphingobacteriaceae > Olivibacter > Olivibacter sp. CPCC 100613. The sequence continues at coordinate 31,556 of NZ_JAWMTI010000005.1, forward strand.
ATCCTGCCAGAGCTGACTATCAGTTGTTATATAGCGGGATCGAGCTATTTTCTTTTGATAATGAAATAGCCAAGATAGTGTACACCGTATTTTTTAATCTTGCTGGAGCAATGTTAGTGGGTTCATTATATTTCAATAAGGTAAGTTATATCAAGGTGGCGTTGGTCATTTGTACATTGACTATTGTAACGTATTTTTTGAACCTCTCTATAGCAATGGCTTTTTTTGATCATATTGATGTAGCCATCCCCTTTAAGGTTATCTTTTTAAAAGTTGGCAAGGGTGTGGGTATTATCAACCAGCCCGACCTCATGGCCAGGGCGATAAACATAACCATTAGTTATGTGATACCTGCAATATTATGGTTAACAGCCTATATTCGCCTTAAGGAGAAAGAAATTTAAATGGAGTTTAAAGAGAAACAGGCAATTTATCTGCAGATAGCAGAATACGTATGTGAGCAAATTTTGCTAAAAAAGTGGCTACCTGGCAATAAGATATTGAGCATTCGTGATCTTGCTGTGCTTATGGAGGTAACGCCGAATACCATTCAGCGCACCTACGATTTTCTGCAGCAAAGAAATATTATATTCAATAAACGGGGTGTTGGTTATTTCGTTGAGGATAGCGGAATGGAGCGTGTTCTCGCCTTTAAAAGAGAGTTATTTCTGGAGAATGAGCTACCTACAACGTTTAGAAATATGTACTTATTGGATATAAATGCGGATGAAATAAAAAAAAGATTCGAGGAATTTATTGAACAGAATTTTAAAAAGATATAGTTATGAAGATCAGTACTACTATTCTCACCATTATGTTGGTTTTATTTGTAACTGGCATATTTGCGTCAAACGTCGCTTTCAGAAGGCAATATGAGAAAGTGGATAAAAGTGATTTATACTGGAATTACAGTAAAATTGCTGATAAGCCTTTCAGACATGTAAAATTAGATGGTGGAAACCTAACCAACATTGTTTTTGAACAGAATCCGCATTGTTCGGCGAGGGTACTTGACTACTGGGGCGGCTATGAAAAAGATAGCATAAAGGCTTACGTAGATAAGGATACGCTCCACGTTAAGTTCGTAAATACTTATGCCAACCTAATAGAGAAATCATGGCTACAATCGAACGTGCTGATCCTTATTTCTGCACCTGAATTATTGTCGATTGAAGGTGTCAACACAAATTTTCATATGAACAAGCTTAACCAGAAATCATTGGACATAAGGCTATCAGGCAGGTCAAGGATAGGAATTGAAAGTAATAATCATCATTTTGATAACCTTAATATTACCCAACGGGACTCATCGCAGGTCATTATCAAGATGAATCCCGAACTTAAGAGTAGCCCAATAATGAGCGTGCAAAAAGTTACTGCCGATCTGCAAGGTAGGACCCTTTTAGACATTGGCCGAGCCTACGTAAATGAATTAAACCTTAACGTAGCGGATAGCTCTGCTATTATTTTATCTGGCTATGCTTTAAAAACTATTAACAGATAGTGCGTGATGAATGAAAGGAGCTTACACTTATCGAAGAGTGAATCCTTTATATTTCACAAAAATTATTGTTTCATAGCACCACTTTTAAACAATTGGTATGCTCCCTGATAGTAAGCTACTGCTTTGTTTAATTTCTCTTGATCAATAGGGATGGGAAACTGATTATTGCCATTCATATCCAGTTTATAAAAATTGGCCTTTCTTATCGGGCTTAAAGTCATCAGGGTACCCTGCTCCAGCAGTCCCAAGATCTGATAAGTACTGATGAAAGTCCTTGGGTGATACGCAGACGATAGTACATCCTGACCAAAAAACTTGCTCTTATAATTCCATCCCAGTATATGGAATAATGTAGGATATAAATCTATCTGCGAGCACATCGGCGCTATTTTTTGAACAGCATTATTCTTCAAATTATAGATAAATGCCGGAATATGGTAATTACTCACGGTCAACTCTTCCTTTCCTGCACTGCTTGCACAATGATCGGCAACAAATATAAAGATGGTATTGTTGAACCAAGAGTGTTTCTTTGCGGCGGCCAAAAATCGGCCAATGGCATAGTCTGTATATTTCACTGCGCCATCTCGTCCCGAGCCCGAAGGAATATCAATTTTACCGGCAGGATACGTGTATGGTCTGTGATTCGAAGTAGTCATAACAAAATGATAGAAAGGTCTGTGTGCCTTATATTCCTTATCAGCCTGCTTAATAACCGCTTCAAAAAGATCTTCATCACAGATGCCCCAAGCATTTTCAAAATGTATAACGCTATCCGGAATGAATGTGCGTTTTGTGATGATCTCATCGCTCGGCATGATTTTTCTACCGCGATCTACAATATCAAAACCATTGTGACTAAAATACCGGTTCATATTATCAAAATAACCATCGCCTCCATAAAAGAAAGTACTATGGTATCCTTTGCTATTAAAAACGGCCCCCACAGTAAACAAGTTTTCGTTGTCTTTTCTCCTCACAATACTATTACCCGGAGTAGGCGGCGCCGCCAAAGAGAGTGCTTCCATTCCCCGTACTGTTCTCGTTCCGGTTGCATACATGTTTGTAAAAAGCAGACTCCTATCCGCTAGGCTGTCCATAATTGGCGTAATATTATTCTTATTGCCGAAGTGCTTCATAAAATTTGCACTCATGCTCTCGATGGTGATCATGATAACATTGGGTTTTTCATCTACCCCTCCGTTGTTTATATAACGCTCAATACTTCCCCTATTAACTGAATACCTACCATTATCGCTTTCGAGCTCTTTTCTCAAAACGGCCAACACCTCGTTAGCGGGATGGTTTATATAAAAATCTTTGTACGATAACTCATTAGTTCGATAGGCTGCAACAAATGAATAAATACCTGCCTTCGAAAGCTCCTGTTGGTATCGGTTATTACCCGTCTCAGCCCATTGGTTGGGGATAAATAAAATATATACAAACGCAACCAATAAAAGACTTACTGTAATCGCTACTCTTTTTCCAAACCTTGTGCCCGTTTGAAAGCTTCGCTCGAACATGTTGTATTTGAATACCAACAGAACCAATAACAATGTAGTGCCCAGCACACCACCTATCAATAAAGGTAAGGGATAAGATTCATTGATATTCTGAACAACTTCATAGGTATAAATAAGATAGTCTACCGCAATGAAATTAAAACGGCTTTCAAATTCACTCCAAAAAGTAATTTCTGCAAAGAAAGAGAAAACACAGATGAAAACACAGAGGGTAAAAATACCGATAGTGACAATTTTATTGAATAAACTTCTGTTCCACTTTTCTGGTAAAAATAACAGGTAAATTGAATAAGGAACCACAAGGAATGCGCTTACTCCAAAATCAAAAATCAAACCCTTCCAATATATAGAAAGTATATCCTGGAAAGTAAATACTGCTTTAGAAAAGACTTCAATCAGCAGGATGGTCCTCATCAAAAAAGATAGCACCAAAAATAATAGCATGAAGCTGTAGAGTACAGCATATCTGTGCTGAAAATATTTCATTTGATAAATTTTTTAATTTTCGTTGAGGTGCCTCTTTTTATTCCATTTAAAATGGTGTGTCCAATAAGCAAGCTTCATGGTGAGAATACCAATACCAGCCCCCATCAGCACGTCACTGATATAGTGCCGGTTGTTGGCCATCCTTAAGCCACCTACACTAGAGGCCGCCGCGTAGGCAACATAAGGCATCCATTTATAGGTAGATCCATACTCTTCTGTCAAAAAAGTGGCTGCCGCGAAGGCTTGGGCAGTGTGGCCGGAAGGAAAAGAATTATAGGTACTGCCGTCGGGCCGTAAATTATGGAAAGTGGATTTAGACGCAAATACAATACCCGACAGCAGCAGCTCACCTTTCAAAAGGATGGCCGAGCGGTTCACGAAATCATGACGGGCTTTGTAACCGTAAGCATCCATGGTATATACCGTAGCGATCGGTGCGTATTGAAGATAGTCGTCCACATGGGTATGGAAATTGGGAAAATGTTCGTTCCGTTCCTCGGCAATTTCCATTTTAAAAGACTCCGGTCCATTTCCATTGGCCAGCAAACCACCGATCATCACGCCTAGTGGCAAGTATAATTGGTTGCGATTAAACTTCACCGGGTTTTGGAGGTAAAGCCTTTCCTCCCTATGGGCATCCATGATCATTCGCTGGGCAAACAGGTTCATGTGGCATACTGTTAACCCCAGCAAAATCAATGACTTTAAATATCCTATTTTTGGCATTTATTTTTGCTGTATGTAACAACAAAATTGAAAGCCAATTCTGTAGAAATCCTGAATTGTCTAGAAAGAAACCGTAAAGTAATGCTTATTATTTTCGAATTTGTAGGCGATATCCCAGTGATACGTTGAACAGATCTCCTTAGCTATGGCCAGGCCCAATCCGGTTCCCATACCGTTGTTGGATGAAAAGCGTTTGAACAGCTCGTCTTCACGTAAGCGATTCTCTCCTGAATTTGCAACAACGAATCCCGCAGCATCCACGCGGATTAATATTTCACCTCCAGAATGGTTATGGCGATAGGCATTAAAAAGTAAGTTCTGTAGTAACACTTCTACCAGCGCCTTGTTGCCCATGATAGATACATCGTCTGAGATATTGGCTGTTAGCTTGATTTCTTTGATCGCTATATGTTCAGAAAGCATATCCATTACCTCTTGAAATAACTGGCTAACGTGCACTTTTTCTATGTCTTCAAATTGCCTATTATCAATTTTTGCCAACATTAACAAATTCTTATTGATACGTGAGGTGCGTGCAACGGCGGCGCTTAGTTCCCGTATCAGTTGATGCTGACGTGGCGAAAGAGTACTCTCCTGAAGAAAGAGATCCAGTTTCGATTGCATAATGGCCAGTGGGGTCTGTAATTCATGACTGGCGTTTTCCGTAAATTTCTTTTGCTGATTATAAGCCGAAATGGAGCTTGTTATCAATTTGTGGAGGTTGGTGTTCAGCTCCGTAAATTCCGAAATATCGGTGGGCTCAAAAGAAACTGTTTTATGCTGGTTTAGATCGAAATCCTTAATTTTGGTTAAACTGTCATAAAATGGACGCCACAGTTTATGTGAAAGTCTACGGTTCAGTAGTACCAGACCAACCAGTAACAAGCTGGAAAAAAGTACTGTCAAAATGGTTACCGTACCGATGATCAAAAAGCTATCTTCTCTGCCTGCCTTCTCCGTCAGGGTGATATTATGTTCATCCAATTCATACTGCAAAAGCGCACGAAAAATAAAATAATAGACGGGTATACTGCAACAGAGTACAATGGCAGCGTAAGTGAGTAGCTTATTAAGTGATTGATTTAATAGTTTACTCATATCTCCCATTTATAGCCTGAACCGTACATTGTTTTCAGGTAATTATCTATTCCCGAATCTCCCAGTTTCCGTTTGAGATTTTTGATATGTGCATAGATAAAATCATAACTATCCAACATATCTGCAAAATCTCCAGATAGATGTTCGGCAATCGCATTCTTGGAAACTACCTTATTCTTATTACTTATAAAATATAACAAGAGGTCAAATTCTTTACGGGTAAGGATTACCTCCTTATCATTTACCGTAACAGTTTTTGCCGGAACATTGATCGTTATCTCTCCCTGTTTTAATATATTTGAATTACCCAATTGGCGCCTTCGTATCACCGCATACACCCGCGCAGCCAGTTCCGATAAGTGAAACGGTTTGGGAAGATAATCGTCAGCGCCTATTTTTAGGCCTGCCAGTTTATCTTCCAGCGAACCTTTGGCCGAGATAATGATCACCCCGTCTTCTTTGCCTTCATCCTTCAATACTTGAAGAATTTTCAAGCCACTCCCTCCGGGAAGCATCAGATCCAGTAAGATACAATCATAGCTAAATTGGTAAATTTTAGCTATGCCCTCATCATAGGTCTCAGCCAGCTCACATCGATACTGCTCATTGGAAAGATATTCGATCATATCTGTTGCCAGCGCTGGTTCATCTTCTATGATAAGGATTTTCATCTGTATAAAATTTACTTTCAATGGCGATGAAGCTATCATGATTTTATCCATTCCACTGTATGCTTTTGCAAAAGCATGATGGTTTCATAATTGCTATCGGCTCTTTAAGCTTAAACCCAAAGATAAAGATCCAATTCTGATTTTTCTCTGAATTCGGACGAACGATCTTAAAAACATTCAATATAATAATTTGAATGGTGTATTTTTACATTAAAAAAGTATGTGGAAATATTACGCTTTGCTCTCCGCATTATTTGCTGCGTTAACGGCGATACTAGCTAAACTCGGCGTCAAAGGAGTTAATTCGAATATAGCCACTACTATCCGAACGCTTGTTATCCTTTTTATCGCTTGGGGTATCATCTTGCTCAACGGTGAAGTGAAAGATATCAAAACCTTAACTAAAGAAAACTGGCTATTCCTCATTCTCTCTGGTGCGGCCACGGGCCTTTCCTGGCTTTTTTACTTCAAGGCACTTCAGTTGGGCGATGTCTCCAAGGTCGCCCCTATTGATAAGTTAAGCGTAGCAATCGCGATGGGACTATCTTTCTGGATACTAAAAGAGCCTATGGAAATGAAAACCATTATTGGTGGCTTATTAATTTTAACGGGTACGCTGGTTATCATTTGGTAATTTATCAAAAATTGCAATCTCGCCATCCGTCAAAATATCATTCACAAATATTAAACCTATAATAACAAATACAGAAATTCTACAGAATTGGCAACTAGTATTGTTTATTATTTCACGCTTATTTAGCAAAAGATGAAACACTACATTAGCACAATGATCTTTCTATCGTTCATGATGATAGATCTATCCGCCCAAGGAAAAGTTCTGCCACAGACATCTCCGCCCGCTGTCGCAAAAGCTAGTTTCGAGAAAAGTTATCCCAATGCCTCCAAGGTAAAATGGGAAAAAGAGAACGCAGAGTATGAAGTTAGTTTTACCAGTAATGGTAAAGGGATGTCAGCTGTTTATGATGCCTCCGGTAGGTTGAAAGAAACAGAGACAACTATGCCAGTAGCACAGTTACCTGCTCCAGTAAAGAGCTATATTGCCCAGCATTACAAGGGACACAAAATTAAAGAAGCAGCAGAAATTAAATATGCTGACGGTACTGTAAATTATGAAGCTGAGGTAAATAAAACGGATGTCATATTCGATCTGAGCGGTAAATTTATAAAGGAAGACCAAGACTAAGCAAACAGTGCAGGATCGGCCGTCGAATTTCATACGGCCATCCTTTTATATTTTCGAAATAATGAAAATCGATAAAAAATGGATATTCCTCATCTGTACGCTTGTTTACGGGTCCATCTTACATGCGCAATCGGGCAATCTAGATTACTATCTTAAACAGGGATTGGAAAACAGCCCCTTATTAAAAGACTATCGTAACCAAATGAGTGCTAACCTTGTGGACAGTGAAAAAATAAAAGCGATCTATAAACCACAGATAAACGCCAACAGCACAAACTCTTATGCCCCTGTCATAAATGGGTGGGGATACGATGAAGCAATCACCAATGGAAAAAACATCAATGCGGTACTAGGTTTCACCCAAACATTGGTAAGTAAAAAGACTCTACAAACCCAATTTGAAAGTGTCAATCTGCTGAATAAGGGGCTTGATAACACATCAAAAATTTCGGAGCAGGATCTCAAACGTACCATTACTGCCCAATATATAACAACCTATGGAGACGAAGAGCAAGTTAATTTCTTAAAAGAAACCTATCAGCTGTTGAAAGAGGAAGATGAAGTACTTAAAAAACTAACCCGCAGCAATGTTTACCGACAGACCGACTATCTAATTTTTTTAGTAACCCTTCAACAACAGGAACTAGCTACAGCACAAGCCGATATACAATTACAAAATGATTTTGCCACCCTAAACTATATTTGTGGCACCAACGATACCAGCGTCCTCCAATTGGAAAAACCTGCTCTGATTACGGAAAATACACCTTCGGCTGAAAACTCCGTCTTCTTCACCCAATATGCTATAGACAGCCTCTCTCTAATAAATCAAAAGGCAGTGGTAGATATGAATTACAGGCCAAAAATAAACTTATTTGGTGATGTCGGTTATAATTCCACGCTTTTAGTAACCCCCTATAAAAATATTGGTTACAGTTTCGGTGTAAGTCTGAACATTCCTATCTATGACGGTGGCCAGCGTAAGCTGGACTATCGTAAATTGGCTATAGCTGAAGAGACCCGTACGCAGTATAAGGATTTCTTTAGAAGACAATACGATCAACAACTTGCACAATTACAGCAACAGTTGCATGCTACTCAAAACATGATCGAACAGATAAATCACCAAATAAAATATGCAAATGGACTGATTAAAGCCAACACTAAGCTGTTAGCAACTGGAGATGCCAAGATAGCGGACTTAGTTATTGCAATCAATAACTATTTAACAGCAAGGAACCTCTTAACGCAGAACAAAGTCAGTAGCCTATTAATTGTTAACCAAATGAATTATTGGAATCACTAATGAAAAATATACTAAAAGGTAAAATATTGCTGTATATACCTCCTCTCCTACTTGTTAGCTGGATCTGTGCTTGCAGCAATTCCGTTCAAACAGATGATCAAACAAATAATTCCGTGCTGACACCCGTAACGGTAACAAGTATTGGCCATGAAGATATGAGTGATTATATTGAGCTAAATGCCACTTCTACATTTCTTCTCAAAAACTTCGTAAAGGCAAACGCAAATGGTTATCTACATTCTTCCAGCATTCATTTAGGGCAATCCGTTAAGAGGGGCCAGTTACTTTTTACCGTTAAAACGAAAGAGGCGGAAAGCCTGGGCAGCACATTAAATGTATTAGACTCGTCGTTTAAATTTAGCGGAACGAATAAGATCCGCGCGGGAGAAAGCGGTTTTGTAAACCAACTGAATCATCAAACTGGGGATTATGTACAAGATGGGGAACAGTTGGCTACCATCAGTGACATGAACAGTTTTGTGTTCCTGATGAATCTGCCATATGAATACAGTATGCTTGCTATTCCCTCAAAAAAGGTAGAGATCTATCTACCTAACGGAGAACAACTGATTGGAACGATAGGGTACGCTATGCCACAAATGGATTCCGTTGCGCAAACGCAGCAGGTAGTAGTTAAGGTTGTTGCCTCTCATTCCATACCCGAAAATCTTGTAGCCAAAGTTCGATTACTGAAAAAAGCCCGCCCTAACGCCACTACGCTTCCGAAAGCTGCAATACTTAGCGATGAAAGCCAGACTAACTACTGGATTATGAAAGTAGCTAACAATGCTATAGCCATCAAAACACCTATAAAAAAGGGTATAGAAACTGCTCAAAGCGTTGAGATTCTCTCTCCTCTTTTAAGTGATAGCGATCGTATTTTGCTAACGGGCAATTATGGACTAGAAGATTCTGCCAAGATAAAAATTACCAAACCCACTGAATAAACTACAAGACGTGAAGAATTTCTTTGTGACCTACAAAAATCCGTTGACTGTGGTATTGGTGCTCATTATAGCAGGTGGTATATTTACCTACGGTAAAATACAGTCATCTTTATTTCCGGAAATAACTTTTCCCAAAATAAAAATTATTGCTGACGCTGGGCTCCAGCCAGTTGATAAAATGATGGTAACCGTTACTAAACCCCTTGAAAATGCTATCAAGCAAGTACCTGATTTGCAAATGATCAGAAGTACAACCAGTAAAGGAAGTTGTGAAATATCTGCGTACATGACCTGGGGTTCAGCTATTGATCTCAGCTTACAGCGAATCCAAGCACGTATTAATGATATCCAAAGCCAGCTACCACCAGAAGTGCAGATCACCGTAGAAAAAATGAATCCCTCTATACTGCCTGTTATGGGCTACACGATAGAAAGCCGGGATAAGTCGCCTATTGAGATGAAAATGCTAGCCAACTATACGATTAAGCCCTTTCTTTCACAAGTAAACGGCGTGTCTGACGTAAGAGTCATTGGTGGCAAAACAAAAGAATACTGGATACAGTTAGATATTCAAAAAATGGGTTCATTGGGTATTACCCCAGAACTGGTAGCGAACGCCATGGCACAGACTAACTTCGTCAAATCCAATGGTTATGTATCAGATTACAGATATCTCTATCTTACCATAACAGATGCAACGGTACACGCACTGGATGATCTTAAACAGGTAGTCGTCAGCAATGATGGGAAACGAATAATCACTATTCAAGATATAGCCACTGTGCAGATCAATGAAAGTGTTGAATTTACCAAAGTAAATGCCAATGGTAAAGCAGGCGTTCTTATTGCAGTGATTAAGCAGCCGAACGCTAATCTCCTCACACTATCCGAAGCGATGAAAAGGAAGGTAGAGGCATTAAGGAAAACATTACCCAAAGGAGTAACCATCAAACCGTATTACATACAGGCAGACTTCGTTAGCGATTCTATCCGCAGTGTTTCCGATAGCTTATGGCTAGGATTAGGTTTAGCTATTATAGTATCTGTCCTTTTTCTGCGTTCCTGGAAAGCCAGTGCAACTATATTAGTTACGATCCCCATAACCTTATTCTTGACGCTTATTGTACTATATGCTATTGGCTATACCTTTAATATCATGACATTAGGTGCCCTTGCTGCTGCCATTGGATTGATCATTGATGATGCGATCGTAGTGATGGAACAGATACAGCGTACACATGAAGAACATCCAGAAGAAGCCACTACCAATTTACTCCAAAAGGCGATAAGATATCTCTTCCCAGCGATGTTAGGATCGTCTATTAGCACAATCGTTATTTTCATCCCCTTTATCATGATGAGCGGCGTGGCAGGAGCATATTTTAAGGTTCTGACGGATACTATGATCATTACATTGCTATGTTCTTTTTTCGTAACCTGGATTGGGCTGCCGGTGGTTTACTTAAGGCTGGGTGGCAATACAAAAAAGGACACAGGCAAGTTTGAGGGCAATGAGGTCAAACAGCAGGGTTGGATATCATTTTTTATACACCGCCCATGGATCAGTTTTTGTTTTGCGGGCGTGCTATTAGTGGCAGTAGTATTGGTTCTACCTAGGCTACAAACGGGTTTCCTTCCCGAGATGGATGAGGGCAGTATTGTACTCGACTATACTTCCCCGCCCGGCACCTCGTTACAAGAAACTGATCGCATGCTCCGCCAAGTTGAACAAATAATACAGCAAACACCCGAAGTATTGGCCTATTCTAGACGTACGGGCACTCAAATGGGTTTCTTCATAACTGAACCAAATACAGGAGATTACCTCATCCAGTTAAAGAAAAACAGAAGACGATCTACCGATGAAGTAATCAATGCGATCAGGCTACAAATTGAGGGCTCACAACCCGCACTTAGAGTAGATTTTGGGCAGGTAATAGGTGATATGCTGGGTGATCTTATGACGTCAGTACAACCAGTTGAAGTAAAGATATTTGGAAACGATCAACACCAGTTGCAGCAATTTTCGAAACAGCTCGCAGACCTTGTTTCGACCGTACCTGGTACAGCAGATGTATTTGACGGTATTATTATGGCCGGACCTTCGGTAAGCGTTGTTCCAAACTACGCGAAGCTAGCACAATTAGGAATTACACCTGCCAATTTACAAATGCAACTACAAGCCTCTATTGAGGGAAATGTGGTGGGAAGTATACTGGAAAAAGAACAACTGTCAACTATTCGAATGACATACCCAAATAACAAGGGCAGAAGTATATCCGATATAGGCAAGCTTAACATATTTTTACCTACTGGAAAACGCTACCCGCTCTCCATGTTAGCTACCATCAACATTAAAAGTGGCGATGCAGAAATCCAACGAGAAAACCTCCAATCAGTAGGCGTGGTAACGGCGAGACTGGAGAATCGTGATCTTGGAGCCGTTGTAAAAGAAATACAGCAAAAGGTATCCCATACCTTGGCATTACCGTCTGGTTATCATATCGAATACGGAGGAGCTTATGCCGATCAACAGCAATCTTTTAAAGAACTACTTATGATACTCATCACCGCAAGCCTACTGGTTTTCGGTGTCATACTTTTCCTCTTTCGCGAATTTAAAGTTGCACTGGCCATTGTGGTAATAGCTGCCTTCGGTATTTCAGGTAGCTACCTCGCATTATTTTTAACCAACACACCACTGAATGTGGGCAGCTATACCGGTTTGATCATGATTGTAGGTATTATTGGGGAGAATGCAATATTTACATTTCTTCAATTTAGAGAAGCGATTAAAACCAGAACAGCTGAAGAGGCTATCATATATGCGATATCTACGAGACTACGGCCTAAATTAATGACGGCAATAGGTGCTATTATGGCCCTGCTACCCTTAGCATTAGGAATAGGTGCCGGTGCCCAATTACACCAACCACTTGCCATTGCTGTTATTGGTGGTTTTATAATAGCACTACCATTGTTATTGATTGTACTGCCTTCTGTTCTGAAAATATTGTACAAGCGTAATTAGGGATAAAAATTTGTTCATTCTTGACTCAAAGACTTCAAGTGCTGAAGATTTTTAGTCTTTCCTTCCGACAACAGTTGCCGACAATAAACGGTGAAAAACTGATGCGTCTTTAGGAAATGAATAGACTTTTCAATCTTTTTATCAATACATATACCCAGCCTACATTCTAGTTCACACCATACCTGTTCATCTAATTTCATAAACTCATTGGTTCCGATATGGTAGGTATCCGCATCGCACAAGATCTCTTCAAGTAACGTTAATGGTTTGGCAGGCATTTTGGTGGCCATAATACACGCTTCTATCCGTTTAAGTATCCCTCGATCAATCAGCCTTTCAGCAAAATATTCCCGCATCAACTTAACACCTAGCTGCTCATGTGTAGAAATATCGCCAAAAAGATGTCCGGTATCATGGAACCAAGCCGCTGCAAGCAAGGTAAATTGCTCCTCTTGATTTAAGGCGCAATGCGTTGCTATCTCTCGGGCGTGTTTTACAACCTGCTTGGTATGATCCAAGTTATGGTAAAAAAGGCATGGTAAAGACCGTACCCGAAACAGTTCTTCCACAAATGCAGCTATTTGAGTGAGTTCCGTTTTCATACTTACGTCATTAATTATTAGAACTTATAACTATAACCCAAACGAACAACTTGGGTTTCATAGTAATCTGTACTAAGATAACTGAATCCCCGCCCTTTTATATCTCTTCTGATCCTTAATGTATTGGCAATATCCGTTGCATTCAGGAAGACCTCTCCTCTGCCCTGCTGAACAGGCTTCTTTACCCCCATATCAATAGAAAATTGAGCGTAGATCTTTCCCTGAGGGATGATATCTGGTGCCAGGTAAATGCTTGTCAGTTGCAGATCAAATTGTTTCGGGAGGTGAAATAAGGCATTTAATTTTATATTTCCGGAGAACATATCCTGTTTATCGGCACTAAAGGTATTTTCTTCCGGATATTGATTTACAACCGTAAAAGCATTTATGATATTTTGGTATCCATTCAGGTTTAGGTTAAATGTTGCCCACTTGCCAGCATCCTGCGATATAACCACCTCTACCCCGGTATTATAACTTCTTCCTGCATTCTGAAATATATTGTAGATCAGGTTGCTGCCCGGTATGGTACTGGCAATTCGGGTGATCGTTGCTTCCATTGATTTATGATAAGTCGCTGCATAGAAAGAGCCTTCGTTCCAGCTGGTCTTATATCCCAGTTCATAGGAATTTGTAAACTGAGGGCGTAAGCCCGGATTTCCAACCTTGATAATCTCCGCATCGTCATATTTCGGAAAAATGCGGATATCCACCTCATTGGGTCGGTCTACACGGCGGTTGTAGAAAAAGGAAATCCTGTTCCGATCATTAAATTTATAAGCCATACGCAGATTTGGAAAAGGCTGCATATAGTCGTAACCATCACTTTTATACGTTGGGTGATCAGGGTTTACATCGTATTGCACCTTCACATACTCCACACGTAGTCCGGCTTCTACCTCGAAGTGCTGGTTTTCAAAAATGTAGTTTCCATAAAGGGCAGGTATCGTTTCCTTATAATCTGCCCAACCGCCGGCGGTGGAGTCCAAGGGCGAATTTAATCCAGGAATGAATTGCATATTGGTGGGAATACTTCGCCTCCTGAACTTCATCCCACCTTCAATACGACCATACTTCAAGGGATGCACGTAGTCTATATTAAGATCAGCAACATGTTCATCGGAAATCAATTTAAAAGCATCAAAACCGGTAAATGTGGGCAAGATATTGGTGAAAAAATATTTCTCATCTTCCCGATGGAAAGTATAATTAAAACCAACGTCCAAAATCCTACCAGGTTGTTTAAATTTATGCTGCCATCCAGACGATGCTGTAACAGTAGTTTTCAGTTCATCTTCTAAAAATTGCCAGAGACGGCGTCTTTCTGACAGATCTTGATTAAAAAAAGGCTCATCACCACGATCTATAATTTTCTCGCTGCTGAAAAGCCCTGATACCGTAAACGTATTATACTCATTTATATACCAGTCGAAACCACCCTTGCCGGTTACGATATTGGTGTTTCTGTTACGCTTGGTCTGTTGCCTCACCATATCGCCGTTATCGTACGTTCTGTCTACAAACTCATTTTTATTCAAGGTCTGGGTATAAAGATTATCTCCCTGAAAGAATATATTTATATGCTTCTTACGATAGTTAAGGGCTAGCGATGGATTGATCTTCGGTGTGTAGCGATATTGAGAACGGATAGTCGGAAGATTTTCCTTTTTTTTCCACAGGGCCCCCAATCCTCCCGAGAGGCCTACTTTCCCGTTAAATCCCTCCTGTTTTTCTTTCTTGTATATTATATTGATAATTCCGGCATTTCCGTTAGCATCGAATTTTGAAGAAGGATTGTTTATGATTTCAATTCTTTCTATTGCGGAAGCGGGGATGTTATCCAGCCCAGACTGGTTCCCAAATCCAGTTAAGGCGGTCTGCTTGCCATCCATCAACACCATCACCTTATCGCTTCCACGGAGCTGTACCTTACCATCGTCACCTATCGTAATCCCGGGAAGATTCTTCATCGATTCCAGTACGGAACCTCCGCTCTGACTGATATTGTCTGCCACATTAAACACTTTTTTATCCATTTTGGCCGATATAGCCTCCTGTTTCCCGGTAACAGTAACTTCATCAAGCTGGCTCCTATCTGGTGAAAGAGCTATTGCTCCCAGGTCCAGAAATTCACTCAATTTTCCTACCGCTACCTGTTGTTCTTTTGACTGATAGCCTATATAACTTACTTCGAGTACATAATTCCCGCTATTAATATTAGAAAGAATAAAGTTGCCATCTTCCTTAGTGATCGTTCCTACAATAAATTTATTGTCTGTTGCCGTTTTCAATCTAAGACTTACAAATGGTAAGGCAGCATTGCTGGTTGAATCTCTAATATGGCCAGACAGGGTCACCTTAGTTTCCTGGGCATATAGAAAAGCAGTAAAGAATAAGGAGCAGCTTAGTAAAGTAAATGATCTCATCGGATAATATTTTTTGGTTGTACCCGACAAAGATGTAAGCAGATTCTGGAGAAATTCTGAATTTTCCACAACTCCCATGCTTAAATTAGTCCAGAGACTCGATCAGCGGTAAGGTAGATAATTTTGGGGTAGTTGTCAGTGCTGTTGGAAAGTCGCTTTTGCTGTTCGCATGTTTCTTGCCAAACACATGACCATCATCCCTAATCTTGCAACATGAAACCGATTCTAATCTTTTTCCTTTAGCTATTCAGCGTCGGCTCCACTGCCCAGACCTTACGTGGAACGCTGGTTGACAGACAAAGCCAAAGAAGGCTTACATTTGCCAGCCGTTGATCAGATGATCTCTTCCCTTTTAACAGGATTTTTTTAGGTTAAAAGTCCCAAATATATTAGTGTCAATGCTATGGTATCAAAAAATGCATGTGAAAGAATAGAATTCCATAGGTTCCTTCCAAAATATCTATATATGAAACTCCAATATAAACCGCCAAATGTTGCAGCAATGATTCCGAATAACCCTTGCTGACAATGATATAATCCAAACAATAAGCCGGTTATACAAGCACTTAACCAAAAAGAATTTGTATATTTTTCAAGCAGGGAATTTATAAAGCCGCGGAACACTATTTCCTCATAAAATCCTCCAACAATCCACGCTGCAACTAGCGTTATCATTAGCCTAGAAATATGTTTCCTTATAAAATCATATTCAGTATAATCGGGAACTGTAAATAAAACCGAAATAAGAGGAACATATATCCATCTCATAAATGCTGTCCAAATCAGTGCCGATAAAATGGCAATAATAACTGATTTGATTGTTATTCCATTTTTTACCAGCCCAATACTTCGTAAGCCCTTTCTGCTTTTCCTCAAATAATAAATAATTGCAATAAAACAAACTATCGAATAAGAATAAAACGGAAGTGGAAAATAGTGAGGAAATAAAACGACGAATGCAATTATTCCAAGGTCAAATATTACTTGATTTACGTTTTGGTTATTCATTTTTTTAATATCACGAAGGGTCCGAATTGATCACATCGTTTCATCAGAAATCTCACATATCAACAAACCTGCCAACGCTAAAACCTCACTTTAGCAGTTTAATTAAATGTTTAAAAGTTTTATGAATGTACATTTTCGTACAGTAAGTGTCTGAATACGGGCATTGCTGCTTCGTGGCCAAATTTCATCTTATCTACATCAAGATTGATTTTATTATAGATTTAAAGAATTATCCAGTAAGGTAAGAATCTTATGGTACTGAATTCTTATTGGAATTATTTCCTAGATGTCATTTGTCCAATTTCTCTACCTTGCGTTATATTATGTTCCTTTCGTCTATTGTTAAATCAGCAATTTCTTTCAATTCCTCTATAAATTGGTTCGAATTATGCCCAGTCAGGAGCACTTTAAGGGCAAAATGCTTTCAATAGCTTTTTGCCCTTTTTATTTACCAGCAATTCCTTAGTAATCAGACAAATACAATTGAACACTGGGCTCACTGTAGCGGTTCAGGCTTTTAAATTTTCAAACGTAAAGGTCTGGAAACATTGAGTCAATTATCCCTCATTTTAAATAACCGTCTGATTTAAAGAAAATTAAATCCGCTTTAAAGATTTTAAAAAATAAAATCGGCGACTTTCATGGGTGGCTACAACTGAAAATTAGTGCCTCGACCCTAAATCGCGATCTTTTTCGTCGCCACTGATCATGTGGGTAAGTTCGTTACAATAAATAATCTTCTGATCTTTGAAATGGAATTCAGCAATGACCCGAAACTTACCCGAACGTCCGTCTTTTGTAGTACCGCAGACTACATGATTGGAAAACAATATGTTGCCCTCCGTGATTATGGTTTGAAAGTCAAAGCTTAGCGTCCTTATCGTTTCCTTTTGCAGGCTAACATGCTTGCAGAACTGAGCGTAGTTCAATTTTTTACCATCTACTTCCTGGATGTATTCCTGATCAAAGTACTTTTGAATCGCCGCCTCATTAAAGGCGGTGTTTTCAAAGATTTCTTTAAACATACTCTTGATTGTTGTTTTGTATTCGTTCATATAAAATAAATTTAATACAAAACAATAGAATTGATCCCTAATGGTACAGACCTGATCCACGGAAAAAATTGTACTATTTGCGGTATCGTTTACGAAAAGCTGCTGGACGCTCACCAACTATCTTCTGAAAAACACGGTTAAAATAGGCCGGATCGGAATAGCCCAACCCATAGGCAATCTCTTTAACACTTAAGTCTGTGTGCACGAGTTGTCGTTTACCCTCTAAAACAATTTCTTGCTGAATGTATGTACTTACCGCAATCCCGCTTGTTACTCGTACACATTCGTTTAAGTAAGAAAGTGAAAGGTTAAGCTGACTAGCATACCATGATGGCGCTTTTCGTGCCTTGAAATTATTCCTGAGTATTTTGCTAAATTCAAAAGTAATAGCTGCAGCCCTATTGCCTAAAGTTTTCTTTTCACTTATTTTGATAACTTGCGCGAAAATACCGGTGAAAGCCGATACTAAATGCGTAACGATGACCGATATCAGGTTACCGGCATTTGATTGATAACTAGCGATAGCGCGCGCTATCTCATCCAAGAAAGGTGCTGTGTCGTTTACACGGAACACGTCTCCCGACACGCTATCTAGTAAAATACGCCTAACAACTTCATCTATTAATTCCGAACTCGTTGCTAACATCCAGCCACTCACTTTATCTGCTGAATTAAAATGGTGGACGCTTCCGGGTAAAATACAACAAATGCTGAGCCCATCTAAGATTACCTCTTTGAAATCGATGGAAAGTATTGACCTTCCCGACTGCTGGTACAGAAAAACAAAGTAGTCATCACGATGAGCAGTCATTATAGGAGGACTGCCATGTGGCTTATTGTCTATACGCCTGATATGCAAGCCCGGTATAATTTCCCGTTCTAAATTTAATATCGGAATATCACTCGGTCTTTTACTCATGTAGATATTGAAATTATAGCCATTCGTATGATTCTAGTAAAAATATGACAAGCAATGGAATAAACAAATGATATTTGCTGATATCCTGAAACGGTACGCATTGACGGGTATACGCTTTCCGCTTTCGAGCCTAGATGGGACATAAGTAATCCCTCTTTTCGAGGGGTTTGTTATTTATATTTGTCGTCCAATTTAATTTTAATGGAATTAAAAAGTGGACTGGTAATGTCGACACGCAGATCCTGCGAAGTTCTTCCATTCATTTCAAAAGTCCCCTTTTTTCCTGCGCAAGCGTATCAATTGTGGTGAACGCTGTAAATAAGACCGTAATTAGAATGCTATTTAATGATTTCATATAGTATTGGTCGATTGTCAAAAAAACAGCTCTGCAATGAGTGTACGACTGGAGTTATCCCAATTTTCTATCAAAGCCGAATCTCCACACGAAGTAGAGATCTCGAGTTCTAAAAATACCTATAATAAAATAAAGCTTGCCGGAGCATAAGCTCCAAGCTTAAATTCGAATTTGCTAGATATAATTTTTATCGGCTTCCCTATCTTCTGTCCCCGCAAATCAACAGGAATTGCCGTAAGCGCCTTTATTCCATTCGGTAACGTTACAATAATTTTTCCTGAAGTCCCAGCTTGCTCCCATACGCGGAAAACGGTTCCATCCCCGTCTGGATTATTTCCAAATGCGGTAATCATTACACCCTTTTGAGATAATTGAACCCCCGAGGCAGACACGGGCAAACGCCCGCTTGCATCATTTATTAATGTCGCTAAAAGCGGAGACCGGGATTCTTCAGAGGGTGTAATAATAGACTTTTCATTATTAAAATGATCTGTAAACCATAAATTAATCCTTGTGGACCACGAACCTTCCACCCACTCCGTGAAGTTGGTACCCCAGAGATTATTATACAGATTAACAAAAACATTGGGTTTTCGGGGTATAAAATATCCTGAATATGTCCACAGTCTAGGGCTATCAAGACTGATTCCGGGAGCATCCGGCGTTGACAGCCCAACACCATTTCCATGCTTATCGATTACAGACAAGCCCGAATTCAGAAAAAAATAGTCAAAATTGCTTCCCTTAACAAAATCCTGGCTAGGATCCACTATGCCGCCCAGCCTTGCCAATTTAAATGCGGGATCGTTAACATTGAAGGGCAAACTTATCCAGCCCGCTTCCGGCCAAGGTTCAGCCGGTTTACCGTTGATACTCCAGATGAGCTCAACATTGGGCGTATTTTTATATAGGGTTACTGTAATGCTATAATCGTGTGGCAGATTAGGTGATGCTGAAAACAGCATGGTAGCTGTTACAGATGTCGCATTTTTTGAAAAAATAATTTTTGCATGTTGTCCTTTCTCCGTCAGATGTGGTTCATCAGTCAGATTCGGCCGGGTTAATTGACCACCGCCCCCTCTTTTTATGATATCTTTAACGTAACTATCTGCATCTTTCCTACTGAAACGCTCATACACATATTGACCAAATCCATATTCGCTTTTTTTATCAACCATTTCCCTGCCTGTTTTCTTTTCTAAAATCGAGCTTATACTTCCTTTAGTAGGGTCAAATTGTATCTTTAAATATTTGTTCTCTATAGTGCTGGTTGATTCATTGATCAAAAATTCCTTTCCAGCATTTGATGGTTCTTCATTCGTTAGTATGTAATTGCGATAACCTGAAGCCGGCACATCATTCGCAACAAATTGAAGCAGATTCTTTTCGTTTGAAAGCGTTATAATTTCACCAGTCTCAAGATCCTTAACTGCGGTACCTGGATTGGATGAGCTATGCCCTTTAATAGTGACCAGTCCACTTCTTTTCCATGGCAGTGGATTATAAACAAAAATCCTCTTTCCTTTGACATTAACCTCTCGAGCTAAGGCTTTCAGCTGTTGGTTCAACGATGGCGTTACGATCTTATCAGCTGAAAACACACGATCTGCTTTTTCCTTCCATGACTTTTCAATATCACTATACACTCCTTTTGCCCTTTGTATTTTAAATTCATCTCCATAAGTCCAAATGCCATTTTTACCATGACTCATGGCCATACCAAAAGTATGCTCATCAAATAAAAGATTATTTATATAAGCGTCTGATAACAGATCTGAAATATTGTATCCTTTAGGCGACCAAATATTATATAACGTATTAAGCGACTCAAGAGCAAAGAGATCTTTACTTATTCTACGAGAGTCTTTAACTTCCCGTGGCATAGACATAAACCCATAGATCCAGGTGTCTGGCATATCGCCACGAACGACCGGTAATCTGGGATTTTCTTTAATAATAGCGTCATAAAAATCAGACATACGCCCAATTTTAACGCTTGCATTCGGCGCTTTCGCATGTATTTCTGCGAGAACTTTTTCAACAATTTCAGGCGTAGGTGGTCCTGAATTATCGCCGTTTTGTACAATTGCTAGCCAGGTTTTATATGGCCAATTTATAGGCGGAAGCACGGAGGTACCATAACCTTTTTCCGAATACATTGTCATCAATTTTGAGCCATCCGGTCCCTCCCACCAGAATAACTCAGGGACTTTAGGAGATTGAAAAGCCCCGTTGCAACCAATCTGGATAAATTTTACTCCAGCGTGTTTTAAAAGTGTCGGCAACATCCATGATTGACTGGGAACATCCGACATTTTTGCATCGTAAGGTAAAGGTAAACCGTAACGTCGTGAAATAGCAGACGAGATACCCATCCCGCGAACCAGCATTTCAGGATCGCTGGATTCAGTTTGTATATTAAAGGGTAAGGCGTGTATTACAAAACGACCGTCAACAATAGCGGCTTCCACTTTAGGCCTCATGTCGGGTAAACTTTGGTTGATCATTTGACTCATTGGCCAGCCAGGAACGGTCCAGACAAACTGTTTCTCAGGGGCCAGATTTTTGTTTTCTTCAATAATATTGAAAGCATTTTCCATCATGGAAGTACTATACTGTTTTACAACGGCTCCGGCATAATCCGTATAACCAATATCAAAATGTGTTTTAAACACAATAATGATCTCCTTGACAGACGTATCCTGTTGCCGAGCAAACAGCACTGGGCTGGCGAGTAATAACCAAGAGCGTAAAAAAAATTGTTTCATCATCATTTATGTTATTAAGCCTCTCTTCAGTTAAGGCGAAGCGCGACAAAATATGCCGAGTTAAACATCTATCACTAACTCGGCATATTCTTTCAGTAACAACCCTTACCAACCTGGACTCTGTATCAAGGTAGGTGATTGCTGCAATTCCGTGTTCATCAACGGGAATAGGTAATGCTTCGGGGCGGTAAACACCCGGCTTTCAACAAAGAAACGCTCCATCCGATATTTTTTACCATCTACTTCAATCTTTCCGTTTGGATCTTCTACCGGACGCATACCGTTAATCATCCGTTGGTTTTTCGGATAAGGTCCATAACCTTTCGCCCAATATTGCTGCGAACGTTCATTATCATCAGCACCAGCACTCCTAAATTGCTGCTCTTTACTTATTTCGCTATCCGAAGTGGGTTCCAGATACAATCGGGTATCAAAAGCACGCTTATTTTCATAGAAAAACTCAACCCGGCGTTCGCGCTTGATGTATTCGCGCATCAATTCCTGATTATTCATTGTTTCTGGTGGCATAGGTGCCATAAACGAACGTGCCCGCACTTGGTTAATCAAATGGTAAATTTCCGCATTTGGACCATCCAGCTCATTTACCGCCTCTGCATAAATATAGATAAAATCGGGTAAACGCCATATCGGCGGGGCACTGATTCTTAGACTCCCGTTTTTATTCCAGGCCTCCTGTAAGTACTTACGCAAGTAATAGCCTGTTTTTGTTGCATTGGAGGCATTGATTTTATCAGCACCACTTGCTGTATTAACGGTAGATGGATTATTAGCCCCATTACGAAAAGGAGCTCCATGATAAATAATATCCCGATAAAAGCGTGGGTCGCGTTTCACCGAACGGTAGGGATTGGCATCATCATAACCATCATCCTTTGCCCTGCTGGCATAGATGGGATAACCGTAACCATCCGGTGCTATATATTCATATTCATCCACCTGCTCCTGTACGGGTTGCTGTCGGGAACTCCCACCCCTACTGGGAGGATACACATCACCATACCATCCTTCATATTTATCTTTTGTTACAAACCAAACCGCTTCGGTTTTGAAGGCATCCATATCATAATATATTTGCCATAAACGGGTATATACCGTCGAACCACTGGTATTCTGGTTACCGCTATCATTAAAATCCTGATCACTATATTTCTGATATAAACTAAACCTTTGGGAACCAGCTTCGTTCTTTAGATCCAACACGGCTTTTGCTGCATCCCGGGCAGCTGCCCAACGCGCTGCATTATATGCATAATCATTTTCAAAAACACGATTTCCCGTATAACCATATTTACTTGCACCATTCCACAACGGTGCAGCTAGCGTCCAACGTGTAATAGCTATCAACCCTAAACAAGCGCCTTTGTCGACCCGCCCAAAATCATTACTACTCCAGTCGGCAGGCAAACGATTAAAAGCCTCGTGTGCGTCTTGTACAATTTTATCACCTACGGCCTGAGCGGATTCACGTGTGAATTCCATGGACTGATTCACATCCACCACATAGTCCAGATAAGGTGCTTCACCATAAATGCGTAATACCAAATAATGCAGGTATGCGCGCATAAAATAAGTTTCTCCGATACGCTTCTGCAAATCACCCGGATTTACCGGATTATCCGGCGTGTGATATTTCTCTACGCCTGCTAAAATAACGTTCGCTTTCCGTATCCCAGCATAAAGATCGTTCCAATACTGACCACGGCTTCCCGGTAAACTCGTAGTATTCCAATCGCCCGTGTTAAAACTATTGGCAGCATTATTGCCAACATTGGTTGCTTCCGCTTCATCTGTAATACCAGCGGTAGAAAAATCTGCAAACCAGGTCATGGGCGCATTAGCAGTCTTTGCTTTTGCATATAAATCCGTTACTAATTGATTGACTTTATCATAACGCGTAAACACCTGTTCTTCGGTTAATTGATCGTCTGGTAATTTATCCAGGTACTTTTTGCAGGAGCTAAAAGCCATGGAAGCAACAACCGTTAATATAATGTATTTCTTTAATTGTGTTTTCATTAGAATAAGTTGTTTTTTATGGCAATGAAGCCGGCATAAATTATTTTGATTTTTTTGTTTATGACAATTTATGCAGGTCTCATCGATTTATCTTAGAAGTTAACGTTAACACCAAAATTGTATACTTTCAATAGCGGATACCAATACCCGTTTGTATTACTTTCCGGATCCATATCTAGCTGATCCAATCCATCCCATGTCATGAGATTCTGTCCTTGCACATAGAACCGCACTTGGTTTAAGCCAATTCGCTTAATCCAATTTCGAGGTATACTGTATCCGATCTCAACATTCTTTAATCGAAGGTATTTAGCATCATACAAGAACAAGCTGCTGTTACTGTTCTTATTGTTATTATGTGTACCCATATGCAATGCTGGATATGTGGCCGTTTCGGCGGTTTCGGGGGTCCAGCGATTAAGATGTAAGGGCCGTACAGACCCTGTTTTATCGTGATCATATTGCGGAAAATCCCAAGCAGCACCATCGGTTACCAGCATAGACGAATTTAAGGCCCCCTGAAGAAGCACACTGATATCCAATCCTTTATATTGTAGGGTTATCGGTAAGCCAAATTGGATTTCAGGACTACGCGGATTGCCCATAATCTGGCGATCAGCAATATCGCTTATCAAACCATCTCCATTTAAATCCTTATATACCGCATCACCTGGAATGAGCTTGCCCCAAGGTTGATAGCCCATTTCATTCAGGGCATCTGCTTCCGCCTGATCCCGCACAAAATGATCAAACACATAAACAAAATTCTCATTCAAACGATGTCCGGTAGCAGCACGCCAAGGGTATTCCCAGTTAATTTCGTTTTGGAAAATAATCTTATTACGTGCAAAGGTAAAATTCGGTTTGACGAAATACCGAAAATCCGCACCGATACGGTCGGTCCAAGTTAACTCAAAATCGATTCCTCTGTTGTTGACAACCCCGGAATTAATGAAGGGGGCAGTTTGACCAACCACACCAGGGAAGCCTAATCGGTTATCACTCGCTCGCAATTCGGTCAAAATATCATAACGATGCTCATGGAAGACATCTACGGTAATCCCCAAACGCTCTTTTAAGAACTGCGCATCTAAACCGATATTGATTTTACGGGCTTTTTCCCAACTCATTAGTGGATTTGCCAAGCGGTCTTCTTTCAACCCTCCTGGGTTAACATTGAAGTTTTGTTCGCCAAATTCATAGCCACTTCCTCCCGTATAAAACTGTAAATAGCCAAAACGACCGCCCGGTAACTTATCACTACCCACCAAACCATAAGAACCGCGCAGTTTTAGGAAGTCCAACCACCCTGCGGTGTTATTCATAAATTTTTCTTTGGAGATGACCCAACCGAGCGCTGCGGCAGGGAAGAACCCATAACGATGTTGGGGTGAAAAGTTTTCCGATCCATTGTAACCGAAGTTAAATTCTGCGAGGTATTTCTGATCGTAATTATAGGTAAACTGACCACTTAAACCCTGATAACGGATATCGACTTGTGCATGATCTCCATCATAGACACTTTGTGAAGACCGATTGAACAGCAGCATGCCGCTGATATTATGCTTATCAAAGTTATGATTGTAGTTCACCTTAAACTGATAGAACGTACGGTTAAAAGGGTTACTCTGTGAAAAGCTGTTCCCTAAGGTTTGGTCGATGGCATACTTATTACCTAAAACATAGCTTCCATCGTAATAGCCTGGATTCATGAATACATCGCGTCCCCCTGAAGGTGTAAAAATAGAATACCCAGGATATTCCCGATATCCTTCACTGTAGGTATCTATTTGTCGGCGTAACCATTGCTCTTCGTTTGCATCATAAGAAAAGGTACCATCCACCGTCAATCCGTCGGTGATAAAGTCGAGGTTATACCCCATGGAAAAGCTTCCTTCCAAATAAGTTTTTTTCTGCGTATGGAACCCGCTTTTAGTAAGCTCGCCCAAGATATTGAAACGGTAAATCTGATCGCCGTAAAGTAATCCATCAGGATGATCCAGTAAATATTGTGCATTCACACTATTGCTATTCGGTTCCAGTACAATGGGCAGATAAGGCGGTTGCGTCATGGCAATGGTTGTAAGCCTTCCCGCACTTGTTCCCGGTGCGGTACGGTCAGTAATACGAGCTCCGAGGTTTAACTTAGCCCATAATTTATCGGTAATATTCACATCGATATTTGATCGGAAATTATAGCGTACAAATTTAGCTTTGGCATTGTAATCTGATAGATCAATATGATCATAGTTAGTACCTTGACGCATATAGCCTCCCATTACATAGTAACGTGCGATATCGTTACCGCCACGAATAGCCAGATTTGATTCTTGCTGTACGCCGCTTTTGAAGAGGTAGTCAAAATAATCCCAGTTATATCCTAGTCCATCAGAATTATCTCCCTTCGCCTGACGGAATTTATTGATCCCATCTCCAGAAAATAGATTTAAATTATCCACGTTTCCACCATCACGAAGGGCATCGTTTGTCATCGCCTCATTATAAAGCATCGCATAATCGCCAGATCCTAAAAGGGAGGGTAATTTTACCGGACTGTTTATCCCAACAGACGTTCTAAAATCAACCGTTGCTTTTTCCGCAGCTTTTCCGCGTTTCGTTGTAATGACGATTACACCATTGGCGCCACGGATACCATAAGGGGCCGTGGAGGCTGCGTCCTTCAGAATGGTAAAGGTTTCAATTTCGTCCGGAGCCAAATAAGACATATCGCGTTCGATACCATCCACGATAATAATAGGCGATTGATTGCCATAGGTGCCCTTACCACGAATAAAAATCTCCGATCGATCAACACCCGGTTCACCACCACTATATTGGTTAGCGACTAAACCCGGCAAGCGTCCAGCGAGCATGTTATTAATATTCGCTGTAGGACTTTGCACCAGATCTTTGGAAGTAATGGTACTGACAGCGCCGGTTACATTTTCCTTCTTCTGGGTAGTATAACCTACTACTACGATTTCTTGCAGGGCCTTGGTATCTTCCACCAACTGTATATTAACAGTACTTGATCCTTTCAGATCAATTTGTTGTGGTTGAAAGCCAATATACGAGAAAATCAACGTGGCGTCAGCATAAGGAACGTGAATGGTAAAATTACCATTAGCGTCTGTTCTTGTAGCTGTTTTTGTACCTTTTACAACCACACTGACGCCAACCATTTCCTCTTTGGTTACACTATTAACTACCGTACCCGAAATCTGCTTTCCTTGCTGTATATTACGGTCTACCGAACGGGATTCTGCGGGAATAATCGTAATTTGTCCTTTTGCCTTATGATAGGACAAACCTAACTTAGGCAGTTCAGCGCCCAGTAGCGTTAACAAGTCCTCCCCGTTCGACTGAATGGTAATTTTTTTATCTTTAAAAAGATCCTCATTATACAATAAGGCAATATCAGTTTGTTGTTGTAGGCTTATAAAAAAGGTCTTTAATGATGCATTTTTTAGGTTTAACGATATTTTCTGCGAAAACGCTTTAGCAGAAAAACCCAACAATAATAAGGTACATAAAATGCAGAAAAAAGGATGGATACTAATCCTTTTTTTTGGACAATTACCTTCCATTACATCACCTTGCAGGTCATGTTCATTTTTTATCGTCATTTGCTTATTTTTTAGGCAATGAAACTCCGACGAGTTTTTTTATGATTATATGCTATATTATCACCGAAAACTCAAGTAGGTTTCATATTTTTGATTAAGATTTAAAGATTAGATAAGATTTTTACGTCTCAGGAAGAAGGAGCTCCCCCTCCTCTTCCTTATTTTTTTGTCATTATTTTTTTATCAAGTAAACCTCCTTTTCATTAATTTTAATTTGATAACTTTCTAATTCATATATGCTTTTCAACACATTTTCTATAGATCCTTGTAGACTTAAACGCCCGGAATAGGCTACCCGTACCTGTTGTAATGTTTCCGGACAATGTATATGTACATTAAAAATACGTTCGAGCTTTTTAAAAAGCATCGGTATAGCTATTCTATCGAGTGCCAATTGCCGCTTGGTCCATAACATTCCTCTTTCCACCTCTCCTTCATGTAAGTAAACTTTTTTATCCTTTCGGTTTAATGCAAGTTGTTGCCCTGGCTTCAATTGGAACCGTTGACGGTTCTCACTTTCAAAAGCAATGCGACCTGTAATTAACGCTGCTAGCATCTCCGGATCTTCTTCATAACAGCTCACATTAAACGAGGTTCCTAATACATGAATGGTTCCATCATTGGTTAACACGCGAAAAGGGTGCACATTCGAGGCGATTTCAAAATAAGCTTCACCGTTTAAAAACACGTCCCTGAAGGCTCCCTCCTTGAATGTTGCCGGAAAGGTCAAAAAAGAGCCTGCATTCAACCATATTTTCGAGCCGTCTTCCAAGATTACTTCCTGCCGCATTCCATAAGGCACGTAAACGGTTTTATAATCAGCCATCTTTTTGTTGATCACTTGTTGCACGTAAGAAACGCTATCCTTAAGAATGACCGCTTGTTCCTTCACTAGCTTCATGTCTCCTTTTTTCAACCCCTTTTTGGATAAAGTAAGCATCTGTATACGACCTTCCTCGTGTTTCAGTAAATTAACACTTAACTGTGCAGCTCGTTTCATTTCCCCGGATCGATCTTGATCGGTCTCTATATGCATCCAAAAGAACAGGCCTACAACAAATACTGTCACAACAAGGCTAAGCATACCGATAGTTTGCTGTCTTTTTTTTCGATAAATGGAATGTTCAATTTTTTCCCAAAGAAAGTTTTTGGTATCTGTATTAAAAGATTTCCCCTCGTCTTCTGGCTCAGTTAGTGACCGTTCCTGCTTTGATTTATCCATTAATCTTTAGCCTTATATAGATAGAGAGCTAAAAACATATCAGGTATGGACATTTTTTTTAAAAAAATGAAGAGAGGACAATTACAAAATAGGTTAGTGTTTGTAGATCCGCCTTTAATAACTTAATAGCACGATAGCTTAATTTTCGGCAGGTTTCAATATTGATATTCATGACTTTTGCAACTTCGGGATAAGATAAATCCAAGGTGTAACGTAGGTGTAAGATTTCCCGTTGCCGCTTAGGAAGACGATTAATACCATATTTTAGCCGTTCCCAAGTCATTCGTTCCGTTTCTTTTGCAATCAGATTAGCTTCTGCGCTTTCCTCCATTTCCATAGCTATCTCTTTGACGCTTAGGTCCTCGGTAGGTTTACCGAGCTTAAGTAAACGTCTACGTAAGGAGGCCATTAAATAAACGCGGATATTCACATCCTCAGCGATCTTATGATTTCCGTAAAGATGTACAAAAAGGTCATGGATGCAATCAAGCACTTGGTCATGATCGCCTCCTAAACGGATTCCATAGGCATATAGGCTGTCTGCATGCGCCTCATAAATACGCCGGAACGCTTCCTTATCACCTTTGACAAATAATTTCCAAACGCCTTTTAAGTCCATAAGTTTTGGTTAATTTTCCTATTAAAGGCACATCAGATACAGCTAACATAGTATTTTTATAGGAAAAAACGCACAATATTAGGCACAAAAAAATATTTGCACAATAAGGAGTGAAAAAATTAACATAAAAGTAAAATTTATTCCAAGACATCTTATTCAATGAAAAGACTCGCGATTCAAGTCAATGGCTCGAATGGTAGTCTGTCTTAGAGAAAAAAACAAACCCCTCGTAAAGAGGGGTTTGTTGCTTATATCCATCTGAGATAGACTATTCATTCGATCCTGATAAACACCTTTTTTATTTTCCGGTGATTCTTTACGTTCCTTTTCAATAAGGGGTACGAAAAATCTTCGCCCTATAAAATTTTGCACCGCTCTTTGTCCGATAATATTGAAAGTACCCGTCACTGGAATAAATATCCACGTAGCGTGTACACCAGGTTGGACTGGTAACAGGGTCCGGCAAGTCGGTTGTCTTCTCCGAATCCGGACGTGTAAGTACAAATAGGCCAGACTGCTGTCTGCTTATGCCTTTCACAAAAGTCTTGTTCAGCAGATTAGGTGCATCCGTAAACGCTTTTGTTGTTTTATCAAAGCGGTAAACACCTCCATTGGTGCTCACCCATAAAATAGTAGGATCGTTCAGATCGCGCGATAGGTCATGCCCATAGGGATTAGCACTGCTCGTTGTATTCAATCGTCCCCGTCTTTCGGGAAGTTCTGTCAAAGTTGGAGCAGCATCCGTTCCACCAATTTGCAGGGCCATTACAAAATCATTACCGGTTGCCCAGAGGATATTTTCGATTGGGTCGTACAAGACGGAATGCGCTTTATTCAGTCGAACCGCCGCATGGGTTAAATTATCCGTTCCGATAGAAGAAGCAAAAAGCAATACCGAATCTTTATCCGTAGCAGCGACCGCAATATTCCCGTTTGGTAACAATTCTACACCATGCGGATTAAATCCGAGGTTATATGCCCACTTCTTTATACCCCCGGGATAGGAAGCGATCGTAACCAGTCCATTTGAACAAGACGCAACTAAATGATTCCCTCCCCAGACACTAATAGTACGGACTTTAAAATCTGTCGGCAAACCCCAATGATCCAGTGCATACTGAGAATAGCCTTTGGCCTCCTCTGGTTTCCATGACCATTTTAACGCAGTCGAATTGTTCCAATCTTCGACTGCAGGGTTATAGATTTCAATTGCATTCGTAGCCTGATTACCCGTCCATATCCAATCATCGGTAGCTACCGCATTCGTTACTTTAGACGGAACCGTCATTGCTACATTTCCCGTTAAAGAATCTTGTTTATCTTCTTTGCAGCAGACAAAAATAGTCGCTATATAAAAAATTAATAATCTTTTCATTTTAATGCTTGACTAATACTTTTCATGATTGACCTTTCCTTTATTCAACCAGCTAATATCCTGGATTCTGGGTAAGATTCGGATTTTTAATAATCTCCTCGGCAGAAATCGGATAATAGTTATGAAACGGTTTGATGTTTGCCGCACCTATCGGGTTATCATCAGCAACTGATTTAATCGCATCCACGAGCTTATCCCATCTCACAAGATCCCACCTACGTTGAAACTCTCCGACAAATTCGATGGCACGTTCCTTCATGATCTCTTCTCGTAAACCTTCCTGCGATAGGCTTGCAAGTTCACTCAATTCGGCACGTTTCCTTACTTCATTTAACCATTTCATACTTTCCGAGGTATTCCCCTCTTCATTATAAGCTTCTGCCAGAATCAATAAGACATCTACATAACGTAATATATAAAGGTTTTTACCACTTGCTTGGGCATTGGCTTCCAAATCCCAAAATTTAGGACCGAACCAAGGGTGATCTGGTCTTGGCCATTTCGTAAAGGTTTGACCGTTATAACCGTAACCGAGTACGACATCCTTACGCTGGTCGTTTGGCTCAAACATCTTCACCAACTTAATTGTTGGCCGGCAAACACTCCATCCATCTATCACATAACTACCAAAGTCTACTCCTGCATAGGTGCTTAAACCGGGATCTCTTGCAGGCATATAATAGGACGTCTGCTGATGTGTTTTGATATTGGTGGCGGTGGCCGCATCACGAAGAAATTGAACTTCGAAAATGGACTCCGCATTGTTTTTAAAACGATTGCGCACGTCAAAAACATCTGCATAACTTGGTAATAGCGAATATTGGTCGCTTTGAACAACCTGTAATGCGGTTTGCCGCGCATTTGTCCAATCTTTGTTATAAAGATATACTTTAGCCAAAAGGGTCAGGGCCGCTCCTTTCGTCGCCCTACCTACATCGCTTGTGCCATAGCTTAATGGAAGTGTTTCAGCAGCCTCGCGCAGATCTTTCATAATCTGCTCACGAACTTCCACCAGTGGAGTTCGCGCAAGCTGACTAACTGCATCCACATCCAATTCATCCGTCCATACGGGAACATCTCCCCAAAAATTAGACAATATGAAATAGTACAATGCCCGTAAAAATTTTGCTTCCCCAACTAAGCGTCCTCTTAACTGTTCGTCAATAGGCGCTTGTGAAACTCGGGCGATAACCATATTCGCGTTCTTAATAGCCGTGTATGCGCTACTCCAAACGCTACCGGTACCTGTATTTCCAGAAGTGAAGGTATATTCATGTGGAACCAGATTGTTTGCGTCCTCGGTATAGGAAAGATCCGTACCCAAATCCACAATCCGCCAAAAATCAGGCGATCCATAAATCGTATTTAGAGATGCATAAACACCATTGACTGCCTGCGTACATTGTTCGCCATTCGTAAAAAAATCAGCGGGTGCAATAAACGTTTTCGCATCTTCATCCAGCGATTTTTCACATCCTCCTATCAGGATGCTGCCCGCTAATAGGAACATAAACAAATATAGTTTCATAACGATTATTCTTGTTTTCATTTCGTATCACTTTGGGTTAAAAGGTCATATTGAGTCCGAATGTTATCGTTCTACTGTTCGGATAGTTTCCATTGTCGGTGGCGATGATCGTCGAACTGCTGCCTCCACTATTTACTTCAGGGTCGAATCCATTGTATCCTGTCAGTAAAAACAGATTCGTACCGCTAACAAATACCTTCATATCTTTGACAAGCTCTTTTAGCAGTAAGCCTTTGAGATTATAACTGAGCTGGGCTGATTTTAAACGAAGAATGGAAGCATCGTGCAATAAGCGATCGCCCGGTATATTGTCACGAGATTCTACTGCAGGAATATCCGAAGTTGGATTATTTACAGACCAACGGTCGGCCATATACTTGTATTGGTTAGTCAGAGAAGATCCCATCCCGGCGAAAAATTCCATGGCATTGAACATTTTATGGCCTTGGCTAAACTGAAAGAAGAAATCAAACGTAGCCCGTTTGTAGGTAAATGTGCTACCGAAGCCGCCAAATAATTTGGGGTTTGCCGGCGCAAGGTAATGGTAGTCCACGGCATTCAGTACGCCGTCGCGATTGTAATCAACGTATCGCGGCCCTCCAGGCCTGTAAAGGTTGGCAGTTGACACCAAAGTTCTTTCTCCACTGGGTTTGCTCAGTTCGGCATCGATCTCTTCTTGGTTCTTCCAAGTACCCGCATACTCAACACCATAATTTGCACCAATGGGCACACCTTTTTCCAGGTAGCTGGTCAGCACGCCATAACCAATGCCTGCATCCAGAGAAACGCGGGTAAGTGGACCGATATCGGTTACTTCCTGGCGATTGGTTGAGATATTGATCAGGGCATTCCATGTGAAATTACGATTTCTGATGACATCTCCATTTACTGAAAAATCGAACCCTTCATTTAACGATTTTCCGAGATTAACAATGCGTGATCCATACCCCGTTTGTGAAGGAATCTGGACGGTCAATAATAGATCTTTGCTCACCATTCGGTAATAATCAGCTGTAAAATTGACTCGTCCATTAAAGAACTCGAAATCAAGTCCTGCGTCTAGTTGAGAGGTGGTTTCCCAGGTCAATCCGTCGTTACCAACATTTCCTTGTGTATAACCCAATGCCTGCGTTCCTCCAAAGATATACGCATTACTGTTTGCCGATAAAGAAGCCAAAGACTGGTAGTTGGCAATACCTTGGTTCCCGGACAAGCCGTAGCTAACACGAAGCGAAAGATCGGATATCGTATTGCGAATCTTAGCATTTTCGAAGAAGGATTCATTGGATATTCTCCATTTGACAGCACCTGAAGGAAAAAATCCCCATTTTTTCCCCGCAGCAAAATTTGAGGCACCATCACGACGGCCTGTGAAAGTAAAATAGTATCGATTTTGATAATCATAATTAATACGTCCCAAAAAAGAGATAATTGTATTTTCGTCTAAGTTAGAAGCTATACCGCGATTCTCCTGTTCCGTAATTCCCAGGTTATTGTATTGGGTAATATCGTTTGTAAGCCGTGCACCTGAAGCATAGAGTCGATCAATATCTCTACTTTGATAACTGGTTCCAAGAAGAAAATCCAAGTGATGATCTCCGAAACTCTTCGTATAATTTGCTGTGTTTTCATTAATCAAACTAGTGGTATTATAGATATCAGAAGACGCAGAACCGTACATAATGTTATTATAAATCTTGCTCGGCATATCAGAAGGACTATAATAGTCCGCCCGTTGATTGATAAAATTGATTCCCAGCGAAGACCTTAGTTTCAAGCCGGAAATAGGTTCATATTGAAGATAAAAATTCCCGATGATATTGTTAGCGAGCTGCTTATTGGTGATTTTATTCACAATCGCTACGGGATTATCAATATGTCCTCCCGTGTACCAAATCGGATTGAATGTCTCATAGCTTCCATCCGCCTTATAGATAGGTATCGTTGGTGCTAAAAAAACATAAGATGAAGACCAGCCCGTATTAGATCCTAAATTCATGCTGCTAAGCTTCTTGTTTTCGCGGCTGATATTGAGATTAACACCGAGGTTCACCTTTGATGAAAGATTCTTCGTAAAGTTGAGCCTACCCTGATAGCGTTTAAAATCTGTATTCTCAATAATACCTTGCTGGTTCAATACGTTACCCGATAAATAATAGGTATACCCATGATCACCACCTGTCCCTCCCGATGCTGATAAGTCATAACTTGAAAACGGAGCATTACGGGTCACCGCATCTACCCAATCCGTGCCCTCTCCGCCAACTATATTAATAACCGAATCCACGTTCGGATAAAGAGCAGGTTGCTTACCAAATATCCGGGCCTCGTTTATAAATTCAGCGAACTCCCTCGCATTCATCATTTCAGGCCGCTTTGCTAATTGTGAGATCCCTTGATTTGTCGAAAAACGAAATTCATTACGCCCTGCCTTCCCTTTTTTAGTGGTAACGAGAACGACACCATTGGCGGCTCGAGACCCATAGATGGCAGTTGTAGAAGCATCTTTAAGGATATCGATACTTTCAATGTCTGCTGGATTGATTGAATTAAGATTTGTACCACTGGGATCAACGATACCATCGATGACATAAATAGGTTCATTCGTAGCGCTGATTGATCTCGAACCCCTAACACGGATCGTGGTAGGACTTCCAGGCGCACCATTTGTTGATTTAACGTACACACCAGCTGCCCGTCCCTGTAGCATTTGATCAATTCTCGTTGCCGGTAAATCCGCTAGCTTTTCCGTTGAAATGGTACTTACGGATCCCGTTAAATCTTTTCTTTTGCTTGTACCATATCCAATAAGCACGACTTCATCGAGCACGGTTTCCTTAGGGCTTAATTTGATATAAATCGAACTGATTGAGCCCCGATTTGTAAGTACTTCCTGGGTGAACGGCGTATAGCCGACTAGTCGAAAGTTAAGCGTATAGCTTGTTTCATTTTGAAGATCGTTGACCTGAAATAGTCCTTGCTTGTCCGTAGTCGTGTTTTTTACGATCTGATTTTCATTCAACTGAACCGTTACAATTACGCCTTCCAACTGTCGACCGGCAGTATCAACAACCACTCCTTTGATACTTGCTTGTTGTTGCGCAAATGTTGGTACTGCCAAAACAAGCAGTAACATGAGTAGAAAGTAACATTCAAATGTTTGTTTCTTCATAATTTGTCTTTTTTATCTTATTATTATTTTTCAAGCAATACGAGGCCCCTACCGCTTTTGCAGTTGCAACCGTGTCACGTTTAGATTATTTTATTGTTTTTTTTTACTAATCAGGATCGTATCCCCTTGTTGATCAAAAAAGAGATTGTTCATCGTACAAATAATGGATAGTGCAGTTGAAAGTGGCATATCTTCTTCGAGATTACCCGTGAAATATAGATTTTTAACATCCTTTACTTCGTAATCAATCGATACCTTGTAGTGTTTCTCTAAGGTGCTGAATGTTTCTGATACCGCGGTATTTCGAAATGAAAGCGAAACAATTGGTTCTTCTGCTTTGGAAGAAGGTATTTGCTTAAAAGCTTGTACATTTTTGGCGGTTGTAACGTCTACTACACCCGACTTCAGGTCTAACCTGAGTTTTTTCCCAGGCATCAGATAAGTTTCTTTTTTGAAGTCTCTGCCACTATAAACCACCACCTTGCCTTTAAGCAGTTTAACATCGGCGTAGTTTTTATTTCGTAGATCCACATCGAAAACCGTTCCTAAAACATTAGTTATCAAATGGTTACTTTTTACAACAAACGGAAGTCCAGGGACTGGTTTTACGTCAAAGCGGGCACGCCCTTTGATCAATTCAATGCTTCGATTGTCTTTCCCAAAAGTTCCATTGTACAGAACAATACTTTGGGGATATAACATGACCGTAGATCCATCTGCGAATTTTAGCGCTCGCACATCGCTTGAAAAATTTTGTTGTTGAAAAATCCTTGTTCGCTGTCTATTTTCAGTTAATGACCTTGCCGTTTTTACAGGAACTGTTGAAAAATGTCCAACCAAGACCTTCGTAAGGCATACGACCAGAACTATAGCAGCGGCATATTTTATATAATTGGAAAAGTGGTCACTTCGACGTCGAGGTCTTTCCATATCGATCTTTTCTAACAGTCGGTCCTTAATCGTTTGAAGAGGATTCTGCTCTTCCTGCAGAACTATTTCCTCAACATCTATCAATGTCCGGACCTGTAAACGTAATTCCTCTTCATTCGCCACGGCAAAATAGGCAAAGAGAGAAAGCAATTCTTCAGGTGTGCATGTATTATCAAAATATTTTTGAAGTAGCGGGTTGATATGGCTGTTCTTTTTATCCACTTTATGCTCTTTTATTACTAATATGCGCGAGCGGAAAAAACACACTAATCTTTTTTTACTTTTTTTGATTTTTTTCGAACGGAAGAAATCCGCTACGCTTTTTCTCTCCTAGTTACGGAGCATATAGGCGGTTACGACAATCAGGGCTATCTCAACAGATTGAAAAAGGGTTTTTCGGGCGATTGCTGTAGCACGGACAAGGTGATTGCTAACCGTAGATGTGGATATATCTAATAATAGTGCCGCCTCCTCATAGCTTTTTCCCTGCAAGCGGCATAACTCAAAAACTTCCCGGCAACGTGGTGGCATATTGGTCATTGCATCCTGCAATAGCTTACGGCTTTCTTTAAGATAGTAATCCTCTTCCGTATGAGTGTATAGCTCATCAAAGGTCTGTAAAATATGCGTCTGTAGCTTAATGTCCAGCGCTACCTTTCGGTAAAATTTATAGATTTCGTTTTCAGTGACCTTGTACAACCAGGGCTTAAGCGTGTAATTTACGTCTAGAATATGGCGATTCTCCCAAACTTTTAAGAAAATATCCTGGAGCAGTTCATCGGCTATAGCAGTAATTTTCACCAATTTCACCAGTTTACCATAAATCGCTCCACTATAATGGTCATAAATCTTTCCGAAAGCTACCGGATCGTCGGTCTTCATTTGATTTATAAGCTCTTTCTCGGCAAATACAGTTGAAAAGGAGGTCGTCATAGCGTTGAATGATCAACAGGGTTATTTCCAGTCGCCAAAGCTAAAGTCCCTTTGTTAACAAATCATAAATAAATCTTAATGTTTATTTATTTCAGCAACATTTATTGCAAAAAAATGCTTTTGCGTCTTAACCACTCCTGTACAATTAACTTTGCTATTCAGCCCATGACTTGGGTTTAAATAGATGCCAAAACTGTTTTTTTTCTCCCTTTTACACGATCTTATTTGGATAATGACCAAAATTTCTCTATCTTACGGAAAAAGCCTATGAATATTTTTGATATTTTAGCTACCTTCTCTTGGATACTCTATCTTGTTATTGGAATCTTTTTGTTAAGTTTTTTGGGCCTATTTTTTACCGTGAAACAACAAACGGCAGTGATAATCGAACGCTTTGGTAAATTTCAAGGTATACGTCAGGCCGGATTTCAGTTCAAAATTCCTTTTGCCGATCGGATTGCTTCTCGTCTTTCGCTAAAAATCCAACAATTGGATGTTGTAGTCGAAACGAAAACACAAGATGACGTTTTTGTCAAATTAAAAATTTCAGTTCAGTACGTTGTCATCAAGGACAAGGTATACGAGGCCTTTTATAAACTAGACAATCCCTATACGCAGATTACCTCCTATGTATTTGATGTGGTACGGGCAGAAGTTCCCAAGCTTAAATTGGATTACGTTTTTGAAAAAAAGGATGATATCGCTGTTGCAGTTAAAGGAGAATTACAAGAAGCTATGAATGATTATGGCTACGATATTGTCAAAACGTTGGTGACCGATATCGATCCTGACGAACAGGTAAAGCAGGCCATGAACCGAATAAATGCAGCAGAGCGAGCGAAAGTGGCTGCTCAATATGAAGGAGATGCCCAACGGATATTAACAGTAGAAAAAGCGAAAGCTGAAGCTGAAAGCAAGCGTCTTCAAGGGCAAGGTATTGCGAATCAACGTAGGGAAATTGCGAAAGGCTTAGAGGAATCGGTGAACGTTCTTAACAAAGTAGGTATCAATTCGCAAGAAGCTTCAGCACTGATTGTCGTTACGCAGCATTACGATACACTGCAAGCTATGGGAACCTTAGGTAAATCCAATTTGATTTTGCTTCCCAATTCACCACATGCTGCGGGCGAGATGCTCAATAGCATGATCGCTTCTTTTGTTACCGCAAATCATATCGGAAATGAAATGAGAAAACCAGATGAGCCTGCAAGTTAACGAAATATCGGATTTAGACCTCGCCGCCCATCAGTGGATCTGTCTTTGAGACTTGACCGGTTTCTACATGCCCGGCAAAACGTTCTGCCCAAGACGCTTCATTGATTTCGCGAACGGTAAAATCGTACCATTGGTGGCTACCTTTCAAATCCATTATGATATCCATGTTGCTGCCTGGTGATAGAACATGGCTGGTCGTTTCTTTTTGATAACTATTATCCGTTATGGAAACTGTTCTTTCCATTTTACTGTTATTTTTTAGCTTAATCACCACATTACCTGTCAATCCGCCCCTTTGTTTCTCCTGTCGTTCGTAGGCGCAGGTAACCGCAATACCGGGATGCTCACTACTTCCCATAAATTCGCGATAAAAGCCGTTGGGTGCATATACCCGTAAATGATATTGCTTTTGTTCAAAGGCCCTTAATGCCCATTGATCTTCCAATCGATCGCCTGCAGCAACGGCATACTCCCAGGTGCGTAACACTTCCCCTTCATAGGGATTCATCGCGTACACCAGAAAGGGAGATCCTGCGGATTGTTTACCAAAAATATGCTGATCGGCTGCAAAACGCACGTGATATTTCTCTTTCGCAGCGTCGTAAATCCCTTCTACATATAGCTCATAAGGTAAAGCGCAGGCAAGCTTGGTTCCTTTCTCCTGCTTTGGAAAATAAGGAGAATCCTTTGGCTCTTTATTAATCTGTGCAATGTCTGCTGCCGTCAAGTTTTTAAAATTATGAGGTATGTCCTTAAACTGCGTTTTATGGATATCTTCCAAGAAAGCTTCTTTGTTTAAAAATTCCGGGCCGGTTATCCGCTCGCCGTGGTAAGGACGGAAAATCGAGGTCAAATCACCACATATGCTTCGACGCCAAGTGGTAATATTCTCTTCCCTTAGCTGTTTATTATATTTCTTATTGATAAAATGCTCCAGAAAACGCAGCGACGAAGTATGGTCAAAAAGTTCGGAATTGACGAAACCGCCGCGTGTCCATGGAGACGCAACAATTAAGGGGACACGATATCCCAAACCAATAGAGCTTTCGCGAAGCCGATTTTCCATCACAGAAGGATTTGTCTGTTGATCTTTCGTCACAAAATCCATTCGGCTATCTATACTAGCAGAAACCTTTCCCCTATTTTCCTTGTAAGGATTCGGAACCGCATAAGGTGGTATGTGATCAAAGAAACCATCATTTTCATCATAGGTTAAAATAAAGATCGTTTTTTGCCACACCGCTGGATTTTCCAAAAGAATTTCCATCACCTCATTCACATACCAGGAACCGAACCAGGGACAACCCGGATGATCCGAAAAATTGGCCGGTGTCATTAGCCAGGAAACCGTGGGCAAGGCACCATTCCTAACATCTTTGCGAAACTGATGCAACACATCCCCCTTAGGAATATATAGTTCACGATCGGTCCCCTCATCTGTATAATTTAATTTGGTGAGCTGATGAAAATCAACATCTTCACTATTTACCGTAAAAGCTTTGCTATTCAGCGCCTTTTCCCTGTCGCTTAATTTTTGATAAGCTTCCGCCGTATAGTGCAATTGATCAGCCTCGATCATCGTCAACACTTTTTTGGCTGCTGCCAAGCGTTGCTTATCATCGTCCGTTGTAGCCGATTCTTCAAGTCGAGCAATCTCCTTCTGTATCAAGCCCTTTCGCTCCCGAAGGTTGGCCACGCTACTTGGGTGTAAACGAACATTATAGGCTTGGAAATATTCCATCACATTCGTACCGAAATTACTTAACCAAGCACTCTCCTCCCCCTTGAGTCCAAAGCCCATAGTTAACTCATTCTGATATATGCGCCAAGACACTCCGTGCTCTTCCAAGCGCTCGGGAAAAGTCTTCCACGTCAGTTCCGGTTTATTATAATTGCTGATATTCCACAGATGTGCTTTTGCCTCTACTTCATTACGCTCCCTCACCGTACCGGTCATCCAGTACCAACGATTCGGATGCGTACCGGTAATACTCGAACAGAAATGTTGATCGCAAACAGTAAACGCATCGGCCAAAGAATAATAGAAAGGAAAATCAGAACGATCGCAATAACCCAAAGTAAGCGGTATATCCGCATATACCTTATTGTAAGGCTTTTTCACCTCTAACCAACGATCATATTTTCCATGATTACGGGCGTCCGTCTGATCAGCCCAACCATGGGGTGTTGAGCCCATCCAGGGCACTTTCGTTTCTTTCGTATTTAGCCGGAAGGGTGCATAGGTTTCGCCTGCCCGATTGGATTGCAACCAAACACGATTTTTATTAGCCAATTGGATAGCACGGGGATCATTAAACCCACGCACACCTCTTAATGTGCCATAAAGATGATCGAACGATCTATTTTCCTGCATCAAGAAAACCACATGTTCAGCATCGTAAAATGTACTCCCATTTGCCGGATCAATAGCCAAAGCTTTCTGAATTGTAGGAGGCATCATATGCGCCAAAGCGGCACTTCCTGACAGGAGCGTTGCTTTTTTAAGAAAATCTCTGCGTGAATTATTCATCATATCCTAACCCTTCAGGTTTAGTGACATTAAAAACCTTGATACCATCACCTGCTTTTTTGAAATTAATCGCGTCAAAATTATTTAGAAAATTAGATGTTCGCTATAGGGCAATATTATTAAATCGTTAAATTGCTTGTTTAGCAAAATTGAACGATTGTTAAAATTATGCGATCAACGGATGAGCTGCATTTCCCGAAAAATATCAAGGGGCTTCGAATTCCCATATCTGCGCATCCGTACCGTTCCAGTTCCATGAGCGAACATCGGCTCCCGGTGTAGGATCCCCATCAGCAATATCCAATACATTGTTACTTGATTTGGACATGATCCGATATGAGCCATTACCCAAGGATTCGATACGCCAAAGTTGGCAATCGTTCGAAAAAACATCCCAAACCTGAATATTTGCACCACGATCTATTCCGCAAGCATCCAGATCGAGCGATTTGTGAGTAGGTAGTGCTGATATAATTTTATAAAAGCCATTCCCTTGATACGTCAGGTTCCATTTCTGGCCATCACAGTCTGTTCGCGTCCATGTTCTTACATCCGCGTTTCCCTGAGAACATCCTGCAATATCAAGATATAAACCCGCGCCGGTAGTCGTGTTTACCTTTGATCGGATGGCATATTGTCCGTCCGGTATAGGGTCGGGAGTATAACATGGTGCTGAAGGGCCAGTTTGAGTAACACCTGAGTTCGTAATATTTATTGGCATAATGTTACCTGCTGCATCGAAAAACATTCGATCGATGGCCACTTGACGTTCATGAATATTTGTACTGGTTCGACGGTGATAAACGAAAAAATACTCTTCGCTGCAGCCAGGCTTTCTAATAACCGCATTATGGCCCGGTCCTTTTATCTCTCCTCGTGGCGACGTAATCCGCCCTTTATTGGTCCAAGGTCCCATCGGGTTCGTTGAAGTAGCATATTCAACATGATAATCATCATTGCCGAAGTGGTTGACAGAGTACATCAGGTAATAAATATCATTTCGCTTTATCACATAGGCTGCTTCAAAATAATTAGAAGGTTTGTTATGTCCCCGCTCACCCGTTAGCGAGATCATATCACTGTCAAGACGTTGAATATTGAATGTAGTATTTCCCCAATACATGTAGGCCTGTCCATCCGTATCAATGAATACCATGGGATCTATCGGGTCAGAACCATCACCTGTTGCCAAAGCGCTCCCTTTATCAACAAAGGGGCCGATGGGCGTATCACCAACAGCCACCCCTATTTTTTTTGCTGCGGTAAAGTAAAAATAATATTTCCCATTACGTGCAACGACAGACGGTGCCCAGCCATCGGTTTGCGCCCAACTAACATTAGCCAGGTCTAAAACAATTCCCTCATCTGTCCAGTTTAATAAATCAGGAGAGGAATAGGCATGAAACTGGCTAGCATTCGGGCCTGTTGCCGTCGTATAAATATAATATTTGCCATCAGCATAAATAACATCCGGATCAGCCGTTGGTACAGGTAGAATAGGATTTCCACTCATCAAACCGATGGCGTTTAGCTGTGCAGCAGAACTCGTCGAAACTTCCGCTTTCACACTTTCTCCAGGAGCAATGTCTTTTTCCTTACAGGCGTTGATAATCAATACGATACTCACCGCACCAACAAACAGTTGTGCTATTTTTTTACGTTGCTTTTTCATTGGCTTTAGCTTTATACAAATTGGTTCTTTCGTTAAAGCTATTGAGAAAGGGCGGGATATTATACCTCATTTTTTCTCAAAAGTTCTGCAAATTATATCGATATGAAAAACACAATATATTCATAACAAGCAGATTACCTCCAAAGAAGCCCGATTCAGTATGACTATAAGGATATTGTAAAAAGAAAGAGAACCCTTCTGCGGTTTAAAACGAAGAACCTAATTTTTTATAATCACAATTTATCATTTTGGTCAAGCATTGCTTCAAAATGGCCCAAATAGTAACTTTTTGAATAGCTTGTTTGCTTCTTATTGTGACAATAAATATAAGCATGAAAAGAACCCGCTTCAAACTGTACAGGAAGTTCTACTTCGATATGGCCATCTTTTCGATACCAAACTTGATCACTCTTGGCACCTATGCCGAGCTCAGGACTGATTACAACTAATACCAGTTCATCACTATCTCTCGCCATTGGATGTGGTTCGTTCGTAAAAAAGACTTCCAATATACCGGGTGATCGCACCACATCGGCTATCGCAGGCATCGGTAAAGCTCCCATACTGATCATCACCTTTTCGGGAACAATCATCTGATCGGGGTAGGTTCCTTCGACTGCTTCCTGTATTACCTTTTTAAGTGCTTGGCCGAAAGCTTTACTTTTTTTCCCGTTTCCATATTGGCTCCACCCGTCGTTTATAACCGGCCTCAAAGGATTCAGAAAGGCCATAGCTAAGCGCATTCGCTGTTGACTGGCGAGTTTTCCATAGGATTCCTTCTGCTTTTTTGGTTTGTGGGCGTCAAAGAAAAATTCCATAAAGATTAGGTTATTGGTTATTGGTTATCGAAAGGTATTTGGTAGAAGACACCCGTTTTCCCTGACTGTCGCTGAGGAACAACCAAACATGGATTAATTCACCCTCCAACGCGTAAAACTCGACCAAAGCCTCTCCATGATATCTTAAAGGCACAATGTTCGGGACAAAAAAGAAATCGGTCTTTTCCACGTAACATACAATATGAACTAGATCGTCCAGGGTGCCGCTCAGTCCATAAGTTTTAGGATTCCACATCACCTTCAGTTGGCTATCCCCTAATAATGCTAATTTTTCGGCTCCAGCTGTGAATAAGGAGCCTTTGCTGAGTTGAATCATGCTGTAGTTCAGGGCGGGTTCATTATTCTCATCCATTAAAA
Source organism: Olivibacter sp. CPCC 100613 (assembly GCF_036959255.1). NCBI lineage: Bacteria > Pseudomonadati > Bacteroidota > Sphingobacteriia > Sphingobacteriales > Sphingobacteriaceae > Olivibacter > Olivibacter sp. CPCC 100613. The sequence continues at coordinate 75,243 of NZ_JAWMTI010000005.1, forward strand.
AGGCATGGTCAAAATTTTGCTGAAAAGCAATATTGCGACTGGTTGCTTTGCTGATATAATTGCCAAAGCCTATATCTAGCTTGTTTTTTATAGGTGCTAAAAACTCATTTAACAATTTGAATTTTTTATAATGCTGCCGCTGTTCGGCAGTTGGTTTACCTTTGTTTTTATAAGCCCTCGAAAAACCTTTAATATAGTTTACCCCTCGCCAACGGCTGCCGATAATACTACCCGTTTTACCGCTAAAAGGTCCGTTTATACCTTTGTTGTAAGTGCCCATAATTTTCGATTTAAAATAAAAAAATACGATGCTTAACCCACTCTTTGCCATGAGTTATGGCCATATTTATTAATAAATATATAAAAAAATCATATAAAAAGAATAATAAAGTCTATAGAAGATTCAGTTTTATCGTAAATTTATCGTTTTTTTACCGTAAATTTATCGTAAATTATATGATCAATTTACGATATTTTAACGCTTAAAAATAGATATAGTATAGGATTAATAATTTATTTTTCTATTTTTTGTATTTTTTCTTTATACTGTCTATAGTAAAATTGGAGATAGCCCATTATAACGTTCTTTCAAACGGTATAGACCCTTCTCATAACGCTCAACCGGATACTCACAACCAATAAACTTTCCTTTTTTAAAAGCGATTTCCCTAGCTCCTAGATAATCTCCTTATCCCGTTTAAGAAATTTTAATATCTTAGCGTGTTATTAACGACTAACATGCAACTGGAGCTGGTTACGACATTCATTTTAGATAAGTTGAAACGTGAACTCTCCCCTTCTATTACCTATCACAATGCAGATCATACGAAAGATGTGATGCGCGCAGTAAAGGAGATTGGGGCGGGGGAACAGGTTTCGAACGAGGAATTGACTATTTTATCAACGGCGGCACTCTTCCACGATACCGGTTTTTTGCAATCACCTGAAAACCACGAATCGTACGGTTGTGACATCGCCAGGAAACATCTCCCCTATTACGTTTATAACAAACAGGATATCAATCGGATCTGTCATTTGATTATGACCACCAAAATGCCGCAAACACCTAAAACTCATTTGGAAAAAATCATTTGTGATGCCGACTTAGATTACTTGGGCAGGGAAGATTTTTTTGAAATCAGTGAACGGCTTTATGAGGAGATGCGAGCGCTTGGCACCGTATCATCTCACGAAGAGTATATGCAGATACAGTTAAATTTCCTTTCTGCCCATCACTACTTTACCCATACTGCCAAAAAAATGCGCAATAAAATAAAAGAAGAAAATTTAACTAAAATAAAGACAAATTGGGAAGCTTAAGAATATGAATTCAAAATCAATCGCTGTAATCCGTGACATCATCTATGTAGTAGCCGGTATTTTATTCTGTGGCTTCGCCTTAAAAGGCTTTTTGGTTCCTAATCAGTTTTTTGATGGTGGTATTACCGGGATTTCCCTCCTCATCCACGAGATTTACCATATTAACATCGCTTATGTTATTGTGCTTGCCAACCTTCCACTTATTATTATGGGAGCCTTTCAGGTAAGCAAAAAGTTTGCTTTAAAAACACTGATCTGTGTGATACTACTGGGAATATGCCTATTATATGTTCCTTATCCGATTATTACATCCGACAAGCTACTCGTTTCTATCTTTGGTGGGGTGTTTATGGGGATAGGCGTGGGCCTGTCTATGCGGGGCGGATGCGCGCTGGATGGTATTGAAGTACTGGCACTCTATACACTTAAGCGAAGCAGCTTTACGATTAGCGAAATTATTTTAGGGATTAATGTTGTTATTTTTTTGATTGCGGCTGTGCATTTGGGACTTCCAACGGCCTTGTATTCGATTTTAACTTATTATACAGCGTCAAGGACGATTACTTTTGTGATCGAAGGTTTAGAAGAATATACGGCCGTTAATATTATATCCGCTCAAAGTGATCTGATTAAGGAAAAATTGGTAAAAGAGATGGGTAAAGGAATAACGGTTTATAAAGGTGAACGCGGCTTTTTAAAGGAGAGCTTTGACACAAGTCACCCGGTTGATATTGTATTTACCGTCGTCACCCGATTTGAGGTACGAAGACTTAAGAATATGGTACATCGTATTGATCCGCAGGCATTCGTGTACACGAATACCATTAAAGAAGCTGCCGGTGGCATCTTGAAAAGAAGAGCAAGAGAACATTAATCTCTTACTATGCGATTACCTCATAGATATTGACAGCTTTCGCCTTGTTTTTGAGCGATGCTGTGCCAAGTGATGAAAAGCCGAACGATTGTTTCGCCTGATCATAAACATGTTCGGCAACAACGATCTGACCGGCTTTGGCGATTGATTGTAAGCGTTGTGCTAAATTAACAGCATCACCAATGACGGTATAATCCAAGCGTTTCAGCGACGCCGAACCAATATTTCCTGAAATCACCTCTCCCGTATTGATACCGATGGATACTTCCGGTTTGAATGTATGGTTACCTGAACGGATTGATTCGATGGCGGCAATCTTTTCTTTCGCCGCAAGTGCCGCATCAATTGCCCGATCCAGGTGGTAGTCTCCTTTGAATACGGCCATTACGGCATCACCCATAAATTTATCTACATGCCCTGCATAACTGATAATTTCCTTCACAATCGTATCAAATAGATCATTAATCAGCTTCACCACGTCATCAGCGGCAACGGTTTCTGTGATCGCGGTAAAACCGCATATATCAATAAATACAATGGTGGCTTCGATTGTTTCGTTCACTAAAAGGCTTTTTTCAAATTCCTGATGCGTCATAAAGTTTAGTACATTCTCATCCACATACATCTTCAGAATATTATTTTCTTTAATCGCCTTTAGCGTATTCTTAATTTGTTCGACATGACCCAGTGTTTTTTCGATCGTTACATCAAGATCATCAAAATTTACTGGCTTACAAACGAAGTCAAAAGCGCCCCGATTCATGGCTGTACGGATATTTTCCATATCTCCATAAGCTGACACCATGACCGCTCTAATGACCGGGTTTGCTTCGGGAAGCTTGGTTAGTAAGGTTAAACCATCCATTCCGGGCATATTGATATCGCTTAAAATAACATCAATATCATGCTCCTTTTTCAAGCATTCGAGCGCTTCCAATCCATCCTTAGCAAAGACAAATGAGTAGGTCTGCTCTCGGATTTTTTTTCTGAATTTCTGCCTAATCAACAGTTCGAGATCTGCTTCATCGTCTACAACCAATATCTTAGCCATGTTTTTCCAGGTTTTTTAATTTTTCTTTCAACAAATTAAAATCGAGCGGTTTCGTTAGAAAGTCGTTGGCCCCTAATCGCATCGATTCTTGATAATTCTCTTCATTCCCATAGGCGGTAATCATCATAACAAAAGGAGGTGTTCCGCCATGCTCTTCTCGAATATGCGACAAAAGCTCCAGACCGCTCATACCAGGCATATTGACGTCGGATAAGATTAAAATCACCTCCGATCCGTCCTGGTGGAGATACTGAACGGCCGCTTCTCCGGACAATGCAAATTCAAAGATGATTTCGCCCGATTTAATTTCTTTACGAAATCGTTGCCTAAATAGAGGTTGTATATCTATTTCGTCGTCAACTACTAATACTTTCATTATCTATCGGGTATGGTAATAATAAATTTAGCGTATGCCCCTTCCTCGGTTTCCACTTGCAGTTCACCTCCATGCATTTTTGTGATAATATCGTAACTCATAGAGAGTCCTAAACCAGTTCCTTCTCCTGTTGGTTTGGTAGTAAAAAACGGTTGGTATATCTTTTCCAACACTGCCTTTGGGATTCCTAAACCATTGTCGACTACTGTGATCTTTATGATTGCCTTTTGATCGGGCGCTATAACACGCTCGGTAGTCACCGTCACCTGAGCGGTAAAATGTTCCCCGAGTTGCTTTTTTTTCTCATTAACTGAGTAAAAAGCATTATTGAAAAGATTGAGCAACACACGGCCCAAATCCTGCGGCACTACTTCAACTGCAGGCAAAGTCGCGTCAAATTGCGTGTCAATGCTTGCATTGAATGATTTATCCTTTGCTCTCAAGCCATGATAACTTAATCGCAGGTATTCATCGACCAGGGTATTGATATCGGTCATTTCTTTTTTACCACTGCTACTGCGTGAATGCTGCAGCATGCTTTTAACAATGCCGTCAGCACGTTTACCATGAAAATTAATCTTGTCCAGGTTCTGCGTGAGATCGGCCATAATGTCTTCCGCTTCTTCTTGCTGAGACGCATCAAGCGTTTTTAAAGGTCCTTCTCTCAATTCATCTAACAGCTCAATACTTACTTCGGAGAAATTATTAACAAAATTCAGTGGATTTTGTATCTCATGGGCAATACCTGCTGTGAGTTCACCCAAAGAAGCCATCTTTTCGGATTGGATAAGTTGTGCTTGTGTATTCCTCAGTTCGTCTAATGTCAGCTGTAATTCTTCTTTTTGCTTAACCAATTCAGCCGTTCGTTGGGCTACTTCCTTTTCTAAATCAACTTTCAATTGCGCCATAACTCGATGCTGCGCCTCCTCCGATTCCCGTCTAGCACGTTCTTTTTCCAAAGCCTTTCGTTGATTTCTATTCACCAGCCACATACCTCCGTACCAAAGCACACCAAATAATACAGCGCTCTCAAAGAAATCACTATTACTTCGGTAAAATGAAGGAAAGAAATTCCTAACAAAAGAACTGATAAACGAAAGAATAGCATAAGGCAATATGGAAAAAATCATATGCCTTCCTACTTGTAATTCAGGTCTTATATAAACAATATATAATAAGGCAAAAAGAGAAAATTGCACCCCTAAGGTAATCAGATAGGTCTTGGAGACAATATCAAGAATAATCAAGGCGATACTGGCATAAAAACCAAACTGAAGATATTTCGCCAAATCATAGTCTACCTTTCGATAGTCGACCTTTTTTTTAAGGAAACTGATCAGAAGAAGTGCGAATACGGGCTCTAATGTCATAAAACGAAGGTTTAGTTTGTAAATAAAACCTGTTAAACACAAGTACAAACTTTTTTTTCAAACATAGATAAAATCGTAGTCTCCTACAACAACAATTCCATCAAAGACTAAACTTTTTCTATGACTTCTTTGTTATAGGATGTAGCTGAAAGCGAAGAATACGACGCAGGAAGTAAAGAGTCCTTAAATAAACTGAATATGTTAGAGAGATTTGCAAAATGGGCACAAGAAATAGACCACGAATGGGCGGGCTATTCCAGCACTTATGACAAGCAGTCATTTATTATTTTTGACAATTTAAAGAATGAAGTTGCCCGCATTGACTACAACGACGGACGCTACGATATATCGGGCAATAATATACCTATCGTTGAAAAGCTTACCAATATGACGCAACACAGGCACTAATTATCGTGGTGTCACTTTTAACGAAAGTGTAAATGGTCCATTATAAGGATCACCTGCCATTTGATTTTCGCTGACAACGATCCGATAGGTTCCGGGTTCTTTTAAATTATACTCCATACTTGGACCGAAGGGCCCATCTGCCACATTATTAGGTAAAAAGATCTGGGCAATTCGAACGTTTCCATTTGCTTCACCGGGTTTGACAGAAGCGGACAGTTTCCCGAGCTTTTCGATATGAAATGAAAACACTACATGTTTTCCTTTTTCCATGCTTGCTTCGTGGGTAACCTCACCATTCTCCAATTGCAGATTAATCGAATCTCTGGTATCCTCTGTTGTCGCATCTGTAGTGGTCAAATGATCAACCTGCGTTGTGTCAGCACTATCTATTTCCCCGGTGGAAGTCTTCGTGGCATTATTGCAAGCAGCGATTACTAAAAACAAAATGATTGCCGAGGTATAGCGAAATGTAATTACTTTCATCAATGATGTAAATTTGATTTATGAAATAACAGTGTGTCTTATAAATTGTTTTCCAGGCGTAACCTGCTGAAGTAAATGATTAATTGCTTATTGATCGTTTCTCTTTTGCCAGTCAAATTTTTGCTTATTTGCCAGGTTTCGTTTAGAAAGATCCGAGAGTAAACTATCGATCGTTGGTTTAACAATCCATCTGCCGTCAAAAAAAACACCTGAAATTCTTCGGGTATTTTCTATATTTTCCAAAGGATTGGCATCAAGCAAAACAAGATCTGCCAATTTACCCGCTTCAATGGTGCCGATTTTGTCATCGATTTGCAGCCAGGTTGCCGGAAGTCGTGTTGCCGAAGCCAATGCTTCCTCAGGCGTCAGACCGGCCTTAACGAGCAGTTCCAGCTCGTCATGTAGGGCATATCCCCATACAACACCAGAGGTACCTGCATCTGTACCTGCCAGGATAGGGACACCTTCTCGTTCGAATGCTTTTACCAACCTGTTGTGAAACTCGACCAATTTATCAAAGTAGGCAACTCGTTCGGGATTGGTATCTCGATTATATTGATTGGCGGTTAACCATTTGCTTTGCACCAGTGGATGAACGTAGGATAGATAGGGTAAATTGCGAACGCTATCCAAGGTGCGCGCCTGCTGTGCAATGCGCACCATGGTGACCAGCGTTGGAGATAGCCATGTACCATTTCTTTTTGCAAGCGCGGCAAAACGAGCAGCATCTTTATCGCTGAAATCCGTGGTTTGTTTAGCAAATTCTTCAGCATGGGCAACCAAATCAAAATTGGGAACAAAGGCTTCCTGCAGCTTACCTTTAAAAGCATCGGGAATGTGCCCCACGACCTTCATGCCTTCTTTAGCGGCTTCCGCAATGATGGCCTTAAAGGTTTCGGTGCTAAGACTCGAATAGACCTTAATAAATTCGTAGCCCAGTCCTTTTGCAACACGGACAATTTGCCGTCCGTCAGCAGGTGTATTTGCAATCATACCGGTGGCATCGCCCCCATCGATCAAGGCAGCTAAGGCAATGCGCGGACCGATAGCTTTTCTCTGTGCGATCTCATTTCGTTGTCCGAAATGTTCGGCCCGTCCATTCAACTCAAACGTCGTTGTCACCCCGTTGGCAACATACAGCAACATGAAGTCTTGCGTTTCTACAAAAAAATTTGCCGCTTTGGTAGGATAGTGCTTTCCGAAACCGGTGCTTGCCAGGTTATGAACATGCATATCAATAAGACCAGGTATCAACCATTTTCCCTTTCCATTTATAACATAAGCAGAATCGGGCACCGTTCCGTTAATCGATATAATCTTGTTATCGTCGATAACAACCGTGGCATCACGAATAACCTCATTTTTTGATGTCATTGGAATTAAATTGACATGCTCGATTACAAAGCGCCGTTGTGTATTAAGGGGTAAAGCATCGGATTTACCAGATGGGTTTGCATGCTGCCGGCAGCCATGAAAAATGGATGTAAAAAGTAGTAAAAATGCGATAACAAGAAAGTTGCGTTGCTTTTTAAGGATAATCATAATTTAGTGCATTAGGCTTTATGTGGACTAACCATTACTAAAAACGAATATAAAGAACATCTTGTTATTTTTTATTGAAAATAATGCGCCGTTTAAGGTATATTTTCATCAAAATTGCCATATGTTCAACGGTTTCATTAGCCCATTAATTGATGATAGAATCTCCGGTATTTTCTGTTTTCGTCTCTATAGTAAGTAGACTATCAATTTGAGCAACATCGGCACTATTCGTTTCTTCAGTTGAAGTCTTAGTGGCATTATTATAGGCAGGATGGTTAAAGGTATAGCCATGTGTGGCTGCTTTCATTAATGGTGTAAATTTTGATTTATAGAATTTTGATTTATAGAATAACAATGAGTCTCGGATAAGATCAATAAGGACCTCTTTGTTTAACAAATAATTTGCACTTATGTTGCTATTTACTATCTTTGCCCCACACAAAAAACTCGGGGGTTTAGCTCAGCTGGCTAGAGCGCTTGCATGGCATGCAAGAGGTCACCGGTTCGACTCCGGTAATCTCCACTAAACAAATCCCGCTTTTTGCGGGATTTTAAGTATAAGAATTTCAACTTATGCTTAGGTAAGCAACTTTAATTGAAAATAAACATCTTGCGGGCTGATATAAAAACGACAGCTTTATACTAAAATAAAGCATAGCCAAACTCTCAATTTAATATACACCCGTGTCCACAGAAGAATTAAATGAAAATAAGAATGTCGCTAGCGACATTTTTCTCGACCATACGGGATCTTAATAGTTATTAAGACAGAAAAAGGTCACCGATGATGTCGATGACCTTTTTTCCAATTGGAACTTACTAAATATCTTCCAATTTATTGAAGCATAAATTACTTAATAGTCGTAGACTGGTAAAACTGTCATCTCTACATAGGGGTTTGAGATACTGTAAAGGCTATAGGATGTTCCATCGTTCGATGTTACAACAGGCTTTGAAAAATCTAATTCAAGTGTACCCAATTGATCAGAATTACGTGTAATAGCGAAAGTATGCGTGTTCACGATAGTTTTTTTTGCGGATCCGCCGAAATTTATACCGATCTTCTCAGTGATATTATTATTGATTCCAAAGTTGGTTGCAAATTCAGAAGTTACTGTCTCTGTTCTAGTTTCAACCGTTTCCTCATCCTTCTCGGACACGATAAACTTCCATGCAAACCCATTTTGTTCTAGATTCCAGCTTATTAAGTTAATTCGCGGATAGTAATCTTTTGGAGACAGACCTATAGCCCGGTACTCATAAATGTTTGAAACCATTTTCTTTCTTTCATATACAACGTCAAACAGCTCTCTATGTGATACACTAAAAAATTTTTGTAATGTTGTTCCTAATCCTGAAAGATTATTTATAAGTATATCGATATGAATTTCAAATCTTCCGTCTTGCCAGAATAAATTCTGAACGACATCCCAGTCGGGATTATGTCCGGCTAATACATTCCGGTCATAAAAAACAGGGTCTCCTTCTTGATCCGACATAACAAAAAATGCATCTGATGTAAATTTGATTGATTCAATTCGTTCAATCACACGTCTATTTAATGGTCCTTTTGAATTTTGATCAGTGGTTAAACCATAGTAAATATGGTCTCGTTGCCAATATTGATTATTGATTCCCATTACGTTGAAAGCCGACACAACTTCGGGGATTAGGTCTCCGTTAGCCTTTATTATCAGTGGAGCTACATCTCTTTGACTAGATAGTTTTTTAACTTTTGCATCAAATGCCTCGTCGATAAATTCGTACGAATCTTTTGTAGGAAAGACATTGGGATTCCTTGCAGATGTAGGTGCTTTCGAAAGAAGATGTTGTGCTTGCTGATTATTTTTTAAACGAAGACGTTCATTGTTTTTAACGACCAATACGGGAAAGCCAGGAACGGCGGCTATCTCCAATGAATCTTTAATAATACCTTCTTTATAAAGACTTATAAATTTATTTCGAACTATTGTTGGTGAGACATAGGGTTTTTCATTAATATCATCCCAATTTTCCGCATTAAACCCTGAAGGTAGTTCAGGAACATAAATAGTAAGCAATGGTAACGCACTTTCTATTTCTTCTAATTCTCTTTCATCACTAGTGTATTTCATCAATATCTGTCTAAAAGACTTACCGTCAGAAACAATGTCATCTTTTACAAATGGATAAAAGACGTCATAATCGTTATCAAATTCCTTCAGTGCCTCCTGTCTTACAAATTTTCTCAAATCTGCATTTTCATCAATAGCCTTCGAAAAAATTTCCGAGAATTTCCTCATTGCCGGTGCTATCTGGCTGTGATTCGAGTCTTGATGAACCTCTTGCGCTGCTTCATTGGTTAACTTCGTTTCCTTTTTACAACTATACACAAATAATAAAATATTAGCAGCAGTTAACAATAAAAATTTAATTCTCATAAAAACATAAATTAAATAAAACAATAAGAGACACCAAATATATTTTCAATATATTGTTTTAACAAAAAATTTACACGAACACCCATTTTTCTTACACATAAAAATAATCATAATTTATTTTTATAAAGACGACTTAAGAATTCAAGGCGAAAAAAGAGAGCAGCAGAGATATCATATTGTTCATAAGAGTTACGTTTTAAGTTTTTACGCAAGGTATGAAAAAAACAACTATACTGCGCATTAGAGCTGTTAAATCATTGATGAAACTACTCAGCTGGAAAGAGGTTAATCAAGCAGTTAGCTAGCCATCGTCATTGGAAGTATTTTATATCTATAACAGTATTAACAGGAATTAGCGGTGTTTACGCATCCTTTAACAAAGCCTCTCAACATTCTTTTGCTTTTCAAAAGCTTCTATGCTATTTGGTATTCAGGCTTCTCTCAATAATATATATTTCGGAGACTCGCTGTTTGATATATACATAAGACTTAAAAAAGACTCAACATTTTTTATAAAATTATTTCAAATAATCAATTATCAAAACTATTTTATTGTTATCTTATCATCGAACAATATAACAAATAACTAAAAAAAGAAGTGGTTCAGACTGAAAACTGAACCACTTCTTTTTTACTCAAAATGACTTAGTGATTTAAAGAAAGGATTTTACTTAATTAAAAGTGTATTTAAACCCAATACTAAAACGCGAGGGTTCAAAATCCGATTCGTCTGTCAGGGTCCAACGTGGCTTCCAATCAAAATGGAATGCTAAGGGTGCGGAAGGTATTTTATACTCCAAACCTAACGCTGGCCGAATGGCAAAGTACGTTTTATTACCAAAAGGTCCACGATCAATAAAACTTAATTGAGGACCGACACCGATGTACCAGTTAAGTCCTCTCGCTCCGCGAATCGCTTGATTATAGGAATAATCCGCGCCAAGCAATACGTGGTTATCTGCAAATAAAACTTGCACGTTAGCGGCATCTTTTGAATTAAAAAAATGCTTTAATTGTGGTCCCACTAACGTCTGGCCGTCACCTAGATCAATGCCTAATCCTAAGGCATTGCGATACTGGGCCTTTGATTCTTGCGCCAAGAACACCAATAAAAAAACTGTTAATAAGGATAAAAATCGATTTCTCATAATAAATATTTTGTTTTTAAACTAAATTTATTACCCCCAATAGAGGGTTAATTGATCTCTCTGAACAAATTTCTTGCCAAAAACAAAGGAGAGGTTCACGTATAACGAAATTTAGTTCAAAAGACCTCCAATCGAATTTTTATAAACTGACTAACAAATAGTTGGCACCCACGAGTTAGTGCTCATATCAAGAATATCTTACTTAATTAATTTGGTGGTATCTGAAGGATGTGCTTTTCGAAAGATCGAACGAAATCAAATATTCACTAAAATTCACAGCGCTCCATCACTAAAGCAGCTGCACCTAAGAGTTGTACCTCTTTAGATAAATCAGACACAGCAATGGTGGTTTGCTCTGACAATCTGGGAATACAGAATTCGTTTATCGCTTGATGAATCGGTGCCAACCAAATCTTGCCTGCAGCGGCCCCTCTTCCACTTAACACAATGCGCTCGGGGTTCATAATATGAATGAGCGTTGCCAATCCCTTTCCGATCATAAAACCACCTTCCGCAAGCAAGGAAACGGCCAAAGGATCACCCGCCTTCGCAGCATTCAATAAGTGCTCACCCGAGAGCTTGTCCTCGTCTTGAAAGAGCTGTTCCAACCTCGACTTGGCACCAATTGTCATTTCCTTCTTCGCCTTCTCAACCAAAACCAATAAGGAAGCATCCACCTCCAGGCATCCGCGTTTACCACAGGAACATAAGTTATTGCTGTTTGCCAAAGGAATATGGCTGAACTCACCTGCATAACCATTATGTCCGCTAAAAAGCGTTCCATCCACGATCATACCCAAGCCTATACCCCAACCGATATTGACAACCATTACATCTTTATAGCCTTTCGCTGTACCAAAATTCAATTCGGCCATAGCAATGGCGCGCGAATCGTTATCAACATAAACCGGAAGCCCGAGTTTTCGGCTCATATGCTTTGGTAAATGCTGATGATCGGGAAAATAGGTATGATTAATCCCCTCTTTCATATTGTACACACCTGGCATGGCAATTCCGACACCCAAAATCTGATCAGCCGGCAATTTACTCTTCGCAAGTACCTCTTTGATGCAAGCAACAAGATGATCGATTGCAATTGGATTCTGTGTAATTTCCAGACGGAAAGAATGTATCGGCTGTACCAGCTCATTCCCAAGATTATAAATACAAATCCGTGTTTCAAGCTGATCCACAGCTACTGATATAATAAAGCTATTCTTTTCCTTGTTTAAAAGATAAGTGGTTGGCCGTCTACCGCCTGTGGAAGGAGCTAGTCCGTATTCGATGATGTAATTTTCTTCCAATAATGCTATTACCGAAGATGACACGACTGGCAAGCTTTTATGTGTCATCAAACATAAATCGGCCAAGGACAAGGCGCCATTATAGTATAGCTGCCTTAAAATAGCTTTTCTAAGGTGTTGTTGTTTTAGTATTTTTGCTGTCAAACCGGTTAGTATTAATAATTATCTAAAATTAAGCAATAATCGGGTATCGTCCTAATGTTAATTTTCACGCACCGTTAGCATTCAGCAATAGCATTGCCAAATTCAGCAATTGGTTACTGTGCCTTTTAAGCAACATTTTATCTGAAAGAACTGTCCGTTAATGAACAATAATTGGTCATTAACGGACAATAACCTGTAAAAGAAAAGGGCGGAAAAATTTTTCCGCCCTTTTCTTTTACAGGTTTATCAATACTAAATATTTTCCTCGACTAACTGTTGTAATTCCAGTACTTCACTACTTTTTCTCCGTGTTTCCGTGGCCAAATTCGCATCGTTCGCTAATGATTTTCCATAAGATGGTATCATTTTTTTGAACTTGTCATCCCAGCCTTTAACCTGTTCCGGAAAACATTTTTGCAAGAGTTTTATCATAATGGAAACGGATGTTGAAGCACCCGGAGATGCACCCAGTAACGCAGAAATAGAGCCATCTGCACTACTTACCACCTCTGTACCGAATTCCAGTACACCTCCGTGCACCGGATCTTTCTTAATGACCTGTACACGCTGTCCGGCAATTTCCAGCTCCCAATCCTCTTTACGGGCCGTTGGCACATATTCTCTCAAAGCTTCTATCCGATCATCTGGAGATTGCCTCACCTGATCGATTAGGTATTTCGTCAACTTCAGGTTATCTAATCCAGCAGCCAACATGGGTCTGATATTATTAATTTTGATGGAAGCCGGCAAATCTAACCACGAGCCATTCTTCAGGAATTTCGTAGAAAAGCCAGCATAAGGACCGAAAAGCAACGCCTTCTTACCATCGATAATACGCGTATCCAAATGCGGGACAGACATGGGGGGAGATCCAACAGCGGCCTTCCCGTACACCTTCGCTTCATGTTTAGCAATGACCTCCGGATTCGTACATCGTAGCCATTGACCACTGACAGGAAAACCTCCAAAGCCCTTTCCCTCTTTAATATCAGACTTTTCAAGTAAAGGCAAAGCGCCACCACCTGCACCGATAAACACAAACTTAGCAATAATGGTTCGTTTGCGCTTTGTTGTGCTATTCCTAACCTCTATTTTCCACCGGCCATCCGGTAATCGTTCTAAATCGCGCACCTCATGGGCTAAACGGAGTTTAAAATTAGGTTGCTTTTTCAGATATTCAAATAGACAACGGGTAAGCGCACCAAAATTAACATCCGTTCCGATATCCATTTTGGTAGCGGCAACGGCTTGATCGTCATTTCGCCCTCCCATAACCAAAGGAATCCATTCTTTGATGACTTGGTGATCTTCTGAATATTCCATTCCTTTAAAGAGGTGATGCTCTTTCATCGTCTCATACCGTTTTCTAAGGTAATTGACATTTGCATCTCCCCACACAAAACTCATATGGGGTACACTTCTGATAAATTGAGATGGGTTCTTTAATATTCCCTTGCTCACCAATTGGGCCCAAAATTCCTTTGAAACCTCAAATTGCTCCGCAATATTAATAGCTTTTTTTATTTCGACAGAACCATCTGCCAACTCTGGTGTATAGTTTAATTCGCATAGTGCAGAGTGTCCGGTTCCAGCATTATTCCATGCATCCGAGCTTTCCGCTGCTACTTCATCTAAACGTTCAAAAACTTCTATACTCGCTTCCGGCAGAATCTGGTTTAACATGATGCCCAAGGTAGCGCTCATGATTCCCGCACCTATCAATACAGCATCCTTTTCTTGAATGGTGTTTTTGTTACTTTTAGTCATTTTAATCTATGGTTTGCAAAAATAACACCATTCGATTATATTTTCTTAAAAAAATAACAAAAGAATAGAATTATTTACATATATAATACAAAGTAAATGCTGTCATGATTTTGCAATTATTCATTCCTGCCATTTTTTTATTCAATACCGTAAACTTGCATTTTAGTCACTTTTCCCGGCGCGAAGCACTTCTCTGGAAATGACCATCTTTTGTATTTCCGAAGTCCCTTCCCCGATCGTACAAAGTTTTGCATCCCGATAAAATTTTTCTACCGGAAAATCTTTGGTATAACCATAACCACCGAAAATCTGAACCGCTTCTGTTGCCACCTTCACCGCCACTTCTGACGCATAATATTTAGCCATTGCGGAAGCTTTTGTAACAGGAAGCCCTTTATTTTTCCAGTCTGCCGCTCTTCTTATTAAGAGCTCAGCGGCCTCAACTTCCGTCGCCATATCGGCTATTTTGAAAGCGATCGCCTGAAAGCTAGCGATTGGCTGTCCGAATTGATGCCGTTGTTGACTGTACGTAATAGCAGCATCCAGTGCGCCTTTAGCGATCCCCAACGCTAAAGCTGCTATGGATATCCGTCCGCCATCCAATATTTTCATTGCTTGCTTAAAACCTTCTCCCTCCTGCCCAAGCAAATTGCTTTTCGGTACCTGTACATTATCAAAAATAAGCTCCGTTGTCTCAGATGCACGCATGCCCAGTTTATTTTCTTTTTTACCATGCGTAAAGCCAGGCGTGCCTTTTTCTACCATGAATGCCGAAATACCAGCAGATTGGCCTTTATCACCTGTACGGGCCATTACCACCGCAATGTCACCGCTCTTTCCATGCGTAATCCAATTTTTAGCGCCATTAATGACGTAATGATCTCCTTCCAATACAGCCGTCGTCAGCATATTTAGTGCATCAGACCCTGTATTGGCTTCTGTCAGGCCCCAAGCCCCAATCCATTCTCCGGAAGCCAGTTTCGGCAACCAACGTTTTTTTTGTTCTTCGTTACCAAAAGTAAGGAGGTGCCCTGTACAAAGCGAATTATGTGCAGCCAATGAGAGCCCGATTCCTCCGCAAACGCGAGCAGTTTCAACAATTACATCAACATATTCATGGTAACCGAGCCCGGTACCACCGTAATCTTCGGGTACCAGTACGCCCATGAGCCCCAGTTCTCCCATCCGGCCAAAGAGTTCTCGAGGAAAAAATTGCGCTTCATCCCATTCCATTACATGAGGAAGAATATTTTTTTGAGCAAATTCGCGCACCATCTCCCGAATCATACCCTGATGATCCGATGCGAAATAAGATGTTTCACTATTTTCGAGCATAATAATTTATAATATGGTAACATACAATATTAACCAAATTATATCTTAAAAAAGAAAGTAAAATCAATATTAAATGAATAACAAAACAGTATTTAGTATAAAATCAAAGCCTATTCGCTTAGGTCCACGGTATGTCTTTTTCTTTACATCCGTAACAATCTTTCTAAAGGCGTTGTCTTATCTTCGTTCATACATTTAAATGCAAGCAAAATGATAAAAAAAATCTTCACATTCTTCTTCCTATTAGTTAGTTTGACCATGGCCAAAGCCGGTAATAAAACGGGGGAAGAGATCGCCAAGCAAGCCGTATTATTAAAAATGAATTTAAAAAAAGGGGCCTCATACCTTTTTAGTACCAATATTGATCAACTCGTCAACCAAGAGGTAATGGGAAATCAGATGGATATTAAACAGCAGACGAAAGTAGACTACCTATATGAAGTACTTGAAAGCAATGCACAGGGAATGAAAATCAAGAGCACCTATCAGACAATGGCCATCAATATGGAAACACCTCAAGGCGCATTTAAATTCGACTCAGAAAGTAAGGAGAACCCGGAAAGCCCATTAAAAGCCGTTGGAAACATGGTTGGTAAAAGCTTTCTGATGTATTTAAGCCCGGAAGGCGAAGTAACAAAAGTAGAAGGTATGCAAGACATCTTGAACTCCATTGGTGGCGAGGAAACTACACAACAACTATTAAAACAACAGTTTAGTGATTCGGCCTTTATGAATATGATGAATGTTTCATTAAACATCTATCCGAACAAAGAGATTAAACCTAGGGAAACCTGGCAGAAAGACTTCAAAATGCCCATGGCGGGCATGATGGAGATGGACCTACAAAATCAATATACACTCACAGGCATCCAAGGAAAACAAGCCGATATCGCGGTACATTCAGCAGTTAAGCTGAGCCCAATCGCCTCCGACAGCCCCTTAGGAAGTATGGAGATCAATTTGAATGGAACTCAGGAAGGCACCATTCAGGTTGATGTCTCTACAGGACTTATAAACGCAAGCACAATCAATCAACAGATTAACGGCGACATTTCCGCTCAAGGGATGAAAATCCCCATGAAGATTACCTCTAAAATTACATTAACAGGAAAAGCGTTGTAGCGTGGTTGAGTCGGGAAATAGTTGAGTGGTTGAGTAGGAAGTAGTTAATTAGCCAATGTGATGATTAGCCGATGCGATAATGAAGCATAAGCCCCGTGGACTTACAACCCGCAACTAATAACTAATAATCAACAAGGGAGATGAGTTGGCTACTGTATGGTAAAAGACGCTGTCTCCCGTTTAAAAAATCCAAACTTATGACGAAGCTATAACCTGCTATTATTCCGCCGAGCTGTTGAATCAGTTTACTTGCAGCTACTACGGTTCCGCCAGTTGCCAGCAAATCATCGTGAATCAACACGCGTGTACCTGCTTCAAAAGCGTCCGTATGTACTTCAATCGTAGCCGAACCGTATTCTAAATCGTATGATTGTTTGGTAGTTTGAGCGGGTAACTTCCCTTCCTTCCTTATCGGAACAAATGGTATCCCCAGACGGTTTGCCAACATCAAACCAAACAAAAAGCCCCTACTTTCAATACCGGCAACGACATCAAACTGTACATCTTCTAAACGCGTTACAAATTCTTCAACAACGAGATTACAGAGCTTAGCGTCTTTAAGTATAGGTGTAATATCTTTGAAAACGATACCAGGTTTCGGAAAATCTACAATATCCCGTACGGTTGCTTTTAGCAGATTGTCAATCATTGATCAAATAGTATATAAGGTGCAATTTTACGTAAATATTTTTCATCAAATACAGGTATTTGTGATAAATCTTCCATGCTTTTATAGGCTCCATGTTGTTTTTTATAAGCAATGATCAATTTCGCATATTGGGATTTGATATAAGGATGCTTTCGTAACTCGTCGAAACTCGCTCTATTTATTGCTATGCGCTTCACATGCGTACTATCAACCAGTACGTGCCGTGTAAGTTGTTGATATTTCATGGTATCCATGCCATATACTTCCTGCAGTTGTGACACGGAATAAAAACCGCCCAACAGATCCCGATAACGAATAATGCGCGAGGCAAAGACAGGTCCGATCCCGCGTAAGGACAGCAAGGAAAGGCTGTCGACCTCATTTAAATCCAATGGCTCCGCCCGTATTGGTTCCGCTTTTGTATATTTTTTATTTGCAGGAGAACCAAAAGAAGAATCGTCTATTTTTGCAGTTTTCAGAGGGGTGATATGGATGTAAGATTCGAGGCGTTTATAATCGGCTTCTGAAATCGTGTATATTTTGCGTAGATCTTCTTTTTCCCTGAAACGCCCACCCTTAGCTTCAAAATTTTTAATGTTTTGTATTTGGCTTTCTCGAAGACCTAACTGTCTCCATTGAGTGGCGGATAAATCATTCGGGTCGAATTTAAAATAATGGACCGTCTTTTCTTGTGGTAGCGTTTTGCTTGGTTCTAAAACTTCCACATCCTTCCAATCGTCCGCTAGAAATTCAACGCTTGGTTGATCTGGTTCGTAAACTAAAACATAAAGAAGAGGAATAAGCCACACGAGCACAATCAAAATAAGTAAACCGGAAATGCCGTTCAGTTCTCGTCGATGAAAGCCAAAATGCCGCTGCAGTTTCCTTAACATTTGATCATTTTTTATTACCAATTAAATAATATATGGGAATGCCTATCAATACAATGATCAGTCCCGGCCAAGTGAATGTAGGTTGATAAATTAGTAGACCGATGCAAATTGAAAAGGCAGCTATAACATAAACGGCCGGTAGTATTGGATACCCAAAGGCTTTATAGGTACGAGGGATATCCGGGCGCTTCTTACGAAGGATGAAGACACCGATAATCGTGAGCGCATAGAAAATCAATACTACAAAAATCACATAATTCAACAAATCGCCATACTTACCGGTTAAACAGAGCGCCGAAGCCCAAACGCATTGTGCCCATAATCCCCAACCCGGGACTTCGAAGCGATTTAGCTTTCCTGCCTGTTTAAAAAAAACACCATCATTGGCCATGGTGTAATAAACGCGTGCACCGGATAATATAAGCCCGTTATCGCAACCAAAAGTGGAAATCATAATCATCACAGCAATTACAACCGTACCCACCTTACCGAAAATAGCGTGTGAAGCCACAACCGCCACCCGATCTGCCGGCGCAAAGGCAATATCCTGCAAAGAAACAGTTGCCAAGTACATCACATTGGTTGACACATAAATAACCGTTACGATTAAAGTTCCTAAAAAAAGGCTTAATCCGATATTACGTTCAGGATTTCTTATCTCGCCTGCGATGAAGGTTACATTATTCCAAGCATCACTTGAAAATAACGAACCCACCATCGCCGAAACAATCGCTGCGAAAAGTGTAGCACCACTGATATTAACAAATATCTCTTTATTAAAGTCCCATGTTTTAGGCACCCATGCATCCGTCCAATTCAAATTCCATATGTCCGCCTTGAAAGCCGTTATCAATCCTAAAATCGTCAACCCTCCTAATGATAAGATCTTAACGATGGTGAGCACCGTTTGTAAAATCTTCCCATTTTTAACGCCTCTGGTATTTAACCAGGTAAGCAAGACAATGATTGCAATCGCTGTAATCTGTGCAGCGTTCAATTGAAACAGATCATTTTGATATAAAACATGTTCATCGCTTACAACGGGAAACAGGTAGGCTGTAAATTTTGCAAATGCAACACCGACGGCAGCAATCGTCCCTGTTTGAACGACCGCAAACAAAGCCCAACCATATAAAAAAGCAATTAAGCGATTATAAGCCTCCCGAAGGTAAACATATTGTCCACCAGCTTTGGGAAACATCGCCGAAAGTTCACCATAACTCAAAGCAGCGGTAAGTGTAATGGCTCCCGTCAATAACCAGATAACAATCAACCAACCTGCACTTCCGACCTGACGAACGATATCTGCGCTAACAATAAATATACCTGAACCAATCATCGATCCAACCACTAACATGGTCGCATCCAATAGGCCCAATTCTTTCTTCATATGATTTTCGGATTGTACTTGATTCATGGGGTTTTGGGGTTATCAAAAACGAATGTAGAAAAATATTTTTGTGATTTTTTAAAAAAATAAATTTGATTATCTCGATAACCCTGTTTATTTTCAGCGAATTATTTTATATGACTCTTACCTTACGTTAGGTAACGGAACCATTTATACAAAACCTTTATACACATTATAAACTCAATTGAAATTATGGATTTTCTACACAGTAATTTAATTTACATCATACCGATGTTAGGGCTTATAGGAATTTTGGTCATGATCGGCAAATCAAGCTGGGTTAACAAGCAGGACGCGGGTGATTCAACCATGCAAGAATTGGCAGATCATATAGCGAATGGCGCAATGGCATTCCTAAAGGCTGAATGGAAAATATTGTCTTATTTCGTCGTTATTGCGGGTATATTACTGGCCTGGTCAGGCACATTAAGTCCATATTCCAGTTGGGTTATCGCCATATCATTTGTAATTGGCGCCGTGACATCAGCTTTTGCCGGTTACATTGGTATGCGTATTGCGACGAAAGCTAATGTTCGTACTACACAAGCTGCCCGTACAAGTTTGGCCAAAGCCTTAAAGGTGTCCTTTACCGGAGGAACGGTGATGGGACTTGGTGTTGCTGGTTTGGCGGTCTTAGGGCTCGGTTCGCTTTTTATTATCTTTTATACCATTTATGTAAAGAATACAAACGGCCAAATCAACGGTTTAGAAATGGAGAGAGCGCTGGAAGTATTAGCGGGATTTTCTCTTGGAGCCGAATCCATTGCCTTGTTCGCTCGTGTCGGCGGTGGTATCTATACCAAGGCAGCCGATGTAGGAGCCGATCTTGTTGGAAAGGTAGAGGCAGGCATTCCGGAAGATGATGTGAGAAATCCTGCAACCATTGCGGATAATGTAGGTGATAATGTAGGTGATGTAGCAGGTATGGGAGCCGATTTATTTGGTTCTTATGTGGCGACGATTCTGGCAACCATGGTGCTAGGACGAGAAATTGTTTCAAATGACAATTTTGGCGGTATCGCACCTATTCTACTTCCTATGCTTATTGCCGGTTTAGGGTTACTTTTCTCCATCATTGGTGCTTCCCTGGTAAAGATTTCCAATGAAAACGGAAATGTACAAAAGGCCTTGAACACCGGAAATTGGACTTCTATTGTATTAACAGCCATTGCCTCCTTTTTTGCCGTGAATTGGTTATTGCCGGACACCATGGTTATTAGAGGATATGAGTTTACAAAAACCGACACCTATCTAGCTATTGTCGTGGGTTTGATCGTGGGTGCCTTGATGAGTATCATTACCGAATATTATACTGCTATGTCCAAGAGACCGGTTCAATCCATTGTTCAGCAATCGATAACAGGTCATGCAACCAATATAATCGGTGGTTTAGCCGTTGGCATGGAGTCTACCGTACTGCCTATACTTGTTTTGGCGTCCGGCATTTACGGTTCCTATCATTTTGCCGGTTTATATGGGGTTGCTATAGCCGCTGCAGGTATGATGGCTACAACCGCGATGCAACTGGCTATTGATGCCTTCGGTCCCATTGCTGATAATGCAGGTGGTATTGCTGAAATGAGTCAACTTCCAGAGGAAGTGCGCGGTCGGACAGACAATTTGGATGCTGTTGGAAATACCACGGCAGCCACCGGCAAAGGTTTTGCGATTGCATCGGCCGCCTTAACCTCTTTAGCGTTGTTCGCAGCATTTGTGGGCGTTGCCGGAATTGACCAGATCGATATATACAAGGCCGATGTACTCGCCGGCTTGTTTGTTGGCGGGATGATTCCTTTTATCTTTTCAGCATTGTGCATTTCAGCGGTAGGCAGAGCTGCTATGGACATGGTGCAAGAGGTAAGACGGCAATTTAGAGAAATACCGGGAATCATGGAGTATAAAGCAAAACCTGAGTATAACCGTTGTGTGGAAATCTCCACAAAAGCATCGATTCGGGAGATGATGCTGCCGGGCGCTATCGCACTTCTTGTGCCGATTGTGGTTGGGTTCAGTTTTGGCCCTGAGGTATTAGGTGGTTTACTAGCTGGTGTAACAGTATCCGGTGTTCTGATGGGGATGTTCCAATCGAATGCCGGCGGTGCTTGGGATAATGCCAAAAAGTCTTTCGAAAAAGGGGCAAGTATTAATGGCGAAGTTTATTATAAAAAATCAGAACCTCACAAAGCATCCGTTACCGGCGATACGGTGGGCGATCCTTTCAAAGATACATCGGGCCCATCCATGAATATTTTGATCAAATTGATGTCGATTGTGTCGTTAATAATCGCTCCGCATATAAACATCAACAAGCATACAATTAGCTTAAAGCAAACAAAACCAAAAACGGAGGTAATTCAGACAGCAAACAATCGAGAGAATGTAACAAATACGAAAAAAAACAACCTATAATCCCTTGAAGGCGCTAAAATAAATAGCGCCTTCTTTGTTTATCAAATAAAAATTGTAGGTTTGACTTTCTTTTAATAAAAGATAATGATTTTAAGTAAAAAAGACATCAAATCACCCAAACATTACATTATTTTAGCAAAATCACACCACATTTTAACAATAAATACAATTCAAACCACCACAAAGTAAAAAAACCACATTATGTTTTATAAAAAATCAATTCCCTCACTGATTAAAGAAGCGCAAGAAAGTGGAGAAGGCACTTTAAAACGAACCTTATCCAGTTATCACTTAGTAGCCTTAGGCGTTGGAGCTATCATAGGTGCGGGACTTTTTTCGTTAACGGGAATTGCTGCCGCAGACAATGCCGGGCCAGCGGTTATTCTTTCCTTTATTATTGCTGCCATCGGATGTGGTTTTGCCGGTCTGTGTTATGCAGAATTTGCTTCCATGATTCCAGTCGCAGGAAGTGCTTATACCTATTCCTATGCTACCATGGGTGAGTTTATCGCCTGGGTTATCGGTTGGGACCTGGTCCTTGAATACGCTTTGGCCGCTGCAACAGTATCTGTGAGTTGGTCGCAGTACTTTTCTCAATTCTTAGCGGAGATTGGCATCCACTTGCCCGCAGCCCTTTTACACGGCCCTTGGGAAGGTGGTATGATCAACATTCCGGCGATCGTGATTGTATGTCTATTATCGCTCCTGCTAATGCGGGGAACACAGGAATCCTCATTTGTGAACAATTTACTTGTGATCGTAAAAATAGCGGTTGTATTGATATTTATTGCTTTGGGTTGGAAGTTTATCAACCCGGCAAACCACAGCCCCTTTATTCCTGTCAATACAGGCGAAGAGGCTTTGAAGGCGGGAAAAATCGGGTTTTTTGATTTCTTCAGCAGCCCTGAATTTGGGCACTTTGGCATTAGCGGTGTATTAAGAGGAGCCGGCGTTGTATTTTTCGCATTCATTGGATTTGATGCCGTTAGCACTGCTGCACAAGAGGCTAAAAACCCGCAGAAAGGAATGCCTATCGGGATCATCGGCTCGTTGCTCGTTTGTACACTTTTGTATGTGGCCTTTTCTTATGTTATGACGGGTTTGGAGCATTATAGTGCATTCGAAGGTGATGCAAAGCCGGTAGCAACGGCCTTCGCCCGTACAGGTTACACCTTTTTGAATCTGGCTTTAATGATTGCCATTTTAGCGGGTTACACGTCGGTGATCTTGGTCATGTTATTAGGCCAAAGCCGTGTATTCTATAGTATGAGTAAAGATGGTTTGCTGCCCAAGTTCTTCTCTGATCTTTCTAAAAATCAAACCCCTTGGAAATCGAATTTACTCTTCATGTTTTTCGTCAGCATTTTCGCTGGATTTGTACCGGTTTCTGACCTGGGACACATGGTCAGCATCGGCACTTTATTTGCCTTTACATTGGTCTGCATTGGGGTGATCATTTTACGAAAAAAAGATCCACAATTAGATCGTCCATTCAAAACACCACTCGTACCGCTTGTTCCTATCTTGGGGATTATCATCTGTGTTACGATGATGGCGGGCCTTCCTATAGAAAGTTGGGAACGCTTAGCAATCTGGATGGCACTTGGTATTATAATTTACTTTGGTTACAGTAAATCGCATAGTCTTGCCCGATTAGCCGCCGAGCGAAATGAGTCAAAAGATTAATAATTACCGAAGGGCCTGAAGGCCCTTTTTTTATATCGCTGCCTGAATAATGATCGTCCTCATTGGATATCAACGAAGTTTTATATAAGTTTGATTTATAAAACCAAAAGCATGTTTTTCAACATAAAGGAAATTGCTTCCGTTACTATGATTCTCTTCGCGATCATTGATATCCTAGGCTCCATTCCTATTATTATTGATTTACGTCAAAAAGCCGGAAAAATTGAATCAGGCAAAGCAAGCCTCGTTGCGATGGTACTGATGATCGCTTTTCTTTTTATAGGGGAAAGCATGTTGAAATTGATTGGTATTGATGTTGCTTCGTTCGCTATTGCCGGTTCATTGGTGATCTTTTTTATTGCTATGGAGATGGTTTTAGGTATGACTTTCTTCAAAGATGATAGTTTTGAAACAGCCTCCATTGTACCGTTGGCTTTTCCGCTGATTGCCGGTGCCGGAACGATGACAACTATTTTATCTCTCAAATCGGAATATGCAACACAGAATATTATTGTTGGTATACTCATCAATATTGGCATTATTTATATCGTGTTAAAAAACACCTATCGTTTGGAAAAACTCTTGGGTCGTACAGGTTTGGCGGTATTGAGAAAAGCGTTCGGTGTCATTTTACTAGCCATTGCTATTAAGCTTTTCAGAAGTAACACGGGTTTGTAAATTCAAAAGTAAGAAGTAAAAAGCCTGCCACGACCCTCACTATTAACTATCCCCTACTCACTACTTACTACTTCAACTTGCCAAACAAAATAAAAATTCTTATTTTACGGCAAACCCAAACATTATATGGAATTATACTACTCATTTTCAATACTTATTGTTCTTTCAGCCGTTTTCTCTTATATTAATGAGCGGTTTTTAAAATTACCGTCTACTATTGGCGTCATGGTGATTGCCCTTTTGGTCTCACTGGGCCTTATACTTACTGATAAAATTTTTCCACATACTTTCCAGGAATTCTCCACCTTCATTTCTTCTGTTGATTTTACAGAAGTATTAATGGGGGCCATGCTAAATTTCCTGCTATTTGCGGGCGCCATCCATATCCGACTAAGCGACTTGAAAGAGCAAAAGGCGCCTGTTATGATTTTCTCTACGGTGAGCGTTATCATCTCCACCTTTGCTGTCGGTTTCATGCTTTTTTATATCTTGCAATGGTTGCATATGGGAATACCCCTCATTCAATGCCTTCTTTTCGGGGCGCTTATCTCCCCCACTGACCCGATAGCGGTATTGGGTATCTTGAAACAAGCAGGTGTTCCAAAATCATTGGAAACAAAAGTGGCCGGCGAATCCCTTTTCAATGATGGGATAGCTGTTGTGGTTTTCATTATTATGTTACAGCTTGCTCAAGGTGAAGATGTAGATTTATCGTTCGGTAGCATCTCCTGGTTGCTTGCGAAAGAAGCGCTTGGCGGTGTTGCACTGGGATTACTATTAGGTTACATCGCCTCTAGAACAATAGGAAAAATCGACAATTATAAAGTGGAAGTTCTGATTACCCTTGCGGTGGTAATGGGTGGCCACCTTGTGGCAAGCGCAATACATATGTCCGGCCCCTTAGCCATGGTAGCTTCCGGATTAGTGGTTGGAAACTACGGCCGCAGTTTTGCGCTCAGTGAAGTATCCAAAGATTATTTAGATAAATTTTGGGAATTGATTGATGAGATCATGAATGCGATCTTATTCTTGATCATTGGTTTTGAACTTATTCTTATTACCAACATTGGCGATTATTGGTTAATTGGCATCATTAGTATTCTGATGGTATTACTTGCCCGCTTTGTCTCCATATGGCTCCCGGTGAATATTATACCGATGAAGACAAAATTCAATAAAGCGACAATTACCATTCTAGTCTGGGGAGGTCTACGCGGCGGTGTATCCGTTGCACTTGCCCTTTCCATAGATAACGACTTAAATAAGGATTTGTTGCTGTCCATCACCTATTATGTTGTTCTTTTCTCCATCTTAGTGCAAGGTTTGACCATAGGAAAACTGACAAATAAAGCTCGACAAATAGCCAGCGAAGATATTTAATAAAATTATATTGGATTTTTAATCAGCCGGGCAACGAACATCGTGTCGGCCCGGTTCTCATAGCCTTTCAACAGTGTCATTTTTTCCACTTGTAAACCTAGCGATTCGGTAAAAGCTACCTGTTCTTCATTTTCTTCTTTGTATACCGAGCAGGTAATATATATCAATGGCTTATTGACCTTCAAATGATGTACGGTATTTCGCAAAATTGTCCGTTGTAGCTGGCTAAAACTTTGCAATTTTCTGTCATCAAATTGCTGCATCATCTCCGGCGTTCGACCCCAAGTTCCAGATCCTGAACAAGGTGCATCCAGTATAATACCATCAAAAGTTTCATCACCAAGTATCACTGTAGGATCTTTTGTCAAGTCGATAATCTTTCTTCTATAATGTCTAATAGAAGCTTGTTCAAAGCGTTCATCCAAATTCCTTAATATGCTTGATCGCACATCACTGACTAATAAGTTTACATCAGGGTATGTTTGCATCAAAAGAAGTGATTTCCCTCCTGAAGCAGCACATGCATCCCACCATTTTTCATTCGGTTTCGCTTCAAAAAAAACACCCGTTTGCTGTGAAGATCGGTCCTGTACTTCATACGTTCCGCGAAGCTCTCTATATTGGTCGATCTTTGTACCATTTTCCAAAGCCAGGCTTCTTTGATCTATTCTTTCATAACTGATTTGATTACGCTCCAAGCATGCTAAAAATAACTGTTCCGCTCCCGGGTGGATCCGTACAAAAAGTTTGGGCTGCCTGAACATGCTCTTTAAGAAAGGCAGTTGATCTAAGTCCGCTGATACATGTGCGATCAACGGAAAAACATCATGAATCTTAAAAGAAAAACGATCCGCTATTAAACGCAACTTTTCATCGACCCTGGCTGTTATCGTATGATTTAAAACCGGATTGAGAAGCGCTACGACATCGCTCTCGGCCGCACATAGATATTCGGCAATCACTAGGCGCTCCAATACAGATAAATCGGGCAAAGCCTTCCCTAATCGAAAATAATTGTAAATCCACCGCGATAATGTTCGTCTATCGGTTGAACCCATCTGCCGATTTTCCTTAAAAAAAAGGGTAAGAAACCTGGAAAGCGGTTCCTTACCCTCGTCATATGCGTTTAAAAGACGTTCGAAACTTCTTAATTGTTGCGAAACACGTTTTTCATTCATCAAATCGTTCCCTAAAGCGGTCGATAAAATTGACCATTAAATCGCAATAAACGGACACTGTTATTGATATAACCCATGGTAGGATCGAGTACAAACTCGAAACCAATGGAAGTGCCCATATGCTTTTCTTTTATGAGTTTTTCTGCATAATCCTTCGGATATTTAGCCAACAATCGCCCGAAAAACACCCCGGTATCATATCCTTTAAATGCAAATTCTGAAGGAATCACCTTAAACAAAGCTGAATAATTTTGCCTAAACTTCTGCACTTCCGGTTTTTTTTCATCAATAAAATAGGAAGAGCTAATACATGTTTGAAGTGCGGATAAGTAATCCGGGTTTAAGTCCAATTTGCTCCAGTTGGGATGACCGACCAACGAGATATTATAAGCGCTCTCTGTTTTTAACTTATATAAACTAGCTAATAGCTGTGCAATAAAAAACTGGTTAGTAGAAGCATTTACAACCATATTTTTTCCAACGCTGTTTAAACTAGCCTCTATCTCGTTTAATTCATGCAATTCGCTGTATTTAACCGCTTGTTTATCCAATGCTGCGCGGAGCGGGACAAGTAATTTTTCGCTGTCTTCATCAATATTATTCAATAGGACCACATGATCTCCGATTTCATATTCCGATGCGATATATTTTGCTAACACTTGGGCATGGACATCAATTGGAGGCGTGACCGTAACCAATTTGTTCGTCTGATATTGAGAAGGGCTCCGAGCCGCCAAAGGTGAAATCTGCAATTTACCACTAAGATTTGCTGCATCGCTAAAAGCGTTGATTTCTGTTGGAAAAACCGGACCTACGATTAATGCAGCCTCTTCTGTACTTTTCCCCACGGCCAATTTTTTCACTTCTGCTACATTATCGCGTGTGTCCAATACTTCAAGCTTGAAGTTATCACCACTTGCTGTAAGATTATCCAATCCAAGTTTGAAGCCTTGGTAAAAATCCAACGCCAAACTCGATCGTTCCACATCCCGTTTGTTAGGCAATGAATCGATTACTTTATCCAATTGAAAGGGCAAAAGCAACGCAATATTATTGAAATGCGCCCGTTTCTCAACAACTTTCGTTTCTCCTTCCTTATTTTCCTTTTCCGGCTTTTCCTTAGTAGGTTCCTTCGTATCTTTACGACCCGCACCAGGCCTCAGCACCTTGGGAGTACATGCTCCCAACATACTTAAAAGTAGTACAAAAGCTACTATTTTACTCCCACTCAATGGTAGCCGGTGGTTTTGAACTAATATCATAAACAACTCGGTTTATCCCTTTTACGTGATTAATAATTTCATTTGATATCTTCGCTAGAAGATCGTACGGAAGGTGAATCCAATCCGCCGTCATCCCATCCAAGGAACCGACAGCTCTTAACGCTATAACATATTCATAGGTCCGTTCATCCCCCATAACACCAACAGATTGAACGGGTAAAAAGATAGCTCCTGCCTGCCATACCTTGTTATACCAACCCGACTCGCGCAAGTTTCTGATATAAATTGCATCCGCTTGCTGTAAGATGTTCACTTTTTCGGCCGTGATGTCACCTAATATACGGATTCCGAGGCCCGGCCCCGGAAAAGGATGACGCCCTAAAATTAATGGATCAATTCCCAAGGCAGCTCCTACCCTACGCACTTCGTCCTTAAAGAGCGTATTTAAAGGTTCCACTACTTTTAGTTTCATAAAATCGGGCAGGCCGCCAACATTATGATGCGATTTGATCGTAGCAGAAGGCCCCTTTACCGAAACGGATTCAATCACATCCGGATAAATCGTTCCCTGCCCTAACCACTTCACTTCAACTCCTTCCGGCAGTTCTTGCTGCACCTCATGAGCGGCCTGATCAAATACATCTATAAAAGCACCACCGATAATTTTCCGCTTACGCTCCGGATCGGTCACGCCTTTCAGCTTATCATAAAAAAGTGATTTGGCATCGATACCTTTTATATTTAACCCCATATGTTTATACGAATCGAGCACCTGCTCAAATTCATCTTTTCGGAGTAGACCGTTATCAACAAATATACAGTGTAAGTTCTTTCCGATCGCTTGATGTAAAAGCACGGCAGCTACCGAAGAATCCACTCCTCCCGATAGGGCTAAGATAACGTGGTCATTTTGTAGTTTTTCTTTTAGTTCTGCAATCGTTGTTTCAATAAATGTATCGGGTGTCCAGTCCTGACTGCAGCCACAAATATTCAACACAAAGTTTTCCAACAGCTTCTTCCCGTCTAAACTATGCGTAACCTCTGGGTGAAATTGGATACCGTAGGTACTGGAATCCTTAATATGATAAGCAGCTACCTGCACTTTGTCCGTACTGGCAATGATTTCGAAGCCTTCCGGTACATACTTAATCGTATCCCCATGTGACATCCATACTTGCGAATCTAATGGAATGTCTTTGAGCAGCGCACTCTCTTGATTCACGAACAACAAATTTGCCCGACCATATTCCCTAATTTCAGAAGGTGCGACTTCACCTCCTGCGTGCTGCGCAATATATTGAGCACCATAACAAACGCCTAATAAAGGAATTTTTCCATGAAATTGTTTGAAGTCGATTTGTGGAGCGTCGTCCTGACGAACAGACGAGGGACTACCTGAAAAAATAATACCTTTTACATGCTCGTCAAATGATGGTAAATGGTTGAAAGGATGTATTTCACAATATACATTTAGCTCTCTGACCCGGCGAGCGATCAACTGTGTGTACTGCGAACCAAAGTCAAGAATAATAATTTTTTCTTGCATGGGCCAAAGTTAGGTATTTTGTTTACTTTTTTATGGCAAAAAAAACAAAAAGCTTGCTGTAGTCTTAGGACTCGCCTTTAACCTTTGGATGAGGGTGTATATATTATAAGAACATTTTTCTTTAGTCACTTTTTCCCGCAAAAAGTGACGCAAAAACTCGTCGCTTGGAACTTTGCTACAACGGTAGTGCATCAACGTGCAAACCGCAAATTTCCTAGGCGACATCTTCAGAAACCAACAGTTGATGCTTTTAACCGGACGTATTATTTCTTTAGCCCTAATAAGCCTTGCGCGCGGAAAAACGGCCTTGGAGGACACTGCCTTGATTTATTCACGCTTGTTTATTTTTAAAGGTGTTCATGAACTCATCACTACATTCTTCGGTTTGTTCAACTTTTTATCAAGAACCTTCCCGTAGGGAAAGCTTGAATGCCTTTGAAACTAACTAATGATGAAAAAAGCTGATTAAGAAAAACGTTTTTTTAAAGCGAAACCGACCAACGGGGAGCTCACCGAAGGTAATCCCTGGCTGTTGTTTAGCTGGTAAAAAGGCAAAATTACTCTACGACCACCCCCATCGAACAGAACTTCTCAATGCGATCATTCACCAGCGTATCAATTTGTTTAGTACCTAATTCAACAATATCTTTTACCAGTTGCTCTTTTATTGTTTCCGCCATCTGATGCGGGTCTTGATGTGCTCCTCCCAAAGGCTCTGGCAATATACCGTCTATAAGACCATTGCTGTACATGTTCTCTGCGGTAAGTTTTAAGCACTCGGCCGCCTTTTCCTTGTAATCCCAACTCCGCCACAAGATTGAAGAACAGGACTCAGGTGAAATGACCGAATACCAAGAATGCTCTAACATATAAACCTTGTCGCCGATACCGATACCGATTGCGCCGCCGGAAGCCCCTTCCCCTATGATGATACAAATGACAGGAACTTTCAGAACCGACATTTCCAATAGATTTCGTGCGATGGCCTCTGCCTGTCCACGCTCTTCAGCCTCAATCCCTGGATAAGCCCCCATGGTGTCTACAAACGTAATCACCGGTTTGCCAAACTTTTCAGCCATTCGCATTAACCGCAAAGCTTTTCGATACCCCTCCGGATTCGCCATGCCGAAGTTACGGAACTGACGTTCTTTTGTATTTTTACCTTTCTGATGACCGATAACCATGACCGAATGACCGCCCAGCTTTGCTAATCCGCCGACAATTGCTTTGTCATCGTTCACATTTCGATCGCCGTGTAATTCCACAAAATCTTCACAGATCATGTGTATATAGTCCAACGTTTGAGGACGATCCGCATGACGCGCCATCTGTACCTTTTGCCAGCCACTCAAGTTACTGTAGATCTCTTTACGGGTTTCCGCTAATTTCCCTTGCAACTCGGTAATTGTGGCAGACATATCCACTTTCGTCTTTTCGGCCACTTGGTTTACCTTCTCAATTTGCATTAACAAATCGGCAATCGGCTTTTCAAAATCAAATGTTGTTTCCATTAAAGAAAATTTGGGGTTGCTAAGGTACGGATATTTTTTTACTAGCCTAAAAATTCTTTCCGACGATGCGCCATAGACCACAGACTTCGGGCAGGATACGCCGCCATTTATCGTGTATACCTTTTTGCCCTATACCATTCACCTACAACTGTTTAGAATATTTCCAAATAAGGCCTTAAGCCTTTAAAAATGCGATTTTCATCTCTTTTTTTGTAAATTCGTCTCGCTTTAATGCTGATAATGAGTGCAGCAGGTTTGTTGCTCCACAACAGCCTTTAGAGCATTGTAAATCCAAAAAATATTTATAAAATGGCGTTTGATATAGAAATGATCAAAGCGGTTTACGGACGCTACCAAAGTCGGATAACGGCTGCCCGTAATGTTGTCGGTAAACCACTTACTTTAACGGAGAAAATTTTATATGCTCACCTTTGGGATGGCGAAGCAAAGGAGGCCTACGGCCGTGGGAAGTCTTATGTAGATTTTGCTCCGGATCGGGTAGCGATGCAAGATGCAACAGCACAGATGGCTCTTCTTCAATTTATGCAAGCTGGCCGGCCGCAGGTAGCTGTCCCTTCTACTGTACATTGCGATCATTTAATCCAGGCTAAAGTAGGTGCAGCGACTGATTTAGCCGTAGCAACCGATCAAAACAAAGAAGTTTATGATTTCTTAGCATCGGTATCAAACAAATATGGTATTGGCTTTTGGAAGCCCGGGGCAGGCATCATTCATCAAGTTGTATTGGAAAACTATGCTTTTCCAGGTGGCATGATGATCGGCACGGATTCACATACACCGAATGCGGGTGGTTTGGGCATGATTGCTATCGGTGTTGGCGGTGCCGATGCTTGTGATGTTATGGCAGGACTACCCTGGGAACTTAAATTCCCTAAACTCATCGGTGTAAAATTAACTGGTAAATTAAGTGGTTGGACCGCGGCGAAAGATGTGATCTTAAAAGTTGCAGGTATTCTAACTGTTAAGGGCGGAACCGGTGCAATCGTTGAGTATTTCGGAGAAGGTGCCCGTTCGCTATCGGCAACAGGTAAAGGAACCATTTGTAATATGGGTGCAGAAATCGGTGCTACAACCTCGATTTTTGGCTATGATGAAAAATCAGAAGCCTATTTACGCGGTACGGATCGCGCTGATATAGCCGATTTAGCAAATGACATTAAAGAACACCTGACCGGGGATGCTGAAGTATACGAAAACCCGGAACAATACTTCGATCAGGTAATCGAAATCAATCTTTCCGAATTGGAACCACATATTAACGGACCCTTTACGCCGGATTTAGCTTGGCCAATTTCAAAATTTGCTGCTGCCGTTAAAGAAAATGGTTGGCCCGAAAAATTGGAAGTAGGCTTGATTGGTTCTTGCACAAACTCCTCTTACGAAGATATCAGCCGCGCCGCGTCGCTCGCGGAGCAGGCTGTAGCAAAAAATTTAGTCGCCAAGTCTGAATATACCGTTACCCCCGGCTCAGAGCAAGTTCGTTATACCGTTGAACGCGAT
The DNA here is from genome assembly GCF_036959255.1 of Olivibacter sp. CPCC 100613. Taxonomy (NCBI): domain Bacteria; kingdom Pseudomonadati; phylum Bacteroidota; class Sphingobacteriia; order Sphingobacteriales; family Sphingobacteriaceae; genus Olivibacter; species Olivibacter sp. CPCC 100613. Next base: position 107,992 of record NZ_JAWMTI010000005.1, read on the forward strand.
GGTTTCTTAGAGACCTTCGACAAAATCGGTGGCGTTGTTTTAGCCAATGCTTGTGGACCCTGTATTGGTCAATGGGCTCGCCACGGTGCCGAAAAGAAGGAAAAGAATTCAATCATTACTTCCTTTAACCGAAATTTTGCAAAGCGTGCCGATGGTAATCCAAATACGCACTCTTTTGTTGCCTCTCCGGAAATTGTGACCGCTTTAGCGATATCGGGGTCGCTCTTATTTAATCCGTTGACCGATACGCTTACGAATGAAAAAGGCGAACAAGTTAAATTAGATGAACCAAAAGGACTTGAACTACCTGTTAAGGGCTTTGCTGTTGAAGACGCTGGATACCAAGCACCGGCAGAAGACGGCAGTCAAGTTCAGGTAATTGTAAATCCTACATCAGATCGTCTACAGCTGCTTGAACCGTTTAAAGCTTGGGAGGGTACAGATCTTACCGGTTTAAAACTGCTAATCAAAGCAAAAGGCAAATGTACTACTGACCATATTTCCATGGCAGGCCCTTGGTTGAAGTATCGTGGACATTTGGATAATATTTCGAACAATATGTTGATAGGTGCTATCAACTATTTTAATGATTCTGCTGATAATGTTAAAAATCAATTAACAGGATCATATGGTCCGGTACCTGCTACGCAACGCGCTTATAAAGCCGCTGGAATAAATACCATTGTCGTAGGGGACGAAAACTATGGAGAGGGCTCTTCAAGAGAACACGCCGCCATGGAACCACGCCATTTAGGTGTCCGTGTTATATTGGTTAAATCTTTTGCCCGTATCCACGAAACGAATCTTAAAAAGCAAGGGATGTTAGCTTTAACATTCAATAATCCTGCTGATTATGATTTAATCAAGGAAGACGACATCATTGACATCGTTGGTCTAACTGACTTCGCCCCCGAAAAGCAATTAACGGTTATATTGCATCACACAGATGGAACCGAAGATCGCATTCAGGTAAATCACACGTATAATGCCCAGCAGATAGAGTGGTTCAAAGCCGGTGGTGCTTTGAATATTATCCGTAAGAATCAAGCTTAACAGGCTTAAAAATAAAATGGCGCTCTCAAAAGAGTGCCGTTTTATTTTTGCTGTAAGCAATAAGCTTTAAGCTCGCACAAGCCGCTGTTTAGTTATTAGTTGTTAGTTGTTAGTTGCCGGTTGTGAGTCGCTGGTTTTGAGTCCACGGGGCGCACGCCTCATTATCACATTGGCTAATCATCACATTGGCTAATTGACTCCCCCTTAACGACGCATCTTTTAACCAAAACTTCATATAAAATTAATCCTCAACTCATAAGCAATTCCAAACTTTGGTAAAAACAACATTTGCGACCATGGAAAGCTTCAAAATTGAAATCACTGACAATCAATATTTGATACGTTTACAGCGATCGGAATTTGATCTAAACTCGCTATATACTTTATTAAAAAGTTTAGGTGCGGAAATACCTTTTAGAAATTATCGCGTAGATTTAGATGATGACATGATTAAAAGTCATCGAATTGATGAAGACTTTGGTGATCGTTTTGACTATTTATTAGATAAATAGTCGTTTAAACGCATACATTTTTTCATTTTTTTATCAACCTTAAGAAAAAGAAAAAAAAAGCGGAAACGAGTAACCCAGGTCGCTTTTTTTTCGGAAAAGAAGTTTTTAATAGCCTATTTTTTTCAGCCATTGTTAAATTCAATTTGCATTATTAGAAAATATTGATTTATATTTATACCGAATCGGAGAACTTAAACTTAAAGATTTGACAATGGGAGATTTTGACAACAAAGAACGGGAAGAAGTTTTTTCAAAAAAGGTAAGAGCAGGAAAGCGTACCTATTTTTTTGACGTGAAAGCCACGAGATCGAATGATTACTATGTAACCATTACAGAGAGTAAGAAGAGATTGGAAGACGGCGTGTTTGTAAAACATAAGATTTTCTTGTATAAAGAAGACTTTGAAAAGTTTGCCGAAGGACTTAATGAAACAGTAGAATATATTAAGGCCCATCAAGAAGTAGTTGAGAAGCGTTACGAGTTCAGCGAAAATGGAATAGCCGCTGATGCAAAAAAAGATGACGATTTTTCGTTCTAAAAGACTGCTTAATTGATTTCAATCAATTAAGAGCCTCAACCATTTGAGGCTTTTTTTGTTTACCAAGCATAACCATTTAACGAAATATACATTATGCGCTGGAAAGGCAGAAGAGAAAGTGACAACTTCGAAGATCGAAGAGGAATGTCCGGAAGAGGTTTAGCTGTTGGGGGTGGAATTGGTGCCATCGTCATTGCGTTAATCGTTAGCTTTTTAGGAGGCGACCCTGGGCAGGTCCTGCAGCAATTGCAAACTGCTGCCCCCCAGCAGGAACAAGCCGTCGAGATTAGCGCGGAGGAAAAAGAATTAACCTCCTTTGTCAGAACTGTTTTAGCCAGTACAGAAGATGTTTGGGCTCATCTTTTTCAGCAAGAAGAAGCTACTTATCAAAAACCGACCTTGGTAGTGTACCGCGACCAAACTTCTACGGAGTGCGGTGCCGGGTTAACTGCTATGGGACCTTTTTATTGTCCGGCTGACCAAAAACTCTTTATCGATCTGAGCTTTAATGACGAACTAAAAAACAGATTCGGTGCTCCCGGAGAGTTTGCTATGGTCTATGTTATTGCGCATGAGGTTGGCCATCATATACAACATTTGAATGGTACAATGGATAAAGTACAACAGATGCGTGGGCGCCTAAGCGAAAAAGAATACAATAAGCTATCCGTTAAACTGGAGTTACAGGCTGACTTTCTTGCGGGGGTATGGGCCCATCACGCCAATCAATTAGAGCAATTACTGGAAGAAGGCGATATTGAAGCCGGTCTGCAAGCGGCTAACGCAATAGGCGACGACAAACTTCAAATGCAGACACAGGGACAGATTGTACCCGATGCCTTTACGCATGGAACTTCCGCACAAAGAGTTTATTGGTTTAAAAAAGGTTATGAAAGCGGCGACATAAATCAAGGTGACACGTTTAATAACGATCGATAAACGTTCGGATTCTATTTTGGTGCTATTAATTCCCTATATTTGCGTTAGAAAGTCAGTTTAAGACACTTCTTTTCGTTGTGGCCGCACCTCAAAAATAAAAACGCTGCGTTGAGATGACACCCATTACAAAAGACTAAATTGTTCAATCCACATGGCTCAAAATACGCATTCCGAAAAATTCATCCCAACCTTTCCTTCCATGTTAAAAGGAAAATGTCCACGTTGCAGGCGAGGCAATATGTTCAAGAGCTTTTATTCCAATAAAATGTACGAGGAATGTAGCCATTGCGGTTTAACCTTCGAACGAAATCCCGGTTATTTCTACACGGCCATGTACGTCACTTATGTTTTTAATGTCGCAGAAATAGTAACGCTTGGTATCGCTACTTTCATTTTATCAGGTGGATCTGATAATCCCTGGCTATATGTTGGCATCATCATTCCCGGAATTTTACTTTTAGCTCCTATTAACTATCGATACTCACGTATAATACAGATGTACTGGTTAGACCCTACACTTAAATACAGGCCCGATTTATCGGGAAACGATCAGGCGGATGAAGTAAGAGATAAGGCGCATTAACTAGTTTCCTCCTGTATTCCTTCTACGTGCCAAGCCAAGAACAAGTGCCACAATGGCCAGTACCAATAATATATAGATTAAGTTTCCCACGGCGTATACAAAAGTACCCAGGGCCCATCCTATCAATAATATAACTGCAATAATATAAAATAACGTTCTCATAATATATTCCATCTAGTAAACCAACAACCATTTGACGGCTTCATTTGTTTTTGGAAATCCGATAACTACTCTCTTGATCTGTAAAGCCTGATATACTCGTCGTCTTCTTTGCTGATTTACTACGCCAGCTTCATTACTGATAGGATGCGATTAACAACGGTTTTCCCAAAAGCAAAAACATAGGTAAACAGGCTGATTCGTTTCTGCTCTGATGGATCATGAACAATTGCACAATCATTGCATATGAAACCAATTTTATCTAAGTTTGCAGAATAAACAAAATAATTCCATTAGCTTGAGGCAATTACGAAGATTAGCAGGGAAAAAGAAAAAAATAAGGTTTTATACGCTCAACCAAACAGATTTCTAATGCAACAATCTATATTATTAAGTGGTCTAAAATTTCAACTCACGATTCAGCGTCTTTGCCAACAGTTAATTGAGAACCATCATGATTTCAGGAATTCAGTCATCATTGGTATCCAACCCAGGGGTATTTATCTGGCCCAACGGATAAGAGAAGAATTGCAAAGAATATTGCAAATCGACCATATTTTATTCGGCGAGCTTGATATCACTTTCTATAGAGATGATTTTCGACGCAAAGAAAGCGGGCCGCTTGTTCCCAATAGCACGAATATAAATTTTGTAATAGAGAATAAAAGCGTAATTCTGATCGATGACGTGTTGTGGACAGGTCGAACCATTCGATCGTCACTGGATGCTATTCAAGCCTTTGGGCGTCCGGAAAAAGTGGAGCTGCTTGTTCTTGTGGATCGCCGATTTTCGCGGCATCTACCTATACAACCGGATTATATAGGCATTCAAGTAGACTCTATTAATTCGCAACGGGTTATTGTTAACTGGCGCGAAACAGATACGCAAGACCAAGTAATCCTTTTAACAGAAGAAAACATTTAGAAATTTTTTGATTGCATATTACAATGGCAGAAACAGCACAACAGCTAAGCACCAAACACCTTCTCGGCATAAAGGATCTGTCCGCAGACGATATCCACCTTCTATTAGATACGGCCAGCACTTTTAAAGATGTGATCAATCGCCCAATCAAAAAGGTTCCCTCTTTAAGGGACATTACAATAGCCAATGTTTTTTTTGAAAATTCAACACGAACCCGGTTGTCCTTTGAACTTGCTGAAAAACGTCTGTCTGCGGACGTCATCAACTTTGCTGCCTCTTCCTCTTCCGTTAGTAAAGGAGAAACACTGATTGATACGGTAAATAATATATTGGCAATGAAGGTAGATATGATCGTTATGCGACATCCTTATCCAGGTGCCGGTGTATTCTTAAGTAAACATGTTGACGCTCAAATCATAAATGCGGGAGATGGCGCTCACGAACACCCAACCCAGGCGCTGCTTGACGCATTCTCCATAAGAGAGCAATATGGTGATGTCGCCGGAAAAAAAGTAGCCATTATCGGGGATATCCTACATTCCCGTGTTGCACTTTCCAATATATTATGTTTGCAAAAACTTGGTGCTGAGGTATTGGTTTGCGGCCCAACAACGCTCATCCCGAAATACATTACTTCATTGGGTGTCAAAGTGGAGCATGACCTGCTCAAAGCACTTCGCTGGTGTGATGTGGCCAACATGTTGCGCATTCAATTGGAACGTCAGGACATCAATTATTTCCCCTCTTTGCGAGAGTATTCCATGTTGTATGGATTAAACAAGGCCATCCTCGAATCATTGGATAAGAAAATAACGATTATGCATCCTGGACCTATTAATCGCGGCGTGGAAATTACAAGCGATGTCGCCGACAGTCAACATTCAATTATCTTAGATCAGGTTCAAAATGGTGTAGCGGTAAGAATGGCTGTCCTTTATTTACTTGCCGGAAAACGCGTTTAAAACCGCATAAAGCAAAAATAATTAGCATGCACATTATTTCACAATTATTGCCGTTATAGTAAGAGGTTATTAACATTTGTTAAGTAATAGTGTACAAAACTTCATAACATCCCATTAATTTAGCATAAAAAGAATTTGAACAATATGTTTAATAAATTCACTCGTATTAGTCTAGCCCTTAGTCTTTTCGCCAGCAGTGCCGTCGCTCAACAAAGTGCTTGGCAATCCCTCAATCAGGCCTATAAAACAGGTATGGAGCTATACGAAAGAGGGAAATATTCCTCTGCTTACAACCAGCTTGGTAAAGTTGAAACCATCCGTACCAACACGACTATACAACAAGATGAAAGTGACCAAATTTCATTACTGAAAGAAAACGCACGTTTCTATCAAGCGGTATGCGCACTTGAATTAGGCAATCACGATGCCGAAGGTCTATTCCTAAAATTTATAAAAGATCATCCGACAAGTGCCAATACAAAGGCGGCTTATTTTCAAGTTGGCCGTTCTTACTTTGCAAAGAAAAATTACCCAAAAGCTATCGAATGGTTTAAAAAATTGGACGGCGGAAATTTAAGCGGTTCTGAAAATACCGAGTATCGTTTCAAATTGGGTTATTCGCTCTTTATGACGGAAGATTATAAAGCAGCAAAACCTTTATTTGAGGGCTTAAAAGAAGAACGAGGCCAATATCAGGAAGCTTCGATATATTATTATGCATATCTTTCCTACTTGGATACAGAATACAAAATTGCGCTAAAAGAGTTTGAGCGCTTAAAAGGTTCAAAAACATACGAAAACAGCTATCCCTACTACATAGCTGCGCTTTATTTCCTAGATAAACGCTATGATGATGTACTTTCCTATATACTCCCTATTTTAGAAAGAACGAAACAAGAGAATGAGACAGAAATCTTTCGTATTGTTGGAGCAACCTATTTTGCGAAAAACGACTTGACCAAGGCAAAGGAGTATTACGACAAGTTTCAAGCGCAGGACCAAGGGAAAACTCAAAATAACCAGGACGATTACCAGATCGGATATATTGCCTACAAAAACGGCAATTACGAGAAGGCCATTAAAGAACTTGAAAAGCTAACAGAACCAGATGCTTATTTTCAAAGCGGAATGATCATTCTGGGAGATTCTTTTTTAAAATTAGGCAACAAAGAAAGCGCTCGTAACGCTTTTTTTAGGGCCTCTAAGCTCGATTTCGATCCTTCTATGAAAGAACAAGGGCTTTTAAACTATGCTAAATTATCCTATGAGCTCGAGTTTCATCAAGTAGCCTTGGATGCTACACAAGAATACCTGAAAACCTATCCTCGTTCTAAAAACCTGGATGACGCTAAAACATTATTAGCTGAAGTTTTATTAAGCACGAAGAATTACCGATCAGCCGTCGATATTTTGGAATCGATTCCAAAAAGAACCAAAGAGGCAAATGCGGCCTACCAAAAGGTGACTTATTTCCGTGGCTTGGAATATTACAATGAGCGGGCCTTTGAAAACGCTATTTCTATTTTTATGCGTTCGGAGCAGAATCCTTATGATCCAGAACTACTTGCTTTGGCAACCTATTGGAAGGCAGAAGCAATGTACGAGGTAAGAAAATACGGCGAAGCCACTACGAATTTTAGCAAATTTTTACAATACCCAGCAGCAAAAAACACGGATATATATAATTATGCCAATTACGCACTTGCCTATGCCGCTTTCCGCAATGACAATTACCGTACTTCCGCCAGCTACTTTGCTAAATTCTTAAACAGTGGAGAACCTATCGAACTGAACACAAGAAATGACGCCATTGCTCGCTTAGGTGACTCCTATTTTATGTTGAAGGATTATGGAAATGCAATGGGACAGTACAATAAACTCATGAGTTCAAAGGCTAAAACCCAGGATTATGCTTTATTCCAAAGCGGTATTATCAGAGGTTTACAGGGCGATGCGGATGAGAAGATCAGTATTATGACGGATCTACTGGCAAGGTACCCCAATTCGAACTATGCAGACGATGCGAGCTTTGAAATACCCTATACGTTCTTTTTAAAGGGAGAAAACGAAATTGCCATTCAAGGCTTGCAAGATATGATCGAGAAGTATCCCCGCAGTAGTTATGTTCCCAGAGCACTTGTAACTATTGGCTTGGTGCAATACAATAGCGATAACAATGATGCAGCGGTTAGGACCTTTCAACGGGTGGTAGAACAGTATCCGACAACAGAGGAAGCCAAACAAGCACTGAAGTCGATACAGAACATCTATATCGACAAAGGGGATGCCCAAGGATTCTTAGATTATGCAGGAACCACTGCCATTGGTGATTTGTCAACAGCCGAGCAGGATAATATTACATTTCAAGTGGCAAACAATTACTTTTCAAGGGGTGATTATCAAGCAGCGATAGAAGCAGTAAATGCTTATTTCGACAAATTTCCGAAACCAATACAAGAAAAATTTGCACGCTTTATCAGGGCGGAAAGTTTGTATAAAACCGGACATCCACAAGAGGCCTTACACGACTTCAATATTATTCTAAACGATTGGACAAGTGCTTACACGGAACGTACCTTATTGAGTGTATCCAGTTTGTATCTTGATCAAAAGAAATACAATGAAGCTATTGCTCCATTGAAAAAGCTAGAACTTACCGCGGAGTATAAATCACATTACAATTTCGCCATCAACAACTTGATGGTCGCATATTTCAATATTCACGATTTTGATAATACATTGATGTATGCGCGATACGTAAAGGAATATGAAAAATCTTCAACGGAAGACAAAGCGAAGGCAGATCTCTATGCTGCAAAGGCTCATATGTTAAAAGGCGATTTAACGACCGCCCGAAAAGAATTGGATCAAGCTGTAACCAACAGTCAAACAGTTGTTGGTGCTGAAGCAAAATACAATATCGGTAAATTGCAATATGAGGCAGGCGAATATAAAGCAGCCCAGGAAACCGCTTTCGACCTCATTAAAAATATGCCATCCTATGACTATTGGGTTGCGAGAAGCTTTATCTTATTAGCTGACTGCTATACAAAACTGAAAGATGAATTTCAAGCGAAAAGTACCTTACAAAGTATTATCGAGAATTACGAGGGCGAAGATGATATCCTCCCTGCCGCAAAAGAACGTTTAGAGAAATTAACTGGAAAAAAAGTAGATAATAAGAAAGCAACAGATAGTGTAAAAACGAAAAGTGATTCTACGAAGGTAGACAGTACGAAGATAGATAGTACAGAGATAGACAATACGGAAACGGAAATAGACAGCACGAAAACAGACAGTACATCGCAAGATTCATCTTCTATTGAAAAACAAGCTTTATAAATTAAGGACATTCATACTATCTAAATAAAGAAATACCATGATATTGAATTCTTCAATGTTAAAATATACATTACTAATCGGCTTGGGCTTTTGTTCCTTCGTTGCTTTTGCGCAAGAGGAAGAGCAAGTACCGCAAGAGGAAGCTAAAGGAAACTTAGGTGAAATTGAAGTTGTTCGGGATTATAAACCTATTTTGGCAGATGCTGTAAAAATCAGACAGAGCCCTGATCTTACCAATAACCGCAAGTATTTATCTAAACTCAACTATTCCGTTTTTGATAAGAAACTCGATATCAATACCGGGACACATCGCTTGGAAATACAACAACTACCCGCGATGCGACCAGATGTGCTGACCAATAATTACGCAAAAATAGGTGCCGGAAATTTTAATACGTTGTTGGGTGAAGTATACATAAGCAACGGCGAAGACGAAGCGCTTCAAGTAGGAGGTTTTGTAAAACATCTCAGTCAAAAAGGTTCCGATTATGAGGGGCAAAATTTTAGCGAACAAAAAATAGGATTATTCGGAAGAAGTATCCTCGACCGAATTACATTGAATGGGGAGATAGGATTCAACCGATACGCCACGCGGTACTATGGCTTTGTCCCACTTCAACCCGAATTAAATACAGACCCCACCAAGCAGCATTATAACGACCTTTATCTTAAGGGAGAATTAAACAGCAATTACGAGGACAATGAGGAATTATTAAGTTATTCTCTCAAGGTTGATGGCTACCTATTTGGCAATGCTTTTTCAACAAAAGAGAATTCCTTTGCACTAAGTGCTAATATCAACAAAAAAGTCAATGCATTTAATGTAGGCGCCAATGTCTCCGGTGACTTTACAAGTTTAAAAAGTAACGGCTTAAGCCTGGGGAATCATATCGCGCGATTAAATCCATATATCCGCTTTCAGGGAAAGAATTATAAATTGACATTAGGAGCCACTTTTGTAAGTGAATTTGGCGGTGAGGAGAACAGAAATAATATTTTTCCAACGGTTGATTTTGATTTCGCATTAGTACCCGAATATGCAAGCATTTATGCCGGTGTGAAAGGTGATGTCGTTAAAACGTCATTCAGATCATTGGCTAATGAAAACCCTTTTCTTACCGAAAGTCCTTTTCTTGACACAACCAGCAACACCTTGGTTGTACGCAATATGTTAGAGAAATTACATGTTTTCGGGGGGCTAAAAGGCAATGTTGGTGCCACATTTGGCTACAAAGTAGGTGTCTTTTACAAGCAAATCAGTGATCTCCCCTTCTACGCTATCCAAGCGAACTCCCCTTCAAGATATGATATAATATATGATCGTGGAGATAATAATAAAGTTTTTGGTTTAGAGGGAGACATCAACGTGCGGGTATCCGAAGCCGTTAGCTTAGGAGGCAATTTATTATTTAATGAATACGATCTTGAAAATGAAGCCGAAGCATGGTATATTCCTAAGCTTCGCCTTGCTGCCAATACACGAATTAACATCAGTAAAAAAGTATATATTGATGGCGAGCTCTTCTTCAATGATGCGATGAAAGCAAAAAGTTATCAGCAATACGCAGGAATAGTCGGAAACGATCCAAGTGCACCAGTCACGGTATCCATGCCCTCCTTTGTTGATATCAGTGCAGGCTTAGAATACCGTGCCACCAAACAGATCGGTGTATATGTCAGAGGAAATAATTTGTTAAACAAAGGTTATGAACGCTTCTTATATTACCCCCGTTTAGGTTTTAATATAATAGGTGGTGTAAATGTTTCGTTTTAATTGTTAAGCTTTCTAAATTTGCCGATTCAAAAAAAGAAGAAATGTTTAATTTAGGCCAATACTTGCATCAACTCTTGCTTATACATCCACAGGTTGGGGTGCCCGGTATTGGTATTTTTTCAAAAGAACGCATTGCCGCTAGATACGACGAGCAATTAAAAAAATTCTTACCTCCCACGAGTAGTTATTCATTAACTCCTCACGCAGCAACCGATCAGCATTTGGTTAACTATGTTGCTAAATCGTTGCATTTATCCCCTGACGAAGCGATTACAGCGGTCGATAAAGCAGTCGATCTTTTGTTAACAACTGTTGATGAGTACGGAGAAGCTAAGTTAGAGCCCATCGGTTATCTTAAAGAAGTCGAGGGTGTTTATAACTTAGTAGCAAAAACAGATCAAAAATTTTGGGGTCTACAACCGGTTGGCGAATATACGGTACCGTCTGTGTCTGAAGAATTACCGATAGTAGTAAAAGAAGAACCTGACGAATCGTTGGCTGGTGAGCAAGTACCCGAAACAGCTTTTGAAACAGCAACGAGTGAGAAAGAAGGAAGCAAGCTTACGTGGTTATGGCTAACAGCCGGTATTGTTTTTATCGGAATTATTGCCTTTTTTGTTTGGCAACGCCAAGAGCCGCTCGTTCAGAACCAGCGAAATGGAACAAATGCCACCGCAAAAGAGGTAGCAGATAGCTTAACAAAACAAGAAGCATCGGCCTCCGCAAACGTGTCGGATACCACAACTTCAAGTCGCCCAATAACCCCTGTAGCAGACTCGCTAGGTCAACAAAGATCAAGAGAAGAAAACGAACCGCTCGTTCGAAAAGCCTCCAAAGAAAAACCATTTTCAATCGTAATAGGCTCCTTTAAAACCATGAAGTTAGCCATTGAACAAGCAAAATATTTTAGAACCATCGGTATTAATGCATTTGTTCTAGAAAGTAATATGCCCAATAATAGAAAGAAGATATGCTATGGAGCCTACGCTACTAAGGAGGCTGCTAAAGAGCATTTGGAGAAAGTTAGGGATGAAATAACCAAAGAGGCATATATCTTCCCCTAACGTATAAATGCCAGGAATAAGTTTTATCTTGGTACCGATATAAAACAAACAGTGTAAAACAAAATTATTATTTATAAAACATGTTTTTATTACAAGTTACAGACACACCCGCAACATTGGATTCCATGCTAACCGCACCAGGAGCCTCGACAGCACCCATTGAAGATTTAAGTTTGTTAGACCTGCTTATAAAAGGGGGATGGGTCATGATTCCTATCGCCATCCTTGCTTTCCTAGGCTTGGTTATTTTCATAGAAAGATACTTAACGATAAAAAAAGCTTCGCGTTACGATTCGAACCTTATGATCCAAGTCAAACAGAACATTATGTCTGGTCGCCTGGAAGCTGCATTGGCACTGTGCCGGAACAGTAACGGTCCTTTAGGGGCTATGCTGCAAAAAGGATTGACCCGTATCGGCAGGCCTATTAAAGATATTGAAGGAGCTATTGAGAACGTAGGTAAGCTAGAAGTATCCAAGCTTGAAAAGAATATTAATATATTAGGTATTATTGCCGGTATTGCTCCGATGCTAGGTTTTGTTGGTACTATCATTGGGGTGATTACTATTTTCCACGAGGTCTCTATCAAAGGAGTTATCGAGATTGGAACGGTATCAGGCGGTCTATATACAAAAATGATCACGTCTGCTTCGGGACTTATCATTGGTATTATCGCCTATGTGGGTTATCATATTTTAAATATGATGGTTGATCGTTTAATACTCAGGATGGAAACAGATGCTATTGAGTTTATCGATCTATTGGACGAACCGGGCAGCTAAATTGTGATGCTACCCATTGACCCAAAAATGTAATTTCTGATGAATTTAAGAAAAAGACACCATAGACCAGCTGCAGAGGTTCATACATCGGCGCTGAACGACATCATGTTCTTTCTGTTGTTATTTTTTTTGCTAGCCTCTGCCGTTGCCAACCCACAGGTAGTAAAACTCCTGTTACCTAGGTCTCAATCCGGCGAACAATCAGTAGCTAAACGGACCATAAGCTTGTCTATTAACAAAGATTTACAGTACTTTGTAGAAAAAAAACAAGTATTGCTGGATCAGTTAATGCCAACCCTACAAGGCTATGTACAAGAGGGGCAGGAATTGACCGTTCTTTTGTATGTTGACAGAACAGTAGCAATAGAGGATGTGATACAGGTAATGGATATAGCCAATAAGTTGAAAATAAAACTTGTTTTGGCAACCGAACCAAAAGAGAAGAGTTAGGATTTAAATTGGAGAATGCACGATGAATCATCAGCATAAGCAAGAGAACAATTACCCAAAGGCTTTCGCTATATCGGCAGGCGTGTTTGTTGCATTCCTATTACTGTGTTTTTTCTGGATGCTAAGTCAACCACCTGTCGAATTTGGAACCGGAGGTCTAATTGTCAACTACGGTACCGTTGACGAAGGCATGGGAGATGACTATATGAGTTTGGATGAACCTTCCATGGATCCAAATGCCAATCAAACGCGACCAGACAAAGTGATACCCAATGAAGAACCTACACCTGTGGCTTCTCAAGAAACCAATGATAAAGCCGTAGTAACACAAGACGCCGAGGACGCACCTGCTGTCGTAACGAAGGAAAAAGTAAAGCCAACATCCACCACTCCGACTATCACGCCGGAAAAAAAGGAAAGTAAACCAACCGTTAATCCCAACGCGCTTTATACAGGCAAGAAGAATAAAGGTGTTGGTGTTGGTGATGGTACCGGATCAACACCCGGGAATCAGGGCAGCGCACAAGGTAATAACATGGCCACTAATTACGGCGAGGGGGGGGCCGGTAACGGTCTTGTAGGTTTGCCTAATCGGTCTTTTGCCGTTAGACCCCAAATAGAAGACAAAGGCCAACTTTCCGGCCGGGTTGCGGTGGAGATAACGGTTGACCGAAATGGGGTGGTAACACGCGCGAGAGCTGGCGCTAAAGGCACTACGCTGTCGGATGCCTCGCTGTGGGAAAAATGCGAAGCCGCCGTTAGAAATGCCCGTTTAAATGCAACCGATGGAGGACCCGAATTGCAATCGGGTATTGTAGTGTTCAACTTTAAAGTAAAGTAAGCACGCGTTTACACATCATGAACTACATAGAGGTAATTGATTATCTATACAGCCGTTTGCCGATGTTTACGCGCGACGGCTCTTCTGCTTTTAAGAAAGACTTAACCAACATTCGAGCGCTTTGTGAGGCCTTGGGAAATCCAGAAAAAGCATTTAAATCGGTTCATATTGCCGGCACGAACGGCAAAGGGAGCAGCTCCCATATGCTGGCGGCTGTTTTACAAACTGCGGGCTATAAAACAGGTTTATATACTTCTCCCCATCTTCTGGATTTTAGAGAACGGATCAAATTTAACGGTGCGTTGGTGCCCCAAACATTCGTCATCGATTTTGTTAAAAATAATCGATCGTTAATTGAAGCAATACAACCATCCTTTTTTGAGGTGACCGTGGCCATGGCATTCCGTTATTTTGCGGACATGCAAGTGGATATCGCCATTATTGAAACAGGGCTAGGTGGCCGATTAGATTCCACCAATATCATCCATCCGATCGTTAGCCTGATAACGAATATCGGTTATGATCATATGAACATGCTAGGGAATAGTTTGACTGCAATTGCTTATGAAAAAGCAGGCATTATCAAAAATCGAACACCTATCGTAATTAGCGAAAAGCAACAAGCAATAGCCCCTATTTTTATTAATCGAGCACAAGAATTAGCCGCTCCTCTTTTTTTTGCCAGTGATGAGTGGACCGTGGATGAAATCGTTGTAAACACACAATTTCAACAATTAATGGTAAGTCCGAAAGAAGGACATCCATTGAAGACGGCGAAGGCTATCTGTCTCGACTTAAGAGGAAGCTATCAACGGAAAAACCTGCTAGGTGTCCTCAGCACCTTCTGCCTATTACAAGAAACCGGTTTTATTATTTCCGAAGACCAATTGATAGAGGGTTTAGCAGCCGTTCAAACGCTTACGGGCTTAATGGGCCGCTGGCAAACACTATCAAACGCCCCCTTAACAATATGTGATACGGGACATAATGAAGATGGCTGGAAAGAAGTAATCAAAAATATCAGCCATACCACCTATAAAAAGCTTCGGATGGTGATTGGCGTAATGCGCGATAAAGATCTTGAACATATGTTAAGCTTACTTCCTCGTGACGCAGACTTCTATTTTTGTAGCCCCGACTTCCAACGGGCACTTCCAGCAAAGGATTTAAAGTCGCAAGCCGCTGATTATGGATTGATTGGACATGCTTATGACGATGTAAAGCAAGCGATCGAAACGGCGCAACAGAACGCATCGGACGATGACCTGATTTTTATCGGTGGAAGTACCTTTGTGGTAGCAGAAGCCTTGCCTCTCTTTCAGTAATCTTTGTCACATCTAAGCGTCTAAACCTATCCGCAAATACGTATTCGATGGGAGGAAATGCCTCTGCTTCGCTCCTGTTATGCTTGAAGCAGAGGCATCGGGTTCAATTCGATTATTTACCTTCCCTTGAAAGCGAATAAGGTAAATCGCCGTCTTGCACGCCGCGTGTTTTATTAGGTTGACTTCCCATATCAAACTGAATGGTGGCCCCTTTTATCAATTCTTCATGCGAAAGGAAATTTTTCGTATAAGAATTGCCATTCAATAAAAGCTTATCAATATATTTATTGTCGATGCTATTATCAGGCGCATCTAATCTAATTTCCTTTCCGGTAGGCAATTTAATTTTAGCATGTTGAAATAAAGGCGCTCCGATAACATATTGGTCGGTTGCAGGGGCAACTGGATAAAAACCCAGTGCTGAAAAGACATACCAAGCCGATGTTTGTCCGTTATCTTCATCCCCACAATATCCATCGGGAGTCGGCAGGTACATCCTATTCATGGTTTCGCGAACCCAGTATTGAGTTTTCCATGGTTCATTCGCATAGTTATACAAATAAATCATGTGTTGAATCGGCTGGTTTCCATGTGCATATTGGCCCATATTAGCTATCTGCATTTCTCGAATTTCATGAATAACCTGCCCATAATAGCTATCGTCATAAATAGGCGCTAAGGTAAAGACAGAATCGAGCTTAGCAGCAAAGGCTTTTTTCCCACCCATCAAATTGATCAACCCCTGTATATCGTGGAATACAGACCACGTATAATGCCAACTATTACCTTCAGTGAATGCATCTCCCCATTTAAATGGATTAAACGGCTTTTGAAAACTTCCATCTTGATTCTTTCCTCGCATCAAACCAGTTTCAGGATCAAATAGTTTTGTATAATTTAAGCTTCTTTTCCTATAGTGTTCTATTTCCTTTTTCGGCTTATTCAATTTCTTAGCGAGCTGATAAATCGCAAAATCATCGTAAGCATATTCCAAGGTGCGCGCCGCATTCTCATTAATATTTACATCATAAGGCACGTAGCCCAGCTTATTGTAAAAGTCGGCCCCGGCCCGACCGACCGCCGTTAATGGGCCTGCATTATTTGCACCATGTAACAATGCCTCGTATAAGGTTTCAATATCATAACCACGGAGCCCTTTAATATAGGCATCTGCCACGACCGATGCGGAATTGTTGCCTACCATTACATTTCTCAAACCAGGGCTTGCCCATTCTGGAAGCCAACCACTTTCTTTATATGCATTTACCAAACCCTCTTGCATTTTAACGTTCATCTCAGGATAGACGAGATTCAAGAAAGGGAATAGACAACGAAATGTATCCCAAAAACCGGTGTCGGTGAACATGTAACCAGGAAGCACCTTTCCATTATAGGGGCTATAATGTATAACCTTTCCATTTGCATCATACTCAAAAAACATCCGTGGAAATAAGAGCGCTCGATACAAATTTGAGTAAAAAGTACGCACCTGATCGATGCTACCGCCTCCTACTTCCACTCTACTTAAAGCCTTGTTCCAAACCAACTTACCTTCCTGCTTGAGTGTTTCAAAACTTTTACTGCCGATTTCTTTCAAATTCAATGCGGCCTGTTCATGACTTATAAAAGAAGAAGCGACTTTGATATTTACTTGTTCACCTGCCTTGCTCGTTTTAAAGTGTATCACCGCCCCCGCATGTTCGCCGGTAAACTCTAAAACCCCTGTTTTTAAGGTTTTACCATCAAAAATAGCAACGTCATCAAAACCTCTATCAAACTCCATCACAAAATAGTTCTTGAAATTCTCTGGCACCCCTCCACTATTTTTTGTAGCGTAACCAATGATCTTATTTTCATTTGGAAGCACCTGAATGTAAGATCCTTTATCAAAAGCGTCGATTACAATGTACGCGCTATCTGTTTTTGGGAAAGTCATCCTAAATCGCGCGGCCCTCTCTGTTGGAACAATTTCCGTCGTTACGTCATGATCTGCTAAATAAACACTATAATAATAGGGTGTCGCGACTTCTGCCTTATGAGAAAACCAACTGGCACGATCATCTTCGTTAAAACGAGCAGTACCTGTAATTGGCATAATTGCAAATTGACCATAATCATTCATCCAGGGTGATGGCTGGTGTGTCTGCTTGAAGCCTCTAATTTTATCCGCATCATAGGTGTACATCCAACCATCACCCATTTTTCCTGTTTGTGGCGACCAAAAGTTCATACCCCAAGGCCGAGCTATAGCGGGGTAGGTATTACCGGTCGATAAGCTGTGTTTCGACAAAGTTCCCACCAGTGTACTCACATAATCAACGGGACTTGAAACCGTTTTTACTTCCTGTCCCCAAAGTGAGGAAGTAAAAAGGTACATAGAAAATAAAAGGATAACGCGTTTCATTGGATTTTAGTTTTTACTTGATTCAATATAGTGCTGACTTTGGTTAATGAGAAAAATATCCTCATGGAGCTAATATATACAAATTTTTCTAGATTGCTAAAACGTTAAAGCTTATAAATTTCTCTCATTTGCAAACTTGCGATGGACTACAATGAATGGAGCAGGCTCGCTTTTTTAGTTCAACATTGCGGTACCTATTAAATTTCAGAAGGGAACTTCTGTAAGCGAATATTAAGAGAGATCAAAAAGTAACGGGCGAGTCTGTTATTTTGCATATCCATAATACTATTCCCGAGAATTTCTCGCCTAACACCTGTATTTTTGTTAAATAGATCGAAGCCTTGTAAACGAACTGCTAGCATATCATTTTGTAAAAATGATTTTTCTATGTAAACATTTAGCAGCGTTGGATTTGCATTGATAGAGCTACTATATCCGGAATTAAAGTTTTGCGAAAAATCGGCACTAATGATCCATTTTTTAGGAAGATAACCTTTTCCTCCAAAGCCTAGACTGAACGTATTCGCGCCCGCATCCATAAAAGATGGAATATTATACTTTATTTTATTAAGGGTATAGCTGCTCCTCAGATCTGCTTCAAGCAGATCTTCTATTTGAAAGTTCACTTGCAAATTCTGTGAGAATATCATATTTTTTCCGACATTTCTTACATGGTTGATATAGGTCAGATTGTTGGTGTAATCCATTGAACCATTCAAATTAAGCGTTAACACTTTTCCGGCCAAGGGTGCACTGTAATGATAAAAACCTCTCAGGTCATAATAACCATTTGCATTTAAAAATTCTGTTTCTTGTATTGTGCTGTTCATGGCACTTATCCTATTTGTTACCACTTTATCCTGCACATGTGTAAATGAAAAATTAGTAAAAAGTGAGCTACCATTTTGTATATTAAAGCTTCTGTATTGCAAGCTTACCATATTCATAAACTCAGGTTTCAAGTTCGCATTGCCAATTACAATGTATTGCGGATTAGAGACATCTCGTATCGGTTGGATTTGTGTAAATGCAGGTTGGTTATTTTGGCCTCTATAATTTAAAGAAAGATTACTGGTTTTATTAATTGTATACTGCAAGCGTGCACTAGGAACAAAATTCAAATTGTTTATATGGGTAACAACATCTCTCGAAGGCGTCTTTCCATCCAGTTTAGTGGGTTGTAAAGCAAAGCCAACGGTATATTTTAGTCGATCGAGACTCCCTTGATAGTTGATCCCAAATTGGTGTGTTTGAAAGAGATAATCATAGTCAATACTCAGCGAGTCTACCAACGACTCTCCTGCGGTAACAGAATCAATATCAAAAGTATTTCTCGCATTTGCAATCGAATTGGATTCATACTGATAGTTCAATTCCAAATAACTGCGTTTGGTTACCGGTTCCATATACGATATACCAAACAACATACTTTTATTATAGCTAAAGTTACCTATACGTTGCTGAAATTGGCTATATCCGATCTGTGGATCGTTATACCCTGAATCGATACTCGTTGAAAAATCACTTGCCAGGTCATTGCGTGTGCGTTTGTAATATTCAAATTTTGCACTAACGCTCAGATTTCTCCCCTTTGTTGGAAAACGATGATTATAAAATAGATCTACGTCGACATTTGGATCCGTATAGGTTCCCGAAGTCTTATAAAGTCTATCCGTGAACACCCTTTTATCTGTAATTGTATTGTGGCTTTCACTCAGTAAATCATTCGTTAGATAGGAGGCCGTAGGTGTGATTTTAAGGTAATTGGCTGTATCGATATTGGCTTCAACCGTCCAAGTCAATTTATGTTTAATATTATCGGTGATTGACTTTACTTCATCAAGCGAGTTAATCTGTCGATTTTGATAAATACTGGTCAGTCTGGTTGTTCCGATTGTTTGATTCTTACGTTTTGTAAAGGTATACCCTCCATAAACCGACACACCTTTTGCGACTTCATCCCGATAATTCATACCAATGGAGCTCGCTGTATTAATACCGTCACCTCCATCGATCATACTGCTTAAATCAGTTCCATCTCGACTACCTGCACCACTAACGTCTCCAAAACTGAATAAACTTGTATTGGTATTATTCGTAGATCCTAAAATCGAAATTTGTTTATTCCCTTTAAACTTATTAGCGGAAAAACTCCCAATGTACCTACCCTGTACTTTATCGTTCGCGTCTACACCTCCTCCTGCCGTCACTTGGCCGAAAGTTCCAAAATTTTTGTCTTCTTTAATCGTTACATTCAGCACTTTCTCCGGCTCGCTATTTTTAATACCTGTAATATTTGCTTGGTCTCCATAATCGTCTATTATCTGAACGTTTTCTACAATCTCTGCCGGTAAATTACGTGTAGCTGTCAGTACATCGCCATCAAAAAAATCCTTTCCATTTACTTTCACTCTTGTAACACGTTGCCCTTGGGCATCTATATTCCCATTTCGATCTACCTGCAGACCAGGCATTTGCTTGATCATCTCTTCCAACAAAGCATTTTTACGGACCGTATAGGCCTTTGCATTATATTGAATAGTATCCTGCTTAATCACAACAGGCACCACTCCATACACTGCAATTTCCTGTAACTCATGCGGCTGTTCTTTTAAATTAACGGTTACCAGTTCTGTAATAGGAAGTAATACATTGGAAGTATAATGTCTTTCAAAAAGTTGAAAGCCAATTAGGCTAAAGGTTAACTTAAAATCACTTGCCGCCACCTTGTTGAACATGAAACGTCCGTGTTCATTGGTGCTCACCATCATCGTGTCTTTTTTTGCATAAAGCCGAACAGTGACTCCAACAAGAGGTCTACCGGTAGAATCTTGCACTACACCGCGCACTTCTCTTGTCTGTATCTGTCCTTTTGCAATTGTAACAAAAGAAAAAATCACAACTATGCAAACCAATGCCCTGTGCATATAATACTTTAATCCGATCGACGCTTTATTTAGTAACGAGAAATAACTTTAAATCTTATAAACACTCTAATATAGCTGAATTAATGCTTATTTCATTGGATTATTTTTTTTATAAAGATCGTTACTCAAGTCAGTACACTTTACCGTCCAGAGCTACTCATGAGAACGCAGAGCTTAGTTGCTCAATCTCAGGACTAAATAAAGTTAGCCTAAGTAATAAGTAAACCATTATTATAATTTCTGCTTACGTTCCCGTAATTCATAGCACCTTACCATCCAATAAAAAAAGCCTTAGTTTATCACTAAGGCTTTTGTGTTAAAATTTTATCAACAACGCTTATTCTGCATTGTAAGTTACCTTGGGTATATGTTTGTCAATTTCCCAACGGCCCGTTCCTTCTTCACCAATTACATCAAACATCTCAAGAATTCTTCTTGCTACATACTCCTCTTCAATTTGCTCAGCTAAGAACCATTGAATAAATTGGAAAGTAACAAAATCCTTCACTTTGAAGCATTTCTCTGCGATGTTATTAAATTGAGCTGTCACGTGCATTTCTTGTTCTAAAGCCAATTCAAAAACGCTTCTGAAAGATTCAAAATCCTTCGGTACATTAACAACCTCCGGAGAGATAGCCTTTCCGCCTCGATCGTTAATATAATTAAACAGCTTTAACATGTGGTGACGTTCCTCATCCGCTTGTTTCGCAAAATAACCGGCGCTAAAATCGAAACCTTGGTCATCACACCAAGAAGACATTGCTAAATAAATAGCTGATGAATGGGCTTCTACTTTAACTTGTTCATTTAATATTTTCTCTATTTCTTCATTTAATGAAGTTTTTAAACTCAATAAGTCTTTCATACTCAAAATTATTAATGCTTCACGGCCTATAAAGTAAGTCCGCTAATCTTTATACAAAGATAACAGAAACGGCCCTTAAGTTGCTTAAAATAAAATCAATACGTATTCAGTCTAAATTACTGAATAGGCTTTAAGAAGGAGGTATAAGAGATTAATGTTGAGAATTAAAGCGCTGCAAAGAAGATACTTTTAAACAATCTTTGATGACGCCGGGCAGTTCCATCATAAACTTTGCTCCCTGCATAAGCTCTTTCAATTTCAACACTTCGGTTACATTTAACACAAAACAACGCTGGGACCTAAAGGGCATCAAAATGGTTAAATCAGCACTTAAAGCAGATTCAGACAGCAATTCGTCGATTGCTATATCATCTACTTGTTTTCTAAAATTTAAAAAATCAGCCACTTTAAATGGCGTGCAATCGCCTGCAAACTCCAACCAATAACAATTTTTATTGCTACATTGCAATACCGCACCGTGTTCTGTTCTAAAAATCTCCTCTAAACTTGCAAGACCACAAGGCATATTCCACAAACGTTTTATTTCCAATGCGAATATAGTAATTATGTATAATCAGTCCAAATTAATAAATGCTATTTTTTCTATTTCATATTTGGGAATCAAGATCTTCCTTAAATGAAGCCAAAAAGTGAGCCTCCCCGAGCACCTAATTCGTCAACTCGCTTTTCAATTTCAGGCACCTTTTCTAGAGGTGGTGCATGATGCGGTTTATTCCGAGCATCAATAATTAAAGGTCCTTTACATCCCCAATGTTTATATTCAACGAAACTACCGACACCGTATAGGTCATGAGATGGATTACTTCTGGTGAAACATACCCAAACAAAATTATTAATATTATCAGCGGCAAAATGCACATCATCACAAAGCACAATAAGTGCAACACCGCTCAAATCTTTGGTTTCCAGATATTTTGAAAACACCTCCAGCTCTTCATTTGCTTGCACATACGTAGTGAAAGACGGGCCTTGAACAATTAAGACACCCGGGATGATCATTTTTTTGTGCGCGAAATTCCGGGGAAAGTCCAGATTTTCAGGCATTTCAGACCACAAAATCCTTTTTACATTTCCCGCCGCTGCGAAAACAACCTTTGATCCCGAATTAAGCCCCTCACCACTATAATCGAGTGTATCAATCGTTGTCTGTGTATGAAAGTGAAGATCTCGGCTGAAATCTATTCTTTCAAGGATATGCATAAGAAAAGCTGGAACGCTGTGTATGTCTAAGGACGGATTGTCTTCCTTAGCCACAATAAACAGGTATTTTGCTAAACTTAATTGATTTTTACCAAGCACCTGGTTTGCTATGGTTAAAATCTCTTGCGGTCTATCTATTTTAAGATAGGGAGTATATCGTTCCGATCCAATGGCAAAAAGTAAGGGATGAACGCCCGCAGCATCCACCGCATGGACCGCATGCAAACCATTGATTTCCTTCGGGATAGCCGGACCGCTAATTTCATGTATCAATTCACCAAAACTGGTATCTTCCTGCGGTGGCCGTCCCACTACAGTAAAAGACCAAATAGCATTTTTGCGGTGATACACATTATGCACATGCATAAGCGGAAATGGATGCGTTAAACTATAATAGCCGATATGATCACCAAAAGGCCCTTCCGGTTTATTTTCATTTGGATACACCGTTCCCGTGATGACAAAGTCAGCATCAGCAGAGATACAAAATCCTTCATCATCATAGAAATAACGAAACCTCCTGTTGCCAAGTGCACCTGCGAAAATCATTTCCGAAAGCCCTTCAGGTAATGGCATGACGGCCGCTAGGGGATGAGCAGGAGGCCCGCCAATAAATATGCTCACTTTAAGCGGCTTTCCCAGCTCATTGGCTTTTGTCTGATGTACACCTATTCCTCGATGCAACTGATAATGAAGTCCGATCTCCTTATCTTGTATATATTCATTTCCGCTGAGCTGAATGCGGTACATCCCTAAATTAGCTTGCATAATACCGGGCCTGGTTACATCTTCCGTATAAACTTGCGGCATGGTAACAAAGGCTCCCCCATCCATTGGCCAATTAACAATTTGTGGCAGTGCGCTGATCGTCGTTTTTCCGTAGTTGATCGGATTATTTCTACCAAGCTTCATTGGTAAAGCAGAAAGAGCATTTAAGGAAATACCAGCATATTTTAGGGGATTTTTAAGTGCCCGCAAGGGGTCCATTTTAAGATCAACCATCAACTTCATCTTATGAAGCGTATCCCTGAACATAAAGCGAGATCGATCTAGTGTACCAAATAAGTTAGATACTGCCGGAAACTTGCTTCCCTTCACTCGTTCAAAAAAAAGAGCAGGCCCTCGATGCTCGTATACCCGTAAATGAATTGCAGCCATCTCCAGATAAGGGTCTACCTCTTCTTTAATTCGTATTAAGTGTCCGTTTTGTTCCAGATCCTTTACGCATTCGGCTAAGCTTTTATATCCCATTAACTTCTTTCATTTCTCTTGCTGCCAAAATAGATAAAAAGCCCTTTTTTAACAAATGTTTGTATACCGGGAAAGATTAGAACAGTCATTTTCCAACGCAAAATACCTAAGCTAACGTAATTTCTTTGGCGAGATATACATCTTGAACAAGGTGCAGGAGTTCGATCCCCTCCTCAAAGGGTCGTTGAAAGGCCTTCCTGCCTAAAATCAAACCCGTTCCACCTGCCCTTTTATTTATAACAGCACTTTTAATTGCCTCTGCCAAATCGGCCACTCCTTTCGATTCCCCTCCTGAATTTATGAGGCCAATTCGTCCATTATATCCATTTAGGACCTGATATCGGCACAAATCAATTGGATGATCCGAACTCAAATCAGTATACATACGCGGATCACTTTTGGAAAAATTGATTGCTGTAAAACCGCCATTACTTTCAGGAAGTTTCTGCTTCAGTAAATCGGCTTGGATGGTAGCCCCTAGATGATTTGCTTGTCCTGTAATATCAGCCGATGTTTCATAATTTACACCTCCTTTTTTGTAGGCAACGTTCCGCGTATAGCACCACAAGACACAGGCCATCCCTAATTCATGTGCCCTTTCAAAAGCAGCAGCTACTTCTACAAGTTGTCTGTTGGACTCTTCCGATCCAAAATAAATAGTGGCCCCTACCGCTGTGGCTCCTAAATTCCATGCTTCCTCTACAGAGCCAAACATAATCTGATCATATTTTGTCGGATAGGTCAACAATTCGTTATGGTTTATCTTGACGAGGAAGGGAATTTTGTGTGCATACTTTCGCGAAAGCAAGGCCAGATTACCAAACGTCGTCGCCACGGCACTACAACCACCTTCGATTGCTAACCTGATAATATTTTCAGGATCAAAATACAGGGGATTAGGGGCAAATGAGGCCCCCGCCGTATGTTCAATCCCTTGATCAACGGGAAGAATTGATAGATAACCCGTGTTTGCCAAGCGTCCATGCCCAAATAAAGAAGCGAGCGATCTCAGCACTTGCGGATTACGATTGGAAGGAATAAAAATATCATCAATAAATGCTGGCGAAGGAACATGGATCTGCTTCTTATCGATCGTCTTGCAGCTGTGATTCAATAGAAAGTCGGCCTGTTCCCCTAATAATTCTTGTATTTGTTGTAAAGCCATTATAGTAAATTTTTGGGTGATTCTACAATAACAATTTATTCTATGTCAGAACATTTGAGTGTCTAGATAGTTCACCAAAATTCACATTAATTGTTACTGCTTTGTTTTTCCAATGAATGCGAATATTATTATATTCGTTCTTATATTAAATATACGCTCGTTGTGGCTTCTATCGAAGCACATAAATAACAGGATTTTAAGACATATCAAGCATTTATGGATGAAATACGAAGGCGTTTCGGTGAGATATCAGAAAAATACGATCAAGAGCGCGAGCATCTAATCCCTTGTTTTCAAGACTTCTATCACATCAGTCTTCCACTGATACAGCATCATCATCAAGCAGAAAGTCTATTAGACATCGGGGCAGGAACAGGACTGTTTTCTTATTTTGTTTATCAAGTTAACCCAAAGCTAAAGTATACGCTGCTAGACATTTCTCCCGAAATGCTTGCTGTTGCGAAACGACGGTTTACCGGTTTAAACCATTTCACGTACGTGGAAATGGATTATAGGGAACGTTCACTTCCCGGGAAATACGACATTATTATCTCTTCGCTTTCTATTCACCATTTAACAGACGAAGATAAATCTATGCTTTATGAGCGCATTTTTAAAGCTTTGAAGCCAAAGGGTTTGTTTATCAATGCAGATCAGGTGAAAGGCCGAACGCCAGCCATTGATAATTTCTATAAGGAACAGTGGCGTCGTTCCGTTATCGAATCAGGATTGAATCAAGAAGCTATACGAGATGCATTTAAACGTACCGCTTTGGATAAACTCGCTCCCTTATCCTGGCAACTGAATGAGCTGCAACGAATCGGATTTAACGAAGTAGATTGCATTTACAGGTATCATAACTTTGTTGTGATGATTGGCAGAAAAGGTTAAAATTTAACCGCGTTTACACCAAATCTATTCAGAAAATCAACACCTTCATCGGAGCTCAATCCTTTATATTCTGCATAGGAGTATTTATACAGCACTTTAATAATACCTGCGGAATAAATCAGACGTGCACAAGGCAAACAAGGAGACAGCGTCGTATACAGCGTTGCACCTTGTAAACCGGCCCCATTCTTTACGGCGTATAAAATTGCGTTCTCTTCCGCATGCAAAGCTAAAGAACAACTTCCTTTTGAATCGCGGGCACATCCTTCCAAGGGCCATTCTTGATCGCAATTATGCGTACCGGAAGGTGGTCCATTATAGCCAATGGATATAATCCTTGTGTCTTTTGCCAGCACAGCACCTACATGAGCCTTTACGCAATGAGAGCGTTCAGCAAGCTCAAGGGCCAAGTTCATAAATATTTCATCAAAACTAGGTTTCGTCATCTCTTCTAATGTTACATTGCAAAACTGTTACAGAACGGATTATCGATAAAAAAATACTTGTGTTAAAAGCGAATAGCTTTACTTAACGGTGTTACAAAAATAGAATTAACCCTCAATTTTCAGTAGCTTTTTTTCAACAGAAACTTCCATTTAATATTTTTTTCTTATACTTGCACCTCAACCAAGTAATGAAAACATGATTGAAGTAATCATTTCTGGTATCGGTTTGGGGATTATTTTGTCTTTTCTAACTGGCCCAGCATTCTTCGCATTACTGAAAACAAGTATAGAAAAAGGGTTCTATGGCGGTCTTTCCTTTGCATTTGGTGTATTTATAGCCGATGTGATGTATGTTGCGCTCGCCTTATACGGCTCTTCGTATATTGCGCGCGAAAAGGAAATTCTTCTTCCCCTTGGTATCATCGGCAGCCTTGTGTTGCTCGGCGTTGGTATTCATTATATTCGTAAAAAAGTCACCATAAAGCGTACGAAATGTTTATCTAAAAAGGAACATAGCGGTTACTTTATCAAAGGATTAGCGATGTGCATTTTTAATCCAACGCTATTACTTTATTGGATCAGTGTTACAAGTGGGGTAGTTTCTATCAGTAATACTTTTGATTTAAAACGAATCGTTCCGTTTTTCGCATGTGTACTTTTTACTCAATTGGGTATCGACTCTCTAAAAGCTTTCTATGCTGACAAATTGAGCCATAAAATTGAGGAATGCACCCTAAATAAAATCAACAAATTTGCCGGTGCCCTCATTATCGTATTTGCGCTACGACTAATGTATGAGTTGGTATTTACGCATACAATTATTTAACGAACGCAGGTATTTTGCAATAATCTCACTCACCATCATTAATACCGGAACTCGACGGTAAAAGCATGCGAGAATAATTTTCTACGCCCACAAAAAAAGGTTGAAATTTTATTTCAACCCATACATACTGTTATTTCATTATTATCTATCTACACTGCTATATCATATCAGGCCGAATAATAAGCGCGTACATTCTTTCCTTCTACCCAATTCATGAAAGCGCGGTTGACCACTTTATTTCCACCCGGAGTTGGATAATCACCTGAAAAATACCAATCCCCTTTATTCTTCGGACATGCAATATGTAAATCTTCCAATTTTTGGTAAATCACTTCTACTTTTGCCTTAATATCGATAGGGGTTACAATACGTGCAATCTCAGCCGATATCTCTTCATAAGTGAAAGGTTCGTAAATAGCTTTTACATGGTTTGGAACCCGTGTTTTATCCATATCCAACGAGTCAACACATTTTTGATAGACATCATCAATAATGTAATTCATACCGTTTTTACGCAGCAATGAAATAGCGGCCTCAAAAGCAACAAACTCACCCATTCTCGACATGTCTATACCATAACAATCGGGATAACGTATTTGAGGAGCAGATGAAACAATAATAATTTTAACGGGATTTAAGCGATCTAGGATCTTCAAGATACTTTGCTTCAAGGTAGTGCCACGTACAATGGAGTCATCAATTGCTACAATCGTATCTTCCCCGCCCTTAACCACACCATAGGTAGTATCGTATACATGGGCCACCATATCTTGTCTATCGGCATCTTGCGTAATAAATGTCCGTAGCTTCGCATCCTTAATACTCAATTTTTCGAAACGAGGTGAAATGTTGAGCATATCTTCCAATTCCGCATCCGATATCTTATCGGTTCGGTTCAATAATGTATCCTTCTGCAATTTGCGAACATACTCATTAATACCATCGGTTACACCGTAAAAAGCAACCTCGGCTGTATTGGGAATAAAGGAAAAAACAGTATTTTTTATATTATGGTTAATAGACTCTAGAATGCCAGGACACAGCAGTCGCCCCAGTTGTTTTCGTTCTTGATAAATTTCGGCATCGCTACCTCTCGAAAAGTAGATGCGCTCAAAAGAGCAAGATTTCTGTTCTTCGGGTTCCCTGAACATTTCTTCCGAAATCGTTCCGTCTTTCTTAATGATAAGCGCATGCCCTGGCTTAATTTCACGAATATTTTCAAACTTAATATTGAAAGCGGTCTGAATAGCCGGTCGTTCAGATGTAACCACTACGATTTCATCATCATAATAATAGTAGGCAGGCCTGATCCCTGCGGGATCTCGCATAACGAAAGCATCCCCGTGCCCGAAAATACCACTGATTGTATAACCTCCGTCCCATGTTTTTGCAGAACGCCGAAGAATATTAGCAACATCCAGATTTCTTGCAATAAGCGCGCTTATTTCGACATTAGAATACCCCTCTTTCTTAAACTTATCAAAAAGTTCCTGATTTTCAGTATCTAAAAAGTGTCCGATCTTTTCCAAAACAGTTACCGTATCAGCCTGTTCCTTCGGATGTTGCCCCAGCTCAAACAATTGTTCCAATAGTTCGTCTACATTCGTCATATTGAAATTACCGGCAATCACCAAGTTACGACTCATCCAATTGTTCTGGCGCAAAAACGGATGACAATTTTCAATGCTATTTTTGCCATGTGTTCCATACCTTAAATGCCCTAACAGTACCTCCCCCACAAAACTCATATTCTCTTTTAACCAATGAGAATCTTGAAACAATTCAGGTTCCGCCTGCTGGACGGCAGCAAATTTCCGTTGAACATATTCAAAAATTTCTGATACAGCGCTCGCCCCCATCGCTCTATATCGACTGATATAGCGATTACCAGGTTTAATATCAAACTTAATGGTGGCAATACCAGCTCCGTCCTGACCACGGTTATGCTGTTTTTCCATTAATAAATAAAGTTTGTTGATGCCGTACAGAGAGGTACCATACTTCTCCTGATAATAAGAAAGAGGCTTTAGCAAGCGAATTAATGCAATGCCGCACTCGTGTTTAATTGAGTCACTCATAGTTGGAATTGAGCATGCAAAATTACATATTTAAACAACTTTGCAAAAAGAAAGCCACCTAAAAATAAACACCCCTATGTAAAAAAAATTGGAGCCCCTCCCATCAAGGGGCTCCCGAGCTTCAAGCATTGCTGCCCGAAGATATTGGTTGGGTTAATTAGAGTTTCTCTCCATGTTGGCTAATATCCAGTCCCATTTCTTCCTCTTCGGGAGAAACACGCAATTTGCTAATAGCGTTTGTTACTCTTAATAAAATGAACGCTACAACAAATGTATAAGCTACCGACCCAATTAGCCCAATAAGCTGTGCCCAAAACAGGGTTGTTTCACCAAAGAACAACCCATCGGTTGTAACCACAGGATTAACATGTTTTGAAGCAAAGACACCCGTCAACAGCATTCCAACCATTCCGCCTACGCCATGACTTGGAAAAACGTCCAAGGTGTCATCTACATTCGAGCGTGTAGTACGCCATTCAACCAATAAGTTACATATTATCGACGTTACTACTCCTATGATCAGCGAATGTGGAACCGTTACAAAACCTGCCGCAGGTGTAATGGCAACCAAGCCGACCACTACGCCAATAGAAACGCCCAAGGCTGAAGGTTTTTTCCCCCTCGCTGCATCAAAGAAAATCCAAGCTAATGCAGCTGCTGCCGATGCTGTTGTGGTGGTAGCTAAAGCCGAGGCAGCGAGTTGATTTGCTCCAAATGCTGAACCTGCATTAAAACCAAACCACCCAAACCATAAAAGCCCCATACCAATCAGTACATAAGTAACACGGGCAGGATCATGCCCATTACTATTTCCTCTCTTCAGAAAAATAGCAGACACAAACGCAGTGACACCCGCTGACATGTGGACGACAGTTCCTCCCGCGAAATCCAACACCCCCATACTCGCCAACAACCCCTCGGGATGCCAGGTAGCGTGCGCCAATGGAGCGTATATAAAGACAAAAAATAGACAAACAAATAAAATATAGGAAGTAAATCGAATCCGTTCAGCAAAAGCACCGGTTATAAGAGCGGGGGTAATAATGGCGAATTTTAATTGGTACATTGCAAAAATAGCTAAAGGAATAGTCGGTGCACCCGCCCAGTTCGGTCCATCCAAAACCCCTTTAAACATAAAAAAGGTACAAGGATTACCGACAATACCGTGCCACGACTCACCAAACACTAAGCTGAATCCAAATACAACCCAAATAACGGCTACAATACACATACAAATGAAGCTTTGTAACATGGTTGAGATAACGTTCTTTTTCTTCACCATGCCCCCATAAAAAAAAGCTAAACCCGGGGTCATAATCAGCACCAGGGCGGTGGATGTTAGCATCCAAGCCACATCGGCACCATCATATTCTGCGGCTCCCTCACCAGAAAGAGGAACCGAAGGAAAAATTAGCGCCAACAACACAATAAGCAACAGAAAAACAAAAGGAATAGTTGATTTTTTTGAGTTCATATTATATTTTAACATAAGTTTTGCCAAATATATACAATATTTTAAAAACAAAACACATAAAAATATTTTTTTAACATAAAAAATCAAAATAAATTAGAAATAACACAAAAAATAGTTAAAAAATAAATTCAAAATCATAAAAACATACAAAAACATGTTATAAAAACGGGTAATTCATCCAAAATTCCTGAAATAATAAAAAATCACAAACAGACAATAAAGCAGAACAAAGAAAAGAGAAAGCAAAAACGTGGTTGTAACAGAGAAAAATAAACGCGAATAAGCATTTTTCAGCTATTCACGTAATACAATAAGCGGCTATACTTTAAAGTAAATTGAGCACAAAAGAAGGGAATATGCCAAGCAAAAGGCTTAGAAAGCCTAAAAGAAAGACGACAAAAAGTAAAGCATTGGTATGAACTTCTTGCTTTGCTTCGTTATTTGTATTTTTTAGAAAGGCCTGTAATGGGATCTTGAAATAAAAAAATAACGCCACTACCGTCGTAATTGCACCCGTAATCAGCAGAAGCAACCATGCTGTATCTCCATTTGCTTGATAGGCATTAA
Source organism: Olivibacter sp. CPCC 100613 (assembly GCF_036959255.1). Classification (NCBI taxonomy): domain Bacteria; kingdom Pseudomonadati; phylum Bacteroidota; class Sphingobacteriia; order Sphingobacteriales; family Sphingobacteriaceae; genus Olivibacter; species Olivibacter sp. CPCC 100613. The sequence goes on from NZ_JAWMTI010000005.1 coordinate 139,355, forward strand.
GTAGTGCAGAAAACGTAAGCAACTTAGCCACAAAACCTATCGTTGGGGGTAACCCAATAAGCGACACCATAAATAGCGTTAATACACTCATAACAAAGGGATGAGATTTCCCCAAGCCTTTATATTCTGTGATTTCCACCAAGCCAAATTTTTCTTCCAAATAATCAGCAAGCATAAATACCCCCATATTCATAATCACATACGAAGTCAAAAAGAAAAAAAGAACCGGAAATGAACGCTCAGTATCAGCCAAGATGATCATCATCAAAAAGCCCGTGTGTCCAATGGATGAATAGGCCATCATTCGTTTCATATTGCTTTGCCTAATTGCCACTAAATTACCGAGAAGCATACTAAATATCGCAACAGCAACCAACAAATAAAAAAGCGGAGCAGGCAACCCAATGTCTGTCTCTTGAGACCAAGCTAAAACAAAACGTCCTAAGAGCATGATAGCTCCTATCTTTGGCGCGGTCGACAAAAAGGCAGTCACCGGAGTAGGCGCTCCCTGATAAACATCCGGGCTCCAAAAGTGAAAAGGAACAAAAGACAATTTAAATCCAATGCCTGTCAACACAAAAAGCATAGCAAGGATAAACACCGGGAAAGGCATCATTGCCAAAGCGGAAAGATGATGAGGATCAACGAAATTAAGACTACCGGTATATCCGTAAAACAAAGAAAGCCCGTATAACATAATGGCAGAGCAAACGGTTCCGAACAACACATACTTCATGGCTGCCTCGCTCTGTTTATTATTCCGCGACAAATAAGCAACCATAATGTAAGAACCGATGGAAACCATCTCTATTGTGATATAGGCCATCAACCAGTTCACTGCAACAGTCATCAAATTTAACCCGATATGAATTGCCAATAACACGCTCAACAAATCATCTATCTTTTTTGAGTGATTTTGCAAGGGCTGATTATAATAGACAAAAATGCAAAATAGCAAACAAACAGCACTTACAAGTGCTTTCAGTGTCGATCCATTAGCATCGGGTAAAATCATTCCAAAAAAAACGGGCTCAACTGCTGGCGAAAAACGCTGCATAACCGCAGCCACACCAGCTAAGACGATACCTATAAAGGTAAAACACCAAGTGATCGTCGATCTTTCTTTTTGTGCAAATCCGGAGAATATCGTTAAAAGAAAAGTAATTGTCAGTATAAATTCAGGCAAAAGGAAAGGTAAACCATCCCAAACGCCATTTAACAAATTACTGATTTGCGGAATATATTCTCTCATAAACAACATTAATGATTTACGCGACTGACCAGTTCAATGAAAGAAAGCACCGAGGCATTTATTTTGTCAAAAACAAGGGCAGGCATAATACCAAACAACAGCGCTAATAATACCATCGGCACCAACGCCAACTTTTCTCTCCTATTCACATCCGTCAACAATACTTCCCACTGGCTTCCGCCTTTTAAACGCGTATGCCCAAAAAACATTCTTTGCAAAGTCCACAAAAAATAAGCGGCACTTAATAGAATGCCTACAGCACCACCAATAGCCATCCATCTCGGGATAAGACCATTGACACTCTCCGCGTTAAAAGCGCCGATAATAGTAAAAGCTTCAGCGATAAAAGCCGAAAATCCAGGAAGTCCTAATGAGGCAAAAAACGCTACAGCTACGAATACGGTATACGTTGGCATAATGGAAGCTAAACCCCTAAAATTATAGATCATGCGGTCGTGAACGCGATCGTACAAAACCCCCACCAGGAAAAACAGCATAGCTGACAAAAAACCATGGCTGACCATCTGGAACATGGCACCACTGATCCCTTCCGGTGTTAACGAAGCAAGTCCCAAAAGAACAAAGCCCATATGGGATACGGAGGAATAAGCAACCAAGCGTTTTAAGTCTTGTTGTGCCAATGCGTTTAACGCGCCATAAATGATAGAAACGACACCGATCAGCCCTATCCACCATGCCACATTCAAAGCGATATCAGGGAATATACTATAACAGATCCGAATGATACCATAGCCGCCTACTTTTAGCAATATGCCCGCCAATATAATGGAAATCGGCGTCGGAGCTTCGACGTGCGCATCAGGCAACCACGTATGCAGCGGTACAATAGGTACTTTAATAGCAAAAGCTATGAAGAGAATAATAAAACCAAGCAACCGAGCAGATATTCCAAATAACTGTCCGTTACCGATCCAAGAAAACACCGAACCTTCAACATAGTTTTTACTATCCATCATGTGCAATATATTGAAGGTATGATTGCCCGTAATTGGATCCGTAACGGAAAAATACAGACCGACCATTACCAACAACATGAAGACCGAGCCGAATAATGTATACAAAAAAAACTTAATGGCTGCATATTCTCTTCTTACCCCGCCCCAAATACCGATCAGAAAATAAAGTGGTAGCAGCATCACTTCATAAAAGACGTAAAATAGAAAAAAGTCAAGCGCAACAAACACCCCCATAATCGCCGTATTCAACAATAATAATAGCGATAAGAAACCTTTGAGCTGTTTATCTATTTTCCAAGAGGCGAGTACTGCTACCAGCATTACCAAAGCTGTTAACAACAAAAACAATATGGAAAAGCCATCGGCACCAACAAAATAATCTACCTCTAACGTTCCCAAATTGCCTAAATTCAACCGAATCCAAGGAAGCTTCTCTACAAATTGGTAGCCATCCATTGCAGAAACGCCCGCTAATTCTGTATCAAAAGCAGTATACAGATACACGGCAAGCAATAGTTGTATCATACTCACACCGATTGCAATGTACTTATATACCGTTTTGTATGCTGTAGGCACTAATAATACAAGCAAAGCAGCACATAATGGCAAGAAGATTAAAACAGACAATAAGCTCATATTTTCAGGTTAAGGACTAAAGACCTTTAATCCAACAAATAATACAATTAATAAAACTAAAAACATACTAAATATATAGTACTGTATTTTTCCCTTTCTGGAACCGCGCATCAGACCACCTATTACAAAAGCAGTTTTGCCCATACCATTAACGACAGCATCAACAACAGAACGATCAAACCAGTGCGATGCATAGGCGAATAAACGCGCGAGACCAGTTACTTTTTCGACTAAGCCGTCTACCACGACACGATCTATAGCGTACAACATTTTTGAAAATCCAAGCAAGGGTTTGACCAATCCACTTTCATAGAAAAGATTTAAGTACCACTGATGAAAAGAGAACTGATATAAAGCTCCTTGAAAACTTCCTTGTGGATATTTTCCTTTTGCATACCACTTCCAAGCGATAAAAATCATCACAATCGCAAGTCCATTGACCGCTGCCGGGATCACCGTATGGTAAATGTTGACCCGTTCCAATGTTTCCGGCAACTCGAACCCCTTAATAAGCCAGGAATCTTCAAAAATCAATGGATTATATGAAAATAGAGGAAACAGCGAACATAACCCTAGAAATAGCATGGGAATCAACATTCCCCTAGATGCCTCGTGCGGATGATATTTCTGTGAATCATTCCTTTGGAGTCTAAGTTTACCATAGAAGACCTTAAAAACCAGTCTCGCAATATAGAAAGCCGTTAAGGCACTGGTAATCAACAAAGATATGGGAATCAATTTCCACCAAGCAGATTGCCACTCCGACCATTCAAAAGCAAATATCAAAATCGCATCTTTTGACAGATATCCTGCGGTTAAAGGTAGACCCGCCAACGCAAGCGCAGCTACTAAAGTCAAGCGAAAAGTATGCGGCATATATTTTCTCAATCCCCCCATATTCCGAATATCCTGTGGATCTATCGCTAGGTTATTTTTTTCTTTCAAGTGCTGCATTTCGTGTATTACTGCCCCGGCGGAAAGGAAAAGCAGGCATTTAAAAAATGCGTGTGTTACCAAATGAAAGATTGCTACTCCATATTGACCGATGCCAATGGCAACCATCATAAAACCAAGCTGGGAGATCGTTGAGAAAGCTAGGATTTTTTTAATATCCTGTTGCGTCAGGGCAATCGTGGCCGCCATCAGGGCAGTAAAGGCGCCGATCGTTCCGATCAGCAGCAGCACATGATCATCAAAAAGAGGGGATATTCGCACGAGCATAAAAACACCGGCCGCTACCATGGTGGCTGCATGGATCAAAGAAGAAACCGACGTAGGACCTTCCATCGCATCCGGCAGCCAAATATGAAATGGAAACTGGGCAGATTTGGCCATTGCTCCAAGAAAGAAAGCTCCTCCCGCTATTGATAACCATATAACAGGCATACCATGCTCGCCATAGCGCCATTCGATTCCATCATTTAGCGCTTCCCTAACCATACCATGCTCTCCAAAAAGCGCTAAGAGATCAAATGTCTGAAATTGCGTATAAATAACGGCTATCCCTACTAAAAAGCCTAAATCTCCAATTCTGTTAATTAGAAAAGCCTTCTTATTGGCCTTAATAGCAGCTGATTTCGTAAACCAAAAACCAATTAATAAATAGGAAGCAAAACCAACCAATTCCCATCCGATATACATGAGCAACAGACTATCCGCCATGACCAGTCCCAACATGGCAAAACAAAAAAGGCTTAAATATAACCAATACCGGTGTATACCTGAATCACCTTTCATGTAAATCGTGGAATATATATGAACAGGAAGAGCTATAGCCGACACCAACAATAACATGATGGCCGATAAATTATTTAACAACATACCTGCACCAAAGGCATGTTCTCCAATTTGAAACCAAGAAATCTGTTGGTGGATTTGCTCCCCGTTCCAAACATGACAAAAAACTACGATCGATGCTGTCAAACTGATTGCAATAGCCGCTATAGCAGGTATTCCTGTTCGTAGCTGTTTACCAGCAGCAGCGTAGATAAAAAAAGAAACGAGTGGAGCAAACAGCACAACAAGTGCCGCTAAAATCGGTGTCGATAATTGACCTAGCTGCTCCATTTAATCTTTTAAATTGTTAATATCGTCGGGATTAATGCTTTTATAGTGCTTGTATACATTCAATATAATAGCGAGGGCTACGGCAACAGCAGCAGCGGCAAGAACGATCGCAAATAGCGCAAAAGTTTGACCACCATACAGGGCTCCATCATACCTTCCGAAGGCAACTAAATTTAGTACTGCCGCATTAATCATCAGCTCAATACCCACCAATACCAAAATAGCATTCTTTTTTGCGAGGACAGCATATAGCCCAATAGAGAATAACAGGGCACTGACAATTAAAAAATGTGTTAGGCTTATCACGATGTTTGCTTCTCCTTCCTTGCTAGGTGAGCTGCGCCCATTAACGCCATCATTAGAAACACCGAAACTACTTCGAAAGGCAATATAAAGCGCGTCATCAAGTTGATTCCCAAATGATGTATCGTATTATCATGATATTGTATATATAGCTGCTTTTCTTTTGCTTGGGTAATCCATTGTGGTTCGCTTACAGCTAATTGCGACACCACGCCCAACAGCGCAACGAACAGACCAAGAGAAACAACGCCAGCTTGCCAAGATGGTATCGAAAACACACCACTCAACCCCGATCGTAAATCATTCAACAACAGCTTATTTGACAACATGAAAGCAAAAAGCATTAAAACCAATACGCCACCCACATAAACAATTACTTGCGTAACCGCTACAAAATCAGCTAATGCAAAGATATAAAGGCCTGCAACGGCAAATAAGGTCACAAAAAAAAGAAATAGGCATCGTACCAAATTTTTCATCGACACAATCAAAATCGCAGAACCGACTGCGGTAAATGCCAATACATAGAATAATATCAGATTTATATTCATGGTTTACGCTTCGCTGCCTCCTTCTCAGCCTGAAAACGCGCCAATTCAGCTCGTTTTTCTTCAATTTCTTCTGCTGTCATCTCTGAAAATTGATAAATCAGCTCTGATAAATTTGAAAAACTACGATCGTAATTATCCGTCATGGTAATGCATTCTGTTGGGCATACAACTGTACATAGACCACAATACATGCATTTTGCCATATCGATATCAAATTTCGCAGCATACAAACGTTTTACGCTGCCATCAGAAGTCTTTCCAATCGCTTCCGTTGCTTTGATGGCGTCGATACTAATACAATCTACAGGACAAGCTTTGGCACATAGATCACATACGATGCAATCGTTAATTTCGACGTCCAATTGATATCTAGCTACTTCAGGTATCGGTATTTCCTGCTTGGGATATTGAATAGTAGTAATCCCTTCTTGCTTTTTAAAATAATTATCCTGCTTAATATCCAATTCTTTACGTGATTTACGTGCAGCAAAAAAATGCCTGAAGGTAATACTTAACCCTTTAAGCGCTGTAGTAAATGCCTGTAAAGCTCTTTTTAACATATTCTGCTTTGGTTACAAGGTACTCGAGCTAACGCAAAGTTATTCATCAACTACTTTCCCACTAACTACTTTTCAATTCAACTCTTTTTCTACACCCTATTCAACATCTCAACTACTTAATGTTTCAGCCAACCATGACCATAATCCGCCAAATACCGGATATAACCATACATAAAAAGGCTAAAGGTGTTAATACTTTCCAAGATAGACCCATTAACTGATCCACCCGTAATCGAGGAAGCGTCCATCTGATCAAAATCTGAATACCAACGACTGCCAAGGTTTTAAACAGTACCCAAATAATCCCCCAAACGATTCCTGTAGTCCAGGTTGCTAATTTCCAAGCGCCGATATTTGGTAGTGGTGTGTTCCATCCTCCCAAAAAAAGTACAACCCCAATCATGGACACCAAAAACATCAAACAGTATTCGGCCAAAAAGAAAAAGGCAAAACGCAGTCCCCCATACTCTGTATGATAGCCTGAAACCAATTCGGATTCTGCTTCAGGAATATCAAAGGGCGCTCGGTTGCATTCGGCTAATGACGCAATGAAATAAATAATATAAGCCAGTATAAGATGAGGTGCCTGAAAAATATTCCAGGCAAAAAAACCACCTATTTCACTTACATCCCAAAAACCAAGAAAAAGTAAGCGTTCTTTTGTCAACACCCCTTGATTAATTGTGACCTCCTGCAAATCAAGCGTTTGCGTAATCATTACCGCGGCAATTAACGCTAAACCAGCCGGTATTTCATAAGAAACAATCTGCGCTACGGAACGAAGCGCCCCCAGCAGGGAGAACTTATTATTAGACCCCCATCCAGCCATCAGTACACCAATCGCTTCTACTGATATAATGGCGATCACATAGAACAATCCCAGATTTAATGCTGCAGGTGCTACATTGGGCGCCCAAGGCATAGCTGCAAAACCTAGGTATACCGCAACAAATACAATGACCGGTGCCGCTGCAAATAATATTTTATCACCACTTGCCGGTGATATAAACTCCTTTTGTAAAAGTTTAAGAATATCGGCCACTGTCTGTAAGCTACCAAACTTACCCGTCTCCATAGGACCCAATCGGTCTTGCACAAAGCCTGCCACTTTCCGCTCAGCATACACAGCAAAAAGTGTAAACCCGGCTAAAAAAGTAAACAATAAAATGGCAACCAGAATATATATGACGTAAAAACTCAAGACAAAATTTGCACTAATTGTAATTAGTGCAAACTTAATGATTAAGCATGAAAATACTAAATGGAAAATAAACTTATTTTGAATGATTCTAATAACTACTTATTCTGTAGAGCTGAGGGTTGTTATGCGTTGCAGATACCAGTTGTCAGTTGCTGGTTCTTCGTTATTGGTTATTAGCTATTCGCAGCAACACTCATAAGGGCAATGCCGGCAATCCATCTTTGGTTACCCAGGTTCTTCCATTATCACATTGGCTAATAAACTATTTCCTTACTTAACAACGCAACTATTTAACTACTATCGAATGACCTCCTTCAGATGCTTGTAATTGCTCTTAACCGTTTCAAGGACCTCGTCCATTCGTCCGCTCAGAATCATTTTCCCCATTGTGATCGCGTACCCTTTCATCTGCGAGAACTCTATTTTTGGAGGCATCGCCAAAGAATTTGGGTTGGTTTTTGCATGTACCAATACAGGCCCCTGGTGAGTCAATGCTTCCTTTATGCCCTCTTCTACCTTATCCGGTTCATCAATACATATTCCTTTCATTCCCATTGCCATTGCTACCGTTGCAAAATCCGGATTGTACATATCCGTTTGCCAATCAGGTAGACCGGCCACTTCCATCTCCAACTTCACCATACCTAATGAACGATTGTCGAAAACGATGATTTTTATCGGAAGATTATACTGAACAATAGTCGCTAAGTCACCCAGCAGCATCGAAATCCCCCCATCTCCACAAAAGGCGATTACTTGTTGGTTTGGCCGAGCAAAAGCTGCACCGATAGCCTGGGGCATGGCATTTGCCATCGAGCCGTGATTAAACGAACCAAGCAATTCTCTATTAGCTGTAGCCTGAATAAACCGTGCTCCCCAAACACAGCTCATACCGGTATCAACGGTAAATATCGCATCCTTTGCGGCTAACCGATCGATCGTATAAGCTAAATATTCAGGTGATATATTATCCTTCTTTCCTCGATCATTTACATAGGTCTGCTGTGTTTCTCTTACCTTTCCATAAAGCTTCAATTGCGCTTGTAAAAAACTATCATCCTGATTTTGTTCCAGTAAAGGCAGCAACGCTTGTATCGTATGTTTGATATCACCCATCAGCCCCATTTTTAGTTTAGCCCTGCGCCCCAATCGTTCCGGCTTTTCATCAATCTGGATAATACCGCAACTTTCAGGCATGAAATCTTTGTACGGAAAATCCGTTCCCAGTAACAAAAGCAAATCCGACTCATGCATGGCATGATAGGCAGAAGGCAAGCCCAAAAGTCCTGTCATTCCTACTTCATTTGGATTATCGTATTGCACATACATTTTACCCCTAAATGAATAGCCAACAGGTGCATTTAATTTTTTCGCCAGGGTTACTACTTCATCGTGTGCATCTTTACAACCGATGCCACAGAAAAGCGTAATCCGTTTATGTTGATTCAGCAAAGTAGCCAAAGCCTGCAACTCCTCATGATCGGGGTGTACGATCGTTTTTTGGCGCAGCAATCTTGTCTCGGTCAATATATCGGTAGCTTCCCCCATAGCGACGTCACCGGGTAATCCAATAACCGCCACTCCTTTTTTACTTGAAGCGTGTTGCAGGGCTGCCTGAAGCATTCTTGGAAATTGTTTGGAGGTAGTAGCTATTTGATTGTAAACACTACAATCATCAAACAGTTTAATCGTATTGGTTTCTTGGAAATAATCAGAACCCATTTCATCGGTGTGCATCGTTGAGGCTATCGCTAAAACAGGTGCTCCTGATCGATTAGCGTCATACAAGCCATTAACAAGATGCACATGCCCAGGGCCACTGCTCCCGGCACAACAGGCGATACCGTTCAGTTCAGCTTCCGCCGCCGCGGCATAGGCTCCGGCCTCTTCGTGACGAACGTGAACCCATTGGATATTGCCGTTTCTTCTCACTGCATCATTCACCTCATTTAAACTATCGCCCGTAACGGCATAGATACGCTTAACCCCCGCTTCCCAAAGGGTTTCAACTAGCTGATCAGCTACTTTTTTTGCCATGATAAAAAATCTAAAGGTTGTTATTAAAGATGTACTAATAACAACCTACTGGCCTATTAGTTTGAATAGTGATCGATTTATCGGTTGAATAAGGAGATCAAGTTAGTTCAGTCCAATTACCATCTGCACGGATAATTTCTATCAGCTCATTCAGTGCATTTGCCGACAGTACATTTTTTTTCACAACCTCTTTTCCCCGGTACAAGGTAACCCGATCAGGACCTGCCCCCACATAACCGTAGTCGGCATCAGCCATCTCACCCGGACCATTTACAATACATCCCATAATAGCTATCTTCAATCCTTTTAGATGATTTGTACGACTACGAATCATTTGCGTAGTTTCTTGTAAATCAAACAAGGTACGACCGCAGCTTGGACAAGAAATATATTCTGTTTTCGAAATTCTGGAACGTGTTGCCTGCAAAATTGCAAAGGACGCGGAAACGAGTTTATCGGTAGGGATGGCGGGTGCGTCAATCCATATTCCGTCGCCCATCCCATCTATCAAGAGCCCCCCTAAATCAGTTGCTGCATATAATTGCAATTTAGAGATGGGTTCTTCCGGGCTCATAACATCCCCTATAGGACCATTAAATGCTAAAGGGTCGTAAAATCGCTTTATAATAACAGGAATTTCCAGACCCCAGCGCTTTAACTTTGCAAAAAACGCTCGTTGGTCTGCCATACCGTGCAGCCGCTCGGTTTCCAATACAAAAACCAATGTGGGGTCCATGGGCAAGTTTTCAAAGGCTTCACTTTCCAGATCTTGGTGACAAATGCTTACCAAATTTAAATGCATATCATGCTCGGTAGCCTCTAAATACGATGCCAATTGATACAAGGGGTGTGCGTTCTCCTTATTCGTCAGACGCTGCCAAGTAGTAACGTTATAAACCTGCTTTAAATTACCGGGCATGGTAAAGGAAGGCAAGTTATCACCAAAGAAAACAAAATCAACAGATTGATCGCCCATATGGTATTTATCCAATAAAGGATCATATATATAACCAATATCTTTTAATACCATGGGGTCGATCAGCCGTTTCTTAGATAAATCAGCCACTACCCGGGGAACCATGGCTCCGCCAATAAATGCATTGACCTCTTTGGTTTCACGACGGTTACTTAAACTGTCCACTATAAGCTTCGAATCAGCGAAAGTCTGACGCGCGCGATCCTCCTTGGTGTGCTGCGCACGATCCACATAACGGTTCACCAATGCCCTTGCTACCGGTGCTTCTAATTCAGGTTCTTCCGTCAACGATACCCTCACGGTATCGCCAAGCCCATCCTCTAATAAAGTGCCGATACCCACAGCCGATTTAATTCTGCCATCTTCCCCATCGCCAGCCTCTGTAACACCTAAATGTAGGGGATAATTCATTCCTTCAGCTACCATCTTCTCTACCAACAAGCGATAAGCCTGCACCATCACCTGCGGATTACTCGATTTCATGGAGATCACCAAGTTATAATAATGGAGATCTTCACAGATACGAATAAACTCCAGAGCTGACTCCACCATACCTTCAGGTGTATCACCGTAATGGCTCATGATCCGATCCGATAGCGAACCGTGATTAGTTCCTATGCGCATAGCGGTACCATACTCTTTGCATATCTTTACTAAGGGGGCAAACTTTGTATAAATTCGTTCCAGTTCTGCCTGATAGGCTGCGTCTGTATACGTCAGCTTGTCAAATTTCTTTTTGTCGGCATAATTACCTGGGTTTACCCGTACCTTTTCAACGATACGTGCGGCAACTTCAGCAGCATTGGGGGTGAAATGAATATCGGCTACCAGGGGAACTTTACACCCTTCTTTGCGTAATTCCTTTTTTATTTCTGCTAAATTTTGTGCTTCTTTAATACTAGGTGCCGTGATACGTACATACTCACATCCAGCCTCTACCATTCGCAACGTCTGTTCAACCGAACCCTTGGTATCCATGGTATCAACCGTTGTCATACTTTGAATGCGTATGGGATACTTGCCCCCCATCGGAACATCGCCAATCTGTACCTCTCGTGTAAGCCAACGCTTATAATCTGTCAACGACTCGCAATATTTCCCCGGAAGCATTAATTTCTTTGTTAAATCCATAGCCTGAATGTGTTGCACAAAGTTAGCTAATTTTCCTATCTTTAGCCATGGAACAACAGATTACCTTACCTATATTAAGCCTTGAAGAACAACGAGTATTAGGTTCTTTAATGGAAAAAAGCAAAACAACTCCCGAATATTACCCACTCACATTAAATAGTTTAACCGCGGCTTGCAATCAAAAATCGTCTCGTAAACCCGTCGTTCAATATAATGATGATACCGTTATCGCCGCATTAGACGCTTTGCGAAAGAAGAGTTTAGTTGCAACTGCCACCGGAGGTTCGAGCCGTACCATTAAATACAGGCATACGCTAAGTGTTTCATATCCAATTATCCCTGCTGAAATAGCCATTTTATGTCTTCTCCTCTTACGGGGCCCATTAACAGTGGGTGAGATCAACAGTAATTCCGGTCGACTTTACGAGTTTGAATCATTGGCGGAAATACAAGAATACCTCGATAAGTTAAGCAAGGAATCAGAATTACCGGCTATGCTTATTCAAGTTCCTAAAAGACCTGGACAAAAAGAGGTCCGTTATATGCACCTTTTTGGAGGGATTCCGGATTTCGAGAGTAATGAATTTAATGAAGATGCTACGACAAACATCCAAGATACTGAAATCTTGGAGGCTCGTCTCGCCAAAGTAGAACAGGAACTTGAGACATTAAAAGAGGCATTTGAAAAATTGTTGAAGGAGCTTTATTAGGAAGTTAAGTAGTTGCGTGATTGATTGGTCAATTTGGTAATTATTCATTCGTGTTCATTTTAAAGGTATTATTCATAGTCAATTGCTTTTTATTTGGCATTCATGAGCTCATTGCACTCGGTTCATGAACTCCCTACGGTCGGTTAGCTGATGAGCCAATGCGAAGATGTGAATTAAGGCCTGAGGGGAGATACCCCACTAACCACCCTTACTTCGGCGACCGGACTAAATAAATAAATTCTACCCGTTGTTAATTCCTCGCAGCGGAAACGAGTTCTGTTTTTTTGACCTTTTTTAAAAATTCGCCCATTGGGCAATGCGAAGGCGCTGCCCAATGGTAATTCCTCTACCCGAACATGTCCGTTCCTGGCCTGATCGTATTGTTTTAATACGCGATACAACACCAGATCAGAGCAACTAGAAGCAGCTGGATTAGTCAAGTAACTCAATACGGCTTGCCGCACATCGTCCGGAAACACTTCCATCTCAAAAAAAGGCTTCATCAACACCTTGAAATTTTGCTTCCATTCTACGCCATGAGGTTTTGCCTTCATCCTGTGCTCATTCCAAGTTTTCAAATGGGCAAACTCATGCACTGTTGTTACCAAAAAAGCATAGGGGTTCAGGTTATGATTTACTGAAATGCGATGTCCTTTATCTTTATAAGGCGATCGATAATCTCCAAATTTAGACGTTCGGCTTTTGCTAATTTTAAAAAGACAGGGAGCCTGATGGATCCAACGGGCAATTATCGGAGCAGCCTGCTTCGGAATATATTTTTCTAAAGCTAACTTTGTTTTTTCGATCATTTCCAATACAATGATAAAAGTAGTAAGATATTCAGAAAAAACAAGACTTTCACGGCAAATTCAACGAAGACACTTTTGTCTATTTTAACAATTGGAACACCAATAGAGAGGAAAAATAAGCTAAAGCCGTCATATATGTTAACTGGATAATTGGCCATTTCCAACTTTTGGTTTCCCGATGTACCACCGCAATGGTGCTGATGCACTGCATTGCGAAGGCATAAAATATCATAAGAGAAAATGCCGATGCCACCGTATAGATGGGCTCTCCCGTTATGCTATCCTTTGATGCAAGCATCTTTTGCCGAATGGTAGACGTATCATCTTCCGGCTCTTCAACACTATAAATAGTTGCCATTGTTCCCACAAAGACCTCCCGCGCGGCGAAAGATGTAATCAGCGCAATACCAATCTTCCAATCAAAGCCCAAAGGTCTGATAGCCGGTTCGATTGTTTTCCCCAAAATGCCAACATATGAATTCTCAAGCTTTTCTGCCGACGCTAGAAATTGCCGCTCCTCTTCCGAATAATTCTTTACGTAATCTTCGGTTTGATACTTTTCTTCAATTGCTTCCATACGTCCCGGCGGGCCATAGGTTGCCATTACCCACAACACGATTGACATTGCGATAATCACTTTCCCTACCTGCAGCACAAAAGTCTTCACTTTCTCGTACATCGTTAGAAAAACATTTTTCCAGCGAGGCGCCCGATACACCGGTAATTCCAGAATAAAATACGATTTTTCCTTTGCCTTGATTACCTTTTTCATAGCCCAAGCGACCACAATTGCACCAATGGTTCCTATTAAGTACATCCCCATCAGTGCCAAACCCTGTAGATTAAAAAAGCCCCAAACTTTATCATTTGGTACAACTAAAGAAATTAACAGCGTATATACCGGTAAACGTGCTGCACAGCTTATAAGAGGCGTTACCATGATAGTAATAATCCTGTCTTTCCAGCTTTCAATATTTCTTGTTGCCATGATAGATGGTACAGCACAAGCTAAACCACCGATCATAGGCACAACTGATTTTCCGTTAAGTCCTACTTTTCGCATGACTTTATCCATTAGAAAGGTAATTCTTGCCATATACCCTGTATCCTCCAAAATGGCGATAAAACCAAAAAGGATAGCGATTTGCGGGATGAATACCAATACACCGCCCAATCCGGCCAAGATCCCATCTAGCAAAAGATCGGCTAGAACCCCTTCAGGAATAAATTGCCGTCCCATTTCATCCAGCCAGGCAAAAAAGTTCTCTATTAATCCCATCGGATACTCGGCCCAAGCAAAAATAGCTTGGAATATGAGTAATAGGATCGCAAAAAAAGATACAAACCCCCAAACTCGATGCGTCAAAAAATGATCGATTTTCCCTGTGGATGTCTCCGATATATTCTTAGGCAGTTGTTTTACTGATTCCTTTAGTACCGTGCTGATAAAATCATATCGCGCAATTGTTTCCTTTGTTTGGGCGTGCTGTGGCTGAAAGGCATTGGCTTGCTCCAACGATTCGATATGATTGCTTTCCTCTTCCGTAAGATAATCAAGTATTTCATGTTGATGGGCCAGCAAGAGTGCTTTATAATCCCCCTCTATACGGATATCTTGTTTTATTTGTGAAATCAATGCCGGTGCAATCTCAACCACTTCAATGCTCTGTTTTTGCAGGGCAAGTCCCGGTGCATCTGCAATTGCCTGCTTCAATAACTCAATATTCTCATTTTTCCGCGCACTGATAGGGACCACCTGTACACCTAATTTCTGTGACATTTTATCGATATCGATCAGGGTTTTTTCCTTCCGTGCAGCATCCGACATATTAAGCGCCAAAATCACCGGAATTTTTAAGTCGGCAACTTGTGTAAAAAGGAGTAGATTGCGTTTAAGATTGGTAGCGTCGGCCACTACAACAATCAAATCAGGGTGAGAACTATTCTTGACATTCGTCAACACTTCCAGTACAATTGCTTCATCTCTGCTTTTCGGATAGAGACTATAACAACCTGGTAAATCAATTATCTCAACTTGCTTTCCGTTTGGAAGTTTACTAATTCCGGTTTTTTTATCGACAGTGATGCCCGGAAAATTTCCCACTTTTTGATTAAGTCCAGTCAAACTGTTGAACAAAGTTGATTTACCGGTATTCGGATTCCCTACTAACGCTACTCTCATGAATATCTGTACTTGTTTATATTTTACACGCCCTCAACAATGATAGTTGCGGCTTCTTCTTTTCGCAAACTGAGTTGATACCCCGCAATTGATACCGCTATGGGATCTCCCAAAGGAGCAATTCGTTCAAAAGTAATTCGCTCTCCGGGCAAACATCCCATCTCCATCAATTTCACAGAGAGGTTTAAATCTGTAAAATCTTTTATAATACCGGAGCTTCCGATTTTCAATGCTGTAAGTTTCATGCGTAACTATTTTTTATCCATCGACTAGGTGACCTTGCCCTGTTCAACTCTTTCATTTTTCGACAATAAACCGTGCATTATCTATCAATTTTTATCCATTAGATAGATGAATACCCTTCAAAACAGGATGTTTGATCGAAAACAAATTCAAAGGTAAGTTTTATTTAGAATGATTCAAAAAAAGATATAAGCTTATTGCCTACTCACGACAACTTAGTTGAATAGGTCTTTTAAATACATCCGTTTATTAGGATCATATAATTCCGCATCTATCGATTTGCCACTTTATAATGCTTACTTATCGGCGGACAGTTACAGCCTTTTTTAAAAAGTCCACACGAGCTGAGCAACAAACACAAGCCAATTAAAAACAGAAGGATATATTTATGTTTCATACCATTATATTCGCTATTTTACAAATCACAGCCCTTCGAGCCTGTTGTTTCTCAGTAGTTACTATTACCTGTCTACTTTATAGCTTCTATGCAACACAAGGTACGAAAACAATCCCATACCTGTACCTGTCATATCAGCAAAAACATCCCACCAATCACCGCTCCGATAAGTAAAGAACTTATATTGTAAAAATTCTGTTAGCAAGGCAAACAAAGCTGAAAAAATCAGTGTTTTCAGCAAGATATTGAATTGAGGGCTATAAGTTCTTTCTTTTCTTGCATACCCTAGACAAAGCAAAACGGAAAAAACAAAGAAAAACCCGGTATGTACCAATTTGTCCATTCCTTCAAAATGGGGCACTTTTTCGGTTGTATTATCCATTGGCAAACAAGTGAGGAACAACACAATGACGGCCCATAAGATAGCCCATATAAAATACTTCATAATATAGCGCAAGGGAACAATAAAAAGACCATTCTATTGAATGATCGCAAATAAACCAGTCGTAAAAAAGTAAGCGACAGATTACCACTAAGGAAGCAATCTATCGCTTTCAAATTTCTCGCATATATAGCAACACAATCTATACGACAAACGAGTGATTTAACCTCCTACCAACTCCTGATATGCTTCAGCGGAAAGTAGTCCATCCAATCCCGTATTATTATCGATTTTAACTTTTATAATCCAACCTTCGCCATATGGATCATTGTTAACCAATTCGGGCGATCCATCCAATGTTTCATTTACACTCACCACAGTTGATGTTACCGGCATATACAAATCAGAAACGGTTTTCACGGCCTCCACCGTCCCAAACACTTCATTAGCAGTTACCTCTTCACCTACAGTAGGAATTTCAATAAAAACGATATCACCTAATTCACGCTGCGCAAACTCCGTAATCCCAATGGTTGCTTCATCGCCTTCTACACGGATCCATTCGTGGTCTTTCGTGTACTTTAATTCAGCTGGAAAATTCATTATTATTTTGTTTAGTGCTTTAGTAAATCCTACTTTGTTAAGAAGGATATATTCATGTTGTTTTTTTGCCAAACTTAGATAAAATTGCTTTCAATTGCAATTTTCGTTTTATGGCCAACAGTTACCATGGCTCAACCATTACTGCAACAATATTCTTAAGTTAAATCCGAAGTTGCTATAAGCAGTTGCATAGGTTTGCGAGGTATAAGGTTTCACAGCATTGCTGTCAAAGAACATACGAATATTAAAGCGATTATTGAACATATAATCGATAGACGGTCTATAGGTAATATTCTTATTGCCGGAAGCCATTTCTGAGAACTCCGAATCAGAACGATATACAAGGGTTTTCATATCGTTGATTGCTATATCAAGCTTAAAAGTCAAATCGTTCGATACTTTCCTATCAGCAAACCAACCGAATGGGAATCTGAAATTAGCAACCCGATAACCGGCACCTAAAATGAAACCTTCATCCAGTAGCTGCGCCAATTGGCTATTCTGTAAACTAAGACTTAGGGTTCGTGCTTTTCGGTATTCGGCATTTGCCGTCAGGTTATTTTTAAACCGAGCATTGACGCCAATTAAGGGTAAGAATTGTTCCTGTAAAGTAATTTGGGAGAATTGATACTCGGGCAGGAAGTTTCCATTAATATCCCTGACCGAGGAGGCTCCGTTTGTTTCGTTATACCGGATGAGCGTTGTATATCCATTAATGTTATACAGTGTCCGATAAGCATGCACTAATTCCAAGGACGATAAATACTCGCTAAAGAAAGGATATTTCGCCAAGCCATTATACATAATACGCCAATTCGGGATTGGTATGCGCGGAAATACACCCAGGCTTTGTTTATCGGGGCTTTTACCTGTATAAGCCGCTAAGAAAGCTCCTATCACCACGTCCTGTGCCGTATTTCCATATCCATCAGCAAAATCGCCAATGGTCCCCTCAGAATTAGGATTCAATTGCCCCAACCTTCGTGAGATCGTTCCCCTATTTCGCTCGAATGTTCTGAAAAGCTCATCTTTATTAGAGAAGGCTGTTTTTAATGAAAAATAGGATATACTATAATCACCGGCTGTTACGGGCGTCACACGTTCAAAATCTTGTGTTTCTTCATTAAATAGTACCTGTGTTGTAAAATTTCTATTTTCAATCCGTGTAGCCGTCAAATCAATTCGCAAATCTTTAAATGGCTCTAAGGTAGCTCGAATGCTAAGGTCTTCCCGTAAAGACTTCGCATAGAGTTGCGTTTGCAAACTATCTCTACTCAACCATCCGTTAGCAATTGCTTTCCCCAATATATCCCCTTGTCCACCGAATATAAAGCCAAAACCAGGTGCATTCATATCAAAGTCTAAGCCCAACATATTTGTTTTTCCGAGATATCCGGGCAAGAACGTTCCGTCTACTCTCGTATAGGCAGCATTGATATCCTTAATGCTCGATACGAAATTTGCGAATATCGCTGTTCCTTTATTCGGACTTCGACCATTACGAGCATCTCTAAAGAATGTAAATTTATTAAAGAGGCCTAACAAATTAAATCGTGGGTTTAGTTGCAGCGTGCGCGAGTTCTGAATCGTATTTCCTATATTCAAATTAGGGTCGTTAATCGCGAGCAAAGGTTGCGTCTGCCAAGCGAACTGACTTCCATAACGAGCCGCTACATTGATCCAATCGAGTCCCGGAATTTTATCAAGCGGCACATTATAGGTTAAATTCATCATATGGTTATAATCGGTCGTCCTTCCCAGCTTCCAAAAATTCTCCCATAAGGTATCCCGTTTAAGCCCATCCAAACGCCCTTGCGGCTCATCAATAATCGAATAATTTGTTGCATTAAAATCCAATTTCAGCGAGCGTGTCAGATTCCAACTGATACCGTATAGTCGCGTCATTGTAAAATTCTTATTGTATAGAGTCCCTATATTACCGGCAGGCAGGTAGTTGTCCGGCGAACTACCGGTGCGAAGTGTATTTTCCGTATAAAGTCGTTGTACATCAATTCTAAAATTAATGAAAGAAGGCATTAAATTAAAATTCAGATCACCTAATAATCTCGTATACCTGCCTTTAAATAACTTTTTCAACGGTTCGATATACTTATCTTTATTCTGTACATAGTCATAAGATAGGGATGCCCTATAATTGTTTTGCACCGATTTTTCCGTTAGGTAATCCCGGTGGTAAAATTGTGAAAAAGCATAAGAAACGCTGAAGTTTTCGATATCCCATAAGCGCACCGGTTTCTCATTGTCCATACGCAATTTCCGCACATTCATAAAGCTGATACTTTTGCGCGTTGTATAGTCCTGTGTTAAGCGCAGAAGCGAATCTTTTTGATTATCATTCAAACCATCTAATGCCGATTTCATCTCGATATCGGGCACCAAAGGATTGTACTGTGGCGTACGCACCTGATTCGAATAATTGAAATAGAATGGAATTCTGATACCGGTTCGCTCAGGAAAAAATTTACCCAGTTCTACGCTACTCGTAAAATCAAAAAACCGATCTTCCGTTCGATTACGTTCATTGATGCGAGCATCAATCGCACCAAAACCAATGGTGCTCTTACTTCCAGACACTGTCACATCCGCAAAATCTGCCAGTTTAGCATTCAAACGAGCCGTTGCGGCCCAGCCCCCCTTATCTTCATAATCTGTTAAGCGTAGCTCATTGAACCAAATAACACCTGATTTTTCCATTCCATCATCATTCGCATTATTTTGCCCTTTCAATGGGTTTTTAACACCCAGCATGTAAAACCGGACTTTACTGATATCCGGTTGCCCTTTAACGGTTACGGTATTAGCACCGTCCACAAAGCTATAAGGGACGTTGATTGGCCAAGGGCTTCCGTCAGGTAAAGTCGCTTTATTCCGCGCTTCTTTTGCTTCTTGGAATAATTTGATTTCGACATTCATCCGATTGCTGGACGGCCAGATTGCCTCTGGATCACGACTCCCGGGGGTAGTGACTTCAAGTGGCATTTCATACTCATAATAGTTTTCAATACCATCCGTTCCCATCCTTATAAAACCATGCAAATCTCCACTGCGCAGCTCATTCCCTTCCGCGTGGATAAACATCTGCAAGCGTTTATAAGCCCGAAAATCGTTGGTCGATGTGCGATATGCTCCCTGTCCGTACCCATCCCGCAATCTATTGACAGTAACCGATAGTGCTTGTTCGTTCAGCTGCACGTTCGTATTATAATTACCGTAATCGATCTGCCGTTCAATACCCGGAGGAACCACATAAGGAATAGGCTCTCGGTTTCCATTTTCCTCGATACTAACAGCAGCAACCTCAATGGTTGAGTTGTCCAAGCCAGGGTTATTCAGTGTGGGATCAGCAATAACTTTTGTTGGCGAACGCTCCGAATTAAATCGCCGCCATTCCCCTCTTACCAGCTGCAGTCTCGCCATTCTTAAGACAGACGTATCACCAAAATTAGTCATGAACATCCTTATGAAACGAATGGATTTAAAATCCTGCGGATCACCAGCCCTGGATTCATACTGCGTAATTGGTATTCTGAGTTGGTACCACTTCACATTCTCCTTTTTGCCATTGGCCAAGGTAACGGGTGCATCAATCATGTCGACAATAAAGTTTTTACCCACCATCATATCTTGTGGGCGAACAGACACACGATATTGATAATACTCATCCGCTTGATTCATGGTGTTATCTCGATTAACATCCTCCCCATCAGGCAACAAGGTAGAGGCCGAGGTATTGACTCCATCTTGTGCACCAGCTTGTTCTGCCGTTTTGCTATTGCCTTCGGTACCATTAAACCGTTCATAACGTTTTAGGATCCCGGCATTTTGCGCATCCAATTCAGCACTTCTAAAGTAACTGAAATTATCACTGGAAGGGTCGTTGTTTAATTCCTGTAAAGGTTGTGGATTGAGCGTAGCACTTGCTTGCGACAAAAAATTTGAAAAATGATTCCGTTCATCCGCATCATTCAGGGCATCCAAACCCACGTCCTGCAATGCTCGTTGATCGGGGTTATTTGCAAAAGCCTGTACCATCGGTTGCAGTTTAGGTACCCTTCCCCAGTTCGTGAGGTCCATCTCGGAATAATTCCCATTGGTAGGCAATGCGTTTTCTACGGATCGGCGCCCATCTTTTAATATATCTTCTGAGATGTTTCCTAGGTTAAAATAAAGATCTCCACCGGCATCCTGTGGCTTATAAATGAAAGGGTCCATCATCCAAAGCTCAATAAACTCAATATTCTGCGCTTCAAAATCCGGTGTTTGGATTTGCCGAAACATCCCCCCCCATCTCGATTTAGGGTTTGTCAACGTACCATCACCATTCACACCTGAAAGTGTGTAATTATAAGGTCCTCTTATCGTAGGATAAAAGCTGAGATCGAGCGTAGACATGTATAAAGGTTGTCCGGTAACCGTTTGTTTATTTGGAAACACCTCCTGTTCCAACACCTCACGCACATAGTGATTTGACAATTCCGTTAAATTGCCTCTGATATTCGCCGGAGTCAGACTATTATCGTTTCTATAGAACACCGGGTCAATGTTATAAAAAGCTAGACGGGCCCGATTATAACCGTAGCGTAAATCATCGGACAATTGCGATTCAGGAAACAGCTGAGGAGTTCCTGATATTTGCCAGCTGTAAGCGCCTTTTAAATCAATAATAGAGCGGCTGTTTTCAAAATCGTCGATATAGCTAGCCCCATTTCGGGATCCAGCGATATTCGTTGCCTTGGAATGCCCCGGTATGAGGTTTGCAAATTCGCCATAGAAGGAAATCGTAGACTCTTCCCGCGTATCGATAAACGGAATTTTATCAACCATACGTGTCAGCCATCGAGAGGGGGCATTGTAGTTTACGTCAAAACCCCATATGGTATTGGAGATTGGTTCTTGTGCTAAATTAACCTTTTGCGTTAAGGGGCGTTCCGACAAATTCATAATGGTACCTCCCAGTTGAAGTTGATCGTTCACCATATAGTCAAGCCTCGTTCCGAACAAAGTCCGTTGTTGCAATCCAAAAAGCTCATTATTTTCCATCTTAATCCGTATTGCCTGTCCAGATCTTAGAAGTGCCTCATTTAAAATACGGACGCGTCCAATCTCATAGTCAACGGTAAAATCAGCGCCTTCCTGTAAAGGGATTCCGCCGGCAAAAACCTGTACTGATCCCCTCGGGATATTGATAGCACCGAGTTGGAATTCCGATCCCGCTTCCGACTCATAAGTACCTCGGATCGCATACCTGTTTTTATTGGCGAACAATTGTTGGGCGACAACTTTTGTCGAATCATAAAGTTCTTGAAAAGCATAGCGCTCAGCCAATTGTTCCTCTCCCGGGGCGAATAAGCTTCTCAAGTCCTTCCCGAAGGGTTCAACGACAGGAAATACGACCCGCCCGTACTCGGGGTCTATCGTCAAGCCCTCTAAAAAATCAAACACGCCATCAGGTTGCCGATCATTCTGCGGATTAAGTCGATCTAAACCGGTTAGCTGTAACCACAATTTATTGGTGGTATTTTTTCCTTCAAACATGACAGGCCGTTCCACCCCCGTTTCATCCTCCAATCGGAAGACATTCAGAATAAAATTATTTCTTCCTACTCGATAAGCTCCGATTGAGTAAATATTTTTCATCATCAGATCCCAAACCGGTAAATTAGGTTTCAATATTTCATTTTTCAACAACTTCGTAAAAAGCACCTGTGGATTGGAGGGCGTAATCGGAATATCCGTTGAAAATTCGCCCACTTGATATTCCCGCCCGTTAGCCGTATAACGATAAGCAACTGTCAATACCTGATCCGCATTAAGTGGTGTATTCAATGAGATATACCCTAACCGTGTATTCAAGGTATATTCCTTTTCGGTCAATTTACGTGCATTGGAAAGCCGCGCATAATTATCACTAGCGCCACTAGCTTGAAAAAGAGCTGCTACTGCATTTGAAGAGCTATAGCGAGCATCTGGATATTGTTGCTGCAAAATTTGCAAGAGGCGATTTGACTGCTGTGGAAAGGCGGGATCCCCCACCACACCGGCAGCCGGTAATTGAGATCCTCCGGGCAGGTTTAACATTGGATTCCAAGGACGGCTTTCCCCCAGATCCATAAAAGCCAATACGTCGCGACTATTTTCGATGGAATTACTTCGATTCGTTACCCAAACCTCGATCTGTGTAATATTGACGTTTGTCAACAGCAAAGGGGCATTAGACATAGCTCTATTGTAGTTATCGCGGAAGTATTGTGCGAGGAAATAGTGCTTATTCTGTTCATACTCGTCGGCTTTCAACGAAAACTCGTTCTGTTGTGCGCCATTGGTAATGGTAATTTCTTTGCTCTGTGATCGTTGCTGGGAAAAAACACTCGTTACACCCAGTTTACCAAATTGAAGTTGCGTTTTAACCCCAAAAAGAGCTTGCGTACCGGAAATCAACGTAGAATTTAAAGGCATACTTACATTACCTACTTCTATACGACGAATAATCGCATCATCCTTTCCCACATAATCAAATTTTATCTGATTTTCAAAGTCAAACTGCGCTTCTGTATTGTAATTGGTAATGATACGCATACGATCACCGATCTGACCCGTTAGGTTCATTTGAATACGCTGATCAAAGTCGAACCCCAGTTGCTTTCGTTGGCGCTCATTAAACATGGGGTTATCGTTTTTATTATACTGCCCCATAATAGTGGCATCTACGCTTCCTCGGGGAACGATATTAATCGTATTTCCACCAAATATTTTCTCGAAAGTAGGACTGTTAACCTGAATACTGGGAATCCATCCGTCCTTCCGCGCCCGTCTTGAAAAATCATCCGACAGTTCTCGCCAAGTCCGTTCCTTAAGCGATTGATTTTCGTACTGCTGGTACTCGTCAATACTCATGTATTGAGGCGGGCGATACATGCTGTTTCCAATATTATCTCGAATGATGTATTGTCGACCGATTGGGTCAAAATCTATTTCCCTTTTAATTGTACCCGGTTTCCTCAAATGAATACCCTTATCACGTTGATACAAATTCAGAAAAGGATCGTCTTTAATAGGATAAAGCACTCCCGTACTGTCACTTACAAGTCGTACACTATCTTTACTAGTTGATAATACTCGTTTTTGCCGGGCCGAAACAATTTTCGTCCCCAGAATAGTCAAGAAAAAAAGAAAAAATAGTATACTCGAAAAAGTATTTCTCACAGCACAGGTAAATGAATGTACTTCCCTTATAATATAATTGATAAATTGAGTTCAGGCCATTACTATGGCTAAAAAAAACACCACCAATCCAAGTACAAACGAACAAAAAAGTGAACACATGGCCCTTGTTCATTTTGTTCAGATTTTAAATGAAGTACATAAATTTGCTGCTTCTATAATTATTTTTTTTATCAGGGTTTACCGCAAAAAAATTAGCTTTTTCTTTTACCTCGCCAGATACATTACGCAATGCTATTAAAAATAACTTTCGACGGGAGATACATGTTCGACCCACGCCCCCGAACTTACTTGCAGCACGTATTCGCTCAGACCAACTTCGGGGTTGTCAGGTGCCCAATCATACGTATAGCCTAAGCGAGTCCAAGGATAATGAAAGTCAGCAGAACCGGAGAGGGTTCTATAATAAGCAAAAAGAATATAATTATTGAACCAGGTGTTATAAGTTGCCGAAACATCATTACTTAATACAGCCCCTGCTGTTCGCGTGTCAATATTCGGATTACCCGCAGGTCGATATAAACGCTCCGGATTCACCCACAATTCCGCTATATGCGTATTACTTCGCTCATTAGCGGGTGGCAAACCTAACAGCTGACAGATGCGCATGGTGGTATCACTTGTGCCATCCAGCTTATTGCCGATACGTGCCTTCATTTGCTGAGGAATAAATACCCAAGATTCACCCCAAACATTGGTAATAGAATCTCCCTCTGGATAGCTCTCCGGGTATCGCATAAAACTAGCTAATAAAACATAGTCCTTTCCATTGATTGTTTTCCATTGCAAGGCTGTATTTTCCTTTGAAATTTGCCAAAGTGTATCAACCACCTCCGAGCTATCCGCTACCATTGCATCCAAAATAGCATTTTGATAAAGCTGCTCCATTGTCAGGGCCGGTACTTCAGGAGAAGGCGTGACGGGGTCATCCTTTTTACATCCGGCAATAAAAATCAACATCAATAAAGTATATCGAATTAAGGTGTTGTGGTTAATCATGAAGGTTCATATAAATTTGTAGATGAATAAAAAAATTTTGAACTAAAATATCTAATTTCATTATTCTTTATATGTCCAATCTGTTCAAGCCTCACGATAGGCTTTTATTTAGGCTTTTATTAATGACGAAGAATCGGGCATATTATGCTAGAGAAAGGCATGTAACATCAAAAAAGTTGCTGTTCAGCGCACTTTATTCATCTTGTTCATTTTTCTAGACAGTAACAATGGCGGCCATCGAAAGAGTTTATACTACGTATCGATCCTTTGTCGAAAACTACCAAGAAACCCGTAGAAAAAATCACTCATTTATGAGGATTGCGAGGCGAGAAAAAATCAAGCAATTTTGTCAAGCTAATGTATAAAAGAAAGAAGTTCCATAATATCTATTAGCCTTTTCCTGAGATAATAAGAACAATATTAAATAACACATTGGATTATGAAAAAGTTAATCGCCTCCTGTATCGCCCTTATTTTTTTAGGGTTAGGCAGTCTTCAAGCACAAAATCTATTTGACAAAGTAGATCAGGCACTAAACAAAGTTGATAAAGCATCAAATACAGCCGACAAAACAAAAGGAACCAGTGATAAGGTACTGGGTTTTTTTAAGAAAAAAGAAAATGCAGAGGAAAATTTTACCTCTATCAACATCACTGGGATCAACCTTAGCAACCTAAAAAAGCTAAATGAACAGGTTGAGACTTGTAAAGGAGTTGAAAATACCAAAATGAAATTTAGTCCTTCCGGTTCTGTTATTCTGGTAGCTTATGAGGGATCGGCCGAAGATTTACTGACCGCTATTCAAGAAAAATCAAAAGACATCTTTAATGACGAGCATATCGAAGGATTGGACGAACATGCTATCACGATCAATCTTAGTAAAGGGAAGTAGTTTACCGGTGAGTGGTTGAGTAGTCAATGTGATGAATAGTTAAGTAGGAAAGTAGTTGAGTTGTAAATAGTAGCCCCTTGCAAAGCCGGTTAATTAGCCAATGATTGTGTGTCGGCAGCTAATAACTCATAATCAACAACGGACAATTAAGGATTGAGTAGGGTGTTGTGTGTTAAGACCTATTAACCATCTCCCTACTCAATCACTTCATCATATTATGTCAATCCATATTTAGCCAAAGCCTCTCTTGTCTTGTCTAGATCGATATGCTCAATGCCCTGAATACCTAGCTGACAGGCCGCCTCGATAAAGACAGGACGATCATCCAGATAGATGATCTCCGTTGGCTTTACCTGTGACAAATCGATCGCAAGCCGATATATATCCCGATCAGGCTTCCGCATATGCACAAAACAGGAAGATGCGAAAACATCGATAAAGCTTTTGAGATCGAACTGCTCAATGCGATAGTTATTCAACTCTTTTCCTTCGTTATTGACAGCAATCGTAAGAAGATTATACTTTCGCTTTAAGGTGCGAATGAGCTCGATCATCTCTGGAAAAGGTTCAGATTTCTCCATCATAAATGCTTTAATATCCTTAGGCGTAAAATCACGCTTTTTGTGAAATATCAATAAATCCAGATATTCATCTAAAGTTGATTTGCCGGATTCATACGCATCGAAGATAATCCGATGTCTTCCATTTAGCTCTTCAAAATCAAGTGAAAATTTCGTTGCAGCCTCTTTGCGGGCCTCGGTATCCCAACCATTTGTTAAAAACACGCCCCCAATATCTAGAAACAGTGCTTTTATTGTACTGTGTTGCGACTGCATTAGGAAAGTACCTCCTTACGCTTCTGTGCAAGTACCTCCATTAAACTATCGAAAGGTTTGATAAATTTTTGAATACCTTCGGCTTCTAACTGTTGTGTAACCTCTCCCAGTTTAATACCTACTATATCTTCCAATTTATACAAGGTATAACGCGCATGCTCGAGGTCTTCCTTTAAACGAGCTCCCGGGTTGCCATGCTCGCGATAAGCATTCAATGTTTCTTTCGGTAAGGTATCAACCGTTTGCGGGCCAATCAAGGCTTCAACGTACATCAACTCATTATAGTCTTTGTTTTTAACACTGGTACTAGCCCAGAGTAAACGTTGAGGTTTCGCCCCTTTGGCCTCTAATTCCAAAAAACGATCCGACATAAAAAGTTCGTTGTAAATACTGTATGCTACTTTAGCACTTGCAATAGCTACCTGTCCTTTAATCTGCTTTGCTGCTGTCGCTTTACTGGGATCACTTTCAATGATTTCGTCCAACATAGCGTCTACCATTGTATCGATACGGCTTAAAAAGAAGCTGGCAACCGAAGTCACATTTTCTAACGGCTCTCCTCTTGCAGCTCGCTCTTCCAGCCCTGCAATATATGCTTCGGCTACCTCGCGGTAGCGGTCTAATCCAAACAATAGCGTTACATTGATATTAATACCCTCACTAATCAATTGTTTAATCGCCGGCAGGCCCTCTTTAGTACCTGGAATTTTAATCATTACATTCGGACGGTTCAGTTCTTTCCAGGATGACCGCGCCTCGGCGATAGATCCCGCCGTATCCAATGCCAGTCCAGGCGACACTTCTAGGCTTACATAGCCATCCAGTCCGCTCGTTTGTGCATATACCCCTTTAAAAACATCGGCGGCATTTTGTACGTCCTCAACGGCCATTTTAAGAAAGATTTCCTCATTCGATAAATCCGTCTTTCCCAATTCACTAATCGTATCGTTGTAGTCTTCACTACGCGCTATCGCTTCTTCAAAAATTGCGGGGTTTGAAGTAACACCTCTTAAATTGTCTTCATCTATCAATTTTTTCAATTCACCGGATTGAATAAAGGATCTTTTGATATAATCCAACCAAATACTTTGGCCGAAATCAGGGATCTTTGCTAATGGATTTTTCATTGTATTAATTATTTGTTCATTTGTTTCTGTTTCCAAAGGCATTATTTCACTCGGTTCATACTACCTTCGGCGGTATGAGCGTCGCTGTTCAATAGCATCAATGCACCCGCTACACTCAATTTGCTTTTTTATAGGATCCTTACGCAATCCTCCCACTCAACCCCGAGTTGTTCATTGCACTCAACTATTTACCACTTAACGGTTCAACAACTCCAGTGCTCTTTCATATACATGTTCAGCAGTAATACCAAAATGTGCTAGTACTGCTTTACCTTCACCGGACTCACCAAAAGTATCGATTCCTATTACGTCACCGTCCGTACCAACATATTGATACCATAACGGCGTTACCCCTGCTTCAACAGCCAAACGCTTCGTCACATTTGGTGAGAGCACCTGTTCCTGATAAGATCGATCCTGTTGATTAAATAATTCAAAGGAAGGAAAGCTGACCACCCGAGCTTTTATCCCCTTATTAGCCAATTGTTCCTGTGCCTCTAACACCAGTTGTACTTCGGAACCTGTGGCCAAGAGAATAATATCAGGGAGTCCTTCGCAATCACTTAATATATAACCACCCTTTTTTAAGTTGTCGGCTGAAGCATAGCGTTGTTGATCAATAACCGGCAATTTTTGCCGTGACAAAATGAGTGCCACCGGTCCCTTTAACCGGCTCATTGCAATTTTCCAAGCCTCTATCGTTTCAAAGGCATCTGCAGGTCGTATTACGGTCAGGTTGGGTATTAAACGTAAGGCAGAGACATGCTCAACTGGCTGATGCGTAGGGCCATCTTCGCCCAAGGCAACACTATCATGTGTAAATATATACGTTACCGGCGCTTTTGTCAGCGCAGCCAAGCGAATGGCGCCTCTCATATAATCGGAGAACGTGAGAAAGGTACCACCATATACACGCGTGCCACCATAAGACGCTAAACCATTTAGGATGGCTCCCATACCATGTTCACGAACTCCAAACCAAATATTGCGTAAATCGTAATGTCCAGGCTGAAAACTTTGATCCCCCTTAACAGGCGTATTGTTGGAGCTGGCTAAATCTGCCGAACCTCCAATCAACCAAGTTATATTTTCACGTAATACCTCAAGCACCTTTCCCGAGGCTTCCCTTGTTGCTAAGGTCTCTCCTACTTGAAATGTAGGCATATTGTGATCCCATCCTTCTGGCAGTTTACCATCAAAACTAATCTCAAAATCTTTGGCTTCTGTGCCAAACTCCTTTTGATAGCCGGCAAAATCCTTCTCCCACGCTGTCTGTAATTCAACACCTTTTTGGCTTTGGTTTAAGAGATAAGTTTTTACTTCTTCCGGTATAAAGAAGTTTTTCTCCGGATCCCATCCAAAAAATTCTTTTGTTTTTTTCAGGTTTTCAATACCCAAAGGGCTACCATGTACCTTATTGGTACCTTGCTGTGGACTACCATAGCCAATAATCGTTTTCACTGATATCAAAGAAGGTTTTTCAGATTCTGCCTGTGCTGTCAAAATTGCCTGCTCAATAGCCTCTAAATCGTTTCCATCTTCCACTGTCAGCGTCTGCCAGCCGTAGGCCCTAAACCGTTCGGGAACATTTTCTGTAAATGCCAAATTAGTTGGTCCATCCAAAGAAATGGCATTATCATCATATAGATAAATAAGTTTACCTAACTTCAAATGCCCCGCCAAAGATGCGGCCTCCGAAGCAACCCCCTCCATTAAATCACCGTCACTTACAATAGCATAAGTATAATGATCAATCAATGAATAGTTCTCTTTATTATATTTCGTTGCCAGAAACCGCTCTGCCATGGCGACTCCTACACCATTTCCAAAACCTTGGCCAAGCGGGCCCGTGGTTACTTCAATACCCGGTGTTAAAACAGATTCCGGATGTCCTGGTGTTTTTGACCCTAATTGTCTAAAATGTTCCAGTTCCGTTAAGGATAAATCGTATCCATATAAATGCAACAAACTATACAATAAGGCCGAACCATGGCCTGCTGACAGGATAAAGCGATCGCGATTTGGCCATTTAGGATCTTTCGGGTTGAAGCGTAAAAAGCGATTCCATAATACATAGGCCATAGGTGCAGCGCCCAGCGGAAGACCCGGATGACCTGAATTTGCTTGTTGCACCATGTCGGTCGCAAGGAAGCGGATTGTATTGACACTCAATCCGTCTAAAGAGTTGCTGATTTCTTTTGTCATGGATATTTTTTTATGATCATTCAATTTGAGGCCGATATTGCCTACTTTTGACATAACAAATTTAAGCAGCACCGGTGTTGGATTTCTTTATATAACGTAATAATCGTCCGATTGATTCTAATCATAAAGTCATAATTAACTTGAAACCGTCAAGTTCATTCTCTCTATCTGACCTATAGCGGCTATTAAAGAAATAGTATATATTTACAAACCAATTCACGGAGATAGACTTAGACAATGGAAAATGATTCTACAGCTGCATCGCATAGAAATTTAAACAAGTTTACCGACTTTTCGCTAAACGATTTAGTCCATGACTCAGCTGTCGCTATTTATGCCTGTGACATCAAGGGTGTCCTTACCTTTTACAACGAAGCTGCTGTGTCACTTTGGGGAAGAACGCCCGACCTGCAGAAAGATCGTTGGAGTGGCGCTTATAAAATGTATGATTTGAAAGGTATGCAACTTATCCCGAAAGAATATCCTACAGCACAGGTAATCAATGTACCAAATGCGAGCAATCGATCGGAAGTAATCATTGAACACCCCAATGGAACACTTCGAAATTTACTCGTTTTTCCCAAGGCTCTTTACAACCCCAATGGCGAAATCATCGGGGCACATGCTACTCTGGTGGATATCAGCAACCAAGCCACTTTAGAAGAACCTCGGGCATTTCTCGCGTCTATCATTGAATCATCGGACGACGCCATTATAAGTAAAAATCTGCAAGGTATTATTACCAGCTGGAACATTGGTGCCGAGCAACTTTTCGGCTATACTGCAGAGGAAGTTATCGGAAAATCCATTACTATTTTAATTCCTGAATCGCGTTTGAGTGAGGAAGAATATATTTTAGAACAGATACAACAAGGAGAAACGGTAGATCATTTTCAGACCATACGATTAAGTAAATATGGAAAGGAGGTACTTATATCACTTACCGTAGCCCCCATTAAAAATAAATGGGGTAAAATTATTGGGGCTTCCAAAATCGCGAAGGATATTTCAGAAGAAATCAAGGTCCAAAATGCCATCTATCAATACACACGGGACCTGGAGACACTCAATTCCATTAGTCGAGCTATTTCTTCAAAACTAGATGTCCAGAGCACCCTACAACAAGTAACTGATGCAAGCAAAGAAGTTACAGGGGCTGCCTTTGGAGCTTTTTTTTATCATTTGATTGATGAAAATGGGGCTATTAAAACGCGCTTTACGGTGTCTGGCTATCCAGCAGAAGCACTGCAACATTTGGACATGCCCCGGGATACTGCACTGCTTCATCCCACCTTCCATGGAAATGACATTGTACGATCCGATGATATCAGAACAGACCCTCGTTACGGACAAAACCACCCTCATTATGGGATACCTAATGGCCACCTACCAATTGTAAGTTACCTTGCTGCACCAGTTACCTCCGCTAAAGGTATTGTAATGGGTGGACTGTTCTTAGGGCATCCTGATGTGGGCAAGTTCAACGTACATCACGAAAATTTGATCAGCAACATCACGGCACAAGCCGCTATCGCTCTAGATAATTCAAGATTGTTTGAAGAAGTTAAAGCATTAAGTGCAAAAAAAGATGAGTTTATCGCATTAGCTAGTCATGAACTCAAAACACCACTTACCAGCGTTTACGGTTATCTACAATTATTGGAAAAAAAACCGAACAATGAAATGGCGGCTTTGTTTGTCAACAAAAGTGTAAAACAATTAGACAAACTAAACAAGCTGGTTTCGGAACTGTTGGACATTTCCAAAATTGAAGCAGGTAGGCTCCAATTTAATGCAGAGCTATTTGACCTTGGCGAGCTCATCCAAGAAACGGTAGAGTCTTTCCGTTTTTCCATCAATAGTCATGAAATCTTGTTAAGTCGTCCTAACTACCCGATCACTGTCAGGGCAGATAAACAACGGATTGAACAGGTGATCATCAACCTCCTGAGCAATGCAGTTAAATACTCTCCCAACACGGATCGCGTGTTTATCGATTGTGAAAAAAAGAAAACCATTACCACGATAAGTATACGAGACGAAGGCATGGGATTAACTCCAGATCAACAAACCCAAATTTTTACTCGCTTTTATCGTGCCGATAATACCTCAGGTATATCAGGATTAGGGATTGGCTTATATCTTTCCCGCGAAATTATCGAACGACACGACGGAAGGATTGATGTTGTCAGTGAGCATGGAAAAGGCAGTGAATTTGTCATCACATTACCACTTCCAAAGGCATTTTAAACTTTTAGATCATTTAAGCCCCATTGCTCTTACCATATCGATTAATCGTATTGACAAAGTTGTCTATATCGAACGGTTTTTCGATAAAATCCCGTACGCAATCTTCCGTTTCAACCAGATTACGCCTACCATGTGCAGACATAAGCACGATCGGAATATCTTTCGTACGTTCATCGCGATAAAGCCTTCGACAAAGATCAACACCATTACCATCGGGCAACATAATATCCAGCAGAATGAGATTAGGTCTAACTCTTTCTATTCGCTCGTTAAACTCACTTACATTCGCACAACTTTCTACAGCAAATTGTTCATTTGTAAGTATGTATGCTATCAACTCCCTTATGTCTTTATCATCTTCAACAACGATTACTTGTTTCATTTATGTAAATTGAACTTATTAAAATGGTTCCACACTTAAATCATTGATCTGGATCGTATGCGGAAGGCTTTGCTCTAATGTGTCAAAAACAAGAAGACTTCGAGTTTGTTTTAGCTCACACGAAAAAAATTTAGCTTTAGGTAATTTTACAGAAGTAAGAAATTCCGTATATCGTTGGCAGCGAACAAACCAACGTCAGTATATTGGGTTATAAAAGTGAATTAGTGGAATATCAGGAAGGATTATCGGCCGAGCTAATGGCAAGCCCCAGCTCAACGGGCTTGGCCATCAGTGCTCTTAACGGACAACGTTTCTATACCAATAACCAGTGGCCTAATCCAATCGTCTTGAAAATAGAAAATGCCCAATTTAAGGCAATTCAAGATCAGAAAGGCAGAAAGGTAACAATAGATGGAGCTAAGTAAATAATGGATCATGTCTGTTGGGAATCGTTTTTTTCATTCAGTGGCCGCTTCCGCCAGTAATTCGCTAATAAAGATCCGGATATGTTCATCCACGGACTAAAAACGGCAGCTGCTAAACCCACCGTTGCTAATTTCCCCATACTTCCCGCTAAACCAGACGCCATGCCCCCGTTTTGCAAACCTACCTCAAAAGCAATGGTGCGCGCAGCGTTCCTATCCAGTTTAAATAGCCGAGCGAGCCAATAACCGAAAAAGTAACCCGCACTATTATGTAAAATCGAAGCTAAAAACAAGAGCAATCCCACCTGTAACAAATGCGCTCTTCCTGCTGCCGTTGTAACCGTAGTAAAATAGACGATACCAAACATAGACACATAAGGCACCCATTGATCAATGCGTTTGAATCGAAGATATAGACTATGATACAGAGCGCCCACAATAAAGGCGCCAGCAAAAAAGTTCAATAGCATTAAAGACTGTGCAGCGGCGATAGATACTTGCTCTGCAAGCTTATCCCACAGAAAAAGCATTTGAACAACAAGCCAAACCACACAAATCAGTCCGATAATAGTCACCACCTTTCTCCCTTTAGTAGAGGCCGTCTTAAGATAGTCGTGCAGCAATGCAGCGCCTATTGGCACGATAACAATTTGAATAATTTCCAACATCATGGGTAGAAATTTGACTTCAATCAATGTTCCGGCCAACAAACGCATCAACAAAGGCGTCAGAAAAGGAGCGGCTAAAGTTGCCATAGCGGTTACCGTTACCGATAAAATCAAATTTGCACGTGCCAAGTATACCATGACATTCGAGGCCAATCCGCTCGAGCAAGAACCAATTAAAATAATGCCTGCTGCGATTTCATCTTCAAAAGGAAATATATGTGTCAATAGATATCCTACTAAAGGCATTACCGAAAAATGGCAGATTAAGCCAATCAAAACCCCTCTACCCGTGCTACCCAATCCGGAAAAATCACGAATGCTCATCTGTATTCCCATACCAAACATAACCAACTGGATGATAATCAAGATAAGCCATTTATTCCTCAAATCCACACCACCCCATTGGGTAAAAGCAGTTGGATAAATCATAGCCGAAATGACAGCGGCCACAATCCAAGCCGTATACTGATAGTTCTTTAGCGCCTCAACGCTTCCGATACCGAGCGCAAAACAAATCGCGGTGCAAACGGCAGCAGGTTGCCAAATGACACCATTTTTCAATAAAATTCCCAAAAATAGGAGGAGGACAGCAATGACACTGATCCTCAAACAGATTCTTTGAAAACGTTTCATGATATCCTTAAACTACATTTGCAATATACCGGATAGCATGAGGAGGACTTGCAAGAATTGGTACATTTTTACCTTCATTTTTCAATGTATCTACTACACGCGCCATACTCGCTTGCGCCAATAAAATGACATCGACTTCTTCCGTTAATTGATATAGGGCCTGCGTCACCAATTCATCATGTTTAGCAGCATCTCCACTCATCAGAGCCTCAAAAGCACCCTCACACAAGCGTGTATTTAACAAAATCTCCTTGCCTGCCAAAGCTGCTCTGCGTTGCACGAGGTCAGCAGTTGGTTGAAGCGTTGTTTGAAGTGTTGCGATAACACCAACACGTTCACCTTCTCGAACGGCTAAATCTGCCATGGGTTGATCTACCCGAAGAACAGGGACACTTGTTATATTGGCTGCGGCTTCTACCGCAGCGCCAATAGATGAGCAGGTTACCAAAATATAATCAGCACCTGAATCCTCCGCCGAAGCAACGTAATCAGCTACACGCTTAGAAATGGAAGGCGTAAGTTCCCCTCCCCGAGCAGCAATATTTTTCACTAAACTATCGTCTACAATGTTGAAAAGACTTGTTTTTGGCAAGTACTGCTTGCATAGTTGCTGAAATACAGGAATCAGTGTAGCTGAAGTATGAATAAGCCCTAAAGTTTTTGGTATCATATTATAAATATTTAAGAAACATTAGCATTCCGTAGCTTAATAAAATAATGTTCATCACCCACCTGCCCGCCTTTGAAGTTTATTTCAATTCCGTCTAGTGGTGTATCAGGTGCAAAAGCTCTGCACAACGGTGCCCCTGGATAAAAAGGAGCGATCATTTCTATCGCCTCGATTCCCAACGTACGGGCAACAAAGCTCGAGGTATCTCCGCCGGCCACCACAAGACGTCGCAAATCGGTAGACTTGGCAATATGGAGCGCAACCTCACCAAGCGCCTGTCCATATGTGCGTGCCGTTTGTAAGCTTATTCCCGCTTCTGAATAACCTTGTTGAGATAGGAGCGCTCGTGTTTCCGCGACTCTTACATCCTCCCGCCCCAAACTTGTATGCAAGATTACCGGGAAACCTGCTGCCATCAAAGCAAGTATCTGCTGTACACAATGGTCAATGACGGTTTGTAAATCGGTAGATGCGTTAAAAATAGAAGTAGGAATCCCCACTGCCTGAAAACCATGACAAAGCGCATGGTCAATTTGACTGGCCGTTACCGGTGAACAACTGCCGGAAAGCACCAAAAGCTTTCCATTAAGGGGGTATTCGGGCCATTCTATTATTTCCTCTTTAGCCAATCCTTTATTTTTCCAGTATAAGCCAAATGCCGTTTCAATGCCCGAAGAACCGATCGAAAATAACGGTCTCCGCGCCGTAGCGTAGATATCCATTACCTCGGCAATTGGCAATAAATCCGAAAGATGTAAAGCATCAAAGAGCACAATTGGAATTCCTTGATCCAAGCATTCTCGTATTTTTATTTCTATTTCAGTTCGCCCAAGCTGAACGGACAAAATGTCCACCAAAGCGATCGCAAGCTCTGTTTGTCGCGATAAATGCAAACGTAAGTCTGCTTCCTGCATTGGAGTAACCGGATGATGACTGATCGAAGGATGGCGATCCAAGCGATGAATTTCGCCTCGACTTCCGATTCCCATTCGAGCAAAGAGGTTCCCAAATAAACAGAATCTTCCCAAGGTTGGGGCTGCCACCAGCAACGGAATAAATAAAGGATTAAAGATTTCCTTTCCTACTTCCGCTGCCGTACCAATACTCCCAATGTGTGGAGAGGAATCGAAGGTGGAACAAACTTTATAATGCACGTGTCGAGTACCCAAATTTTTTAAAGCAGTGAAGGCCTGCGACAACTCCGACTTCATGGTACCCGGATTCATCGTTCGTGTCATACCCGCGACACCGACAGCCTGTATCCCAGGATACCGCGCTAACATTTCAGCATCGGGCACATCAATAAATAATACCGTCTTTAATCCTGCCTGATTCAGAAACTCCAAAGCATCGGTAGACCCTGTAAAATCATCGCCATAATAAGCAAATAAAGGAATCTGTATTTTTTCCATGTCTGTAGTTATCCGAATTTTTTCACCGACTTCGCGAATTCAGGATATAACCGAATAGCCGTTTCCATATTATACCCTTTAACCGCCCCTTCCCATGCCTGCTGTAAAGCTACAACTCCCCCCCCAGGCCCATCAGGATGCGCCATAATTCCCCCACCCGCCATATATAATAAATCGATGGTTTGTGTGCGCCTATAGGTTTCGAAAGCCTGCCCTCCCCACTGCCCTGAAGATACGACGGGTAACAATAGGCCACTGGAAAATAGCGGATTTAAACAAGCTTCGATCGATTGAACGACCGAATCATCGGATTCCCAAAATTTATTCTGAATCCCATTCACATGCAGCTGATCTATACCTGCCAAACGCCAAAGTTTTTGATAAGCCTTAAAGTCAATACCCAATAAGGGATGTCTGTTTAACATGCCCCAACCATTCCGGTGACCATGGATCACCAATTCCCCCTGATCGCAAATTTTTTTCACCCCAGCAAGACCTACGCTGTTTATACTGAGCATAGCGCAGGTCCCGCCTGCCTTGACGATGTATTCATACCGTGATAACATGCTGTCCATTTCATCACTGATATTAAAAGCATACATCACCTTTTTTCCGGTTTTATCGGCATGTTCGTTAATAATTCGCATGATGGCATCTACTCGATCTTCCAATTTAGAGTTCGCCGCTGCTGATTGTAGTTCGTCATCTTTAATAAAATCGACCCCGGCCTCTACCAAGGTCTTTACCAGCTTAGCCGTATCGACAGGTGTCATCCCAATGCTAGGTTTAATAATGGTACCAATCAGCGGTCTACCCTCTACATGTGTGCTCTTTCTAGAGCCTGCCACTCCAAAACGAGGGCCTTTAAAATGACCAACATAGGACGACGGAAATTGAATATCCAGTAATTTCAAGCCAGTGAATTGGCTTAATTCATAAAGGTTTCCCTGTAATGTGGAGATCAGCACAGGCAGATTATAGCCGACATTCTCTATGGACCAGGAAATTTCAATGTGGGCTCGATGATAAGCATTGGAAATAGCTTTCGAACTAGGAATGGCTGGCTCCGTGACCGATTCCACAACATCAACCTTCTCCACACGAGCAGCGAAGCGCTGTTTCAAATCTTTTGTCTCACCGGGAACGGACACAAAAGTACCGGACGACTGTTCTCCTGCCAAAATCAGCGCCGCCTTTTCTACATTAAAGGGCGTCTCAATATAGTATTTCGCAATAATTCTTTCCATAGCCTATTGAATCCGTCTAATTCTTCAATCGCCATAAATGTTACGAAGGGCAATAGTCATTTGCCATTTTACATTTAATGATGATCCACTAAATCAAAAAGATTAGATTTATACCGACAAATTTATCAGTGATAACAATAGTGCTATTGTAGTATGTATGCAAGCTGTTGTAGCATATTAGCTTTTTATATATGCATTTCGTTCAATCCGTCTTGAGTAATTGGTATTGATACTTTCGTCCTATTTTATGGGCATCTATAAAACCGTTCTTTAAAAGGTAATTAAGTCTTACCGCCAAAGCGTTCTCTAATTTATATTTATCGCGATCCGGTTGTGCCTGATGAATTTCGTTTAAAATAGCATCGCGATCGCCAGTTCCCAAACGCGTCAATGCATAAGCAACCTTTCTGTCCAATTTACCAAAAGGATCAAATTTTTCGACGGGTACTAAAACACCTTTTCTCCATTTAGCAGTTAAAGAAGCAGCGTCTTCCTTGGTTATATCCGTCATTTTGGATTCGCCGAAAACAGTCATTTGCTTTCGTTTCTGCACAATATCGATTGTACATTGTATGGCATCGATTTCAGCACGGATACTTTCAGCGAACTCCTTTAAAAAAGCGATCGTTTGCTCATCTAATAGCGGGTTTTTTGTCATGAGATTAATTTAGGCTGAGTTTACTATTACAAAAGTAATAAGTTCGTCAATTAAAAAGAAAAAATTGAGACCCAATTGTGCAAAAACTGTACATAAACCAATCAGAGATGATATAAGAGCTACTTCGTTGTGCAATTTGTTGCGGACATCACATCAAGTAACTGTCAATAAAAACAAAATTATTCATAGCTTGCAAAAAAATGGTCACTGTCAAGTATGTTTACTTAAAGAAATGCATATGAGTGAATGGAAATTAAAAAAGTCATGGAGACAAATTAAAAATCAAATAAGAGCTAAATGGAGCGAGCTCACCGAAGATGATCTTCATTATGAAGAAGGCAAGGAAATTGAGCTGGTCTATCGTTTAACGCAAAAAACAGGGAAGAGCAGAGAAGATATTGTTGATTATTTAAATCATTTATCTTTTATTTCCGACCTTAAATTCCGACCTTAAGATTCAGCGCATACGGTTAAAGTATGGGCCGTGTGCGCTAATTTTCAGGATCTCGCCGGCTCTGATTTTCTCCTCTCCTGAATCGCAGCGCTTCCTGTATACCCTTTACATCTGCTTGCCAATTAGGCAATAACCAAACCATAATCGTTTCTTCCACCAGATCCGCAGCCGTTAGGACAATCGATAGATAAAACAACAACAAAGAAGGCGATTTGAGAAAAAAAGACGATATTAAAAAAAGAGCTTGAGCTACGGCAGCAACTTTTGCGAGGTAGGTATGAAAACTGGTCAATTTTCTATACCGAATCAGGGCGGCGCTGACCTGAAGAAGGAAAAGAATCAGCAATATGAGCATCCAGTGATATTCTCTAAACACGAATTCCCGGTGATAAAGAAACAAACCTACAAGGGCTACCAGTACGGTTAAATCATCCGCAACTGAATCCATTTTAGCTCCCATAATGCTTACGACTCTATATTTTCTCGCCAAAAAACCATCAACAGCATCCGTTAAAAAACTGAAGGCGAGCAAGCATTTAAACCAAACGAGCTGTTCGGAAAAAGCAAGAAATAACAAGAAAGGAGCAGCTATTAAGCGATAGAAGGTAATACCGTTAACCATATAATAGCTCCTTTTATGCATAATACTAGGCCTTTCATAAAAAAGACGGCCCAAGTTTCTACCTAGGCCGCCTCGATTTTCTTAATTCCTTCGCTGGTATTGTCCAGAGCAGGTTCAATGGGTATGTTCTCAGACTTATAAAAAAGCCACCCCTAAAGAAATCTATAAATAGAACAAAGTGATCGAAATTTTGTTTTTTTTTATTTTAAAAAAAATCAGCGCCATCGGTTTTACGCTCTACGGATCACGCTTGTTCTACTCCACACAACCACATGAACGAATTTACCAATTAACTTATTTATTCCCCACAATAAATCGCTCTTCCACATGTGTACTTAAAACTTCTAAATGATCTCCGAGCCGGATCATTCCGCGACCGTGATGAATGAGGTTTTGACCAAATAAGATTTTTCTATCTTTTGAACGATAAGTAGCAAGAGTTTTTAATGGTTCTTTCGATTTTTCGGCATTTTGTTGATCGATGGTAGTCATCACACAACGGGCACAGAGTTTCACTCCAGAAAAATAGACATGCTCACCAATTCGTATCCGATGCATCCGATCTTCTTCAAAAGGAGTTCCACCTGTAAACAGAATATTAGGTCTAAATCGATCGATGGGCAGGGCAATTTCCAAACGACTGTTTAAGTCATCCAACGATGCTTGTCCAATCATTAAAAATGGATAAGCATCCGAGAAGGAGGTTATCATCCCTTTAGGCGCATATCGTTGATCTACTTCCCGTTCTGTACTATCCGGCATATAAACCAATTTGCAAGCAAATCCCAATGCTTCACTAAACCACGCATCCACTTCCCTGCTCACCGAAACAGCTTGGCAGGTATCATCCCAAATGACAACTTCTTCCTGTTGCGCATTAACCAGATCAAAAGGTATCTTGATTTTGCCCCACTCAGGATGCATTACCCATAAACCGTCTACACTAAGTTCAAGCTTAAACAAAGCCATTTTAGGATAAGTACGTTGCGTAAGAAATTGATTGTTTTCATCAATCAACATCCATCTTCGATCATATTTAAATCCCCTATCTGTGACCTCCGCTTGTCCAAGTTGAATCCCTCCTAACGATTTGATGGGATAAATAAAAAGTCCGCTAATTGTTAGCATATGTCATCCGTATATAAAACAAAAATAGAAATACGCACTTCGTTTTTCAAATTGTCATGGATATTCCCATTAACGAAAATCATCCACGGCATCCATGCCAACAACGTCTGGATTTTTACCTAAGAAAAGAACAATGAAACGATCAACAAAGAGAGAAAATAGAATCTAACATCTATAAAATCTCCCCTCCTTTTTGTTGAAATTCAGTCTTTAATTGTCGGAATCTTTCTGGATCAATTGCGCAGGAAGCATGTTCAATAATACGGGCCTTAAAGCCTAAATCCAGAGCGTCGTTGGCCGTATAGTAAACACAATAGTCCGCAGCTAAACCACAAACTGCAAGCTCGGTTACACCTCTACCCTTTAAGTAGTCTGCCATACCGGTAGATTTCTTCTTGCCATTATCGAAGAAACCGCTATAACTATCGATCTCCCTATCCATCCCTTTTCGGAAAATAGCCTCTATCGCATCCGTTGAAAGTGCTGGAGCCAAAGCCGCGCCATTAGTTCCCTGCACACAGTGTACGGGCCAAAGCACTTGTTCTAAACCATGCAGTCGAATATGTTCAAAAGCTTGCCTTCCGGGATGCTCTGTAAAGAAGCTTTGATGGTTTATCGGATGCCAATCCTGTGTGGCCACCACTAGATCATAAGTTGGCTGCAAGTCGTTGATAATCGAAATAATCCGATCCCCACCGGTTACAGCAAGTGCACCCCCAGGTAAAAAGTCGAGTTGTATATCAATAATAATTAATGCGTTCATTTTATGCTATTTACTTATACTTTCAAAACTACACATTTTTTGCGCGTACCCTAATGGGCGTTAGGTATTAGCTTTCGGCCGCACTAGCCTGCTCATCATCACATGGGCTAACCGACCATTAGGGAGTTCATGAACCGAGTGCAATGCGCTCATGAATGCCAATAAAAAGCAATTGACTATGAATAATGCCTATAAAGTGAACACTAATGAATAATTAACAAAACCTACTTAACGACTCAACCATTAACCACTTAAACGGATCGGCTCCATAACCTCTGGTTATACCCTATAAGAAAAGCTCGTTTAAACTTGATCGCTATACCATTTACATTTGTCCATATGGAAAAGATAAAACCAACTTCTACTGATAAGGAAAATACAGGACAGGACGTTTACCGGCTAACAAGGTATACCAAGGTTCTTGCGTGCATTATCCTATTGTTAATTGGATCTTGTATTTATCTATTAAATGGCCGTGCGGTGCAAAAACCAACTGCCATAAAAGCAACAGCAAATATGCAGCTATCTCATGTAAGTGATGCGGTAATAAAGCCTTTCGATAATAGCGAGGAGGGTAAACTAGCCGATTACGGCCATCGCTTAATCACAGAAACCTACAAATACTTAGGAACAGAAGTGAAGAAGGGGGTGATTACCGGTAACAACCTGGCTTGCTCAAGTTGTCATTTAAATGGCGGTACGAAGGCCTATGCTGCACCTTATGTTGGTTTATCCGCTGTTTTCCCCATTTACATTGGACGCGAAAATAAGATAGCATCGTTAGAAGAACGCATCAACGGTTGTTTTGAAAGGAGTATGAATGGGAGTGCT
This sequence comes from Olivibacter sp. CPCC 100613, assembly GCF_036959255.1. NCBI lineage: Bacteria > Pseudomonadati > Bacteroidota > Sphingobacteriia > Sphingobacteriales > Sphingobacteriaceae > Olivibacter > Olivibacter sp. CPCC 100613. The sequence continues at coordinate 181,816 of NZ_JAWMTI010000005.1, forward strand.
ATCCCTACTGATAGCAAAGAGATGCGGGCCATTATCAGTTATATAAAACATCTAAGTAAAGACGCATCAATTGGCAATCGTATTGAAGGACAAGGCTTTGTTAAAATAAATATTCCCGATCGAGCGGCGGATAAAGTAAAAGGAGCGGCTGTATTTAAGCAATATTGTGTTACCTGCCATGGTAAAAATGGGCAAGGAAATCGCCGGGGTCAACGCGGGGATAAACAGGGTTACCTATATCCGCCACTTTGGGGCAACGACTCCTATAACGATGGTGCGGGAATGGCTCGCTTGCTTACGGCAGCACGATTCATCAAAGGAAATATGCCTTTGGGCGCTACCGCGGAAAACCCTTTATTAACGGACGAGGAAGCTTATGATGTAGCTGCCTATATCAATTCATTTAGCCGGCCACAAAAAGCAAATAAAGAATTGGATTATCCCGATCTCGCAAAAAAACCGAAGGATTGTCCCTATCCGCCTTATATAGATGAGATTGCCATAACACAACATAAATTAGGACCTTTTAATTTTTAATATCCTGCCAAAAAAATTAATTAGGAGTAAAGATGCTGGCAGGAGCACTTACTTTAAAAATACCAAGTAACATGACAACACTAAAACAATCAATTTTCATCATTATTGTATTTCTATGCTCAGGATCTTTTGCTCGTGCTCAGGAGAATTCCGCTATTACCCGTAACAAAACCTATCAAGGTGCCGAAGCAAATGAAGCTCACTATCGAGCCATCTATCAACTGGATAGCAATACCCCTGCCACTATTGAAAAGGCCATACGAAACATCAACAATGTGCTACAAGATCCACGTTTAAGGGGAAAGATCGAAATAGAGCTCATTGCCTTTTCAGGAGGAACCGAAGCCTTCTTAAAAAATGGCAAATATGAAGAAGCCCTAAAAAAGCTGATTGACAAAGGCGTGATTGTAGCACAATGCCTAAACTCTTTAAAAGAAAGAAATCTGAATAAAGAAGCATTATATGATTTTATTGCTTATGTACCCAGTGGAAACGGCGAGCTTGTTATCCGTTCTGCACAGGGCTGGACGATTATCAAACCGTGATCTTACAAATTGAAATAACCAACAATGAATAATACAACACGTTACCAAATGAGAACAACATCTTTTTTTATCTTATTAAGTATCTTTGCTTTTCAGTTAACTTATGCACAGCAAAATCACCGTTATGATCCTCCTTGGAACATTCCTCCAGCATCAAGTGTCCAATTTACGGTACCGGGAATAAACAATACACCCGATTTGTATGGTGATATTGAAGACCCACAGCTTGTCATATTCTTCGCAGGCAATCAATTCATGTGCATTGATGAACTGCTTAAGGGCTTTAAGAAAAAGTACCCCGCCTACCAACGAATCTTTGCCGAAACACTCCCTCCCGGCATACTAGCAAAACAGATCATCGGGGGTTCTTTAACTATGGGAAATTTACGTATTACCCACAAACCTGACGTTTATACTGCTGGAAAAAGCCGCATTGCCGAAATGGAAAACTATTTCGATCGCACAGAAGTATATGCATATAATAAACTGGCCTTAATGGTTCCAGAGGGAAATCCGAAAAAAATTCATGCGCTCGGTGATCTAGCGAAAAAAAATATACGGATCAGCATGCCAAATCCTGCTTGGGAGGGTATCGGGCGTCAAATCGAAGCGGCTTATAGAAAAGCCGGTGGTGAGCCTTTGCACCAGGCCATTATGCAAAGCAAGGTTAAAGACAACAGTACTTACCTAACCAGAATCCACCATCGAGAAAGTCCGTTACGTATACTTTACGGCCAAAGCGATGTGGCCCCTGTCTGGTATTCGGAAGCCCACTATCAGAAAATGATTAATCATCCCGTCGAATTAGTCTCAATAGCGGAAGAACAAAATATCCGCGCCACCTACATGGCCGGTAAACTGAAACAAGCACGCCATCCCCAAGCGGCGGCTGATTTCTTAGACTATCTAACCTCTGAGGAAGCAAAGGCAATCTATAACAAATATGGCTTTGAGACTGAATAGGTTTGTATAAAAAAGACATCCATACATTGTGTTGGATGTCTTTTACAACACGGATAATCGCATTATAGATCCACATAACACTTCCTAAAATCATTTACTCCTGTAGGGGTGTCATCTCAATCCAAGTAACTGTTGCAGATATTGAAAGTGCCTTAACATCTTCTTTCTTATTGGACAAAGCTCATCATGAAGTTTGCTTTAAAGCAAATTTTGAGCATCCCACAACATTTCCTAACATTTATTTATCAATTAAATAATATTTCATTTTATTAAAATCAACTATATTCATGGTTTAAAATAATTTACTTATGTTTTTTTATTGTTGACGAAATCGACGTAGAGTTTCAGGTAAGATCGGGGTGACAAGGGCACAACAAGGTACAAACAAGCTTTCTAAGACTTAATATACTTAACAGCAACAAAATGAAAAAAACAACTTTTAGCCTGTGTCGTCTAAAAAGAACGACCTTTGCTTTTGCGATCGTCCTATGCTTCTTGAGCTGCAAACGGGCGGAAATGGGTGTTCCGAATGATTCCGGTCAGACTCACGCTTTGCCATCACTGTCAAATTTGGCACTGTTAGCTAGCGGAAATCCTTTTAAAGTTCTGTCATTTAACGTCAGACATCATGATGACAACGATCCGCAAAGCATCGATCAACGTAAAGGAAATATCCGCCAAATTATTGTGGACAACGACCCTGATGTGTTTGGTTTGCAAGAGTTCTCAGACGACTCGTTTGAAGCTTGGTTCAGAGAGCAAATGGCCACCCTAGGTTACGGAGAATACTATGACACAAGTATTACCGGCACACCAAAAGCTATTTTTTTTAAAACGACTCGGTTTGCACTTCAACGAAGCGGTACGGTAAGATTAGGTCCTTCTCCCATTATCAATACAGCCACCTGGGTAGTTTTGCTAGATAAAGTTACATCTTACAGGTATTTTATCAGTAATAGCCATTGGCAGTTTGACTCGCAAGCCACCAGGATCGAAAATTCAGCTGCCTTGGCAACAATGGTTAATCAACAAAACACAGACAAACTACCTGTTATCGTATTTGGCGACTTTAACGCAAAACCCGGCACAACTGAAATTTCGAATCTAAAAAACCAGCTTGATGTCGTTGATGCCCTTGGAGATAGCGCAGGTGATTATACTTTTCACGGCTGGAACGCCTCCGGAAGCTCCAAGCTGGATTGGATTATGAGTGATAGAAGCATGGCTTTCACGTCGTCTCATGTTATCACCACCAGCTACAACGGTTATTGGCCTTCAGACCATTGGCCAATTATTGCGACTTACATTCCGGGTATATTTGGTAGTCCGCACAACGATGCCAATGGCAAAAGTAGCAGCGCCGGCACTAACTTTTATTTTGCCGATATAGATGGAGATGGGAAACAAGATAAAATCTATTGGAATCCAACTTACGACAGTGGCAAACCGCAAGTGTTTCTCTCTAATGGTAATGGTACGTTTGCATCTACCGCTATTGTACATACAGCAGGAGCTTCTACACTAAACACAACCCGTTATCATTTTGCCGACGTGAATGGGGATGGTAAAGCTGATCTAATTTTATGGAATCCAACATTAAACGCTGGTCATACGCGTGTATACCTCGCTACAACAGGTGGCAATTTCAGTTCAACTGTAGTGGATAACCCAGAAGGAACAAGTGCAGGTACCACCACAATATATCATTTTGCCGATGTGAACGGAGACGGCAAAGCCGATAAAATTTACTGGAATTCAACTTTTGATTCCGGAAAGACAAGGGTGTATTTGGCAACTTCGGGTGGCAATTTCAGTGGTACGGTGATTAACGGTTCAGTGGGTTCCAGTACCACGGCCGGTACTACTTTCTACTACGCCGATGTGAACGGTGATGGTAAAGTAGATAAAATGTTGTGGCATCCGAATCTAAATGCCGGAAAAACCATGGTTTATCTCTCCAATGGGGACGGCACCTTTACAGCATCGTCCACATTCAGCAATTCAGGAGCAACAAGTGTTTCCGCATCCACCACTTTTTATTTTGCCGATGTGAATGGGGATGGAAAAGCGGACAAGATATATTGGCGACCCGATCTTTACCTAGGTAAAATAAAGGTTTATCATTCGAGCGCTAGCAACACATTTGATGGCCCTATATATTCATTAAGAGGCACGTCCCAAAGTGCTAACACTAATTTTTATTACGCGGATATTACGGGGGATGGAAAAGCCGATCAGATTCGATGGAATTACACAGAAAACGATGGTGTACTTAGAAACTACTTTGCCAACGGTCAATAAATACCTTAAATTAGAAGCGAATATCGACATCGCTTATATTTTTCAAAGAATTAAGCGGCCTTTGTAACAAGCAAAAGAAGAATAATAAATAATACGATATTATGACGTCTCTCCATTTACAAAAAAAGTTAAAACACGAGCAAATTCAATATGTCGAGTTTCTCTCGGCTGATATTACACGTGCCAAAAAATTTTATGCAGCAAGTTTCGGTTGGAAATTTACGGATTACGGTCCAGACTACACCGCATTTGGCGGCGATTATATTGATGGGGGCTTTACTTCTGGAGAGCCGATTAAGGGCAGTATTTTAATCGTCCTTTACTCGGAGGATATTGAGGTAACGAAGCGCAAAATAACAGCTGCCGGCGGCCTTATCGTAAAGGACATATTTGACTTTCCGGGAGGTAGACGTTTTCATTTTACCGACTTGGATGGTTACGAACTCGCTGTTTGGTCGGAATAAACAGTTATTTATTAGGCTTTGGGCTAATTAGGGGTTACAAAAATTACAGCCCGATCTAAGGGAATCGGGCCGTATAAAATAAAGTTTTACAATACCTATTTTTTTATTTTTGCCGATGCTACCGCTTCCCGAAGTGATTTACCTGGTCTAAATTTGGCAACCTTGGTAGCTTTTATTTTAATGACAGCCCCGGTATTGGGATTACGCCCACTACGAGCGGCACGTTGGCCTACAGCAAAAGTTCCGAAGCCTATCAGGGATACGCTTTCTCCTTTTTTCAAAGTGGTAGTAACCGAATTGGTGATACTGTTCAGGGCCTTTTCTGCCTGAACCTTTGTGATGCCCGCATCTGCGGCAATTTTTGTAATAAGATCAGCTTTGTTCATTGTAATAGTATTAAGTTTACAAATCGGTAAAACCAATAGCACGATTGGTTTCTATGCCATAAATATAACCTTTTTATCCGCTGTCTCCAAAAGTAATATATGAACGCTTATATTTCCAACTCGTAGGATGCATGAAAAACACCTTATACGGTAAATAATTGATACACATTATCGAAACTTTGAAACACTTTGCCTTTGCTCATTAAAATCCTTTCCTTTTTTTTGTATAAACCCATTATAATAGCTCACATGCGTAATCTCCTAATTACTTGCCTTCTTTTCATTTTTTATTCTCCCCTACTTTTGGCGCAAACACCTACTGTAAATAGTCAGAAATTCGATGAAAAGGCAGGTGCAAGCTTCAGCTACCGTAATCATATTTTGCAAATAAAATGGCCCACAGGTAATCAGCACTATGGACAGATTGAGCTTGATATGCAAAAAGGAAAACCGCTATTCAGACGTATGCTGTTAACTGAAGGAAAAAGAAGTAAGCTTATTTCTTCGAACTTAGACCCTTCTTTTTTGCTAACGATCGGCAAAAGAGACTTGGTCTCACAAAACGGTTGGAATATTTTTTTTGATAAAGTACCCGAGAAACCATACCAAACCTATGATGTAAAATTGGAAAAATCGACTGCTTCTGTGGAAACCATCGGTAGTCGTACGTTGGTAAAAATCTCTTCGCTGAAGGCAGATCATTTTAAGGGCGATCTTGAAATTACATTTTATAATGGTAGTCCACTTTTTAATGTAGCAGCCGTCATGTCTACAAATGTCGATTCTTCAGCAATTGTTTATGATGCAGGCTTGGTAAGTAAGAATCCGGAATGGGAAGCGGTATCTTGGATTAATACGGCTGACAGTCTACAAAGTACTGATTTGATTTCGTCGGACACCTCCAAAAACATGGCCGTGAAGTACCGTAGTATTGCAGCAAAAGGAAAGGATGGTATGTTGGCATTGTTCCCCGCGCCACACCAGTACTTTTATCCGTTGGATGAAGCCTTTAACCTTAAGTTTGCTTGGTACGGGAACAATTATCGGAAGATGGTGGATGGATATGGCATAGGTATCCGACAAGACCTGCAGGGAGACAAACGTTTTGTTCCATGGTTCAATGCGCCTCCAAAGACCAAGCAACGTCTGAACTTCTTTTGTTTGCTAAGTGTAGAAAATGAAAATAGCACCTTCGCCGCGATAAAAAAATTCACACATAATGATACTTATGTTAAACTACCCGGATATAAAACCATGTCAAGCCATTTCCACAACGAGTTCATCATGAACGTGGTGCTTGCAAACAAACCTATCCCGGAAGTCCCTGACTTTGTCACCGTTTTTAAACGAATGGGTGTTGATATTGTGCATTTAGCCGAGTTTCACTATACAGCACATCCTAAAGGACCTGATCCGCAACGCTTAAAAGAGCTACATGCTCTTTTTGAGCAATGTAAACGCTTATCGGATGATCGTTTTCTTCTCCTTCCAGGTGAGGAACCGAATGAATTTTTTGGAGGTCACTGGCTTTCTCTTTTTCCCAAACCAATTTATTGGGTTATGTCTCGAGAAAAAGGAGTGTCTTTTTCAGAAAACCACCCCACTTATGGAAAGATTTATCACGTTGGTGATCAGGAGGATATGTTGAAGTTACTAGAAGAAGAACAAGGCTTGGCATGGACAGCCCATGCACGTACAAAAGGTTCTGTGAATACACCTGATCTCTATAAAAATGAAAATTTTTTTAAATCAAATCGATTTATGGGAGCTGCATGGAAACCGATGCCCGCCGACTTATCTATGCCAAAATTAGGTAAGCGCGTACTCGATCTAATGGATGACATGAATAATTGGGGACTTAAAAAGACGGTCATTGCTGAGGCTGATCTTTTCACAATCACCCCTGAGAATGAAATGTATGCCCATATGAATGTAAATTATCTGATGCTCGATTCGTTGCCTAAATTTACCGATAGCTGGAAACCTGTACTCAATAGCATGCAAAAGGGTCATTTTTTTACCAGCACAGGAGAAGTCTTGATGCCTCGATTAACCATTAACGGCAAACATTCGGGCGAATCCATATCACTTGACGATTCAGGGTATGCTACGGTGGAGCTAGCACTCAATTGGACGTTCCCCATGAATTTTGTAGAAATCATTTCGGGAGACGGACAGCAAATTTATCGTGAAAAAATAGACCTGACTAAAACGGAAGCCTTTGGTTCAAAGGTAATGCAATTTAAAACGAATCTCCGTAAGCGAACATGGGTGCGCATTGAAGCATGGGATATCGCCGCAAACGGAGCTTTCAGTCAGTCTTTCTATGTTGCAGAGTAGTAATAACTACCACAATTTAGCTTCCGGTAATACATAATAAGCAGTGCCAACAGGCGTCCACATGATCGAAGTACCTAGTATCACCGCGCTCCTCCCACGGGTAAGTGATCTTATATTTTTTTTTCTATCGTGCAACGTGCCGAACAATTTTCAATTACCCTTTCTTCAGTTTACATACTTTTAAACAACTCTATATCAGAAAATTAAAGCAATGACAGTTTATCAATTTTCATGCACATTTATTAGGTAACTGCCTTGCAACTAGAGTCTCATCTTTTGTACGAGCAGCGAATAATTTTGTTGATATTGATGATTTCCCGGAAGGTGGAAGACGGTAACATTACTTCCATCTTTTAACTTATTTTTCAGTAAAAGCGATTCTTCTTTCCCGAAAAGAATAAATATAGGTACACTGCTGTTTCTTATGGCTGATTCAATTTTATATTTTCTACCTGTATTATCGCTCGTTGCCATCAAATCACTTACACGAATCACAAAATCTGTACTGGAAGAAGGCGACAACAAAATCACTGTTTTTACTTTGGTTAAAAGTAGCTTCGAGATACGATTGGGAAGAAAGGCTGCTACATCCGCCCCAAATGAATAGCCAATGATGATCAAAGAAGATTTATCCCATACCTTCATGTACTGCAAAGCGATTTGTTCTATATCCTTGGCAAATATTTCGGGGTTCTTTTGATTCCAAAAATATTTACGACTGTTTAGTGTGACGACACCGTATTGCTTTTCTTCAAAGGCGTGAATGAGCGACTTATTAAAGGTGTTCAAGCCCCCATCACCCGTAATGTATAGAATGAGTGCTTTTTGAGATCCTTTTGTTACCGAACATGTTAGGGGGAACGACTTTTCAACACTTTCAACGCCAAATGAAACATTCCCTGTCAAGAGCACTACTATCAAAGCATACATTCTGATAAAAGAGGGGTGTATTTTTAGAAACATGTTACGTATTTTTCTAATGTGAAACGATCACAGACCATCATTCATGAAAATTATGCAATTTCCGCATCATCCATTTATTCTTTATACCGTACAATACTAAACTCTTCCTCTAATCCATATGCGTAGGTTTGGTAATGACTCCCTGCAGGATGATGATGAATATTATACCATTTACCTGGATCTACCAAGCCCGGTTCCGGATTATTATGATGCGGCCCGAGTAGATTCTTCAGACTTCCTATGACTTCCACTTCTACTTCGTTTTTGCCTTTTTTTACAAATGACGCTATATCCAAACGATTGGGCTCGTTAAAAATAACACCCGCGTATTTACCATTAACCCGTATCACGGCGACTGTTCCATTCCATTTACTCAATTGAACATAAATATCACTAGTTTCCTCTGTAAGCTCAACCTGTTTACTGTATTTAATACCGCCGCTATACATCGGTAAATATTGTTTATTCCACGCCCCTTTTTGTAACGGTTTCGGCTTTATTATTTTAAAACCCTGTTCGACAGACATTAAACTGAAATCACCCATTATATAAATCGGTTCAATTTCTGCAAAGATACGCATGGGAGCAACATGCAATGTCACGGCATTATGTCCTGGTTTCAATTGTGATGAAATATCAAAAACACCAAAGGATCGATCTAACCACCATTGATTTTTGAGCGGTCTAAGCATTTTACCATTAACAGTAACTGCCGTCCATAATTCAGGCTGCTCTATAACGGCTTTAAAAGTTTTCGTAGACACATCGTCATCGATATAGAAATTATAGGTTGCAGAAAACCCAGTGCCCGTTGAAAAGGTATCTCGCATTACGATATTATTTTTGAATTGTGTTCGATTATTCCAAGGATTACCCATCCCATCAACAAATCCATAATGCCTAAAAGTTTTATTAGATGCTATTCCAACATGCAGATCCCGATATAGGCTGTCTGGCTTATGAATTACTAAATCGCAGAAGTCAATCATTAGCGTATTGTTTTTGGGTCGTTGGATCTGCATATCGCTGGCCGGTAGCTTACTCAAATAAAAAAGATGGCGGTAAGACTCAACTTTTTCCGTTACCGTATTGGCAACAAAGAATAGCTTACTCCCTGCAGGTTCTATATTAGCATGTAAAGTCAGTTTAGCTCCATTAACTGTCTCGGGATAATCGAGTACCTTACCGGTAAAAGGGTCTAAAAGCAAGGCATTCTTTCCATTAACATCTATCTTTACAGTCGTTTCCTCCGTTATACTGGCATTTGTAAGAAATATAATCTGGCCATCTACAAATTGTCTGCGCTGATGGTATAATTTACCCCCTATACCACGAATTGAAAAATGGGTATTCAAAGACAAATTTTTGTTTGGTTCCGTCTTCACGATTGAGCTAATATTCTTATTGCCGCTACGAAACAAGGTTAATTGCACACTTTTTTTGCCGTCGATAAACTGGGGTTGCTCGAACAAAACTACTTTACCACCTTGCGCTATGAACTGCTTTAGTAAATGGAAAGTCCTGCCATCCAAATTTTCCATTCCCGGTGGCAGCACTACTGTAGTATATGACCGTTGGCCAACGATAAACTTTCCTTTATGTACAGAACCGTGATCTTTGATAATATTCTCAGATCCCAAATCGTACTCCGTGTGTGCCTTTTCGAGTGTTGTAACAAAATCATTAAATTCTTCGCCGATTTGGTAAAAGCGTTTATGCGCCTTACCATTGAAGTAATACATCCAAGCAGTGGTAGTGGGCTCTAGTACCAATAGATCGTTTTTCTGTTCACCGCTGGACAAAGCGACCGATAAGCGAGCGTAATAATCATTCAATGATTTATAATAGGGCCACCAAGGTTCGTGATACGAGAAGCTTGGCGGGTAATCATACTTTCTAGCACCATGTATCGTCATAAATGACAAGTGTTGATTGAGAAAATTCACACCAAGTACATACTCCCAATCAGCCAATCGTTTCATATCCTTAAAGGTGAGTTCCCAACCGGCACCCCCATACGTTTCCGACAGCGTTCTGCTTTTATTTAATTGATTTGCAACACTAGCCAGCTCTTTTACAGCCCTGATATTACCAAATTGAACAGGTTTCTCCTCGTTAAATTGATTAAATAACATATCGATGCCCGGCATTTGCATCCAAGCATACATTGCCATATTATCCGGACCGTGATTTGGGCTAGGCCAGCCGTGTTCCCAATAATGCCCTGTCCAAATCAATTGATGATCTTCCATATAGCGGAACATGGGTTTGGACCATCTGTCAAGAAATAATTGTAACAGAACCTGATGGTAATTGTGTCGAATTTTTTTCCATTCACCTACTTCTTCAAACAAAGAAGCTATATTGGTCTCCAGTTCATAGCCCCATGTCTTCTTGAATACCTTAAATAAATCAGGTGTCCACCGAACGCTATTTTGCCCTTCATTAATAATAGTCGGTTCATCTGAAAAAACACCGACTATCGACTTATTTAAATTTTTGCCAAGGGCCTTCTCATAGCCCTTAAAAGTAACATCAATAAAGGTCTGCGTTACACCTTTGGCTAATAAATCCACATAAGAAACTCCTATGGGTCCCGCCACTGACCCCCGGTTGGATTTTTGGTAGTTCTTTTTCTTAATAACGATATACTCACCTACTTTATCCTTAAATTGTTTGTAACTTGTCGTAATATCTTTCGTTCTCTGATCTTCGACTTTCAGGAGCAGTAAGATGCTATCCTCCATTGGAGGGATTTTGTTTGCGCGCTGCATATATAGCATCTGTCCTTGGTTGTATGCTGCCGGCATTTTTTCTCCCACTAGCCCACCTGCAAAACCGGTTGGATAAGAGTTCTCATCATATATCCAGCTATTTAAATCCAACTCTTTACTTTTGTTTTTTGCATACTGATACAGCTCATACCATTCATCAGACAAATATTCAGTGATTAACCCCGGTCGCGGGTGAATAATAACACCACCAAAACCCGCTACTTTGTAATCATTTAACATCGAATCAATAATGTTTTTACCTACCCTTCCATTCCAAACCCATAATGGCACAGGTTTGAAGGCATTGCCTGGTGAGTTAAATGTTGGTAACAGCGAACTAAGTGTATTGATTCTTTCCCCTTCCTTTTGATGCTTATAGGATTGCGTCAACAACATAAGGGGCAGCATTATGACGAGTAAAAACCTTCTTGCCTGCATAGATAATACCATTGAATAGACAAATGGAAATTAAGTAAAATCATTTGCATTATTGTCTTCTACTTGATCTACATTGGCATTAATTTATGATTAGTTATTTATCGTTTACCATTTACGGATTGCCGATATTTTGTTGATTTATTATTACGCTTAACAGAAATGACCTATATCCAGGCATGCTCATCTGTTTGTCCCTCTATTTCCCATCTTTCCCTTTTTAACTTCGATCTAATGGTTTCCGTCAGCTCGTTTTTCATTATATTGAAATGACTAATTTGATCCGAAGCCTGCTTACGAAGACTGTGTGCTAAGTTCTTCATAGAATCGGCTGATTTTTCTCTCGTATATTCACCCTTGTCCGGTGCAAATAATATCCCAATAGTTAATCCAGCTCCCAACCCGGCCAAAAAAGTAACTATTCTTCCTACGTCATTCATATTTCCAATATTATTGTGTAAAATCAGCTAAAGCCTGCATAGCCTACCATATACTTAATAAGACAAAATTTCGCATTAAAAGTTTGTATCGAATCAACATCCAACACATCAGCAATGAATCGAATCAAGAAAGATCGAAACCTTCCGTTAGACAAACAGAATAACCAGCAGATAAATTTCATTGAAAACAGGGATATACATAGCGATAGAGATGACTTAATTTTGTGTTATTCAATATTAAATTTTATAAAATGATCTGGGGAATTACACTTATTCTATTGAGTATCTTGGCTGTGCCTTCGTTGATACTCGCTAAAAGACCTGATGCAAGACAGCTTTTAGAAAAGATTGAACCTTATCAGGGATGGATTGGGCTGATTTTTTGTTTTTGGGGAATCTGGGGAGTGATCCAAGCAGTCATCCACATTGGTGCGCTTACCACTATGCCTATTTGGTGGTTAACCTGGCTTGCTGGTAGTGCATTGGAAGCAGTGCTTGGTTTTATGTTAGGTTATACCTTAATCCAAAAACACCTCTTATCAGGAAGTGCAAACGCAGGCACGAAGGCGGCAGAGCTACGCGCAAAATTAGCCCCTAACCTCGGAAAGTTTGGGTTAATCGGACTAATTGTAGGTATTTGGATGATTATAGCCAATATCTTATTCATGGTTGTTTAAGCAATTTATCTTTCGACACACGGCTAGCTACGCAAAATTGCCTTCGAGCGATACAGCAATATTTATAATACCTAGGTGCTCTGCGAAAGAATTTAAAGAAAATGGTCCTATCTGTTTCACAGATAGGACCATTCCTAAAGCTTAAGCAATTTTAGGATAAGCTCTGGATGAAAGGTTGCCATATGAGGCACTACCCCATCCACCATCGTATATTTTCTCCACTTTATCGGGTGATGAAAAGTTTGACTTCGCAATAAAACGTTTGGATCCTCCGCTACCGTTGATACCACCGGCCAAATATACGCCACCATGGCTATCAAATGCCAAACCGAAATACGAACATTTCTCCCCCGCTTCGCCTGCCGTAGCAAATTGGCAAAGATACTTAGCTTCCCAAGTTGTTCCGTGGGTATTATCTACCCGCCAAGCACGGCCACTTGAATCCAATAGATAAGCACGATCATCTCTATCAAAGGCAATATCGATAATACCTGTACCATTGCCAAAAGGTTGAATTGGATTGCTTGCCGCTCCCCGTACCTGAACCGTACTGTAATTTGTTTGTGGATGTTTAAAGGTATAAATTTTTCCGCCTTCGGTAGCAGAAAAGAAAAAACCTACATCATCTTTTCTAAAAGCGAAGGCATCTTTACCCTTACCACCTGATAAACCACGCAAGTATTCAAAATTCTGATCTTCTTTCCGTCGATAGATTTGATTGGCGTTCCAACCAAAATAGTGGGTGCCATCAGACGTTGTCGCATTACTCCAGCCAGCCCCGTGCTGGTTATCGATTGCTTTTCGAATCCGTGACCCATTTCCTCCGTTATGCGCATAGATATCTCCATTATCTGACTGATTACCACGAAATACATTGTCGTAATAAGTGATCGCAAAAATCTCATCTATTTCACTATAAGTAGGAGCGGGCGGCGTTATTGGTTTTTCTTCTTTTGGTTTTTCCGCTGCGGGTTTCTCTTCTTTTGGAGGAGCAACAACCGGCTTTTCTTCCTTTGGCTTCTCGGCCGGTACCTTCTCTTCTTCAGCAGGCTGCTTTTCGTGGCACTTACATCCCTCCTTTTTATCTGTGGATGCGCCTCCTCCCGATGACACTTTACAAAGGGATTCAAAACGCTTCAAAAAAGCAGTAAGCGTTTCAACTGCTTTCAAAACCTCTGGCAATTCATTGCAAAGATCCGTACAAGTTGGTGTAGGTTCAACAGGTTTGTCAATGGGTGGTTTCTCCGCTGCCGGTTTATCCAATGGCTTATCAGTCTCCTTGGACTTATCAACAGTCGGTTTCCCTTCCAGTTCGTCTGCTTCCTTCTCTTTCTCTTCGATACTTTCATCCTGCGGTATTTTACTGGCACATATGGTATCTTTCAGCACCTTTACAAAATCGGGCAATCCGTTAATATAAATGTTGTGATCACCACCGGTTCGCAGAGCTAGGCGTTTAAACTCTTTGATCATGTCCTCCTTGTCCTTTTTGGAGCGATAATGCAACCCCTTACCCGGAGTACCTAAGTATGTATGTACTTTTACCTCATTAGTTAAAGCGGCAGCAATAGCTTTGTCGTTTGCTTCAATAGCAGCGGGTGTTACTACAGTATTACCACCATCAAGTGATTCATCTTGTAACAAAAATATTGCGCGTTCAGCACCCTCACGCCAGTCATAGTGCTCGCTAAGATCTTCCACTACACGTGCTCCATCTTCCTGGGCCCCTGCACCGGGCAGCGAGTCCTTCACCCTGCTTTTAAGCTCATTTGCATCTGCCCCAGCTTTGTTCGTAAGATAATCCCTTACAGTTTCATTAAATTTAGTATCTGTAAAAGTCCCTTCAATTCCTAGATAATCTACCCGTAGATCAGAAGGACAAGAACTTTTTGCTTCTTTTATCGCCGCCTCGATGGCTAAACTAATAGCTTGTGCCTCATCTGACATCGATCCACTGGTATCTATCGCGATAACAAGATCTACTTTTTTTGCATTTGGATCATTTGTTGTGCTCATTTGTTTTCCTCCATTTTGTTTTCTCAATGATAAACTACTTATTCCTAGTTCTAATTAATTATTGGGCATTAAAGGAGCATAAGCTAAAAACCTATGTTTTACTAAGTTTTCTGAAATTCCATGTTTACTTTTTTTTGTAATGTTTTATTTACAAAAAAAATGATTAACATTAAATTAACTTTGGTGTTAATACTGGCAAAACAAACCTAAATAATTTCTCGAAAGGAAAAGAAATATTTACACATACAATACACAATTTTACACATAATCACACACACCCTACACTAATTTACTTTTCACGCGATGCATTTATGGCATAAGAACGGAGGCTTTCCGATGAATGAAAACGTATTATTTTGTAGGTTTGAAAATAAATGGCCTGTTTACGCAACTGATGTGCTATTTGAACGAAAATGAGGCGTCATTACCTGTGAATGGAACGCCTCTTAATCTTTTAAGATCTGATCCGAGTATCGGAATAAGTTGCAAAAAATTGGTCAAAAAAATATCCCTTATTTTCCACGACTTGCAAGTGGAAATTTAACGCCTTATCAAATGATTTTAAGGATCGTTGACTTTTAGTCATATGTTTACATACCGTCGTATTTGCTGTCTATTCTCCTAAAATTTCTCACGCAGTAAGGATATTAAATAAAGTTTTTAAATCTCCGCTGCCTAAAAATCGTTGCTATCAATAAACATTCGTCAAAGCTCTAACACCGTAAATTCAGTTCTTCTATTCAGTTGATGTTCTGCTTCCGAACATTTAACGCCATTCGCACAACGATTCAACAACTTACTTTCCCCGTAACCTTTGGCAATCATTCTATCTCTTGCGATTCCTCTGCTTACCAAATAATCAACCGCTGCTTGCGCACGTTTTTGAGAAAGCGTCATATTGTACTTATCTCGTCCCCTACTATCCGTATGAGATGATAGTTCTATCCTTAGTGTCGGGTTATCCTTCAAGATTTTCACAAGACCATCCAAGATAACAGCAGCATCCTTTCGAATATTATACTTATCAAAATCATAATAGATATTATCCAATCGGAAAGTTTTTCCCTGTTTTAATTGATCGAGATACAAAGCAACTTTCACCGTATCGCCTGGATTTAAGCCATTCGTATTTGTAAAGGCAGAATCAGCAATATAACTAATCTTTTCACCCAAAACCTGATAGGCTTCCTCGACGTCAACTTCAAATTCAAACTTACCGGCCAATTCACTCGTTTTCCTAGCCAGCAGTGTACCTTTTTCATCAAGCAAACTAACCTCTGCATCAGCCAAAGGCTCCTCTGTTTCTCTGTCGTAGGTTACACCTGCCAGTAATACCGTAAATTTCGGCTTTAAATAGGTAAAAGAGTAGATGTCATCACTTCCCACTCCCCCTTTTCGATTTGATGACATAAAGCCAGCCTCGGTAAGGTTGGTAATATCACTGACAGCATAAGCAAAATCATCGGCAGGAGAATTGACAGGAAATCGCATATTAGCCGCCTTAGACCAATCTCCTTTTCCGCCTTTTGCGGTGAAAACATCAAGATTACCCATACCTGGCCAGCCATTACTGGAGAAGTACAACACGCCTTCCTTCGTTACACTAGGGAACATTTCATCACCAGCGCTATTAATCATTGGGCCTGCGTTTTTTGGTTCTCCCCATTCACCGTTCAATAGTCGTTCACTATACCATATATCCGTGCCGCCTTGTCCGCCGGGCATATCGGAAACAAAATACAACGTTTCGCCATCTTGACTCAAGGCAGCGTGCCCTACTGAATATTCATTTACACGATTATATGCAAAAGGTGTTTCATTCCAAGTGCCATTATCGTTCGTATAGATATATAACTCCAGGTTTTTGGTACGATATCTTTTTCTTTCTTCCTTTTCCTTCTGTACTTCTTTTCCTGGATGCGTTCTGGTTACATAAAGTGTTGTTCCTTCCTTATTAGAGGCTACAGGTCCTACATGGTAAGGTTCGTTGTTAAATGAGACTTCCGCGATGTTTGATTCCTTTAAAATATTTCCTTCATTATGTTTCGCAGTATACACCCTTAAAAATGGATTACCTGTCCATCCATAAATATTTTTGAACATAATAGCATCGGGTTCACCAACATAATACACCTTGTCGCCAACCGTGTACCCTCCAAATTCAGCTAAAGCTGTATTCACAGCCGATTCATTTCTCAGTTTATGCGTAGTCGGTTGTTTCATCCAAATAATTGCCGAATCACACCCTTCTATCTGCAGATTGATTTCATTCGTACTATCGGCTTTACCGGCGTATTCCTGGAAAGCCTTTTTAGCCTCCGCATATTTGGCGTTTGCTTTTAGCACTTCTGCATAGCGCAATTTATTGACAGGATTGCTTGTACTATCCTCCAATACACGAACGTACCAATTTTCAGCCAGTTCGTAATTACCCATCTTTCTATAACAATCAGCCAAATTCTGCAAATCATTTTGCCTTGGCTTTTTACTATCTACTAAGCGTTCATACAATTGGGCTGCCTTCGCATACTGATATTCATTATACAGTTGATTTGCCCGATCACGCAGGGTTGGTTGTTCTTGTGCTTGCACTCCGGATCCTAAAAGGATGAGCACAAGTAAATAGGGATATATGTATAATTTTTTCATTGGATTCTGCATTAGCTGATTAATTCATAGCCTGGCCTAAAAGAATCTTGGACTTATAAGTCGGTAACCACTTTGAGGGAAGGTTAAACCAATAGTAACTTCATGTGTTCCGTTTTGAACGGAGCTCAAACGGCTCAAAATGTGATCATATGAATAGCCTATCCGCAAGCGTTCTGTAACATAAAACTGAGCAACTCCGGTAATTGCATTAGAGCTCCGAAGATTCTGTTGTCCATCTGCATATGATTTACCCATTTTCAAGCCCATTCGATAACCTGCTCCCAACCAAACTCTTTCCCCAAAGATAAACATGGCGTTTAAGTCAACATTAGTCGGTCCCTTAAAATCCTCCATAACCATTACACTTGGCCGAAGCTTCATATCTTCCGAAAGATCAAACAAGGCCCCCCCTATCAAATACATATGTCGCTTACGCTTTAAATTGGAAGTGGCGTTTGCATCCCAACGAAAAATATTATTTGACTGGTCGCCGGAAAGCAAATCCATCATAGAAACCCCGGCATACCAACGTGGGTTATAATAGTACACACCAAAACGTATATCCGGGATCGTACTGCTAATCTTCCCTGGAGGAATTGTAGGGTCTCCCGGGTAGGTGGTTCTTAACTCATTCCCATCCAAGCCATATTGCGTAATACCTGCGCCAATTCCAAAACTTAATCTTTGAGTATCTTCTGCATCTAAACGTAATCGATAAGCATAATTAGCGTAAACGGAAGTAGCACTTTGAGCGCCCAATTTATCTGCAGTCACTTGCAGACCTACTCCTGTATTCTTGTTCATTCCCAACACACCATCGATTGATGCCTGTCCCGTTCTGGGTGCGCCATCGATACCGGTCCACTGACTACGCAAAGCCATTTGCGCAAACCATTCTTCTTTGTAACCTGCATAGGCAGGGTTTACACTCAAAGAATTAAAAATGTATTGCGTAAACTGGATATTTTGCTGTGCTTTAACCTCTCCCAAACCGAGTATCAAGGCCAGTACGACGACTAATCTCTTTATGTTATGCTTATCCATAGCGTTTTATTTTCGTTCAATACGTTGCTTTTACGAAGCAATGAAGCTTGCCAATTATCACAGAAAGACTGAGCTCTACTCTTATCTTCTCTGACGGTTCATGCAGGTTTCATCAGAATAATTATTTCCTATCGTTCATCATTTGTAAGGCCTTGTCCAAAAAGTTCTTTATCGATTTCTTTTTGGACAATCCTTACATCCTATGTCCACAATACCTATTGTCTCTTTAATAACACCCAACCTTTTTGCGTTTCTACTTTATCTTCTTTAATCAACTTGATTAGATAGTAGTAAGTACCTTCGTTCAGGTTCTGGCCATCCCAATTATTATTATAATTTGGATTGTTGTACACTTCATTTCCCCAACGATTGAAGATATAAAGTTCAACACGATCATAACCTTCAATTCCCATGATTTCAAACTGGTCATTCTTACCATCGCCGTTCGGTGTAAAGGCATTTGGTATGAACAACGGATTCGGAAGAACATTCACCATAACTGTTGCCGCGTTACTTACATTACCTTTTTCATCCTTAACGGTATAAGTAAATCTATCGGTACCGACATAGCCTTTATCTGATGTATATGTTACTGTTCCATCTGGATTAACCGCTACTTTACCATTTTGCGGTGCATTAACAATTTCTACCGACGCTACGTTCAATGGCCATCTAGTCGCTTTGTCATTCGATAAGACATTAATCGTCACGGGCGTAGCAGAAGTTGTTTCCGCTTCATCATCCACTGCTTCAGGTAACTGATAGTCAACCGGTATCTCTGGTGTTTGATCCTCATCATCAGGGTCTTGTGTCGTCGGTTTATCCGGACCCCAGACCTGAATACCATTACTAATCACCGTTGGCGCCTCTGCATCTACCAAGCCGGTAACCTTCATAGTAATTGTTCCACCTTTAGCTACCTTCGTATTAGTGGTGATAGTCGCGGTATTTCCATTACCGCTTGCGGTGCCATTACCCGAGGTCACTTCATACCCTGTGATACTTAATCCTTCACTTGGTAATTCTGCAATGTTAATTACTTTACCGCTCAATATATCTGAAGGACCGTTATTGGTAATGGTTACCGTAAACGTAGTAGACTCTCCAGCTTGCACCCTCTCTTGATCAGCCACCTTGACAATACTTACATTAGAAACATAATCTACAGGTATTTCAGGCGTGTCATCTTCATCATCCGGATCCTCGGTTGTTGGCTTATCAGGTCCCCATACGCTAATACCATTGGTGATTGTTGCTGGAGCATCCGCTGCTACCGTTGCAATCACCTTAACTATGATGGTACCGTTAACAGGAATCACACTACTTGTAGTAACTGTTGCTGCAGTTCCGTTACCATTAACCGTTCCATTACCTGAAGTCACCTCATAACCAGTAACACTCACCCCGGTTCCCGGTCTTTCTGTTAAGTTAATTACCTTACCACTTGCAATCTCTGCAGGACCGTTATTGGTAATCGTGATCGTAAAGCTAGTACTTGTTCCAGCAATTACGCGGTTTTGATCAGCTACCTTCGTTATGCTCAATGCAGCATCACGGTCTACCGGTATTTCAGGTGTATCATCTTCATCATCCGGATCCTCGGTTGTCGGCTTATCAGGTCCCCACACACTAATACCATTGGTTATCGTAGCTGGAGCATCAACGGCAACTAAAGCAGTTACTTTCACTACAATTGTTCCATTAGCTGGTATGCTTGCAGTAGTTGTCACTGTAGGGGTATTACCCGCTCCATTGATAGTTCCATTACCGGATGTCACTTCATATCCTGTAATGCTGACGCCATCTCCAGGTCGTTCCGTTAAGCTAATTACTTTTCCACTTGGAATAGCCGTAGGACCTTCATTCGTTATAGTCACTGTAAATGTAGTGCTTTCTCCCGCCCTCACGCTAGCCTGATCTGCTACTTTCGTGACACTTAAGTTGTAAGGCCTTACGAAGGTCACCGTTACAGGGCTGCCGCTGATGGCTGTGCCGTCTACAGTAGCCGCGATCGTTGCCTCACCGGCCTGCGTACTGCTCACACGCACCACGGCCCTGCCCAGTGAATCCGTGGTCACTGTTTCCTGGCTGGTCGTGCCGTCCACGTTCGTGATATCAAATACCACTTCCCGGTCCGCGATCGGGTTATCGTTCGCATCCACAATGGTCGCGGTTGCTTCGTTATAATCCGTACCATCGGCGACCGCGTTGTCCCTGGTTACCACCAATGTTCTCTTACCGTGGTCTGCAGGACCTGCGATGAAGGTCACTACGGCCGGACTGCCGACCGTGATCGCTGTACCGTCTACCGTGGCCGTTACGCTCGCCTGACCCGCTACCGTGCTCACAATAGGAACCGGTGCCTTACCAAGTGAGTCTGTCGTAACACGGACCGTCGTACTGCTGCTGTCAACATTGACGATCGTGAACTCTACCTCACGGTTGGCTATCGGATTATCCGCGGAATCAAGCAGTGTCGCCGTTACCTCATTCGCGTCAACACCGTCGGCCACCGCATTGTCACGGGTTACCGATAGGTTGCTCTTCGAGAAATCTACCTCGCCGGCCACGAAGGTTACCGTTACCGGACTGCCGCTGATGGCCGTGCCGTCTACAGTAGCCGCGATCGTTGCCTCACCGGCCTGCGTACTGCTCACACGCACCACGGCCCTGCCCAGTGAATCCGTGGTCACTGTTTCCCGGCTGGTCGTGCCGTCCACGTTCGTGATATCAAATACCACTTCCCGGTCCGCGATCGGGTTATCGTTCGCATCCACAATGGTCGCGGTTGCTTCGTTATAATCTGTACCATCGGCGACCGCGTTGTCCCTGGTTACCACCAATGTGCTCTTACCGTGGTCTACAGGACCTGCGATGAAGGTCACTACGGCCGGACTGCCTACCGTAATCGCTGTACCGTCTACCGTGGCCGTTACGCTCGCCTGACCCGCTACCGTGCTCACAATAGGAACCGGTGCCTTACCGAGTGAGTCTGTCGTAACACGGACCGTCGTACTGCTGCTGTCAACATTGACGATCGTGAACTCTACCTCACGGTTGGCTATCGGGTTATCCGCGGAATCAAGCAGTGTCGCCGTTACCTCGTTCGCGTCAACACCGTCGGCCACCGCATTGTCACGGGTTACCGATAGGTTGCTCTTCGAGAAGTCTACCTCGCCGGCCACGAAGGTTACCGTTACCGGACTGCCGCTGATGGCCGTGCCATCGACCGTTGCCGCGATCGTTGCCTCACCGGCCTGCGTGCTGCTCACACGCACCACGGCCCTGCCCAGTGAATCCGTGGTCACTGTTTCCCGGCTGGTCGTGCCGTCCACGTTCGTGATATCAAATACCACTTCCCGGTCCGCGATCGGGTTATCGTTCGCATCCACAATGGTCGCGGTTGCTTCGTTATAATCTGTACCATCGGCGACCGCGTTGTCCCTGGTTACCACCAATGTGCTCTTACCGTGGTCTACAGGACCTGCGATGAAGGTCACTACGGCCGGACTGCCTACCGTAATCGCTGTACCGTCCACTGTGGCCGTTACGCTCGCCTGACCCGCTACCGTGCTCACAATAGGAACCGGTGCCTTACCGAGTGAGTCTGTCGTAACACGGACCGTCGTACTGCTGCTGTCAACATTGACGATCGTGAACTCTACCTCACGGTTGGCTATCGGGTTATCCGCGGAATCAAGCAGTGTCGCCGTTACCTCGTTCGCGTCAACACCGTCGGCCACCGCATTGTCACGGGTTACCGATAGGTTGCTCTTCGAGAAGTCGATATCCTGACTACCAACAGTCAGTGTAGCCTCTGCCGAAATCACATCACAACCACCATCAGCAGAAACAATGACGCGATAAGTATATACAGTTCCTGCGCTATCAAATGGAACTACTACATTCAAGGTACTATCAGTCTCACCTGGAAGTGTTGTCCAAGTAGTACCTTCTAACCGTTCCCACTGGTAGCTTAAATTACTACCTGTTGCTCCTACTTGGAAAGAAGCTGTAGAACCTGGCGCCAATGTTAAATTAGCAGGTTGCAAGGTTATTTCAGGTTTATCACCAATTGTAACAGTAATTGGAATTCTGACTCCCACATCACAGCCTTGACGAACTGCCTGCACGAAGAAGGTATATTCACCTGCCGTAAGACTATCAGGAACAGCAAAACGGAAGCCATCAGTGGTAGTCAATTCATTCCCCCCTTCATCAGCGTCAAAGATTTTATAAACTGTACAATCATCAACCTTAGTCAATACAATAGAGTCCCCAGGGCATAATTTCAGATCGCCGTCGGGATCTACAACCGGACTAATGGTTGGCTTCAAATTGATATCGTAGATATTCGTCGTATTACCTAGCACACTTGCAACACTACCATAACTGATGCGCACTCGATCGAAAGGTTCATTAGTTGGCGCAACAATAATAGCGGCTCTTTGACTACTACCGAGTAAACCTAAAAGTTTAAGATTCAGTAAACCGCTATCTTCATCAAGTGGTTCACCTACAGGTGTTTCACCCAAATAACGTTGAACTACATAACCTTTAAGCAGTTCAAGCTGCAAGATCGGATCATTCGGTACCTCCGTAACAATCCGTATCGAGTCATTCAATTGGCTTTGCGTTTTGAACGTAACCGTTAAAAAGGCTTCGTTCAATACTGCAGCTGCTCTTGAAATGACTGCAAAAGAAGTTGTGTCATTGTCTACCGCGTTCCATGGATCCGTTACCGAAGAAGTAGCACTTAAAGCACCCAAGCCAATATCCCTAACGCCATGCAATACGTCAATTACATTCGCTTTGACACCAGGCACTACCGGCTCACAATCATTGCTTGAACTATTTTGCGTAATATAAGCTCCATATACTCTTGTATTCTGAGCTACACTCAATACCGCTGCTTGGATTACACGAATTCCTTTATAATTTTTAGGACCGTTGTTATCTGCCGGAACAAATGTATATTCCGCTACATTATCACCGACCAACAGATCCAACAAGCCGCCCTGTACGTTCTGTGGGCTACCTATTTCATTTCCGTCCGCATCCAAACCGACCACAGATACACCGGCTATAAGACCTACTGCACTTAATTCCTTACCAAACTTCACGCTTACTGGTGTACCCGCCTCCACTTCTTGTGCAAATAGAAGGTTTTGACGAACACTACCAATTCCAGCAACTCCCAGTAAAGTTCTTAAAGTAGCGTGTGTCTGCGGATTGCCATCAACCGCATTTGTTGGATTCTCCACATCGCCTGTCAGCACGGCACTCCAAGTTTGCGTATTCGCATATACACGTTCTACGAGTGGAGGACAAGCATTTTCATCATATACAGTTATCACGATGGTTGCAGACGCAGAACAACCTCCATTTGTTACCACAGCCGTATAGGTATAAACCCCCGGCGTGTTAAATGTCGGATTCAAGTTCGTTGTTACATTACCATCATTGTCATACCAAGTCACCTGCAATCCGGCAGGGTCCGTTACAACACCAGGTATCTGAATAGCGACGCCCACTGCAGTAGAGATCGCCGCATTGCCATCTATCGTAATTCCAGGTGCCGGGTTTACTGTAATGACAAGATCAGCTGATGCTAAGCTTGTACAACCTGTATTTGGATCCGTTACAATAACGGCATAAGTACCCGCTTCATTAACGATGAGTGTTTGTTGAGTTGCTCCTTGAATTTCAGTACCGTCTTTGTACCATTGGTTACCAGCAGTTGCACTGGAAGTCAAGGTAAGCGTCGTACCTTCACACACAGTTGTGTCCCCATCAACCAAAATCGTCGGTTGAGCTGGACGAGGACTCATTTCCACTACAAAACTTGCTGAAACAGTGCTTTCGCAGCCACCAGCATTGACAGCAATTACTGTATATTGTCCTGCAACGCTTGCCTCAATTGTTGCCCCCGTTTGGCCAGTAATTTCAATTCCATTATTAAACCATTTATAAGAATCTGCGGTTCCACTCGCTGTCAAGGTAGTAAAACCACCCTCGCAGAACGGATTGGCTCCGGTCGCTGTAATGGTAGGTGTTTCAGGAATGGCTGATACCGTCACTGCAATCTGTGCGGGTGGATCATTAAAGCAATAACCATCACCCTGCACTACCACATAATAAGTGGTAGTTTCAATTGGATTCACGGTAATTGATAAGCCAGTCAGTGGATTATCCGAAAGATCGGCTGACGTATACCATTTCACTGAATTTGCACTCGGAGGTGTGGTTAAACCAGGGAAAGTCGCTGTCAAAGTAACCTCCTCACCGGCACAAATCTGATCCATTGAGCTTGTTAAAGAAACATCTCCTGCGCTAATTGGTAAACAATCTGTTGGCATGCTATGCGTTGCCGTTTCCGATCTATCGTCCGTATCGTCTTCATTACGATAAGTAGCTGTTACACTATTATCTATGGAAGGAACCGTAGCAGGATCGATCGTATTAACACGGACTGTAAAGGTAAATGTCTGTGTTTCACCAACGGCCAATGTAGGAACACTTAGCTCCAGGTTATCTCCATTTTGCGTAAAATCACCCGCGCTCTCAAGTGTCGTATTTTGAGGAATAGCATCCACCAAATTGACATTCGTTAAGGTCTTATTACCCGTATTGCCGACAGTAACTGTATAGGTAATAAGATCACCAGAAACCGCTTGACCGCTATTTGCACCGTCACTTGATCCTGTCAATGTCAAATCAAGATCATGAATTGGTGTTACATCCAGTGGCGTTCCTGTTGTCCCCGTCGTATCCGGTTCACTTGGATTTGCATTGTCAGTTGGTGGGAAACTTTCTGTAGGTGTTGTGATCTCATCACTTACTACAGTAGCCAAATTGCGAATAATGTCAATACCCGTTAAATCTTCTTTCACTTTCGCAGTAAATATTTGCGGAGTGGACGTTTGTCCTGCCGACAAAGTAGGTAAAGTGAAAGTAACAGTATTGGCAGCAAAAGTACCTCCTGAAATGTATTCAAGTCCGGCCGGCAGTACATCAGAAATGACCACATTGCTAAGATCTTGATTTCCATTATTTCTTACGTAAATAGCATATTCAACGGTTTCGCCTCCACGAACGGCCGTGCTATCCGCGCTTCCATTTACTTTGTAAGCTTTCCAGGAAACTAAATTATCAGCAGGGCTTACCGGGATCACTGTGCC
Source organism: Olivibacter sp. CPCC 100613 (assembly GCF_036959255.1). Taxonomy (NCBI): domain Bacteria; kingdom Pseudomonadati; phylum Bacteroidota; class Sphingobacteriia; order Sphingobacteriales; family Sphingobacteriaceae; genus Olivibacter; species Olivibacter sp. CPCC 100613. The sequence goes on from NZ_JAWMTI010000005.1 coordinate 207,531, forward strand.
GGTGCTACCTGTATCATTTGGTTCCGTTGGATTCGTATTATCAACAGGTGGGAAGCTTTCTATCGGCGTACCTATTTCATCACTTGCCACCGTAGCCACATTCCGAATCTCTGTTATACCCGTTAAGTTCGTTTTCACTTTAACGGTGAAAGTTTGAGGAGCAGACGTTTCACCGACAGCCAAGGCAGGTAACGTAAAAATAACCGCTCCATTTTCCAAAGTTCCACCCGATACATAATCAGTTCCTACAGGAATCAGATCATTCACCCTTACATTCGTCAACGCCTGATTACCTGTATTTCGTACATAAATTGTGTATTCAATATCTTCACCGCCACTTACAGCGGTAATTGACGCATCTCCATTCACGTTATAAGCCTTCCAAGACACTAGAGAAGATAGCTGATCGACTGGAATATTCGTACCAGTCGATCCACTGGTATCCGGTTCAGAAGGATTTGTGTTATCTACAGGAGGGAAAGTCCCCTTACCTGGATCATCAGCATCCGTTTTCACAAATGCTGTGTTAGCGATTTCAGAAACACCAGTTAAATCAGCATTTACCGTTACCTTGAAACTTAACGTTGTAGTAGCACCAGCCGCAACGGTTACATCTTCAAATGTAACCACGCTGTCAGCGAAAACTCCTCCCGAACCATCAACGTAAGACGTATGGGAAGGTATAGTATCCATTACAGAAAGCCCTGTCAAATCGACGGTGCCCGAATTTCTAATATGAATATTATACGTTACTTCTTCCCCTCCTTTCACTGATGTAATAGTAGGATCCGCATCCACTACATAGCTTTTCCAAGCTACAAAACCCGCTACTGCATCACAATCCTGTTGAATATAATACAGCCTGACATTTGGAACCACTGTCACACCCACAAGGGATCTTAAACGGATCGCTATTTCATCCACTGCTACGTTCGGTGACACATTAATTTCAGGTGCAGCTCCATTATTAAACAACTGCAGTAGGTTGACATTTCCTACAACCGCATTTTCAAGCGTTTCAACATAAACCTCTTGCCCATTATTGTAACCCACTACGTCGATTCTTCCAAAGACACCGGCATCCAATGTTCCGGTACCCACAGCCATTTTAACCTTAAAGACGCTATTAGCTTCGATCTCTTTATTAAACTGGACATTTTGTTGAATAGCACCGGCAACACTAAGTGTTCCCAAGCTGATTTCAGAATAATCACCATTATTATTATTATCGAGTACTCTATATGGATTCTGTACACCGTAATTTCCAATACCTGTTATGCCGGCGGTTAATCCCGAACCATCAAAAGAAGTAGTAAATGCCTCCGCGCAACCTTCAAAATCAGTTTCATAGCACATACCGTAAACATTGATACTATTATTCTGCCCTAACAGTAAAGCATCGGTATGATCTTCTATGCGTACACTTTGATAGGCCGCGTTAGGTGTAATGGCTAAATAGTATCTTCCTGCCTTATCTTGAACGATACGGATTTGATTGTTCGGATTCATTCCAGTAGTAGAGCCCGTAAACGAATCTTCGCTGGATCCTGAAACCAGCTCATTCCCACTCGCATCTTTTACAATTACATGGAAATAGTGATTACCAAGTACGACATTATTTAGGATATCTGTCAGCAATTTACCGACACTTCCCGCCAATAATGCATCCAATAAGCCTCCTTCTGCATCGATACGAACATAAGAAGTTGTACCTGCGGCAACCGGAGCTGCATAACCGAATTCTGCATGACCTGAATATTTCGTCACCCCTGCATCTGAGCGGATCGTAGCATAACTATTATGGTTTCCATCAAACAAGTTCTGTATATCATCTGCATGTTCAGCGCTTATTAAGTTATCGGCACAAACGGGGCTACGATACGGTGGTTCCAAGAAATCCGGATCAGGGCAATCCTCGGAAATACGGCTTATTCCGTAAAATCGTATGGGTGCACTTGTATTAATGCTAGCCACCGATTGAAGACCAAACTGCACGCGATCATAAACAACCCCCGGTGCAATCGTCAATTGAATAATACCTCCCGAATTCAATAGACCCAAAAGATCTAAATTATTGATCAATGCACTTTGAAGCGGCTGATTATACACCTCCTCATCGCCATTGAACAATTTTACACGATACGAACCTGCTATATCAAGATTTAAGATTCCCGGTTGATCAAGTTGAACACGTATTCTCAACGAATCGGTTGCCGCTGATTTTGTTTTGAAATAAATATTTTGATAAACCGTAGCACCTACACCTGCTATACCCAAATTTATCGTAGAATAATTAGATGAATTTTCATCTATCACATATTGCGGGTTGAAGACCCCGCCTTTACTGATATCCAATAAATCCAAGGTAAGGCCTGAACCATCGAAAGAAGTGAAAGTTGCCTGTTCACACGGATTAAATTCAGTTTCTCTACACATACTGTAGACGTTCATGGTCGCTGTATTATTACCCCCAATCAAGGCCGCCAAACCATGTGTAATACGAACGGATTTATAAGGAACGTCGGCAGTTACCGCAATATAGAAACGACCATTCGCGTCTTTTACAACCTTTACAGCTTGATCGCTAAACCCATCTACGCTTGATGCATTAAAGATTTGATTACCAGCAGCATCCTTAAGCATCACTTCAAAATAGTGATTGCCCAATATCAAACCACCAGTCAAATCAGCCAATGCATCACCTAAACTTCCACCTAGTAATGAATTCAACATATCATCTTCAAAATCGATACGGATGTAAGAAGTCTCTTTTGCTGGAATAGCATCTGGATAAGCTAATTCTATGTGGCTACTGAATGCTCCCAAACCAAGTGCGGTTCCTGTACCGGCATATAGGGTTGCGTACGTATCATTCTTACCGTCGATCGTATTCAATGGGAAATTTGCATTTTCAAAACTAGCAACCGTTGTACCACAGTCCTGGTTGTTAAACGGAGGCGTTGTTACCGGCGGATCTTGTAATTCAGGATCAGGACACTCAGCACTAAAACGCTCAATACTGAACACCTGTAATGGATTATTAATAACATTTGCACTCAACAATGATTCAATACCGATGGCTACTCGATCAAACGTTCTTCCCGGTCCAAATGGCAGTGATAATACTTGGCCCCCTTGTAATAGGTCTAGCAAATCTAGATCAGATATCAGTCCATCTCGTAAACGTTGCGAGAAAACCTCTTGATCACCGTTGAAAGCTTTCACTACGATACTTCCCAACACCTCAGCGGATAGAGCAGAGCCTCCGTCCATTTTCAATTTCACACGGAAATGATCTGTTTCAGCAGATAAACCATGAAAATCAACATATTGATAAACACTTGCAGCGAGACCGGCAGCACCTATACTAATAGAAGAAGCTGTATTTACATCGCCATCAATTGCATTTTGCGCATCTGTTACGCCTGCTTTTCCAACACCTAACAAATCCAGTGAGATACCATTGGAAGCCGTATATGTAGCAAAGGCTTGCTCGCATGGTTCAGAACCTGTCGAAACACAAGCGTGATAAACGTTCATATTGCGTACCTCACCAAGGCCCAACAACGCACCTAAACTTTCTGTTATACGAATACTGTTATAGTCACCATTGGGTGTAATGGCGATATAATAATGACCCAGTTTATCTTGAACAACTTTTACCCGGCCATCTGTATCATAGAAACCGGTATTACTGGAACCACTTAGTACCGAAGCCCCGTTATTTTTCGCCTCTACGGTAAAATAATGACTTCCGAATAGAACATTATCAAGCACCCCCCCTAACAGCTGTCCGACACTACCATCTAGCAATCCGCCCAGCACGTCATTATCAAAATCAATACGAATATAACTGGTGGTTCCCGCAGTCCTCACCTGGCTAAATCCAAGTTCAATATGACCACTGTAGGCGCCTAAACCTGCTGCAGTACCAGAGCTCGCTTCCAAAGTAGCATAACTATCGTTGTTACCATCAACAGCGTTATAAGGGAAGTTGGCATATTCAGAAGAAATTAGGTCCGTTGCGCAGTCTTTCTGACTGAGCATATGGTCAGTTGGATTTGGAGAAATAATCGGATTCGGATCCGGACAGGTTAATACCGGGCTATTTGCCCCCCCATAACGCTCAACACTGTAAACGCGCAACGGTGAACTAGCTAAGCTTAACCCGACCGAAGTGTTTACACCTATGGCTACACGATCGAAAGGAACACCTGGACCAAACGGTAGGGTAACAACCTCTCCGTTTCGTAGCAAGCCCAATAAATCAACTCCATTAATTAAACCACCTTGTAATTTTTTGGAGAAAACCTGCTGATTGCCGTTGTAGGCTCGTATTTCAAAGCTACCGATTAGATTGAGGTCAAGTAGACTCCCCCCTCCAATTGCAAATTTGATTTTGAAATAATCTTGCGGGGCCGATAAGCCATTGAAATAGAAGGTTTGAAACACAGAACCCGCTACTTGCAGCGTTCCTGTACTAATGGTTGAGAAATTATTTGGATCACTGTCAACCGCATTTTGCGGATTTTGAACGACATCCGTTAAAGCAACATTCAATCCTGTCGATTCCCCAATGCTCACGTAATTTGCAAAACCGCAGGTCAGGTCATCAAAAGTAAATGCATTATAGACGTTAAGCGTAATTTTACCTCCCACGTCGGCAAGTCCATTTGGATATTTAAGGAGTATTCTTACCGAGTTATAAACAGTCTCAGATTCCGGAGTGACAGCTATATAATAATGACCCTCTCCGTCCACTGTCAGTCTTGTATTCACATTTGCATTTACTTTCGTTCCGGGGGAAGACGCATCATTTCCTGCGCCGACATAGAGTTCAGCGGTTACACTTGAGCCGACCAATCCCAAGAGCTGGCCCAAATTGAGCGGCAACCCTGTTTGTTGCGGCGCATCAATGCGAATATAGGTTGTTGCGCCAGCGGTTCTGTTCGTAGGAAACTTTAGCTGTAAGAAGGCATCGCCGCCTGAGACAATCACCCCCAGCAATCCCAAGCCACGATCTGCCGTCATGACTGCAAAATCATTATCATCCGGCACGGCCGCATTGGCAATACCGGTAACACCGGCGTCCCCTGGAAGAAGGCTCAGACCTTCCGGATTCATTCTTTCTCCATTAGGTGCCCAAGTAGCATAAGATTTTGTCTGCCCATATCCCATCTCTGCCAGACCAAATACAGCAAAGAATACCGCAATTACAGTAAATACAAAATGGGAAAAAGATTTTCTGAACGTAAAAGTTGTTTCCATACAACAGCTATTAAGTAGAATGTCTATTTGAAAGAATAGTTCTAATTCAGCCGTTGCTTATAATTTAAATTAGCGACACGAAAAGATAAATTAGGTTTACCATCGCGCCAATGTTTCAATCTTAAAGCAAAAACAATAAATTAGTGAACTATTCGTTGTATAAATGGCGGGTAATTTTGTGATATAAATACACACATACATTACCCATTATTATCGCACAATAATTGTCATGCAAATGTATTCTACCGCAGCGAAGAATCAGCCGTTCACAATGTTCATTTAGAATTAAATATATTCACCGTGTTCACTAATATAATCACCTGTTCAGTTTGTTCATTTTTTAAAATAACAACCACATTTATTCACATTTTTTTCACACAAATCACACTGTTCAGAACTTAGCTATCCCTAGTCGATTTCTTGATTATTAAAGTGAAAAGATTGTTAAAAAGCTATAAAACAAAGGATTTACATATAAAGTCATTTAAAAAACACCTCCACCTTACCGCCACGATGCATTCACGAAAAAAAAATGCTTTTAAATTCTGCGAAAGAAATTTTCATTTTTATTAAGCTTTCTATTTTTGTTAACCAAAATTTTAACTCCTATCTTTATCACACCGTGCATTAATGCAGTTGTTGACCAAAATTGAAAGCATGAAGATATTTTTACAACCTCATATTCAAGAATTAAAAAATAAGGTATTAGAAATTGCGAAGATTGATACCATAATCGCCGCCGATTGCTATAAACTTGCACTGGATATTTCAACCAAAACGCATAAAACGATCAGTCAAACAACGATCAAACGTGTTTACGGGTTTGCGCATGCACGTTACGCACCTTCGACTTTTACGTTGAATGCGTTATCGCAATATTGTGGTTATGACAGTTGGGCCGACTTCATCAAACAAATGGAGACGCAGAAAGACGACACCAATGAGCATATTACTTGGAACGAAATTACACAAGCAGCCCACAACATTACCCGTTTTACCATTCAAACGAATAAGCATAAGTGTGGCATCTCTTATCTATATACCATCGAAAGGCAATCAATTACAGATCACATTCAGCGCTTTTTAGAGGCAGATACCACTGGTTGTATTATAAGTGCTCCCTCAGGTATGGGGAAAACGATTGGCATTACACATTGGGTAGATAGACAGCTAGCTGTAAATCACATGGAAAATCGAAATAATATTTTTCTTCATGTGAACAGTTCTTCGCTTTTTTTTGCTGCCGGATTTGGTTTCCATAGCAATAAATGGTTAGCCCATCTTCTTAATTTCCCGCAACAACAGCACTTTGAAGATTTTATATTACAATATGAGAAACGAGCGCCGGGAAATTTCTATATCATCATTGACGATTTCAATAATAACCTGATCAATAATCGGTTATTTGATATTGTTTTTAAACAGCTAATCGATATGACGGCTTATTTATCCAATTACCCTTGGATGAAAATTATCATTACGCTGCGCCCTTCCACTTGGCAAAAATATGGTCACTTGATTGAAAATCATACAGAAATCAGCAAGCTCTGGTTTACTGACTTTCCTTGCAGCAAGCGTGCAAATGCCGTCAACTTACAACCTTTTACAAGTCAAGAAATACATGAATTGATTGACAAAATCAGCAATGTCAAATCTATTGATAGGGACTATACAAGAAAATACTTCCCTGTAATCAGCCTCCCCCTACATTTTCAATATTATTATCAATTAAAAGGAGACAGCATTGGCCTAGATCAATTAAATCCAGCTGATGAATTTGCGATCGCTTCTTTGTATTTACATAAAAACATTCTTAAAGGGGCCTTAGCCGCCGAAAAGCAAGTAATGCTTAGTCAGCTAATCGGACTGGTAAATTTTTTCGATGAACATGCTTACGTTAACAAAAAAGAGGCATACCCCATCATTAAAGAAAACAATAGTATCTACAGTGAATTATTGCATGCAGGCATTCTTTATGAGCATCAGGAGGAAAAAGGTACAAGAGCTGCCTATCAGATACGGTTTAAATCTTTAGTAATTGCGGCTTATTTTATTGCACAAGACGCACTCGAGAAACAAAACGGCCAGGTTGACAAAACACTTATTAACTGGGTTCAGGATCAGCTATATAGTGACCACATTAAATTGATATTATTAAAGTGGTTTATTATTTTTTCACTGGAAACAGGTGACCTAGATATTTTTAACCACCTACAAGATGTCGAGTTCATCGAACCTTATCAGGCCTCATTGATCTTATTCACCTGCAGCAATTTGGATTATGTAGTAAAAGCTAATCCCGCAATTGGTAGTACACTAAACCGTGCTTTTGCCAAATCTGCGTTTATTGACATTGCACTTGATCATCTGCTATTGGAGTTGGAGTACGAATTGGCACTTAAGAAATTACTTCGATACCACATTCCTCCCCGGCAAAAGATTTTACTGCACACCTCACTTGCTTTTTTTGAATTGCTTTACCTACGAGACGAAGAAGCACTAAAACATATTGAAGTACTTCGCGCTATGCCACGCGAGCACTTTGCAGACTTTTCTTTAAATCCTTTAACAATTATCGAAAATATTCATCATTACTACCGGCATAACATGCTAAAAGAAGAAGCGATTGAAGAAATACAATTGTTTTGCCATTACCCTGAACGAAGTACCAATCTTTTACATAAGCAACTCATTTACGTATTAGGTTATCTATTATTAAAGATTAAAGCTTCCGAGCAAATTACATTGCAGTACCTTCAGGTTGTAAATCAATACGGCTTGGATCTAAACAGAAAAGTAACCAAGGATTTTAAAGCCTGTATTCAATTAGCGCTTGCTGAACGATATTTAGCCTTAGGTCAAATGGACCTTGCCTTTCAAGCAAAAGAAGAAGCTTTGCAGATGCATAGTTCGCATACGATTAATAGGCTGCAACTGGGCTTACTGGATCTTGAATTGTTAAGAGCTCAACAAAAAGACTATCTTCACCTAGCCCGCCAATTAATACTCATCTCGAAGCAGTTTGACCTGAAGTTTTACGAGGCAAAAGTCCGTGTCTATGTTCTGAATTCATTACAAGAGGATCAAAAGAGCTTAATAGCTGAGTATCAAGCTGCCTTACAGTTATTATTTGAACAGAGCCGATATAACCCTGAAAGTTTTTATAACCTTCGTAAGGCTTCCTTGATCAACTCTTCAACAGTAAATTGAGCCGTGCTGTTCTTTTGAATTTCGGCAAGTGCTTTTTCAGCTTGTCCCTTATTAAAACCAAGCATAATCAAAGCGGTCAATGACTCTTCAGATACCGATTGGTGTTGTGGAATTGCTATCAGCGTATCCGCCCCCTCCTTCTTTAACTTATCTTGTAGTTCGAGTATAATCCGTTGGGCTGATTTAGGTCCAATTCCTTTTATGCGTTGTATTTGTTTGACGTCTCCCTGCACAATTGCCGCCTGGATTTCCGTCGGCGTAATCGATGACAGGATCATTCGTCCAGTGTTCGCTCCAATGCCCGAAACCGACAATAAATGATTGAATAACCTCCGCTCTCCTTCTTCTGCAAACCCATATAATGAATGGGCATCTTCCTTTACTTGAAAACTCACATATAGTTTACACTGCTCCCGATCTTTAATCTGACCAAAGGTATGTAAAGAAATATTAACGTGGTATCCGATACCGTTTACATCCAATACGACATAAGTGGGACATTTATATGCCAGCTTTCCATTTAAATACTCATACATATTTTAGGTATTAAACGTTAAGTCTAATGAGAATTGATTCCATTCAGCAATCATTAGTTAATGGGCATATCAACCAATTAACTAATGATGAAGAAGGACGTTACTTTTTTCTTTTCTTGCTTAATGCCTCTTTCTCTTTCGCCTGCACATCAACAACCGCAATGGTAACCATGTTCACAATTTCACGTACAGAACTTCCCAGCTGCAAGACATGCACTGGTTTATTAAGTCCTAAAAGGATCGGTCCAACGGCTTCCGCTCCACCTAATTCCTGTAATAATTTATACGCAATATTACCGGATTCCAAAGTAGGGAATACCAATATATTAGCAGGTCCATCACTCAAATTGGTAAACGGAAAATTCTCGGCCAGCATTTGACTGTTGATGGCAAAGTTAGCCTGCATCTCCCCGTCAACAACAATGTGCGGGTACTTCTCATGGAGTATTTTAACCACATTACGCATCTTAGAAGGTGTTTCTCCTTCATTTGATCCGAAGTTTGAATAAGATAGAATGGCAATACGTGGATCGATATTCATCTTCTTTACGGCATCATGTAATAGAACGGTGATATCTACCAGTTCCTCCTCACTTGGATTCTTATTCACTGTGGTATCTCCAAAGAAGACCGGACCTTTTTTTGTCAGCATCATGTACATACCAGCAACTCGACTACCAGGGTGAGTACCGATCACATGCAGTGCAGGACGAATGGTCGTTGCGTAATTTTTAGTCAACCCGGAAATTAAGCAATCTGCTTCGCCAAACTCAACCATACTCGCACCATAGTAATTACGGTCTAGCATAAATTTATTAGCCTCCAACAAGGTAATACCCCGACGCTGTCTTTTCTTATACAGTGCCTCCACATACTGTTTGAACTTTGGTGTATCAACCTCTTCTAATGGATCAATGATTGTAACATTCGACAATTCCAAAGCATGTTCGGCAATAATGCGTTGAATTTTCTCTTTTCTACCGAGGAGAATAGGATGGGCAATCCCTTCATCTTTTACAATCTGTGCTGCTTTTAAAATTTTATAATTATCTGCTTCCGCAAACACAACTCGTTTAGGATTTTGTCTTGCTGCGGCGCTTAAATCACGCATCAACACATCATCTAAGCCTAAACGTTTTCTGAGACTCTCTTTATAACCTTCCCAATCTTTAATTTCAATTCTTGCTATGCCTGATTCAATAGCAGCTTTTGCAACAGCGGGAGCAACTTCGGTGATTAAACGCGGATCGGTGGGCTTGGGGATAATATAGTCTTCACCAAACTTCAGGTTATTTATATTATATGCAAGATTTACCGACTCAGGAACGGGTTCTTTCGCTAATTTTGCAATAGCGTGTACGGCCGCCAGTTTCATTTCTTCATTAATACCTGTAGCTCGCACATCAAGGGCCCCTCTAAATATGTAAGGGAAACCTAGCACATTGTTCACCTGATTTGGATAATCAGAGCGTCCAGTTGCCATGATGACATCCTTGCGTGTCTCTATGGCTAAGTCATATGCAATTTCAGGATTTGGATTTGCCATGGCGAAAACGATTGGGTTTTTACTCATGGTTTTCAGCATATCCGCCGATAATACATCGGCAGCAGAGAGCCCGATAAAAACATCGGCGTCTTTTATAGCCTCTTCCAAGGTGTGAATAGCGCGATCTGTTGCAAACTCGCCCTTTAAGGCATCTAAATGTGCTCGATCTTTTCTTATAACGCCACTCCTATCTATCATAACGATATTTTCAGGTTTCGCCCCGAGCGACACATAGATGCGCGAACAGGAAATGGCGGCAGCTCCAGCTCCATTAACGACAATTTTAACCTTTCCGAGCTTTTTCTTCTGTAACTCACAAGCATTGATCAACGCGGCACCCGAAATGATTGCCGTGCCATGTTGGTCATCATGCATAACAGGGATGGACATCTCCTCCTTTAAACGACGCTCAATTTCAAAACATTCAGGAGCTTTGATATCTTCTAAGTTGACACCACCAAAAGTTGGTTCCAATATTTTTACCGTGCGGACAAAATCGTCTACATTTTTGGTATCAAGCTCTAAATCGAAAACGTCAATATCTGCAAATATTTTAAACAAAAGTCCTTTTCCTTCCATAACAGGTTTCCCACCTTCCGGCCCTATATCACCCAACCCCAATACGGCCGTTCCATTGCTAATAACAGCAACGAGGTTTCCTTTGGCTGTATATTTATAAGCCTCCTCTTTATTCGCTGCAATTTCCAAACAAGGTTCAGCAACCCCCGGCGAATACGCTAAGGATAAATCTCGTTGCGAATTGGTTGGTTTAGTAGGTATTACGGCAATTTTACCCGGACGGCCGTTAGCATGATAGTCTAGCGCATCTTGCTTACGATTAATTTTGCTCATTTTAATTGTTTCTTTTATTCAATATTCTTTCTCATTTGACCTACTAAATAAGTAGGTAAATCTGATAAAGCACCAAAGGTAGGAAGTTTTATGAGTACTACCTAGCATTTGATTCGAATGATTTGGGCAGATGTTAAGATAATGGAAGAAAACGTGAATATATGCCTGTGGCAGCTAGTTTCCCTTGCGGCGATTGCACTACCCTATTGGCATCTCTAATGCACCTCTACTGTACCTTATAAGTACCTTTTAATATATGCATTTATAGCACTTATTGATCGATTATATTTCGTTCACATCCTATATAGGTATTAACATGCGCATGGATTGCGGACGCTCGATCCATTTGTGGGCTTTGACACCAGCTTTTTTTGTTAAAAATCTGTTAAAAATCAGAAGTAAATGAATAAATCGATAAATTAGCCATTTCTAAAATTACGACAATCATTTTATGAGACACCTCAACGGATATTTACTTTTTACTATCTTATCGTTTTATAGCCTGGGCGTATGGAGTCAGTCCCGACAAAAAGGAATTAACCTGAATACCATTGTTGAAAAAACCAATGCATTAGCTACCCAGCAACCTGTTGAAAAAGTATATCTTCATTTTGATAAACCCTATTATGCTGTTGGTGACACGCTATGGTTTAAGTCTTATTCAACGAGCCACCATCAACTTTCAAATCTCAGTAAAGTTGTATATATTGAGGTGCTCAACGACCGGGATTCCCTCATGAAAACCACTATGATTTCCAGTAATAATGGTACCGGTAGTGGAAGTCTTGTTTTAGATCCGCTTCTTTATAAACAAGGAAATTATCGTGTCAGAGCTTATACCAAATACATGATGAACTTTGATCCCGATTATTTCTTCAATAAAAACATCACTATTGGCGATGTTTTCAATAAACGAGTCAAAACTCATGCGAACTTTGTTGCTTCATCAGGAGGAAAAACAGCGGCTGTCAATGGCCGAATCCGGTATACTGATGAGGAGGGAAAACCGTTAATTGATAAACGAGTTTCATGGGAGCTTATGCGCGGTACGAGCAGCGTAAGTAAAGGAAGGGGCAGTACTGATAAGAATGGATACCTTCAGGTAAATCTGTCCAGCGAACAACAACAGGTGCTAAAAGACGGAATCCTGAACACCGCCATCAGTTTAGACAATAACCGTTTAGTCAACACGAGTTATCAGTTACGCAGTGCGTTTCAAACACCAGATGTACAATTTTTCCCGGAAAGTGGGTATTTAATTGCCGATTTGCCGAGTGAAGTTGCTTTCAAGGCGGTAGGAGGCGATGGATTGGGCGTTGCGATAACAGGAAAGGTGGTGGATCAGCAAGGGCAAGAAGTCGCAAGCATTACAACACAGCATTTGGGGATGGGCAAATTTACACTAAACCCGAAAGCAAATGCTGTATATACCGCTAAAGTTACAACGGAAAACGGTGCTTCCTACAGTTACCAGCTCCCGAAAGTACGACCCTTTGGAACGAGTTTAGTTATCGATCCGTCAGACAGTTTAAACATTGGCGTGAAAATCATTTCCAATGCGCTTTATCTCGAGCAAAATCAGAACAAGGTATTTTCATTAGTTGCGCAGAGTGATGGCGTTATTTATTATGCGGCACAAACGCCATTAAGCAGTGCAAGCATTAATGCTTCTGTACCAAAGAATAAATTTCCTTCGGGTATCGTACAATTCACCTTGCTCTCTCCTTCAGGTATTCCTCTGAGCGAAAGACTGGTTTTCATTCAACGCCCAAATGAGCTTAAAATTAGCTTAAATTCGGATAAAAAAAGCTATGCAGCAAAGCAGCCGGTTCAATTGCATTTAAATGCTGCCACAGACAGTGCTCAATCTGTTGGGACTTTTTCTGTTTCGGTGATCGATGAGTCGAAAGTTCCGTTTAATGAAAATGCTGAAACAACCATCTTGACCAGCTTGTTGTTAACGTCAGATATTAAAGGTTATGTGGAGCAACCCAACTATTATTTCAAAGATATAACACCGGAAACGCGCTCCAACTTAGACATTCTCATGCTTACACAGGGATATCGCCGTTTTGATTACAAAGATATTATAGGTGATAACCCCCCCCCGATTTCCTTCCTTCCGGAACAGGGAATTGATATTACCGGAACACTCCGCCTTTTAAACGGCATCGCAGTACCTAACGGCAAACTGGAATTGAGCATCGGCAATGATAAAAAGACAGTTGAAACCCTGTCTGATGAACAGGGCAATTTCAAGTTCAGCAATGTGATGTTCACCGACTCGGCACAAGTTACGATCAGTGCAAGAAACAACGAGAACTATAAAAATCTAAAGATTACCTTAAATGGGGATGCATTTCCGGCAATCACCCCGGGTTTTACCGGTCCTGATGAAATTCTTAATATAGACAGTACGCTAACACCCTATCTAAAAAATAGCGCAAGGCAATATCGGTCTGAGCGCCTTTTAGAGGAAGTTGTTATTACCGAACGAGTAGCGCCTAAACCACGCCATACGCAATATCCGGCTTTATCAGGACTAAGTCCGATTCCTGATCATCTGATTGATGGTGCCCGATTTACCGGGTGTAATTTACTCATTAATTGCCTGCAAACGGCAGCAATGGGTTTAACCTTTATGGATAACAATTTTTACATTACGCGAGACTATAACCAAGGAAATCGTACACCTGTACAAGTATTTTTAAATGGAATGGCCATTGATGTGAATGGTATAAATACAGTTAGTCCTGTGGAGGTGGAATCTGTGGAAATATTTTTGCGTGATGATCTGGGCACGGTCAACAGAACATATCAAAGCAATGGTGTGTTAGTTATCAATACGAAAAAGAAGCCGCAAGGTACACGTATCAGCAAAGCTGAATTAGAGAACCTTTTGCCCAAATCCAATATTGTAACCATTACGCCTTTAGGATATCAAGCCGAACGCAGCTTTTATCTGCCGAAATATACGCCAACAAGCGCTCCTGGAATTGATTGGCGCACAACGGTCTATTGGAACCCTGAGGTCATTACCGACAGTCAGGGAAAAGCAAGTTTTCAATTCTACAATGCCAGTGGTTTAGGCACGTATAAAGCCGTGGTAGAAGGGATCGATGAAAATGGTAATATCGGACGGGCCGTTTACCGCTATAAAGTCGAATAGCAAACATACATCAATAAGTCTAAAGATCATTAGGTGGCAATCCTTAAGCGACTTACTACCTAATGATCTATTTCTTTTTCCCCATCAGCAATAAGCCGCATAGCCCCGCACATGTGGCTAGTCCATAGATTATAAAAACCAATACACTTGGCAATTCCGGATGTAGCATCATATAAATGATTCCAACAAAAGATACAAAGCCGGTGATCATAGCGGTAAGAGGTAGTGATTTTTTCATATTATTTTTATCTTCAATGTTCAAAACTAGGTAAAATGTTTTTTGCCTAGTTCCTAATTATCTGTTTTTATCATCCTGCAAAAATATGACAAATCCTGTATAGATAAGCGAGGCGAATGACTTGCAAATGAAAGGCAATTTGTCTATGTTTGTGGCCTTAAATGAAGACATCTTAAAACACAAGTAACAACCAGCTAAATCCCTCTTAAACAGCTTTATGCTCTGTTGCTTAAATTAAAACTGCATCTATAATTCATACATGAATGAACTTAAATATAAATTTTCAAGAGAAATTTGAGGAACGCCATATTGCACCAAATAAGCAAGATGTTCCCGAGATGCTTAAAACCATTGGCATTGACAGTATTGATCAGTTAATTGATGAAACCGTTCCAGCTAGCATTCGTTTAAAGGCCGCACTAAGCTTACCACCAGCTTTAACTGAAAATGGCTATTTACAGCGACTAAAACAATTTGCTTCTAAAAACAAAGTTTTCAGATCATACATCGGTCAAGGATATTATGATGTAATCACACCCGGTGTCATTTTGCGCAACGTATTTGAGAACCCTGGTTGGTACACACAATACACCCCTTACCAAGCTGAAATCGCACAAGGCAGATTACAGGCCTTATTAAATTTTCAAACGGCCATTATCGACCTTACCGGAATGGAAATAGCCAACGCTTCTTTGCTAGATGAAGCGACCGCTGCTGCGGAGGCAATGTTTATGCAATATGGTTTACGTAAAAATAAAGATGCGGATACTTTTTTTGTATCAGAGAACATTTTTCCGCAAACGTTGGATGTGTTAAAAACTCGTTCCGTTTCCTATGGCATCAAGCTTTTGATTGGTGACCATGCAAAAGTTGAATTTAATGAGCATATCTTCGGCGCATTGGTTCAATACCCAGCGGGCAATGGTAATGTATTTGACTATCGTGCATTTTCTGAGAAGGTTCATGCACATCAAGCAACACTTAGTGTCATAGCTGATCTGATGAGTCTTACCTTGTTAACGCCTCCTGGAGAATGGGGAGCAGACATTGTTGTTGGGTCATCTCAACGCTTCGGTGTTCCTATGGGTTTTGGTGGCCCCCATGCGGCTTACTTTGCAACCAAAGATGCTTATAAACGTAATATTCCGGGCAGAATTATCGGTGTAACCATCGACGCATCGGGCAACTATGCACTTCGCATGGCCTTACAAACACGAGAACAACATATCCGAAGAGATAAAGCATCTTCCAATATCTGTACAGCACAGGCGCTCTTAGCCATAATGGCTGGGTTTTATGCCGTCTATCATGGTCCAAAAGGCTTGCAAGCCATCGCAGAGCGCATTCATGGATTAGCGGTATTATTAGCCAAAGCACTGACTTCATTGGGTTATAAACAGGAGAATGAAGCTTATTTTGACACCCTAACCTTTCATCTTGGGAATTTATGCAATCCACTTCATGCGGAAGCACTTAACCATGAAATGAATTTTCACTATCGGGGCGAAACTGTTCACATTTCGTTAGATGAGACAACAACGTTAGAAGATGTAAAAGAAATTATTCGTGTCTTTGCCAAAGTGAAAGCAAAAAGCTTAACGGATGTTGATTTGGACGCTTCTACTCTTCAAAGTTCAATCCCTACCTCGCTGCAACGTACTTCAACTTATCTACATCACGAAGTATTCAATACGCACCACGCTGAACATGAGATGCTACGCTACATCAAGTCGCTCGAGAACAGGGACTTATCTCTTTGCCACTCCATGATTCCGTTGGGATCATGCACAATGAAACTAAACGCTACAACCGAGATGATACCTGTATCTTGGGAAGCTTTTAACCGATTACATCCATTTGCACCGATCGACCAAGTTGGTGGTTATATGCAAATGCTCGATGAGTTAAATCAATGGCTTTCTGCCATTACAGGATTCGCTAAAATGAGTTTCCAGCCAAACTCAGGTGCGCAGGGAGAGTATGCCGGTTTAATGGTTATTAGAGCCTATCATGAAGACCAAGGGAATCATCATCGGAACATTGTACTCATCCCTTCTTCTGCGCACGGTACCAACCCGGCATCTGCCTCGATGGCTGGCATGAAAATCGTTGTTGTAAACTGCGATGACCGAGGCAATATTGATGTTGCCGATTTACAATCAAAGGCTGAATTGTATAAAGACAATTTAAGTTGTCTGATGGTAACCTATCCGTCTACACATGGCGTATTTGAAGAATCAATCATTGCTATTTGTGAAATTATTCATGCAAATGGGGGACAAGTGTATATGGACGGGGCCAATATGAATGCACAAGTTGGTTTAACAAGTCCGGCAAGTATAGGTGCAGACGTGTGTCATCTAAATCTTCATAAGACGTTTTGTATCCCCCATGGCGGCGGTGGCCCGGGAATGGGACCAATTGGTGTCGCAGCGCATTTAGTACCCTTCTTACCAGGCCATGAGGTAGTAGATATCAATGAAGGTAAGTCCATCTCTGCTATTGCCGCAGCACCATTTGGATCAGCGTCTATCTTGTTGATATCACATGCCTATATTGCAATGATGGGCACCGATGGGCTTACAAATGCCACTAAATTTGCCATTCTCAATGCCAACTACATTAAAGCCAGACTTGAACAAGATTATAAAATATTATATGCCGGTGCTAATGGTCGGTGTGCTCATGAAATGATTCTCGACTGCCGTAGTTTTAAGAACTCTGGTATTGAAGTAGGCGATATCGCTAAACGTCTAATGGATTATGGTTTTCATGCGCCAACTGTTTCTTTTCCTGTGGCCGGAACACTGATGGTAGAACCAACGGAATCAGAGCCCAAAGCAGAATTAGATCGTTTCTGCGATGCGCTTTTAGCCATTCGGAAAGAAATTGCAGCCGTTGAATCAGGAACTGTTGACAAAAATGAAAATGTATTGAAACATGCACCTCATACCCTGGCCATTGTTAGCGCCAATGAATGGAACAGACCATATACACGGCAGGAAGCGGCATATCCACTTCCCTATGTTGCAGCGCATAAGTTCTGGCCTGCAGTAGGAAGGGTAAATGATTCTTACGGCGATCGATCGTTGGTTTGTTCATGCCCCCCCTTAAGTGAATATGAAGAAGCAACCGCCAGTTATTAAACGTTTAGTTACCAGTTGTGAGCAATTCACAACTGGTAATAAATAATAATTTTTATACCGTCTTCACAAAACGTTCGTCGTAATTTTCTATATCAATAATATAATGGTTTTGGATTAAGAAATCAAACAACGGTTTGGCTTCAAGGGACACGGGCATGTTTTGAGTAGTTATAATTTCATTATTCTTTCTATCTAGATAAGGGTAAACGTACAGCTTCACGTTTTTACTAAACATACCACTCACATAGGCCAACAATTCGTCCGCATAGCTTTCACCATAATTTTTAGAATTAAATATATTATGGAGATTGGAAATATTGGTAGAAATACCCACATTATTGGGTTTAAACTGAGCGAGAAACTCAGCCAATTTATGATTTCTCGTAAAATTAGAAACCAGAATATGATTTCCGGTAGCGCATAGCTCCTCTGCCCTTTTTGCAAAATATTCCAGGTCTTCGTTACTTAGCACGGGGTGATCATCCAAAGCATTTGACATCAGCACCTCGATCATAACCAAAAGATTTTTATTGTCGATTCCTAAATTTCGCTTAAACTGATCAACCGCTAGATTGAACAGATCGAAATTTGGATTGGACTTTTGTTTATATTTTGTTCTCAAAATAATAACATCCTTTTTGTAAAAAAAATCTTTCGCTTGATGCGCATGTCCTTTTTTATCAAAAATCGCAGCCCGCGAAAAACCTTTAGCAATTAGGTATAAATTAACCAATCGTTCACTTACATTTTCGAAAGCAGCTCCATTTAACTTGACCAAATCGATTTCAACCGATCCGGCAGCCAAGTTGTCTACTAGACTTTCAATCATCGTTTGCACGTCATGAACATAAAAATAAGCAGCAAATACCAGATTGACGCCCAGTACCCCTAGGACAGTTTGCTGCAAAGAAGCATCGCTATCCAAGAGACGTACATGAAATATAATATCATTTGGCTCTCCTCCCACTTCCGATTGAAAACGGAGTCCGATCCAGCCATGCGGATCATTTGTTTTACTAAAATTTAATGTAGTTACGGTATCGGCAAAAGCAAAGAATTTACGATTTTGGTATTTAGACCCCTTCAGTCGATCGGTAAGCAATTGGTATTCATGGTCGAGCATTTTTTCCAGGCGCGAGCTACTCACATAACGTCCGTTTGCTTCGGCACCATAAATAGCATCACTAAAAGCCATGTCATATGCACTCATGGTTTTAGCAATTGTTCCCGAAGCAGCCCCTGCTGTAAAGAAATTTCTTGCAACTTCCTGCCCGGCACCTATTTCCGCAAAGGTGCCATAAATCTGTTCATTTAAGTTAATTTTTAGCGCTTTACGCTTATTTTCCAATATCTCTCTTGCCATGGGGCAAAGGTAAAAATTTAGTTAGGAGTTATCCATGTTAAATTATGAGTTTCGTCGGTAAATAATTCCTATCCGCTAGTCAGCCCTCTACCTAACCCACAGGCAGGCCATAGCCACATTATTTTGCCTGTATTCGTTTTATTGCAAATGGCACTCAACTATACCATGATTACCAGGCCTGTGTAGCAGTATTGCATGGATATTCCTTAGATCTCACAAAGCGCATAAAAAAGGGCCGCCGTATGGAGAGCCTGGCCAATCTTATTTTCTTTTAACAGTTTTTTCACCTCATCAACCGAATAAAGCAAAACTTCAATTTCCTCCTGATCATCTAAAGACTGCTCTTTCACCTTTACCCCTCCTTTTGCCAGATAGGTAGTAGTAATATTGGTACTTGTTGCGGGATTAGGATACAAATCTACCAGTTTTTCCATTGTTGTGAATATATACCCTGTCTCTTCTAACATTTCACGTTTAGCGGCGCTTAACGCATCTTCTCCATCATCAATCACTCCTCCTGGAATTTCGAGGAATTCTTTGCCCGCACCATGACGATATTGTCTTACGAGGATAATTTCATTCGTTTCAGTAAATGCAACTACATTCACCCAGTTTGGATATTCCAATACATAGTATTCGGGTACGATATGGCCATTTGGCATCTCGCATGAATCTTTTCTCAAGACGGCCCATGGAGCCTTTACTAAATATTCAGATGTTAGGATTTTCCACTTCATGTGTTCACGATATAGATAAAACGGAGACTTATTGGTTTTGAACTTCTTTCAATCGTTGTAAACATACTGTCAGACTCTCTCTCCAATTCGGTATCAATAGATTAAATTGTTCTTTTATCTTTGATTTATCCAAAACCGAATAAGCCGGACGTTGGGCTTTAGTTGGAAAATCAGCAGTTTTAATCGGTAGTACACGCATATTTGTGCTGTTCAATTCGAAAATAGCACAGGCAAAATCGTACCAGCTTGCCACTCCTTCATTGCTGTAATGGTAAAGGCCATATCTATGCTCTGTGTTATCAACCATTTTACATAATACCTTGGCCAGGTCGGGGGCGTAAGTCGGTGTTCCGACTTGGTCCGCTACCACTTTAAGCTCCTCGCGATCCTGGGCAAGTCGTAACATCGTTTTAACAAAGTTGTGCCCGTACTCTGAATACAACCAACTAGTGCGGATAATAATATGCTTATCCCATATTTGTTGGATAGCAATTTCTCCATTTAGTTTTGTTTTTCCATAAACACCGGTCGGTTTAGTAGGATATGTTTCATCTAACAAGCCCGTTTGATTACCCTCAAAAACAAAATCAGTGGAGATATGAATCAGCACGGTATTAAAACGCTTACACAATTGAGCAATAATTCTCGGAGCTACCGCGTTGATTTCACTTGCTTTTTCTTCTTCATCTTCTGCCTTATCTACTGCCGTGTAAGCCGCGCAGTTAATTACATGACTGGGCTTATATTGAATGAATTTGCCTTCAAGTTGTACTTCATTGCAAATATCAGCCTCTTCAGAAGATAGAAAAATCATGTCCTTATCTGCACAAACGGACTTCAAGCACTGTCCTAATTGTCCACTGCCTCCAAATACTAAAATTTTACTCATTTTATTTTTATTTTGACTACACCATCCAAAGAGCACGATAATTATTTGGTCATCACCACTGGCTTAATAAGACCATTTTCATCAAAATACATTCGATCGATGCAAGTAACCCGATGATGTGCACTTGTTTCCCCTAAAGGACGACGATGGTAAACAATATACCATTCGTCCTTCCCCTTGCCACTTATCACAGAGTGATGTCCCGCACCTGTAGCGATTGCCGGATCTTGTTGTAAAATTGTTCCGATCCGTTTAAAAGGACCAAATGGTGAATCAGCTATCGCGTATGCGACTTTATAATCGGGCCCGGTCCACCCTCCCTCTGACCACATAAAATAATATTTCCCATCTCTTACGAACATAAAGGGCCCCTCGACATATCCCTCCGGTGTTACTTCTCGAAAAGTACTTCCATCTTCAAAAGGAATAAGTCCGGTAAAATCACTTTTCAGCTTAACGATATTGCAATGCCCCCAGCCACCATAGTACATATAATAGCTGCCGTCTACATCTTTAAAAACAAATTGATCAATGGGTTGAGCACCGTTTACAATCTCATTGATTAAGGGCTTACCAATCAAGTCACTGTAAGGTCCTTCCGGCTTCTCTGCAACGGCTACTCCAATCCCACCTATTTCACCTTCGTGAACATCGTTTGCTCCAAAAAACAGATAGTATTTTTTATCTTTCATTAAAACAGCTGGGGCCCACATCGCCTTCTTTGCCCATTTCACAGCCGACGTATCAATAATTCGAGTATGTTTCTTCCAGTTTTTCAAATCTTTGGATGAGAACGCGTCCATAAGCACCTGTTCTTCATAAGGAGCTGAATAGGTGGGAAAAACCCAATACTCATTACCATACCTGATCCCTTCTGGGTCGGCATACCAACCATCAAAAATCGGATTTGTTTGCGCTGAAAGAGTCAAGGAGCAACTTAGCAGAAAAAGTGCGGTGTAATAACGATAAATTTTAGTCATTTCAATCAATATTATCTATTAAGGTTTTCATCATATAATGCCTTTAAAAGTACTAAATAAATATGACTTCATTTCACATAGCTAAATCGATTTTTCAACAGAAATCAGCAACAATGAATGAAGCATTCCTTAAAAAACTTTTATTCATTTGTTTTTGTTCTTAAGTTTGACAATTAACAGCAGCACGTCTATGAACGTATTTATCTACACACTCTCCTTATTGACTATTTGTTTTACGCTCATTCCGCTCATCAAACACGAATACTGGATTTTTAGGATTTTCGATTACCCTCGCTTACAAAAATTGGTATTGACTGTCTTTTGCCTCTTATTATTGCTGAGTCGTTTCGATCATCCACCTGCTGCCTTTGAATGGATACTATTAACAATACTTATTGCTAATGGCATCTACCTGTCTTCACAAATTCTTCCTTTTACACCACTTTCGAAAAAGCAGGTATTATCTGTAAAAGAAAATATAGAAGAGCAATCTATCAGTTTAATGGTTTCAAACGTGTATGAAGATAACATCAATACGGTTGGATGTTTAAAAGAGATAGCGCTAGCCAATCCGGACGTTGTTCTGTTACTTGAAACAAACGGGCGATGGGATCGGGAGACAAGGAGTCTGTCAGTGGAATATCCCTTCCATGTACGCGTTCCCTTAGAGAATACCTACGGCATGTTGCTCTATTCCAAGCTACCCTTATCAGCTATAAAAATCAGCTATTTAGTGGAAGAGGATATTCCTTCGATTCATTGTGTCTTATCGCTTAGAAATGGGCTTAATGTGCAGTTGTATGCTGTACACCCCACTCCCCCTGTCCCAAATGAAAATCCACGATCAACGGAAAGAGATAAGGAATTATTGTTAATTGCAGACTTGACAAAGAGGAGTAGCAACCCTGTTATTGTTATCGGCGACCTAAACGATGTAGCATGGAGTTATACAACTGAATTGTTCTTAAAAATGAGCGGGTTACTCGATCCTCGCCGTGGAAGAGGGTTTTATAACACTTTTCATGCTCATTATCCATTTATGCGTTTTCCGCTTGATCATGCCTTTTTCTCTTCCGATTTTAAGCTTCAAGAACTAAAACGTCTGTCAAATTTTAATTCTGATCATTTCCCTATATTTATTAAGATACAATATGAAACATCCGCCTCTAAACAACAAGAGTCATTGATTCCAGATGCAGAAGACATTGAAACTGCCACGGAAAAAAAAGAAGAGCCGACAGAAATTTAAACACTTCGGTTTCATATCAAGTACCTGAATGAAACCAGCAGGGGCTTGGTTTATTGCCACTTAAAAACAACTTACGCTAATGAAAAAAATATTCGCTTCAAAAGACGTTCACGGTTTCGATTGGATCGACTTAACGAATCCCTCTACAGAAGAAATCTTAGCTATAAGCAAGCAATTTTCATTACACGAAACATCTATTAAAGATTGCATGCAGCCTGATCATTTGCCAAAGCATGAAATTGTTGATAACTATACATTTATCATTGTTCGGGTTTATACACAAGATCCGATGAAAGATGCAGATACTATTCAAGAATTAACAAACAAAATAGCCCTTTTTTATACTTCTGATTACATCATCACTGTTCATCGGACGGAACAACCCTTGATCAACGAAATTAAATCCAAGGCGATCGATGCCGGAGGGTGCAAAGATACCCTTTGTTTATTAAATCGTATTGTACGGGCTTCACTCCTTACTTTTGAAGAACCCAGTGTCAAACTTGCCCAATCGTTAGATTATTTCGAAGAAAATGTTTTCTTGAAGCAACGTAAAGCCCCCATTTTGAGAGGACTTTATTATGTAAAGCGGAAAGTGGATGTAATCAAGCGTTTGTTGATTCTTTCGTATGAGATCATTGATAAAATAGACACACCTAAACAACGGAATATTTATACGCGTGATTTACGCGATCAATATGTAAGAATGCAAAACATTTATGAGAACCTTTCGGAGAATACAGCGCAGCTTTTGTCTGCTTACTTTTCAATTGCATCCCATAGAACGAATGAAATCATGCGTGTTTTAACCATCTTTTCAGTCTTTTTTATGCCACTCACTTTTATTGTAGGGATATATGGGATGAACTTTCATTACATGCCGGAATTGGGTTGGCACTTAGGATATCCGATCGTTATGCTTGTCATGGCTATTATCACATTAGCCATCTATTTCTGGTTTAGAAAAAAAGGATGGTTATAGATTCTTTGTTACCTCAATTAAGCCGGCGGACCACGATAGACCGACACCAAACCCTGCAACGACAACAGCTGTTTTTTCTTCTGTTAGATTTTCGTTGCTATAGTTTTTTAAGGCAATCGGTATAGTAGAAGAAACTGTATTCCCTCCATCTCGCAAATTGATGTAAAACTTTTGCGATGAAACCGCTAAACGTTCTCGCATCACCTTTAACATATGTGCGTTTGCTTGATGGAAAATGAATTGTCCTACCTCTTCCTTCCTTAATTCATTGAGCGTAAGTACTTCTTCAATAAAAGGAGGCACTACGGTACTCGTGAAACGGAATATTTCAGGTCCGTTCATATACAGATTGTTTTCTGTATAGATATTTCCTCTACCGTAAAGGCGTTCGACAGCCTGGTTATCGACTGGAAACTTAGTCCCTCCATTTTTTACAATCAACTTACTATATCCCTTCCCATCAGTTCCAAATTTAAACTTATGAATACCATTTTCTTCACTTGAGGAAATAATGGTAGCACTTGCCGCATCGCCAAAAATCGCTCTATTTGATCGGTCTTTCCTATTGATATATTTTGAATATGTATCCGTAGTTACCAATAAAACATAGTTAGCTTGACCACTTTCTATAAACGCTTTCGCCATACTCAAACCATAAGTATAACCAGAACAACCTAAATTGAAATCAAAGGCACCTACCGTTTTATTCAGTGCTAAGCGATCCTGCAAGATACAAGCGGTTGAAGGCATAATATATTCAGGGCTTTGCGTGCAATATAATACATAATCGATTTCCGATTTATCGATACGTTGAAACAGCTTCAAGCATGCTTTTTCAGCTAAATCTAAAGCAGTTTCGTTCGTCTCGGCTATATAACGACTGCTTATCCCTATTTTGAACTCAAACTTAGAAAAATCATAATCCGGAAATTCCTCACTAAGATCTTGGTTGGTAATTTTTTTTTCTGGAAAATAGTATTCTATTGCCTGTATTCTAGCACCCATAGAAGGTTTTATATTAACAAAATTTTAAATAAAGAGTGCAAACCTACTCCTTTTCAAGGTATTTTCCACACAATTGGACAAGAAAATTACATAAAAGTGGCGGACAAAAACAGCCTTAAATCAAACCCTGAAACGGTTTTTGGTTCAAAAATATAGCTGAGAATATGGGCACGACATTTCCTAGCGTGTGATTGACGTCATCCAAGTGGATCTATTAATTCAATTAGTTTT
Organism: Olivibacter sp. CPCC 100613; assembly: GCF_036959255.1. Taxonomy (NCBI): domain Bacteria; kingdom Pseudomonadati; phylum Bacteroidota; class Sphingobacteriia; order Sphingobacteriales; family Sphingobacteriaceae; genus Olivibacter; species Olivibacter sp. CPCC 100613. Next base: position 232,932 of record NZ_JAWMTI010000005.1, read on the forward strand.
TACGATTTTATCTTCCAATTGACTTAAACATTCGCCGATTTAAATGGAATACGAAAACTAAATATGGAACCTTTGCCTTCTTCACTTTCTACCTCAATATCACCACGCTGTAATTTGATTAGTTGATAACAAATATATAGACCGAGCCCTGTCCCTGGCCTTGTATTATCTTTTCCAGCTTGGTAATATTTTGTAAACAACCGGCCCTGTTGCTCCTGGGGAATACCGATACCTGAGTCTTTAATACGCACTGTAAGCTCCTGCGCGCCTTCCCCTTCTTCTTGTTTCATTGTGCAGTGAACTTCTACTCCACCAATATCTGTATATTTTATTGCGTTACCTACTAAATTAATAACCACTTGCTTTAACCGAAAAGGATCTCCATAAACCATGTCATCTTGTGAACCATCAAAATTAAAGCTTAAGGATATATTTTTTTTTATGGCAATGAAACGCATGGTTTCTACTGTTTCCTTAATTTCGTAAAAAGGAGTAAAAGAAACAACTTTTAATACCTCAGACTGTTGGCTTTCAACCTTCGTCATATCCAAAATATCGTTCACAGTATCCATTAACATATCCGAAGAAGCCTTTATGGAACTCACCATACGATTTTGCTCAGCAGTTAAGGGGGTGTTTTTCATCAGATAGACAAATCCCGTAATAGCCGTTAACGGATTACGGATCTCATGACTCATAGTCGCCAGCATTTCAGATTTTTGCTCTGCAAGCGCAATCGCTCTTGCATTTTCAACTTTATATTGGTCTTCGGCCCGACTTGCTTTCTTTATGTAAATCAAAAGCAGTGCTACAAAAATAAGCACCATGATAATTGCAGTAACGGTAAAATTATCTAAATCATCCACCGCCTCTTCATATTGCGCGAGTGTTTCCCGTTGACTTCTCTCCCAAGTTAATAAGTAATTGTCTTTTATTTGATCAATAAGCTGACGCAATTGGATGATAAGCGATAAATTGGAAGATATAAGCTGCTGCTGCGATTGAGCAAGTAGGTTATGTTCTCTGCTCAATCTTTCCAAAAGTTGTTGTTGGCCCCTTTCGTTCTGGATCTGTAATTCTCTAGCCAACGAATCCCGTATAGCGCTTTCACGTGCAACGAGCAATAATTTTGTGCGTAAGGTATCCGAGCCTGGGGAAAAGGCCTGTTTTAAGCGTTTCAAGAACCCCTTCTTTTTAACAGCGGATGCTACCTCTCTAATAATGGTATCTTGCTCGGCGCTACGTCGTATTTGCCTCTTTTCTTTAGCAATCCGAACCTTACTATTGCCTAAAATATTCTCCTCTGTGCTTTTTACCAGTAAAGAATCAAAGCTTTTTTTCAATGCGAACACCTTAAGCGAAAGGCTTAATTTCCCATCCACGTATTTTTTAAATTCCTGTTCATTCAGCGAATTACCTAATGTATCAGCCAAAACAGGATATTCATGGAGAATCGTATCAATTTTAGTAAAGACATTTAATACCTTCTGCTGATATTCGTCTAGTTTGTCACCATAACCATAAAGGCTGGCTTGTTGAAAATCATTCTCGGCGCTACTTAGTTCAAGTAAAACATTACTTATTTCACCTGTTTCAGGAGGCGCCTTCAATTTCACACTTAAATAGGTCAACTTCTCTGCAATGGAATGCCTCAATAAAAGCGAACCAGCGGTGAGTAAAAAAACAAATATTAAGAAAACAAATAGAAGTCTCTGTAAAATACCGGAAGTTCTTTCTCGTTTTCTTTGCACCTCAAACTTCATAGATTATTCATTTTATCCGTATATCATTCATCAAAACGGTACAATGGCATCTATCAACCGAACAATACATAAATAGCCGCCTGATTTTGGTCGTTAACGGATAGCGCGACCATCAATCCTAATCCTATTTTAATCTTTCTCTAATGTTAAGCGGGTTAACTTTGCAAAGTTAAACTAAAAAATATATTATGCTTTATTCAATCTTATTAGGTGTCATTGGTGGACCTGAATTAGGGGTCATTGTGATTGCATTGCTATTACTCTTCGGTGGCAAGAAAATTCCTGAACTGATGCGAGGACTAGGCCAAGGTGTACGCGCTTTTAAAGATGGTCAACACGAAGAGACACCCGGGCCTGAGTCGCCAAAAAAGGAAGAATCAGTTTCCGAATAAAAGTGCTGTCATTAAATGAAAGGATTCTTCAATGGCGACAAACTGTTTGTCCCTTGATTCTATTAGATTTTGTTTCGGAACATCAATAGCAAGCAAGTATTGATTGAACATTTCTTCAATGGCCACAATACGTTGGAGACCGTCTACTCCCCAAGTGCTAAGATAACTGTTCAATTTTTTAACGTTGATTCCAACATAAGGAACGGCATAACTCATGGCCGTAATAGCTCCGTGCAGGCTTGTACCAATGTAACATTGAGCATTGGCAATTAGGTACATAATATCCCAGATAGTAACCTCATTGAAAAACTGTGCGTTTCCTTCCAAATGAGGAAAGATTAATTTTAAGGCCTCATCATCATTATGATTGGATGCTTTTCCTATCGGACATAAACAGATATCGGCACCGGTTTTGTCGTGAATGGCATTTAAAACCGACGCAATCTTTTCCTCTCTTTGCTTGGCATGATTTCTATTGATCTGAAAAAAAACATAGTCTCCTCTTTTTGATGCTACAAATTGCTTCACATCAGGATTCACCAGGTCATCGAGATATTCAACCGGATAAAATTTTGACATCAAAATAGCGGAATCAGGGTATAATTTCGTTTCGATACTTTTCTTTTTCAGATTTCCCTGTGTAATGGTATCTCGAACGGAAAAATAGTCGACATGCTTTAACTTCTGTTGTAGCCCCTCTATCTTTGAAAAAATACGTTCAGGAATCTCGGAGCCACCTAAAGAATTAAACAGTACATGGTCTACCGATTTGAAATCTGCCTTACTGAATACAAAAGGAAGTATAGTTTGTCCCTTCAATTTACGTTTCGCCCACTTATTAAGATCTATAATCTTTTCTAAATGATGTTGATAGCGCCTAATTACTCTGTATTTTTCGTTCAAGGCAACCAACAAAGAATTCCAAGTAACCGCTATTGCTTCACCACCCGCCACAATAACATTGGCTTTTTTATCGCTCGCATTGCAAGCCCGATAAAACGCCTGTATATCCTGCGTAGGCTTTCCTCCCAGATCACTTAAATCGCTCTCTATCATTCCAAAATATTCAATATCTAATGGATGACCATATGTTTTCAACTGTTGCTCAATAATAATGGGAAACAATAAATCGCCATAGTTAAAACGATCAAAAGCACCTACAATTAATATTTTATTCATGTTTCAGCAGTTTTAGCTTCTTATTTTTTGTTTTATTTTGCCCGTAAAATTACGAATCAATATTTTTTCATCTGCACACAAACCGAAGCAATAGATACTCAATCCAAAAACAAGGCAAGTGAGGGGTATACTCAATAAAAATCGATGTTGATAGTGTATGTATTTCGTTGCTAAGCCACCGGTAATTAAAGCGATCGTCACCGGAATGATTTCGCGGTAGACCACTCTTGACAGGTAATTACCGATAGATAATCCCCCTAAATATTTTAAGAAGAACATCCGCAACACACATGCAAGAAATTCAATAATAGCGTAGCTTATAATAACCGAATACACTGGATAGTGAAGCGAAAGCAGGATATAAGCTATGGGAAGGTTTAACAATAAAGTAGTACCCACCACAATCTGATAATATTTGATATCACCAATAGCCTGTACAGCAGATTGCAAACCGATTGTTAACTGATTAATCAATGTAGCGATGAGAACAAGCTGACAAAAAACAACCGTATGCGGCGGCACATTTTTCAACCAAAGATTTAGAATAGCTTCCATTTCGAAACATGCAGGTATGGCAATGATGGCCAGCAAGAAAAAACCGAATTTACTTGCCATCATCGCTAAGCGTAGCATTCTTGCCCTATCATTGGCCCCTTCGCTTTTCATAATCTGCGGATTAAGTGCGCGCAATAGTGTCGCCGAAAAAAAGTTAAGCTGCGCTGCCACTTGATTAGCAATTCCATATGCGGCATTGATCACGGCTCCCAGAAAAATGTTTAATAGAACAGCCAGCCCCTGTGTCCTTCCTAATCCACAGAGTGTTCCGAATAAATTCCATCCTGCGAAGGTCGACAACTCTTTCAATAACGGCTTATCTGCTTGTGCCGTAATTCCGTTTAAAGAACAATCAGCATATTTCCGCAGACAATAAACGGCATAAAGAAGAAAACTAACGACACTCACCAAGGCTGTTAAGGCCCCATAAACCATTAAGCGATCATAAGGAAGTACGGTCAACAACAAGGCAATTCCTAGCTTCAACAAAGTTTCAATGACGTTTACAATTGCTACCCAAACCATATTTTCATGCGCAATCAAAGCTCCGTTAAAAGGAACAACTACTACATTAAAGAAGACCGTAGCAGCCATGAAATGGTAAACAAAGCGTGTGGCTTCCAAACGAGCTACCGGAATATTCAGTGTACCATTAAACAAAAACAATCCGGTAATTTCCAAAGCGACAACTATAATGACGGCAATTATTATATGCAAAAGCATGCTATTGCTAAACACACGTTTTTGCATTGGCAGGTCGTCTGCTCCTTGATAGAAAGATAAAAAACGTTGTGTAGAAGATGCCATGGTTGTATTGAGAAAAGATAGCATAAGTACAATCCCGGCAACCAGATTGAACAAGCCATAATCAGTGCTTCCAAGCACGTTTAGCACTACCCTTGTCGTATACAATGTGATGCCGGTGGTAACCAGCATCCTCAGATAAAGTATGGATGTATTAAGAGCTACTCTATTCGCTGCTTGCATTTGCTTGTTTTAGTTTACACAGTGTTGGTCTGACAAAAAGTAAATAAATACTATTCATTTTCTTTTCTAAGCTACGAAATTTAACAACACGGCCATACATATATAAAAATCGTGCCGTTCCTCACCCAAAATCGAACTATTGGACTGAAAATTGTTAGTTTTAGGGAAAGGTAAAACATTCATGGTTAAATTTTCTATCTGCATACCTGCCTATAAAAGTCGATATCTACAATCGTGTATAGAAAGCATTTTGCAACAAACTATTGATGATTTTGAATTGATCATATTGAATGATTGTTCTCCTGAACCGATAGACTCCATCGTGCAACAATTTGAGGATGATCGGATACACTATTATCGTAACGATAAAAATGTTGGCGCCATTAAGTTAGTGGAAAATTGGAATAAATGTTTATCATTAGCCAGGGGAGCCTATATAATGATTATGGGTGATGATGATGAATTAGAGGTGAATTATTTACAGGAATTTTCAGAGCTTATTCACCAATATCCGACATTAAATGTATATCATTGCCGAAGTAAAGTGATCAATGACAAAAGTGAAACTATGATGTTAACACCAGCATACCCGTCATTTGAAAACGTATATGACAGCATTTGGCATCGTTTAGCTCAATATCGATCAAACTATATTTCGGATTTTGTATATCGTGTTGAACCGCTCCGAAAGCAGGGTGGATTTTATAACCTACCGCTCGCTTGGGGCTCAGATGATATAACCGCATTTATTGCTACAGGGCAAACAGGTATTGCACATACCAATAAGGCCATTTTTAGATATAGAAGTAACGCGCTATCCATTACATCCACTGGAAATAATTTACAAAAAATGGAGGCTAACATCGGTTATGCGAAGTGGTTAAGCACATTTCTTCTGGAAAAACCTATTGATGAAGAAGCTATTGTAGTTCATGATTATCTGGTTAAAACTCAAAATCATCTCATGGATAAAAGGAAACTTTTTACGATGGCTTTATCCATGCGTTCTTCTTTAGTCGCTAATTTTTGGTTGTGGTTTAAACATCGTAAGGCGTTTGGTTTGCAAACGAAGCAGATTCTTATCGCTGCTGTAAAAAGTATAAATCTAAGAGAGAAGAGATTGTGAAGATTATATTTAATCCACCCGATAATAAAGAGAATCAATACATTAACCTTATGGTTGCGCCTTTGCGTGCTTCCGGATTTGAAATCTATGCGCTTGATGATTTTTTTTCGTCTTATAAACATTTCAAATCCATTGATCTCGTACATCTTAATTGGTTCGAGAACGTAGATGATAGTAGTTTTTTTGTTGCCTTACGGAGTTTTTTTCGAAAAATGGTCGTATTACTCGCTATAAGGTTATTTAAAAAACCACTTGTATGGACCATGCACAATCGAAGTTCTCATGAAAAAGGTTTACGTTTTTTCAGCCGCACGCTTAACAAGCTGCTAATTAAATGGGCTGATCGTATCATTATACACAGCCACATCTCACGTCATATTTTGATCGAGCGCAATGCACAAGTAGCTTCCAAGATAGTATATCTTCCCCATCCAAACTTTATTGATGTGTATGGGCCTATTCTACCCGGTTCAAATGATTCAAGTGGCATATTAAATCTACTGTTTATCGGCGTCGTTAAGCCTTATAAAAATATAGAGTTGTTAATCAAACTGGCAAAAGAGTTTAAAACAGATCTTATATTAACCATCGCAGGAAAACCAGCATCTGAAAAGTATGGGCGAGCATTGGAAGAAATAGGTAAAGATGCTGAAAATTTAAACCTTCAGTTACGCTTTATTGAAGATACGGAGATTCCAGATCTTTTCCGTGAAGTAGACCTATTGGTTTTACCCTATGATTTAGAAAGCAGCTTAAACTCAGGGACCGTTATTTTAGCATTTTCCTATGGAAAGACCGTTATTTGCCCCCTTATAGGCACGCTGGATGATATGCAAGAGGTACACGAAGACATATTAACGTATCGTTACAACGGGAAGAAGGAACATGAAGCTGTATTAAGAAGAACGATCGCGAATGCGATTAATTTGAAAAAAGCTAAAAACGATATTTTCAAAGAAAAAGGAGTTCGCCTATTCCATTATGTGCAACAACGACATAACAACCAACAAATTGGAAAGGAACTAATCAGCATCTATAAAAGCTTCAAACAATCTGTCAAGAAAGAAGGTAAAACATCGTAGACGAAAAATTTAACAGATGAAATCATTGTTCTATCCTACATGGTATGAATAAATTTGATACCTACCTATAATAGGCAGAGTTTCATCAATATTGAACACCAAATTTATACGAATGAAGATACTCTATATAAATGCCCTATATAGCCCTTTTATACAAGGAGGTGCGGAAATTTCCTTGAAAGCTATTGCAGAAGGGATGCAAGCCACAGGGCATGAAGTTGTTGTATTGAGTTTAAAGCCCAACGGGGTATTGAGTATGGACCAAGTAGATGGTGTAAAAGTTTATAGAGCAGCATTGAAAAACGTGTATTGGCCCTTTGAGAAAACAAGGGCAGGTAAAATGGACCGAATGCTTTGGCATGTTCGGGACCGATACAATACCGCTATGAAACAGGCTGTTAAGGTTGTTCTTGAGCGAGAAAAGCCAGATATTGTTTCATGCCACAACTTAGTAGGTTGGAGCGTTGCTATTTGGGATGAAATAAAATCGGCTCATATTCCTATTGTCCAAGTACTTCATGACCTTTATTTACTATGTCCAAACAGCGATATGTTTAAAGGTAATGCTTCATGCGATAAACAGTGTTTTAGCTGCGCTTTATTAAGACAGAAACATAAAAAGTTATCTACTCAGGTAGATGCTGTTGTGGGTATTAGCAAATTTATTCTCGGGCGTTTTGAACAATATCAATACTTTAACAAGGCCAAAAGATATGTTATCTATAATACAAGGGAAATACCCCAAACACCTCTACCGCCTCCAAGGATAGATGGTTCTACTTTCACGGTAGGCTATATAGGCACTTTAGCGGAAAAGAAAGGTATTGAATGGTTGATCGATCAATTTCAACGACTTTCAATTAAGGCTCAGCTGCTGATAGCTGGCGGTGGAAAAAAAGATTATGAGCTTTTTTTACAAGCCAAAGCCCGGGGAACGAACATTTCATTTATTGGCTACACGAATCCCGAAGCATTCTATAAGACTATTGATGTGCTCGTAGTCCCCTCACTTTGGCAAGAACCTTTGGGTATGGTGGCCATCGAGGCGCTTGCCTATCATGTACCGGTAATTGCGAATGCTGTAGGCGGTTTGCAAGAAACCGTTAAGGATGGTTTCAATGGATTATTATGTACTCATGAGAAGAACAGCTCCCTCGGCGATGCTATACAACGTTTATACGATAACCCTCTACTATACAATACCCTGGTTAAAAACGCACGCTTGTCAGTACAAGTTATTCTCAGCAAACAAAGAATGATAAATGAGTATTCAAACGTATTAAATGAAACCATCCATGGAAACAAGGGATAACCGTTATTCTTTACCCGGCCTTCTACTCTGTTTAGCCTTGTTAAGTGTATTTTTACCTTGGAAAATATATCCAGCCATATTCCTTATCGCATCGGTTGTATTTCTCATTGGAGCCTATCGGTACCATCCAAGCGGTCTTAAAACCTTTCTACAACAGCCATGGGTTTTAGCTATAGGTGTTTTTGTCGTGTATGCATGTGGAAGCTTTTTCGCTACCGCAAACGGTCAAACGCAAATAAGGGACAATCTCATTAAAATGCTTGTCAATTTCTGTTTCTTTACGTCGAGTATTTATTGGCTGAGTCAATGCGAAAAGAAGAATTTAGTCCGCATGATTGATTGGACCATGCATGTCATTTTTGTTCTTTGTTTTATACAGTTATTGATTTATCATCAGGCTTTCCATTTTCACTTATTAACAGGCGCGGCCTCTTCTGCAAAAGGCAGTGCGTTATACAACAAAGATTTATTTTTTTGGGGCCTCAGTGATAAAAACATGTTTGGCGCAAGACTAGCCCTATTTGGTTTGATCTATATTTTAATTCCACTGGTTAGCAATTTCCGTATCAGTTTTACCCGCATTTTACTGATTTTCTCACTCGCTTTTCTTTCGTTATCACGAACACCCATAGTCGCTTTACTTATTGGGGTATTCCTTATTTTTTGGTTTTTTGCCAATAAAACAGTCAGGATCGCTTTGTTTGCTTTCTTATGTGTATTAGCGCCTTATCTATTTATTAAAGTCTTACGCGTAGATACATTAACAGCTTCAAATGACGGTATGGGGGTGCGAATAACATATTGGAAGGCCTTTTTCCAACATTTTCGAGAGATTCAACCCTGGGGCAACGGATTTTTAAAGGGTGGTGATTTTTTACAACAACATGCCGCCTATTACCACGGGGAACCCCACATTCACAATACATTTTTATCGAATTATTTGGAACTCGGTATCGTTGGATTCGTTTCTTATCTCCTTTTCCTTTGTTTTTTTTATCGTTACTGCACACAGATTAATAACCTTCGTAGCTTTTGGCTGGCAGTATTTTTGCCCCTATTAGCCATTATGATGATTCTATATTCGGGTTATGATAATGACATTGTACTGTATTTGCAACTCGCTTTCCTATTAGGAAGTTTTCAAAAAATAGTTAAAGAAAAAATAAATATCGGAATTTAAATGAACACGAAGGTACTCATAGATAGTAGATGGGCAGGAAATACCGGAATTGGTAGGTTGTACCAAGAGGTGATGGACCGGAAACCTCCGCACGTAATGGATGTGCACATAGAAAGCGAGATGCGCCTAGGAAGTCTATACTCTCCTTTTATGCTTGGAAAAGCCATACGCTCTTCCCATGCGGACGTCTTTTATAGTCCTTCCTTTATGCCACCCGCTTTTTCCAATATTCCGTTTGTGATTACCATCCATGATCTGATGCACTTGTTTTATTACTCTTCACTTCATAAAATATATTATCAGCAAGTTATCGCCAGGCTTGCAAAAAAAGCCAAAAAAATAATTACGGTTTCATATCACAGTAAACAGCAATTGACTCAACTTCTCGGTATCGATGAGCATCTTATTACTGTCATTTATAATGGTGTAGACAAACGCTTTGCAGAGAATGAGAATCGTATAAAACTTGAGCGTCCCTACTTGTTGTACGTCGGGAATCGACGCAAGAATAAAAACATCCCTGCTATGCTTCGCGCTTTTGCACAAGCTAAAATAGATAAAGAAATCATATTTGCCCTTTCAGGTGAACCTGACCCGATCTTACTCCAGGAAGCGGAACATCTGGGAATCCAAGAGCGGATAAAATTTTTAGGGTTCATACAAGAAGAGACCTTGCCCCAACTTTATAAAGGCGCTTTAGTTACTATGTACGTTTCACTTATGGAAGGTTTTGGATTACCTATATTGGAATCTATGGCTTCCAGAACACCTGTTTTAACCTCCAATGTCAGTTCTCTTCCAGAAATAGCAGGATCCGGTGCATTATGTGTTGATCCGTTCAATATTAATGAAATGGCAGAAGGTATTAAGCAACTTGTAAACAACAATCAGCTACGAAATTATTATATCGAAGAGGGAACGAAACGAATAGATACTTTTCAGTGGGAACATACCGGCATACAAACCTGGAAAGCAATACTTTCATAACTCAAACCGCAACTATGAAAAATGTGCTATTTACAATTATATTTATAAATCTTATCCTTTGTTGTTTGAGTTGTCAAACAACAACAAAATCCAATAGCACAGGTAAAGGGAAACCCCGCGATACCACAGTTTATCAGGTGTTGGATGTACAGGTTTTTCATGCAAAAGGAGACGGGAAGACAGATGATACAAAAAGCATACAGCAAGCCATTCAAGCAGCGCAAAAAGGAGATACCGTTTTAATACCATCCGGAACCTATTTAGTAAAGACGTTAATTTTAAAATCGGATATTAACATCAAGGGCTTAGGACAGTTGAAGCAAGTTCTTCCCACTGATACGCAAAAATTTTCGCGTGTTGTCCAAAATTCTTCCGCTCCTTTATTTTTTGGAAGGAATCTTCGAAATATCAATCTGCACTTCCGTGCCTCTACCCAAAACGAGGCCTTGTACATTTCAAAGAGCTCCAATATTCGTATTGTAAATACCAATGTCCAAGGAAATGATAAAAAGATATATGCCTTTCCCGGAATGCTATTTTACGAATGTGACACCGTGTCAATCAAGAATAGCCATATTAGTGCCTATGGGGCCGGCCGCCAATCGGCCTCCAAGTACCAAGCAGGAACCGGTATTCGATTATTGTCCTGCAGTAACATTTATATAGCGAATAATCAAATAATCAAGAACGGCGAGAACGGCATTTTCATGCATGGAAGCGGCAGAGCCATTATAAAAAACAATCATATTGCATACAATGGGATGAGCGCTATCCAAATCGGGTTTGGAAAAACAAAAAGAGAGCAATATTTCGATATTTCCAACAATACATTAAATCACAATGCAGCTGACGCGATTGATATCAACAACAAAATAACACCAAATCCCTTTCCTATTCATTGCATTATAAAAAACAATAAAAGTTTTAACAATGGATTTGTTGCAGGTGAATCGACAGTAGATGGATCAGGCTTAGCCACGTTAGTTAATGTAAGCGAAACACGAGTTTTAAACAATACATCGAAAAAATCAAATCGCCCGGCACTTTATCTAGAACGCTGCGGTGTTATTCGTGCTGAAAATAACATAACCGATAATAAAGTAGAGATTGTACAGGCCTTTGATAAGATTTTATTGAAAAACAACACATTCGATGCTTTAACAATACTTTCAAAAGCAAAGGGTGTTACTTTACAATTAATGGAAAATAAATTTCGAACGATATTGCTGCCCAACGATATTGCAATAGATTCCCTTATCCTAATCAAAAATGTCCTTGCTAACACCAGCTTGAATATTAACCTACGGGGGAGGGTAATCATGAATGGAAACGAGATTTTCAGCAATCAGCCAACAGGCGCTATCCTACTTGTAAAAACGCAGGGTGCATCGCTTGTAAGCAATCGTATAAAGAGTACATCCGGTTATGCTGTTACAGTAAGAAAATCAGCAGAAGCAGTCCGTCTGGAACGTAATACAATCCAATCGGTTAATGCATGTGTTATAGATGAAGGTTCGAAAAACTTAACCCTTCAATACAACAAACTTATCTCTATACCAGGCGGAAAGTTGAATAGAACGTTAATAAGCCACAACCCATATGAGCTGATTTTAAAGAGCAATGTACATAAAGGTGGTAAAACAGACAATTCAATCCGTTTAGAGGGTACTGGATCTGCTTATATTGCTGATGAAAAAACAGTCAGTGGGTATCCAGATTATGGTAAGGTTGTTGTTAAGAAGTTGTAACTACAAAATGAAAACAATATTGTATATCCCCACCCTGAATGCCGGAAGGTTATGGTCTTCTGTAATTCAAGGCATTAACAAACAACTTATCCAGCCAGATCGGATCGTGATTATTGATTCAGGATCAACGGACGACACTTTATTGCATCCCTCCATGAAGGATTTTGAGATTATCCACATCGACAAAAAAGACTTTGATCATGGGGGAACAAGGCAAATGGCCGTTAATCGCTTCCCTGACGCAGACTTGTATCTTTTTTTAACCCAAGATGCTATACTTGCGAACGAGCATTCTTTAGGTAATTTGATAAAGGTGTTTGATGAAAATCCACAGGTTGGTGTGGCTTATGGCCGTCAGCTTCCACACATTGGGTCAAAAGGGCTGGAAACCCATGCCCGGTTATTTAATTACCCCGCAAACTCTCAATTGCGCGGACTCGCAAGTAGAAGTAAGTACGGAATTAAAACCGCCTCTTGCTCAAACTCCTTCGCGGCGTACCGAAAAACAGCGTTTGAGGAGGCCGGAGGATTTCCGAGCGGTACTATTTTGGGAGAAGATGTTATTGCTGCGGGGCGTATTATTTTAAACGGTTGGCAACTTGCCTATGTTGCTGATGCACAAGCCTATCACTCACATAGCTATTCCGTAAAAGAGGAATTCAAACGGTATTTTGATATTGGCGTCTTTCATGCTACCAACTCTTGGATCTTCCAACATTTTGGACATGCTGAATCGGAAGGTTTTAGATATGTCAAGTCTGAATTTTCTTATATCATCAAGCATCGTGCTACGGAACTTCCAAAGGCCTTTTTTTCTACCGGAGCCAAGTGGTTGGGATATAAGCTTGGGTTATTTCACAAATACTTGCCGTCTACATGGAATAAGCACTTTTCTATGCACAAAGCGTATTGGAAATGATTATGGAGCAACATGCTTAATAAGACAAAGACCTCCAATTTGTGGAAAAAAATCCCCACTTACCATTCCTAATAAACTGTAATTTAAATCAAAAAGGCGCTTTAATACGCTGCTAAGCAGCATTTGTGTATTTGGCATATTTCTTGGCATTTGCTTCACATATAATTAGAAGAGACATGTTAAGAGATTCGCAAATACAAGAAATGAAACAGGCTACCAGTGTAGATCAAAGCATTGTTGTACCCAATGTAATGCTAAGAACATCTTTTACGAGTTTAATTGAAAATAATTTTCTACACTACGCAGACTTCCCTATTATCCTTATTAACAAAGGAGAAGCACTCGATATAACTTCAAAATTTTTCAAAAGAAGTTTCGATATCATATTTTCCTTGACCGCACTGATTCTTGGTTTTCCATTATTTTTGTTGGTTGCCTTTATTACAAAGATTACTTCTAAAGGGCCTGCTTTTTACAAGCAAGAGCGAATTGGCTTGCACGAGAAGCCATTTTTCATCTATAAGTTTAGAAGTATGTATGTAGATGCTGAGAAATTCGGACCGCAGTTAGCACAAGATATTGATCCACGTATTACGCCATGGGGAAGATTAATGCGTAAAACGCGTCTCGACGAGATTCCTCAATTTTGGAATGTATTAAAAGGTGACATGTCAATTGTTGGCCCCCGTCCTGAACGCGCTCACTTTATCAATCAAATTGTAGACAAAGCGCCAAGCTATAAAAAATTGTTAACGATAAAGCCTGGAATTACCTCTATCGGACAAGTAAACTTTGGCTATGCGCAGACTGTGGACGAAATGTGTGAACGGATGTTATTGGATTTACAGTATTTACAAGAGATTAATTTCTTTGCCGATCTTCAAATCATTTTTAAGACTGTAAAAGTTATGTTCCAAGGAAAAGGTAAATAGGTAACTCCAAACCACCCATATAAACTATACTATTTAGAAGGAGAAGGGATCATGGCCCCTCTCCTTTTTTTATGTTAATATAACGGCTTGGGGATTTCGCTTTAACACACAGATAAGGTATTTATTTTAGGGTTGTGAGTTGCGGGTTGTGCGTATGGTACGTACGACCGATAACTGAAAGCTGATCAAAACCCCTGATGAAGCTCCTTCTTTCGTGAATCGCAAAATTTTACGCAATCGGTTGCGTTGACTGTCTTTTTATTTTATTTTAGCGAGCTATAAACAAATATTACAAAATCACATCCAAAAAAAGCTTAATTATGTGTGGAATCGTAGGCTATATTGGGCACAGAGACGCCTGGGGTATAATAATCAAAGGATTAAAAAGACTTGAGTACAGAGGATATGACAGTGCTGGAGTTGCACTTGTAAATGGAAAAATGAACATTTACAAAAAGACCGGCAAAGTGAATGATCTCGAAAATTTTGCAGAAAATGAGGAATTATCGGGCACGTTAGGAATGGGACATACCCGTTGGGCCACACACGGTGTACCCAGCGATCGCAATGCGCATCCTCATCTTTCCGGAAGTCAAAAATTAGCAATCGTTCACAATGGTATTATAGAGAATTACGCCGCCATCAAAGAAATGCTTATGCAGAAGGGACACACCTTTTTAAGCGATACAGATACAGAAGTTCTCATTAAACTTATTGAACAAATTCAGCTAGAAGGCGAAACCGATCTGCGGGAAGCCGTTCGAGTTGCTTTGACACATGTGACAGGTGCATTTGCGATCGTAATTCTAAGCAAGGACGAACCTGATTTATTAATTGCCGCCAGAAAAGGTAGCCCCATGGTGATTGGAATAGGAGAAAAAGAATATTTTGTTGCCTCCGATGCATCTCCAATCGTTGAGTATACTAAACAAGTTTATTATCCAGATGATAATGCTATTGTATTTCTTAATCGGGAAAACATGGAGATAAGGGATCTCTCCAACCTAGAAATAACACCTTATATTCAAGAACTTGAATTAGAATTAGAGGCATTAGAAAAGGGTGGTTATGAACATTTCATGCTAAAAGAAATTCATGAGCAACCTCGATCTATTGCCAATTGTATGCGTGGACGGATTTATGCTGAAGAAGCGCGAATCAACTTGGGGGGGATTAGCGAGTATGCCAATAAATTTCTGCAAGCACAACGGATTATTATCGTATCCTGTGGCACCTCGTGGCATGCAGGATTAGTAGGCGAGTATTTAATCGAAGAATATGCACGAATCTCTGTTGAAGTGGAGTATGCTTCTGAATTTAGGTATAGAAATCCTATAATAGGGAAAGAGGATATTGTTATTGCCATTTCTCAATCCGGCGAAACAGCCGACACAATGGCAGCTGTTGAGCTAGCAAAAAAGGCCGGTGCTACGATCTTTGGAATATGCAATGTTGTTGGATCTTCTATTCCAAGATTATCTCATGCTGGTATGTATACCCACGCGGGCCCGGAAATTGGTGTAGCATCTACTAAGGCTTTTACCGCACAAGTTACAGCACTTTCTTTACTATCATTATATATTGCTCGCCACCGAGGTACACTTCCTGCTTCTAAGATTGCGACCTTATTGGCTGAATTACAAAAGACACCCGATCTCATTCAAACCTGTTTAAAAAGCGAGTCGCTTGTCCAATTGATTGCCAGCGAAATAAAGGACAGCACCAATTGTTTGTTCTTGGGCCGTGGCATAAATTTTCCTGTAGCGCTTGAAGGGGCATTAAAATTAAAAGAAATCTCTTACATTCATGCAGAAGGTTATCCTGCGGCAGAGATGAAACATGGTCCAATCGCACTAATAGACGAACAAATGCCAGTGGTAGTCATCGCAACGAAAGATTCATCTTACGAAAAAATCATAAGTAATATACAGGAAGTAAAGGCGCGTAAGGGCAAAATTATTGCGATCGTGACTGAAGGTGATACCGTTATCCGGGATATTGCTGATTATATTATAGAAATTCCTTTTTGCGAAGAGGCTTTAACTCCCATACTTGCGACTATTCCGCTTCAACTATTGTCTTATCACATTGCCGTAATGCGCGGCTGCAATGTTGATCAGCCAAGAAATCTGGCAAAATCAGTCACCGTAGAATAATTCTTCGAGGCGTCCAGCACAAGTACCCGTAGAACCACCAACGGGTACTTATTGTGCTTAGACTATTCACACATGAAAAACGTCGATATGATATAAGTTTATATTCTTTGATAAAAATACAATTTATTTTTTATTTCAATAAAAAAAATTCAAATATTTTTTCAAACTGTTACTTATTTACAAAAAGAAGCCGTTTGTACACAATCAATGTTTAGTGTGTAGATCTATGAACATGGGTGGCTTTAGAAGATAGGTAGTGTTATATACTTCTATATTTGATCGGGCAACATAGTTAGCATTCAGTCCCTTACAAAAGGCATTAGGCTGTTGCTTTTATAAATTCGAGCCGTACATTTGTTCCTTTCGCGAGTGTAGATTGTACCGAGAGCTTTCCTTGCTGCATCTCCATAAAGTCACGGCAAATCATCAACGTAATGCCAATCCCTTTTTCTCCTGCAGTTCCCAGAAATTTGATTTTATTGGGGTTGTAAATATTTTCAAGTGTTTCTTCACTCATTCCGATTCCATTATCCCTGATGTCAATATACATCTTGTCATCATTAACTTCTCCCAAATCAATCGAGATACTACCCGCATGACCTGTAAACTTAATTGCATTATCTAAAACATGTTTAATAATAAATTGAGCTAACATTGGGTAACCCATTGGCGATGCCATTTCCGAACAGGGGACAACATGAACCGTTAATTGTTTTGACTGAATGGAGGAAGCATGTTGCTCTAGGACAGTTGTAATAATATGTGCTAAATTCAATTTCACCGGTTCTTCGTCCAACTCCATTGATTGCTCTCTGGTCCAAACAACGGTTTTATTGAATCCTTCCAATTGCAGTTCGGCTGTTTTCTTTAATTCGGGCAGTAATTCTAAAAATACTTCATCATCAATACCCTGCTTCAAATAGTTATCTACGAACCAGATGGTATTTCCCAGAAAACCTCTCAAATCATGCACTAGCAAGCTAATCCATTTTATTTTTAACTGATTACTGTCTTCCAATCGCAAAATGGTCTTTTCTTGTTCTGCGATGATCGCTAATAACTCCTCTTTACTTTTTGATAGCATTTATAAATCCCATTAAGAAAACTTCAGACCAACCGTAAGTCAATTACCCCCATTTTTAAAGACTAATGTTAAATCTAATATTTTTTCCATGCATTTTTAAATAAAATAATAAAAACACCGAAACACTTCTTTTTGTTATGTAACTATCAACAGCTACTACATTTTATGAATGAGCCGATTACCATTGCTTTGCTCGAAAAACTAAAAGAAAGTGGATTTATGACTTTAATAGCAAGTGCGCAGGACGGGTCCGATCTGGTATATATTCCGAGTAAAGAGCCTGAAAATAGCGATCTTATGGATGACGCATCGATCACTGCACTAAGTGAAAAGGAATTGCTAGGGGTAGATGAAGTACTCAATAATTTTTCCTATTATCAAGCAAAAGGCATCGAAATCGAAATAGATGAGGGAGAATAGGGTACTAGTTATTAGTTATTAGCTATTCGAAGTAACGTTTCTAAGAAGAGTATATTCAACTATTTGACTACTCAACTATCTCGCACTTCATGAAATGAATAACTGGCTATCATCGCATTAACTAATCCCCTATTCGCTATTTCTTGGCGCTCATATAAAAAATAAGCTCACCACCCTTTATTAAATCCGCATGTTTTATCTTGTAATCCTTAATTTCTTTGCCATTCAGCGTTACCTTTTTCACAAAAACATTTTTTTCCGATTGATTAATCGCTTTTATAGCAAGCATTTGACCATTTCCCAACTGTAATTTTGCGTCCTGAACCGCTGGACTTCCTAGCCAATATTCGTCTGACGCCGGGGCAACGGGATAGAAACCCAACGAACTAAAAATGAACCAGGCACTCATTTGTCCACAATCGTCATTACCTCCTAAACCATCGGCACCATTATGGTATTGATGTTTAAGAATCATTCTTATCTTTTGCTGGGACTTCCAAGGTTCTCCTGTTATATTGTACAAATAGGCAACATGGTGTGACGGTTCATTTCCGTGAACATAGTTCCCGATGATACCATCCCTTGTAATATCCTCTGTGTGGGCAAAAAACTCATCAGGTAAGTGCATACTAAACAACGAATCTAAATAGCGGGACAAGCGCTTTTTACCTCCCATATTCGTCATCATTGCCTCAGGATCATGCGGAACATACAAGCTGAAATTCCACGCATTCCCTTCGATAAATCCCTGTCCATCTGTTTTAAGCACATCAAAATCTTTTTTAAAAGAACCATCTGCCATGCGAGGTCGCATAAAGCCAATAGTAGGATCATACACATTTTTCCAACTGGATGCTCTCTTAATAAAATCCTGATATACATCCATTTTTCCTAGCTTTTTAGCCAATTGCGCAATACACCAGTCATCATACGCATATTCAAGTGTATTAGACACAGAGGTTCCGGAAATATCGGCCGATACATATCCATTATCAATATAACCACCAATCCCTTCATAATTTCTGGTATTTGCAGTTTGCACACAGGCATTTAATGCTTCTAGTGGGTCTCCTTTATACACACCCTTAATAATCGCATCTGCAATGACTGAGACGCTGTGATAACCACTCATACACCAATTATCATTTGCGTAGTGCGACCAAACAGGAAGCATGTGCAACACACTTTGCTGATAATGTGCCATCATAGATGCAACCATATCAGCATTTCGCTTGGGATTAATTAAATTAAGATAGGGATGAAATGCCCTAAAAGTATCCCATAGGGAAAAAGATGTATAATTTGTAAAGCCATCAGCCTGGTGCACCTCTTGATCCAATCCTTTATACTGACCATTGACATCCATATAAACTGTTGGCATTAAGGAAGCATGGTACATCGCCGTATAGAAATTAATACGGTCTTCATCCGTTGGAACATTGACTACTATTTTTTGTAACTCTTTTTCCCATAATTGCTGTCCTTCTTTCTTAACTCGATCAAAGTCCCAATGTGGAATTTCATGTTGCATATTGGCCAATGCATTTTGCATGCTCACCGGACTTATTGCAAATTTAACCTTTATCTTTTCCCCTTCTTCCGTATCAAAATCAAAGTGCATCCTAAGTTTTTTTCCCGCTACATCAGGAAAATTCTTCTCCTGGTTGAATTTACGCCAAAAGCCCTTATAGACTTGCGCCGGATCGTTATTTTGTGTTCCGTATTCTTTAAATGCTTTTGAAAAACTCATCGCGAAATAAACGGTACGAGTTCTTGCCCATCCATTTGTTTGCCTGTAACCAGTGACCAAACTATCATTCACAACCCGGACAACAGTCCAAACATTCTTATCATCATAGTTATAAATTCCAGCCATCAAATCGAGAATGATATGCGCATCACTTGCCTTGGGAAACGTATACTGATGGAACCCAACCCGCGTAGAAGCAGTCAGTTCAGCGAAAATTTGATGATCATCCAATTTGACGCCATAATAATTTGGTTCTGCCTCCTCGTTTTCATGACTGTACGCAGAGCGATAACCTTGCTCAGGCCGATCACTAGTACCTGGATTCATTTGCAATTCACCTGTTGTTGGCATAATTAAAAAGTCGCCTAAATCTGAGTGTCCTGTTCCACTAAAGTGTGTATGGCTAAAACCAACTATCGTAGGATCCGCGTATTGATAACCTGCACAATATTTGTAAACATCACCATTGTATTTCCCTTCAACCGCATAAGGAATCGTGTCGGTATCAGGACTAAGCTGTATAGCTCCAAATGGTACCGTTGCTCCAGGGAAGGTGTGACCCATTTTCGCAGTTCCGATAATCGGTTTAACATATTTCACCAATGATAAATCTTGTGCATAGCCCCCTATGGGGAGCATAAAAACAAACAAGACCTTCTTCCATTTATTCATATAACTCAGTATTTTTATTGTTCATGCTTATGATTGCCGTTGAATTAACCCATTTTATTTCTAAAAGCGAAATATTCTTAGAAAAATCTCGGTTGAAATATCGTCTTTCACCGAAGCAAGGGATGACCGCAACCCTCATCAACAAACCAAAACAAGGACTTACGGCCATCTAACTTGCAATGAAGTTATCCACTAATCGTTGGTTTCCTGGAATACTCCTCCCATAAAGATTGAAGGCTCTTACCAGTAGTTTTTTCCCAAAAGGTTTCGGCGTATACTTTTTCACGCATTGCCTTATCCAGCTTTTTAATCGTGCCTTTTTTTACGTTTCGTTCAACCCAATAAAAGAAACGGGCAGTTATACGATATGCGTTTTCATAAGACTGCTTTTCGCTAAATTCAGGTAGTTCCCAATTTGCCCCCTCATTATCAACTCCGAGTGTGAATCTAACATAATCTGCGATACCTTCTGTGATCCAACCTGGGCCTGCGCCGCTTGGATAAGATTGGACAAGATGCATTACTTCGTGGGTAACTACGTCAACGTCACCCGGATTCTTTTTAAACCACGCTGGATTAAACCGCACAATACCACTCGCAGCAGCAGCGACTCCTTCATAGGCAGGATCAACTATAAATACAACCTTTCGTGTGGTTTTCTTATTATATAGTTTTGCCTCTTTTGGATAGTTTATAAAAAACACCTCCACAAGTCTCTTTTTAACCGCTGTATCAAAATCCGGCGATTTGTTAATAAAGATTAGGCTATATTTCCCCTGTTTAATTGTGTCAACAGCAGTAGCTCCCTTTATATCTTCGTCAATCGCATCCCATCTGTTTTGAGCGCGGAGTAGCTGAGATTGAATACAAAGAAAAATTAGCAGTAAGCATGTCTTGAATGTTGATGTATGCATCGGTTTTAACATTTTATTATGATTTAAAAATTCTTGAAGTGAGCTCGAGTAAGTCACAACCGTTACTTACTCGATGAAAAAGAGAAAGGATATGCCTTTTCATCAACACCTCTATTTTTATTTGGGTTCCTGTCCATTTCAAAGTGTAACGTTCCTCCTTCCAAGATACGTTGATGGCCAATCCAATTTTGATCAAATGTTTTCCTATCCAATGTGGCCTCTTTGATGTAGCGATTTTGGCTGTCATTTTGAGGTGCTTCAATTTCAAAATTTTTACCATTTTCGAGTCGCAGCGTCACTTTTTTGAACAGAGGGGCTCCTAAAACATATTGGTCCGTTGCAGGACATACCGGATAAAAGCCCATTGCCGAAAAGACGTACCAAGCAGATGTTTGTCCGTTATCTTCGTCACCACAATAACCATCGGGAGTGGCTAAATATAGACGATTCAGAACCTCTCGTGTCCAATATTGAGTTTTCCAAGGTTCCCCAGCATAGTTATAAAGATAAATCATGTGCTGAATGGGTTGATTTCCGTGTGCATATTGTCCCATATTGGCGATTTGCATTTCTCTGATTTCATGAATAACACCTCCATAATAGCTGTCATCAAAGGCAGGACTTTGACTAAATACCGAATCAAGCATGGAAACAAAAACTTTTTTGCCCCCCATGAGATCGATAAGTCCTTGTATATCATGAAAAACGCTCCACGAGTAATGCCAGCTGTTCCCTTCCGTAAATGCATCTCCCCATTTAAGGGGGTTAAAGGGCGACTGAAAAGAACCATTTTGATTTTTACCCCGCATTAAATTCGATTCTTTATCGAATAGATTACGATAGTTTTGGCTACGTTTAGCATACAGTTCTATTTCTTTCCTCGGTTTTTTGAGCGCCTTCGCCAATTGATAAATCGCAAAATCATCGTATGCATACTCTAAGGTTCTCGCAGCATTCTCATTAATCTTCACATCATATGGCACATAGCCCAACGTATTATAATATTCAACTCCCTTTCGTCCCACGGCAGTCATTGGTCCTTCATTATTGGCTCCATGTACGAGTGCTTCATACAATTTTTCAATATCATACCCTCTTAGGCCTTTTATATATGCATCAGCCACAACAGAAGCAGAATTATTGCCGACCATGATATCAGCAAATCCCGGGCTACTCCATTCGGGTAAGAATCCACCCTCTCTATAATCGTTGATAAGACCTTCCTGCATCTCCTTATTAATGGACGGATACATTAAATTTAAAAAGGGATACAGCGCTCTGAATGTGTCCCAAAAACCAGTTCCTGCAAACATATATCCAGGAAGAACTTCTCCATTATAAGGGCTGTAATGAACAATCTTACCGGTTCCATCCACTTCGTAAAGTTTATTAGGAAAAAACAATGTACGATATAAGCAAGAATAAAAAGTACGCAATTGGTCTATGCTAGCACCCTCAACCTGCAATCGCCCCAGCTTTTCATTCCATGTTGCACGTCCTTTATCCGCAATTTGATCAAACGAATCGTTGCCAAGTTCTTTTAAATTAAGCAATGCTTGTTCCTCGCTGATAAAAGAGGAGGCTACCTTAGCATGTACCCGATCTGTTTTTCCGTTCACGGAAAAACCTACAATAGCACCCACATGATCAGCGGTCAATTCGGGCTGATTCAAGTACTTCGTTGAGTCAGCCCAGGTTGCGAAATTGCTAAAAGGCTTATCGAAAACGACCACAAAATAATTTTTAAAGTTTTTCAATTTCCCTCTGCTATAACGAGAAGAATATCCGACGATCATATTCTTTTCAGGAATGATTTTCACTTCCGAACCCCGATCAAAAGCATCTAATACGACGAAAGCGCTATCGGTTTTGGCAAAAGAGAAGCGAAACATGGCCGCCCTTTCTGTAGGAGTTAGCTCGGCAGTTACATCGTGGTCTGCCAAATACACGCTATAATAATAAGGTTTAGATACTTCTGCTTTATGTGAAAACCAACTAGCTCGTTCTTCTTCACCAAATACCGCTTTACCGCTTACGGGCATAAGTGAAAACTGCCCATAGTCATTCATCCATGGGGATGGTTGATGCGTTTGTTTTAAGCCTCGGATTTTATCGGCCGCATAGGTATACTGCCAACCGTTCCCATTTTTGCCCGTTTGAGGTGTCCAAAAATTCATCCCCCAAGGCAAACCAATTGCAGGATATGTATTGCCGTTGGACAACGACACCTTTGAGTCGGTTCCCATTAAGGGATTTACATAATCGACTGGTTCTAGCTTAGCTGTTGGCACCTGTGCTTGCGCAGATAAAATAAATAATGCGGCCACTATTGTGCAAAACACTCCTTTTTTCGTTCTTTTTAACATCATTTTTAAAAATATAAATACCAAAACAGCCGTTGGCTGTTTTGGTTGTTCATTTAGCGTTCTATTGAAATCGCCCCAATTTTTAACGAAACCTCAGCGCTTAATTGTAACCTGGGTTTTGTTGAAGATTGGGATTTAAATCACGTTGTCTTTGCGGAATAGGAAAAAGTGCCTTAGTTGGGTCGCTTGGTTGATGATCCCACCAAGATTCTGTGGTAAATTTGCCGAAGCGAATAAGGTCATCCCTTCTGAATCCTTCAAATATAAACTCTCTCCCGCGCTCAGCCAACAATTCGTCCATCGTTAGCGTGCTTGTAGTATAGGCATTAGCTGGCCAATCACTATCGGAGAATGCCCGTTTTCTACATTCATTGATTAACGTTACGGCCTCTTGCGTTGCAACGCCTCCGTTCTTTCGCATAATAGCCTCAGCTTTAGCAAAGTAAATCCATGATAGCCGGTAAATATTCCAGTCAGTATTATTATAATTTGGATCAACCGGAGTTCCGTCAATACCCACCACTTGATTTCCCAGCTTATATTTATTAAAGCGCACACCACTGTTTTCTTCCCCTTCACTCATATTAGAAACAGTAGATCCGGATTTATTCTTTCGAATATTATCGACAAACACCAAAGGTTGTCCATTATATTCTTCAGAACCCGTAACGGGTACTCCTGTTCCAAAGTTATACATAGGCCCTTCCAATAGCCATTCTCTCTTTCTTAAATCTTGATCGGAATAGTTTGTAAATACACCAGGGATAACTACAATTCCGTCATTTCCGTTCCTTCCACCTCCATAAATTTCTCTCTGTTTAAAATGATAAAATTCGCTGGGCCAGGAAGGTTGAAAATTAGCCGTTGTATAATCATAGGCAATGGAAAATATTACTTCCTTAGACAAGTCGTTCGTCGTGTTATAAGTATCGATAATATTAGGATCCAAAGCCATAATACCGTTTTGTGCTCCACCATCTCCATTAATTAAATGATCGGCTGCAGCAATACAATCATCCCAGCGAGCAGTTCCCGTCCAAACCTCTGCATTGAGATACAACTCTACCAACATCGCATACGCGCCAGCCTGAGACATTCTGCCCAACATTTCACGAGAAAGCTTGGGTGCTTGATTGATGTTCTCCAGAATTTCACTTTCCACAAAGTTAAACACGTCCTGACGGGAGCGGGTCTCTGGCTGAGCGGGCTCTCCTACCTGCGTTACGATTGGGATATTGCCAAAAAGATCCATCAATTTTAAATAATGGAAAGCTCTTAACAATTTTAGTTCTCCAATATAAGCAGCCTTCTCTTCCTCTGTTATTCCCATTGCAGCAACATCCCGCTTTTCCAAATTTTCGATAGGATCGTTACACAGGCCCATCCCCCAATACATTAAGGACCAAGCATTGTTCAGCCCCCCTTCATCCACGGTCCATGCATGGTAGTGCAGGCGTTTCCATTTCCCTCCGTCTTCTCCATGCCGACCCTTTGTAGGCCAAGCCAATTGATCGCCAGAAAGTTCTGCAGGTCTCCACCAACCATCCTGCCCAGAAGGCGTTACCCATGCATTCGCATGAGTATAAGGCCTCAGCACTGCCGACACAACTTCATTTCTGTTATTGTAGAAATTATCTGTAATCATTTCATCATAGGCATTCTCATCCAACTTAGTACATCCGGTCAGTAGTAATGTGCCTACCAATATTTTTTTTAATAATGATTGCGTTTTCATCAGTAATTATTTCAATTTAAACTCCGATTGCTATACATATGGTTAAATCAGCCTATTAAAAGGCGAGATTAACTCCGAACAAGAATGATCGCGTACTTGGATAAGAACTCCTATTGTCAATACCTAATCTTCTATCGTTGTTGTCGGGATTTCCGATCCCCGTGTCCGAAACCAGATCAGGATCGTTACCCGAGTACCCTGTAATGGTCGCTAAATTCTGTCCTGTTGCATAAACCCTCAGGTTTTTTACCAATCTTGTGGGGAGTTTAAAGGTATAGCCAATAGTAACTTCATCAATTTTCCAATGACTACCACTTTCCAAATAATAGTCAGAATACATATAGGTGTCATCGATATCCTTATACTTGGTGAATGTTTCTTTTAACAGATTACCACTCCAGGTTTTGTTACCATAACTTAACGCCATGGTATTCAGGATATCGTAAGCAAATTTCCCGCGCATAAACACCCTGAAGTCAAATTGTTTATACCTAAAGCTATTCGTTAATGATAAGTAATATTTTGGAACCGCATTTCCGATAGGAGCCAAATCGGTTAGGTTTCTATCCTTCGAATAATTAATTTGGTCGTTTCGAACGGCCTCTCCGTTCCGATTATAAAACAGCCACTTACCATCTTCCGTGAAACCAGCAAAACGTTTTCCCCAAAATTCACCAACTTTTTCGCCTTCATAAGTAGTAAAAGCCTCACCCAAAGCACCGGCTCCACCAATTGTTCCATAATTCGCATATTCCACTTTATAGATATCATTGGAATAGGAATCCAAGGTGTTCTTTGTGGTGCTGGCAGCCAAATCAATCGTCCATTTGAAATCCTTTTTATCGACTGCTTGATAGCTAAAGGCAACTTCAATCCCTTTAGAAGAAATAGATCCCACATTGGTATAAATCCGGTCTCTGATATAAGGCGGTTGCGGAGAGGTGTAGGTATCAAGCAAGTCTTTCGTCGTCCGTTTGAATACATCGATGCTACCACTGAGTTTACTATTAAACAACGTATAATCAACACCAATATTGGTTTCTCTTTTGGTTTCCCATTTCAAATTTGGATTAGGATTCCGATTGGGGCCATACGTTTCTCTGTAATAACCATCTGGATAAAGGTATCTTCCACCGCCTCCCAAGGTAACACGGGAAGCATTATTCGCAAAGCCAGAGTTTCCCGTCTCCCCATAACCTGCACGAAGTTTCAGAAAATTCACAAAGCTGATGTCCTTCATAAATGCTTCCTCAGACACGGTCCACCCCGCGGATACCGCAGGAAAATTTCCCCATTTGTTGTTATCGCCAAAACGAGAAGAACCTTCATGACGTAAAATAAACTGCGCCATATACTTGTTGTTAAAAGTATAATTTATCCGCCCGAAAAAGGCTATAAGCGTGTTGTCGTTTTTAAAGCTTCCCATGCTCGCTTTACCATCAATTAAAGCCGTCCCCTGGCCTAGATTATCTTCGTGAAAAAGGTCGTTGATAAACCCGCGATTTTCTGCACTCAGGCCTTCTTCTTTATAATATCGGTAGCTGTATCCTGCAATAGCTGTCAAATTGTGTTTCTCCGCAATGAGCTTTTGGTATTGTAAAGTAGGTTCAAAAGCGTAAGATTCTGAAAGAAAATCGCTCTTTGCCGCCCATGCTCCTCCTGGATAATCGGTGTTTTCTAACGATGCTTCGCTGTTTTGGGGAGCATACTGGCTATCATTCCATGATTCTCGCTGGTACGAGCCAAAAACTGAACCTTTCAATCCAGGTAATAACTCCAGATCTGCTTTAAAATCGCCGGAAGTAGTTTGTTGCTTCCTCCAAGATGTTTCTTGCATTAAGCGAGCATATTCATTGGTACTTATTAGATCAAAACGATAAGACCCATCATCATTAAAATTGGATAAAGTTGGATTTTTGAACACTTCGCTTTCCCATCCGCCACCTCCTAGTCGATTTTGCTTATTGAAATTGGTTGCCAAATTTAGCATGACGTTCAAGCGATCGTCTAATCCTTTTTGATTGATATTCAATCGCGCGCCATATTCCTGACGAGTGTTAGCTAAACTTATGCCCTCTAGATTCCGGTAGTTCACACTTGCTCGGTAGTTGGTATTACTCGTTCCTCCGCTCATAGCAAGATTATGGTTATTCGATAGGTTACTATGATTAATCAGCATGTCATAGAAATCGGTATTATGACCAAAATCTTGCTGATTAATTTCGCCGCTATTTACTTTATCCCGAAACTCTTCTGCTGATAAGGTGTTTGGTCTCCTGGCCACATATTCCTTTCTAACATAGTTATTGTAAGTAAAAGAAGAGGCACCTGCCTTTCCTTTTTTTGTAGTCACTAAAATAACACCAGCATTGGCAGTAGATCCATAAATAGCGGCTCCAGAACCATCTTTCAACACGTCTATCGATTCAATATCGTCCTGCTGCAATAGGTCCATATTTCCTCCGGGAATACCATCAATTACATAAAGTGGGCTGGCAGATCCGGCAACACTTACCACGCCGCGCAACTGAACCGCAACTGCCGTATTCGGATTCGATCCACTCGTACGTGTCACCTGCAAACCTGCAACCTTTCCCTGAATGAGGTCCAAAGGGTTTCTTGCACCGCTTTGCCTGAATTGAGCGGTATCGATGTGCGCTACAGCAGAAGTCACCTCTTTCTGTTTTAATGTTCCGTAACCTACAGAAACTGTTACTTCTTCAAGCGATTGCACATCTGGATTCAGCGACACGTTGATAATCATCCTGTTACTTACCGGTTCATCTTTTGTAATATATCCTAAATATTGAAACTGCAATATGGAATTTGGCAAAGCAGCTAATTCAAACCTTCCATTCCCGTCTGTTTGTGTTCTGTTCTGTGTTCCTTTTACACTAACGGTTACTCCTGGTAATGGATTTTTGTCATCAGCGCTTATTACTTTACCTACGACAGTTTGCGTGTTACTAGTTTGCGCATAACTATACATGCTACATATCAACAGTGTGATCAATAAACTGCTCTTAAAAAGATAAGGCATGGCCCTTTGTGAGAAGCACTGTCCAAAAAGGCGCTTCCAACGAATTGTGTGTTTAAATTTATGCATATGAATTTTGATTGGTTACAAAAGTTGTTTTGTTAAAAAAAACGTTTTAGCTTTGCCATATTCCATGTTCAGCAAAGTTTTGTTTATTTTGTCCCTAAGGTTTACAGGCTTAAAGCATTAGTCTGATTATGAGCGTAAAGGTAAGTCTACACCAAAGAAAAAGTTGTCAACCAAATCACAATAGATTGTTAACAGAATCTTAACAGAACGATCAAGAAATCAAATGGTCAAAGAAAGGATTAATAGGCTGTTATTACCATCGATCATTTTATACCGATCGATTGCCGTCTGCTGTATGGTTATTCTCATCATTGTCCAAGCGAATCTCATATACAATACCTACGAACTAAAAAACAGACAATATAACTTGGATGAGAAAGATCGAATCGATCATGCTTATAAGCAAGCCATTCGAAATGAGTTCTTATTTCCGGGGGGTGCGCGCATTCTAAATCAACATATCATTAGGAACATAACAAAGTTTCAGGAGCTTTATCTTTACAAACCAAAAGAGTTTGAAGCATTCCGAAAGAAGGTAAGTGAAGATTTATATAAGGATCTCGTTCATCTTAGCACAATGGATAGCTTATTCCGAGTGATTCGTAATCAGTTGGAGTTAGGCAACGACCTGCTATTTCTTCTTACCCTCAACAATATTGCCATCACATTCGATGGCATTGCCTATGTCCCCATATACCATAAAGGGATTTTCGAAAACTCCTTAACAAGTATACGAGAGCTCAATCAAGGTATGTTAGTCGCCGGTGATCTATCAATTGCCAACCGTGAAAACATGGTCACGAGTCTGATTATTTCCGAACCTACTCCCTATACTTTGCAAGTTAGTTTTAGTTTGTATGTTGATCAACGCAATCGTCAGCTGGCGATCTTTAAGCAGATGATACCGACTTTAAGCTTGTCTTTAATGTCTATTGCTTTCGTATTGCTAATCTATTACTTCACTTATAGAAACTGGTTAAAACAGAAAAAGTTAGCGGATATGAAATCAGACTTTCTGAACAGTATCACCCATGAATTCAACACCCCCATTTCGGCGATATTAGTCGCAAATAAAAGCCTACAAAATCCGCAAATAGCCACGAGTTATGCCAGTGTAAATGCATTGACAGCGATTATAAAAAGGCAAACAGATCGTCTTCAGACTTTAGTCAATCAAGCGCTCAATATCACGTCCATGAATAAGGAAAACATTAAAAAGGAAGCGCATGACCTAGAAAAATTGTTGGAGGAGATTATCAACGATTATAAACTGAAAACAACAGAGAGAATCCAAATTAACTATACACCGCATACATCCAGCTCGGTTGTTAAGTTAAATCGATTTCTTTTTACTACCATGCTTTATAATATTTTCGACAACGCTTTAAAATACAACGACGCGAATATTAAGCATATTCTGGTAACAACCAAACAGACGAATGAAACCATAAACATTTCAATAAAAGATAATGGCATTGGGATGGCCGAAAGTACCATTTTACATATTTTCGAAAAATTCTATCGTGGAAAACAGGATTTACGAGCAGGTGGCTTAGGTCTCGGCCTGTTTTATGTAAAACAATCGCTCGAGGCACATGGATGGCGACTTGATTTACAAAGTGAAATTGGTGTAGGAACTGAATTTTGTATCTTTATCCCCTATCATACAAATAGTTTAGGCTTATGAAGCATCGTTTACTTTTCGTTGAAGATGAACAGGATCTCGGAAACGTTGTTAAGCAATATTTAGAGTTTGTTAACTTTGAAGTAGTCTGGTGCATGAGTGCCAATGAGACCCTCTTGCGCTATCTGCAATATCCAAGCTACGACCTACTTATTATTGATGTACAACTACCTGATTATAATGGCTTTGAGTTAGCAGAAAAAATAATCAAAGAAAACAATGATCAGGCTTTCTTGTTCCTAACTGCAAGAAATGAGAAAAAAGATCGTATTCACGGCTTGCATATTGGCGCGGATGATTATATTAACAAGCCTTTCGATATCGATGAACTGGTTTTAAGAATAAAGAATATAATACGAAGGAACAATAAAGATACAGGGTCCGAAGCACTTCCGGGTGAGCTTCCAATAGGCGATCTCATTTTTCAAAAGGAACTATTGAGATTAGCCCTTCCAAATAAAAAAACCGTGTCGCTTACTTTAAGAGAGGCGGAATTGCTAGAGTACCTACATCTTAACAATAATCGTATTTTAAAAAGGGAAGAGATTCTGTTGCATTTATGGGGTGAAAATGACTACTTCTTGGGAAGAAGCTTGGACGTTTTTATTTCGAGACTTCGCAAAGCATTAATGTACTCTACCCGAGTCAATATCGAGAATGTGTATGGGGTTGGCTTTATTTTTCGTATATCATAATAAAATAAAAACATTTGTTGTACGATCGCTTCGAACCTAATATTAGCACTAGAGGTGTGTATTAGTTGCTAATTGATAATTTTTATCCCGGGCTTTTAAAAAGCCGTAGTTCTTTATCAAATCAATCACATATTTGTTGTAATGATTAACTCCAAACTGATTAAGGTGACTTTCATCCAAAAAACAACTGTCCGGTAATTTCAAATGCTCGTTGGCGTTTCGATAAAATCCGTACTTAGCAAAGAGTTTGTCTGCAAATATATTATTGGTAACATGTTTGTATTTCGCTTGTGGGATGGGTGATTGCAGAATCAGATAAGGAATCTTCCTTTCCTTCAGTGTATGGATTATTCGCTCGAATGCCCTTATTTGATCTGGCAAAAATGAATAATTTACAGACTTATAATACTTCGCTCCCTTGAAACGATCTGTCGATTGCACATATCCTCCAGACACATACAAGTCTCCATTTTTGTTGGGATTTTCCTCTTTAAAATCGTCATTGAATTCCAAAACATCGGCAAGTGCTCGATAGAACAACGTATTGTATATGCTAATATTATTATGGGATAAACTCAAATTCACAAGTCCTGTATCAAGCTCAGCATTCGATACCAGATCGATCACAGACTCAATGCCGTCGGATTTAAACAAAATGGGGTAAACATCAATAATTACTAATTTAGGCTGAAATCTAGCCATGTACTTCGTAAAGAGGTAAGCGGTCTGAATCGGTGTTTGAGAAGAAGAGCCAAGATTAAAGAGCTTCCACCTTTGTTTTGCAAAAATACGAGGATCATAACCACGGTAAGCGTGGGATGACCCCACTACAAGAACATCAACATTTTTTTCAACCTTTTTTGCTTCGTCAAACCTTGTGTAGGAATAACCTACCCCGCCTAAGACGTAAGGTAAATTCGGGCGAATTGAAAAAGGGGCGAAGCGTCCAAAAACAATTAACCCCATGAAGCAGGTAACACAAGCTATTCCGACAAAGGAGATGAGTGATATTAAAAACTTTTTCATTCGAATAATTATTTATGCGTAAAACATCTCTGTGACACAAATGGCTTCGTTATCTACGGCTGGCAGATAGATCGATCCTTTCTTCAGGTTCTTTTTACATGGCTGCTCACACAGTCTCATCTTAAAATTGAAAATATATAAACTCCGTTCCTCCAGTTTGCATATACATGAGGATAACAAAAATCATAAAGGAATAAAAGGACCAACGTATCATTCTAGGCCAGACAACACCTATTTTCTCTATTGCATAATTTTGTTCACGCCCTAGCCACTCCACAACCATAAAGGGTATAATAAGTAAGAAGCAAACGATGATTCCTCTTAGCTCCAGCGACTGCAAAGGGTTAAATTGATCTCCCATATTAAAAAAAATGCCCGCTATATATTGAAAGGCATGTTCAAGGCTAGAGGCCCGAAAGAAAATCCATGCGAAGGTAGTCAATGCAAAGGTGATCATTATTTGGAGCAATTCTCCCCAAGAGGGAAACAAGCGCCCTTTTGCAACAATATCAAGATTTGCCCGATTTGTTTTAAAAATTATTGAAGGCATAATAAATAAAGCATTTAACCCTCCCCACGCAATAAAAGTCCAATTTGCACCATGCCAAAAACCACTTACCAGAAATATGATGAATGTATTACGTATACTCATCCATAATCCACCCCTACTTCCACCCAAGGGTATATACAGATAATCTTTGAACCACGATGATAAAGAAATATGCCATCTACGCCAAAATTCAGCAATGTCTCTTGAGAAGTACGGGAAGTTAAAGTTTTTCAACAATTCGAACCCAAACAATCGCGCTACACCTAGGGCAATATCAGAATAACCCGAAAAATCACCATAGATTTGAAAAGCAAACAGAATAGCACCTATGATTAGTACTCCACTTGAATACGTTGAAGAACCATCAAAAATTATATTAACGTATTCAGCACAATTATCGGCAATGACTATTTTTTTTATAAAGCCCCAAAGTATTTGCTTTAAACCATCAACGGCCCTAGAATAATCAAATTTCCGCATTCTCTTTACTTGAGGCAATAGATGTGTCGCCCTTTCTATAGGACCCGCAACTAAGAGCGGAAAAAAACTGACAAATAATGAATAGTGTACCCAATTTGTGCTGGGTTCAATTTTTCTATTATAGATATCCAGAACGTAAGATAATCCATGAAATGTGTAAAAGGAAATACCTACAGGAAGAATAATATTCAAGGTGGATGTATTTGGCTTAAACCCAAACCGGCTGATCAAATCGCCGAAAGATTCCACAAAAAAATTATAATATTTGAAAAAGGCGAGAAAGCCTAAATTAATACCTATACTCAAAACAAGCCAGAATTTTCTACTTTTCGTATGCTCAGCACGATAAATTTTAAGGCCGGTGAAGTAATCAAGAAAAGTAGAAAAAGCAAGTAAAA
Source organism: Olivibacter sp. CPCC 100613 (assembly GCF_036959255.1). Lineage (NCBI taxonomy): Bacteria > Pseudomonadati > Bacteroidota > Sphingobacteriia > Sphingobacteriales > Sphingobacteriaceae > Olivibacter > Olivibacter sp. CPCC 100613. The sequence goes on from NZ_JAWMTI010000005.1 coordinate 266,130, forward strand.
ATAAAAATCGCCAATCCCAGCAACTATAGAAATAATAGCTTGCTATCAATAAGAGTATATTTTGTTGCTTAAGTGATCTATTTACTACGAACCAGTAGAAAACGAAAACAATCGGTAAAAAAATAGCGAAACTAATGGAATTAAATAACATATCTGTACGCTTTTGTGACAATCGCGGTTATAATTCGGTAAAACAATATTAAATTTATTTACTGTTCTAACCAATCATTATCTCGAAACGTACATTTTATGTTACACCTACCACACTTATTCTCAAACAATTAATAGCAAAAAACCGATTTTTTATGAAAATGATCTGCGTAACTTTTTTACAAGGTAACCACTTTTCCTGTTCGTACCGATTCATCGCAGGCTAATGCAATACGCAAACTATTTATTGCGTCCAAGTTGGCTTTTGTTAGATCTAGATTTTCTACAATGGCTCGTAAAAAAAACTGTTGTTCGCGATTACACAACTCTTGATGATCTGGCTCATCATCTAAATTAACCCACGTATCTTCATGAACAAAAGTGCCGTTTTCGTCTATTTTCGCATCATGAATTTTAAGAGATTCTGTTCTTGTATGTGATTCTACCGTATCAGATTTTCCTGCTTTTGAGGCTTCTTTTGCGACAATAGACACAGCGCCTTTAGGCCCGATCACGTCCTTTATAAAAAAGGCAGTTTCACTGATCATGGGCCCCCATCCAGCTTCATACCAGCCCACAGAGCCATCTTCAAACCTAATTTGTAATTGGCCATAATTGTAATTGCCAGCCGGAATATCATCCGTCAGTCTCGCACCAATTGCGCTCACTTGAACAGGTTTTGAATCGGTCATCTGGCACATAACATCAATATAATGCACACCACAATCTACAATGGGGCTTAAACTCTTCATCAAATTTTGATGCACTTTCCACATATAACCTTGACTTTGTTGATTTAAGTTCATTCGCATCACCAAGGGTTTACCCAATTTCTGTCCTTGCTCGATAAACAGTTCCCAAGAAGGGTGATAGCGCAAAATATAACCCACGATCAGCTTTTTATTATATTTATTTGCTGCAGCCACCACTCTTTCCGCCCCGTTTATGGTATCTGCTAAAGGCTTCTCTATGAAAACATGGCATCCTGCTTGGAATGCCTTTATGGCAAAATCTTCGTGCGTATCCGGATAAGTCGCTATACAAACAGCTTGCGGTTTTGCTTGGTGTAAAGCTTCTTCGTAGTTATCGTACAATGCATACCGGCCACCTAATTCATTATTCAGCAGTTCTTTGCTTTTACCTGTGGAAACCAATCCGCAAATCTCAAACTTATCCATTGAATGATAGGCTTTTGCATGTGACGCTCCCATATTGCCACATCCAACCACTAAAATTTTGATTTTATCCATTTTATCAACATTTGCTTTTTACTTTTGCAAGATAGCTTTTCTAAAATTATTTTGCTTCGCCTGCATGCTATTTTCAGGATAGCGCCATTAATGCAGTATTATTTTTCTACTTTTATTTATATTAGCAAGTACATTAAAGTATAAACAGGCGACACAAGATGCTTTTTACCTTCCGTAGTGGAATGTTTACCTTTTTTAGAACCGTGTTGGCAGAAGAATTGTTAAGGTATATTTATTAAAATGGATCATTATGGAACCGCAGAAAATTCGAATCCTCTTTGTAGACGATGAGGAACACAATCTGATATCATTTAAAGCAACCTTTCGGACTAAATATAAGATTGAGACTGCCATTGGTGGGCTGGAAGCTATTGAAAAGCTTAAGAACAATGAATTTGACATTATTATCACAGACCAGCGTATGCCGAGAATGACGGGTGTTGAATTCCTTGAACAGATTATAGAAACACATCCTGATCCGATTCGTATTCTTTTAACCGGTTACACGGATATGGCGGCTGTTATAGACGCAATTAACAAGGGAAAGATTTTCCACTACCTTACTAAACCATGGAATGAAGAAGAGTTGGATAATACGATACAAAAGGCCTATCAGCTTTATCTTGAAAAGAAAAAGATGAAAGATGAAAATCAGCTTTTGTCTATTACAAACGAACAATTGGAATTTTTACTTCGACAGAAATTGCTCTCCTGATTGAATATCCTCACCTTTTACTGAATTGTCGCTTGATTGAGATTGGACAGCGGGTATTTTAATAATGAACTCACAGCCTTTATCTTCTTCCGTAAGAAGGGAAATAGTTCCATTATGCTTTGCCACTGTTTGCGAAACAATGGCAAGTCCCAAACCCGTTCCCTCGCCTACATCCTTGGTTGTGAAGAAGGGATCAAAAACTTTATTTTTCAGCTCTTCCTTAATTCCTATTCCATTGTCCTTTATTGAGATGTATACTAAATCCTCCTTATAATAGGTTCTAATCGTAATCTTTCCACCTTGCTTTCCTTTAAATTTCTCATCAATAGCATAGAAAGCATTCGTCAATAAATTTAAAAACACCTGATTCAATTTCCCTGGAAAACATTCGACATAAGGAATTTCATCATAATGTCTTTTTATCTGAATTCGATCCTTAAACATACTATTTAAAATCACCAAAGTTGATTCTAAGCCTAAATTAACATCAGCCAGTTTTAGATCATCTTCGTCTACTCTGGAAAAGACCCGTAAACTTTTTACAATTTCTGCAGTTCTAAAAGCCCCTTCCTGTATTCCCTTTAGCAACGATTTAATTTCCTCTTTCAGAAAGCTTAAATCAATATCTTCTTTATAGTGCTCTAGTTCGGCTATTTTTTCCTCTATCGAAATATCCTTAAGTGCTATTTTTTCTATAACCAATAGTGTTTCAATTAATTGATCTACATCCCTGCTTAAAGGCTTTATACTAGCAGTTACAAAGTTGATGGGGTTATTAATTTCATGCGCTATACCCGCCGTTAACATACCTAATGAAGCTAGCTTTTCGGATTCAACCAAATGTGCTTGTGCCTGTTTTAGGTTATACATAGCTTCATTTAAGCTCTCATTGGTTTTTTTCAAATCTTTGGTCCGTTTGTCAACTTCAGTTTCCAACAAGACATTCTGTTCCCTAATGATTCTTGCGTTTTCTTGCGATATTCGTAATGCTTGGGCCTGAGATGCCTCCTTTTCTTTTCGATAGAAATTGATACGATCGGCTAAGGCGAATGAAAGTAAGGAAATCTCTACGATAGAACCTATTTCGAGAATATAGGCTGTGAAAGCATTATAAGGAATTATATTAAAATTACGAAGAACAAAGGCTATAACACAGGTGAAGAATAACGTAAATGCAATTAAGAAAAAAACTGCTGGTCGGTATCCTTTTTTTCGAATTTGATTAACGACGTATAACACATATATAATGCCAAGCGAGGCCATGGTCTGCAAAACAATTGTCCCTAGGAACACATCAACCAGACCAACCAACAAACCAACAAAATAACATAGGATTATTACGTTGATTCCCTTATCCAGTTTGGGGGTATTGGTTTTGGTATGTAAAAAGGTTTTAATAAAAGCGATGGTTGCTAACCCTGAAAAAAAAGGAATAATGATTGAGCTCCGACTTGCCATCCAAGGACTGTTAGGCCAAAGATACATATAGGCATAGCCCTGGAACATTGCCTGTGTAAGCCCTACGGTAAATATGTAGACAATATAATAGATATAACTGCCATTCCGTGTCGACAGACCGATAAAGAGATTATATAACATCATAATCAATACAGCGCCAGCATACAGTCCGAATAAAAGATTTTTTGTCGACATCTTTGCCAAAATTTGCTTCTCGGAACCAACATATAAGGGTAGCTGCATCTGATCATTAGAAGAAACGCAGAGATAAATATGAGCTATACTATCTTTTTTCAAATCAATGGGAAAAATATAATCGGGTGCATAAACTTTCCGCTGCTCAAAGGGTTTATATTTCCCCAATGTATCGATTAAAATTTCACCTTTTGCATCCTCCACAAAAATGACAGCCTCATCAATAGTGGCCTGTTGCAACAGCAAATACAAATTTTCATCATTTGAATTATTTTGGAGTGTAAATTTGAGCCATACGTTATCTTTTGTGGCGCCTAGGTTGATGATTCCATCTTTGGGATAAACCGTAAAAACCTGTTTCTGAACTGCTTGAATGGGCAAACTTCTTGAAGGATCTTTATAAAGGGAGATGTGACGATTTAATAAGATGTTGTGCTCGGTGTTATCAAAATAAACGATATTATCGTGATTATCGCGCACATTTGTGTATCCCATCTTGCAAAGACACATCAGCGCACAAAGGACTATTAAAAAAGTTCCGAACTTCAAATGGATCCTAGGTTTATTCATCACTTCCAATCTTTTTACATTAATCAAGATGAAGGAAAGTTTGGAATAACGAGATCATAGGTTACTGGGTATTCACCTTTAGGTCCTCGTTCCAATACTCGTTGATGTGGGTTATCTCTCAAAGAAAGAATTTTTTCCCTTTCCAAATCTGTTGCCATTGATAGATCATTTATATCCTCCATGCGCATCACGGTTGCGATCAAATCATCTTTTGGATAATAAAACAACCCATTGTTTCCTAAGGTCTTTTCCACTTTACATCCTAAACGTACGCCCATTTTTACCGTAATGGGTGCGCATAAGACAAAAAGACTAACTACCGGTAACTGTTTGGTAATTGCAACACCAACTCTGGAAAGAATATAGCTTCCGATACCCATCCCAGCTACTTCTCTTGAATTCCATAAACCACATATTTCACAAGTTCCTCCACGTGACTGATCTTGTTTTATTAAGTCGTAAATTTTAGCATCATATCTTCCAATTGCCGTCTCTATTGGCAAAGCATACTTACTATTGGCCATCTGTACGCGTGCGCCACCATATACTGTTTTCGTTTCTATGTTTTCAACCAAAATAACAACGGTGTCCTTATCGTCCACCCAATCTTGCCGATTAGAGGTAATTTGACTAATTCCAAAAATTTCCAATAGTTTTCTATGCCCAACTATGAACTTTTCGCAGGCTTCCGGATCATCTGGTGCTCTAAAAGTTCGTATGTGGATCATTTTAATCTACTTTAGCATTATGAATTAGCGACTCGAAATCGACAAAATATCGCCCTGACTGATTGAATTTATCGAGAAATACTCGCCTTGTAACATCCGTAACCATCGCCCCCCCTAAAGTCACGGCTGACGCCAGTTGTGGCCATCCTATTATAGTTTTTCTCATGTAATGAAGTGATCGTTTCATTGCCTCCGAAACATTCTCAAAACCTATAATATCGATTAGGTATTCTATCTTTTGTTCAAGGTTTAATTCTTTTAGCTGCGTCTCCATTTCTTGAATGGAAAATCCTTCTATTCGCTTTAATCGGCCATGAAGAATAGGGCGTTCTCTTTCCAAATCGAAACGTTCGATATCCAGCATTCCTTTATCATTGGTATCCATAATCACCGGTATACCATACGCTCTCGCCTTCAGTCGGCTGATGATCTTCATATCAATTCCGTCGCATTCTTCCACCAACATATCTAATTTTCCTCCGTCGAGTAAGAATTGATCCATATTGTGAGTAGTCAGCCCCTCTATAAAACAACGCACCTTTATATAAGGATCTAATTCGGCAATTTGTCGAGCCGCGATAACAGCTTTACTCTGTCCTAAATCCTGTACACCTACACGAATACGATTCATGTTACTCAATTCGATTGTATCAAAATCAGCCAAGCGGAGTTCTCCACAATTACGTTCCATTGCCATTGTTAGCGCAATACTCTGTCCAACTGACAGCCCAATAATTCCGACTTTCTTTTTATTCAGTATATCTATTTCATTCGGTTCTATTTTGTAAACATTTCTACTCGTTCTCACCTTGATAAACTCGGTTTCATCCAATAGATGTACCATTTTTTTTAACCAAGGATAATAAACCCACGCCCCAAAATCGAAAAACGAAAGGGGCTGTACATACGTGTCTATGTATGTTCTTAATTTACGCTCATCAAAAGTCTCCGATGGGTTTTCAATTTTCACTAATTCGGCCAGTTGCATGTCAATGGTATCGATTAATTGGATAGCATTATTTGCTGCCAATAATTCATCCATTTCTTCGCTATCCTTCGGATACTTTCTTCTAAAGATGATCGGTTGAAAACTCATTTCCACAGCCTCTAGTTGTATTTTTGCCATTTGATGACTTTATGTTACAATATTCAGATAAAATAGAATTCTTTACGCTTGAAAACGCTATCCGTTAAATTTCCCGATAACAGCAGCAAATTTATCCATGGTAATTGGCTTCTCTACAATTGCCTCTATCACACTGTATTTTTGCAATCTTTTTAATGTATGTTCATTATTAGATAAAGATAAAATAATGATTTTATATCTATCTTGAATCGATTTAGGCAGATCTATAAATTTATCTAAAAACTCAAAACCATTCATGATTGGCATCATAATATCCAATGTTATAAAAGAAATAGACGTGCGTTTGCATTCCTCTTCATTTTCTATATATTGAAGAGCAAGCGTGGCATCATTAAAAACCCTTACATCCGAACTCTTTCCACTAAAACCGATGACTTTCTTAACAATGAGACAATCGATCGGACTATCATCAATAACTATAAAAGGATATTTCATTTATCTAACAATACATTAATATTCAATTTAAATCTTTTGGCTTAACATTAAATCACTTCGTCGGGATAGACACAATAAACTCAGTACCAACATTTTCCACAGAATTTACTGTTATCTGCCCACCTAACTTGGTTAAAATATTCTTAACGTTATAAAGTCCAAGACCGCTACCTGCTTCGAGCAACGTAGCTCTAAAAAATAATTTAAAAATCTCTCCCAAGTATTTTTCGGGAATGCCTATTCCCGAGTCCTTAACGACAAAGGTGGCAACCCCTCTCTCTACACCCATTTCCAGGTGTACATATTTATAATTGTAATCTTTCTTTTGATATTTAAACGCATTAGATAATAAGTTATTCAACACAAGCTTCACCGAAACTTCATCAGACCTGAAAACATCGGAATTGTTAATCGTAATTGTAAATCGTATACCTTTTGCATTGGCAATTGCCTCGTACATTACCCGCAAATCGTCCGCTAATGTATTAAGATTAATATCCACAATATTGAACTCTCCTCTGCGAACACTGTAATAATCGTGTATTGTTAAAATATAGCGATCAAGTTTTTCGGCAGAATTGACAATGATCTGTAACAGTTCTCCGATTTCATTTAGATCACTTATGTCTTGTGCTAATTGGGCAGCGGCCATGATACCTGCTAGTGGTCCGCGTATATCGTGACTCACACTATGTGCAAATTTATCTAGTTCATTATATGCTTGCTCTAGCTCTTTATTTTTAACCGAAAGCAAGGAATTAGTCAGATAATATCTATTGGCATCCATTATAACTGCCGAAATAGCTTCAACCGACCACGGCTTTTTCACATAACGATAGACATTCCCTTTGTTGATTGCATCAATCGCTGTGTTAAGGTCATCCGCATAAGCCGTTAGAAGAATTCGAACAGGCAATGGATAAATCACGCGAATTTCATCCAAAAAATCGGTACCTAACTTATCCGGCATACGCTGATCTGTAAAAATAATTCGCAAATCAGTATGCTCTTCTAATATCTTTAGTGCCTCGTTTGTATTTTCAGCTACAAAAATCTGATAGTCCAGTCGAAAGTATGCTTTAAACGCGACCAAGTTGTTCACTTCATCATCCAAGTATAAAATTTTTATCTCTTCATTCATACTGACCAACCCAGTTTATTTTTCTATCCATTTATTGAAATACTATTGCGTAAGTTACAAATTACAATTTTACTTACTCAGAGGCTCTATCTCTCCAGCCTCGTTGCTGCATCCCCAATTACAACAAATAATTAGCAGGGAAAGGTTCTGTAAGAACAGATTCCCAACAAGCCCGGAAGTGCTTATTCAAAAGCGCAAAAGGTAAGGGATTGCTTTCCGCTATTTCTACAATTTCTTGTGCGGGAACCTGAAGATCTCTTGCCAATAGTGAAACAATTGGAACACCGATTTTACTCAAGTTGTTTATTTGACTGCTGGTTATCAAACCACTATCCTTAGATTCTTGGTAAACGTCTTTCAAAATACTTCTCTTTTCTTTTATTTCTAAATGATGATACGCTAATGCTTCACTCCGCTCCTCCAAAAAAGATCTTAAATATTCATAAAGTGCACTTGTTTGTTCAATATTTAAATAAACACTACACACTTTGTTGCCCTCACCCGACCACTCATTCACTGACAGCAATAAATTATTCTGTCTTACGTGATCATCATTCGTAGGCTTCAGATCGATAAAAGATTTCCCAGGTGTTTGTTTTATCCTTAAATCCTTCATTAAAAATCTTCTAAAAAAATACAAATCTTCATAAATGTCAGTGTTAAAAATGTTCTTTTAATGTCAAACTTAAGCAATTTAAATCATAAGAAGCCCTACGATACAAAAACGCAAGCTCCGCACTATTTCTCCGTTGGTAATTGGCACAGTTATCGATATATAACATACAATGTTCTTTTTGTCAATCAGTGCGCAGAAAGAATTTTATATTTGCAATTGGTATTTATGGTCAGTATTAGAGATGGTTTAATCCAATTGGGGTTTTGCCGAACAATGTATACAGAGAACAAGCAAAACTCCATCGAAGGTGTTTATGATGGCATTTATAATAATGTGTTTGTATCCTTAGAAGTTTTTACCAACGGGTATATCGCTCGCGTGGAAAACAATTCAGAGCACCGACTGCTTTCAGAAAGCCAAGAAGATATAAAAATATCATCTTTAAGACAGGATGCTGATTTACCTATTTTAGAACTATCTACCGCTTCATCATTATTAGAAGCCCCCTTAAAAAAAGGAGACATTATACTCAATACTGCTGGCGAAACTCGAAGCATTCGTTCAGAAGTTCTGACAATGCATGACATTATCCATTCTCTTGAAAAATTAACAACCAATTTGCAAATCAAAGAACAATCACCCCCCGATAAGACTAACAGTCATCACTAAAAAACCATCAGCTACCGATACCGGTTTCACCGCACAAATTAACATTTATTATCCTACTTATATTAAGGGAAAAACCGCAAAATTAAACAGGAAAAACCCTGTGCAATGTTAATTTAAGATTACACAGATATCACATTTTGGCGTATAGCCTCCAATACTAAACCTACTCTACTCTTCACTTGAAACTTTTCGAAAAGCGCGGCACGATAACCATCGATTGTTTTGATAGAAAGGAACATTTTAGACGCGATCTGCTGATAGGTTAGGTCACTACATGCTAATTCCAAAAATTCTCTTTCTCGATCTTTTAAATCTATGGACTCCTTATTGAACATTTCTTGATAACACATGTTGGTAACATAGGTATTATAAAAACCCCGAAGCAAAATCTCTTTTAATGCCAATTCAAGTTCATTTGGGTTCATATTCTTCAAAAGATAAGCGCAACATCCTGCCTTTATCATTCTTATTACGTTCTGGGAATCTTCCATCATGGATAACGCTGCCATCTTAATGCTGGGATAGGTTTTTTTAATTGTTGATACAATTTCTGCCCCTTCCATCTCTGGCATATTTACATCAATCAGTAGAATGTCCGGTAAGGGGTTTTGCGTTTTTAATTTCCGTAATAAATCCGGCCCGTTGGATGCATATAATATCACCTCAAAATCGGGGAAGGTATTGACAAACATACCTACAGTCTTTAAGAACAATTGTTGATCATCAACTATACCGATAGTTCCTTTCATCATATGTTTACCACCTTTTAATAAAATACGTTGCTTCAATAACAAATCTCGTTCCATCATTGAAAGTTTAAAAAAACATTGATAAATACGTTCTCCAAGTACTCTTCATCTACCTTCTCATAATAAAGACATCAATAACAGGCTAAATTAGATTTTTCTTTAAAGATATAACACAAAACATAAAATATCACTATAACTAAGGAAAATACTTTAAATATTCTCCTGTTTTTCTCAGTTTGAGCACAGCCTCAACACAATGCTCGACAGGCACTTTGTTAATTCTCATATTTTCCTGCCCATAATTTCCTATTTCCTTATACAATCCTCTTAGAAGCCCATTTTCTTAGGATATACTTGCGAAATTTGACAAAGTAATTAAAATATTAAAAACATCTATTATTATGTCAAAACGCATTTTACTTTTGCCATTGGTATTATTTATTTTATCATGTGATAAAACCAAAGACCCGGGAGTGGAGATTCCTAAGACCGTTGATCAAGCGCTTATACGCACCGTTTGGAATACCGTTTCATCCAAATACGAGTATAAAGCTAGCGATGGAACTATTGTTTATGAAACTAGTGGTGTGTATGAAGATTTCAGAAATAAAAGCATACAGTACAACTTTAGGCCAAACGAAGCCACTCCGGACGATCACCGCGTAACCAGATTGAATAAATTCACAAACGTAACCACATGGGGTAATTGGGATATTTCTCGTGAAAACAAGAAAGACTATGTAAATATTACATGGGATTCCGGAAAGGTGGATAAATATGAGGTAACAGCCTTTACAGACAAAACGATGAGTTGGTTTATTGTTTCAACCAACAGTTCCGACCTCAACTACACCGAAAATGGAGAAACCAAGGCTGCAGCAAGCCGAGAAGGAACAATTGAATTGCATTGTCCTTGTAGAGATTAACAAAGTCCATTTATCAATCTATTTTACAGGAGCCCTTATCAACAAGATGCTGATAAGGGCTCCTTCATTTTTGTAGTAATACAATCCTCGAGACTAATCTTTTAACCTATTATTTATAGAGCTCGTTTCTTTCGTCACCCCTTATCTTTGTTTTACTTATATTTTGACAGATGATGAAATTTTGTCATATCCAGGAGATGATCTATATACGCGAAAAAATGAGAAGGTCTCGTTGCGCTTAAGTTAATTAAACAACAACGACCGACAAGAGAAACAAACAAGATCAAACAACAAAGGGTCGATTTCATAGCATTGAAATCAACCCTTTACGTTGGAAAATAATATAATTTCTTAATAAGCGTTTTCTTCGCCTTTTACCATATTAATAGCCGTCTGTATAACAATTCTTACATCTAGCCATATAGACCAATTTTCCAAATACCATACGTCATACTCTACCCGTTTGCGCATTAAGTCAGGCTCTCTTGTTTCCCCTCTAAATCCATTGACTTGGGCCCAGCCCGTGATTCCCGATTTTAGAAAATGTCTTACCATATACTGATCAATAATCTGCCGATACTGTTCAGTCATCGAAAGGATGTGCGGGCGCGGGCCTACTACACTCATATCACCCAATAAAACATTAAAAAACTGCGGCAGCTCATCCAAACTTGTTCGTCGTATAAACCGACCAATTGGAGTTATGCGATCATCACCTTTTGTAGCCTGCTTCGTATCACTTTCATCATTAACCTTCATGCTCCTAAACTTTAAACAGTCAAAGGTTTGGTTGTTTCGCCCACTTCGCTTTTGTTTGAACAAGATCGGGCCCGGACTTTGAATCTTTATTATAATTCCAATGAGGGGGAACAACCAGCTGAGGACGAATATAATAACCAAAAGACTGAAAACGATATCAAATATCCTTTTCTTCACTCGATTTTCGATTTCTTCTAATGGGTCATGCCGAAGACTTATTACAGGAAATTCTTCCATGTAAGTCAATTTGAAAGGAGTGACAAATGTTCCTGTCAGATCCGGTACAAACTTCATTCTCACACACTGCTTCTCGGCTTCTTTTAGTAACACATTAGCATTAGCCATATTCTCAGGAGTTAATGGCACATATACTTCTTGAACCCCGCTTTTTGCAGCAACCTCAATTTGTTGACAAACAACAGGCAATAACCGACCGTCTTCACTTATACTGAGTTCCTGGTGATCATCCAGAAATCCATTGAAATCATACTGACTTCTTTTTTGTTCAAAGAACGCAGCAAGCCTTAATCCCATCTTATTCATTCCCAATACCGCTACCGGTTTACTTGCTTTGAAGTGCCTCAATAGCTTTGCTTCAAAGAAGGTTCCAAATAACCTACTAGTAAACAGACCTAATGCCAGACCTACGTACATGATCAGCAAGAATTCTCGAGCTATTGCTTTTTCTTTAAAAATAGTAATGTAACAAGCATACAATGCAAAATGGAGTAAATAGCTTCTTAATGTTGAAGAATAAATAAAATCGATTCTTCGTACTGTTTTTTCTGTATACAGCTTACAAAGAAAAGAAGCAACAATCCATATGAGATTACTGATAATAAGTCCATCAAGGTAGATTCCGCTTAATTCTAGTTCGCTGCTTAAATAATAAAATCCTGTCAAATAAACACCGTTAACAATAAATAAGTCACTTATTGCTAAAATGAAAATCAATAAATACAAATATCTTGTCCTCATGAGAGATATATTTTAACCAACAATTACATGAATCTGTATAAAGGAAATAGATCAGTGTCCGGGGCGGTCTTTTCCTTCGACATCTCCTTTACAATATCGGTATAAACGGGCTCGTCCACTACATAGCGCCAAACTGTAAAATCATATAGATTTTCTGAAAAACCTTGCTTAAAATGAAAAAGTGAGTCTTCCTTACCACTAACGCCACTACCTAAATGCAAGTAGTGCATATTATGGAGCCTCCCGATCAATGTCGCTTCGTCAAAAATTAGTTTCATCGGTGACTCTCTTAAAAACTCGTTTCGAGTACCCGCGAGGTGGAGTTGCATAATATTGCCCGTCATTCCTACCATTGCGCCCGCAATCATACGTCCCTCATAATAGGCCCCAATAAGCATTGGTGAAAAGCCTTCCGAAGCCATAAATTTCTCGAAATAGGTATGTTCAAAAAAATACTTACTATTTGCTCCGACCTTAAGCATATTTTCGAAGTAAATATCGATGAAATCATTTAATTCAGATCTGGTATCAGCTTTCTTAACTGTAAAACCTTTCTTTCTTAATTGATTCACTTTCATTCTAATCTGCCTTCTGTACTGTAATCGTTGTTGCTCAAGAGGTTGCCGCAAATCGATCGCGATGGTCTTTCCCACAACCTTTAGGTCGAAAGAAGACGTTGGGAACAATGGTTCTTGATTAAATAGCGGATTGAGAATTGTAAACAGCGTAACTATTTTCTCCGATAGCAAATAATTACGAAACACTTCATGGAACTCGCAAATAAATGACGTTGAAAGCAAGGAAAAATCAATATTTGAGACCGGTCCTGCATAACCATACACACATGTACAGTCATAATATCCTGTTTCAGCAATTGTTCGCCTTACCAGAGGAATTCCAATAAAAAGGTCGTTCTTTTCGTACACGAACATAAAGACTTGACCCTGCTTATCAAGTACATGATAATCCCACGTTTGATAAAAATCGTATGCGCATGATTTTCTTAGATAATCATTCCATAATTCTTTATCCTCAAGAGTCAACACCTTAAAAAGAGAAGAAGTTTGTAGAAATTCGACGATCATGTATATTAATTTTATTTACAACTTCACGTACGATTAAGAATGACTTACATTCTTTAATCATCATATATGAAGCAAATTTACCATTAAAAGCGCCATGAGGTGTTCAAATCCGGAAGATGTATAAATTATGTAACCGAACTGTGAAACTAAAGAAGTATCGAGAATCTTACACAGTTTATTCATTTAGAACCGTTTTCTTTGCCAACGATGCGGCTAGGAATTCATTTTGAATAGCTTCTCAAGCTTTTCATCACACTTGCCGCTTCTGAATCGAATAGGAATACTATAAGTTATAGCTTTCGACGCTAGTTTCTTAACTAAGAAGGCCGACTTGAATCCCAATCGGCCCTTTTAGTTGTATATATTTCCTGTGCTATGTAACGTGAATGGAAGGAGAATGGATTTCGCTTTTCAATTGATAATTATCGATATGGTTTTCGCTACACACCTCATTAACAAACGCTTTAAACTCTTTTTTAAATCGCTCTTTAGAAAATTTCATAGCTGATTTTCTAATATCTACCGAACTGTACTGCCGGTGATAAAACTCCTTAATACCAGCATTAAGGCTTTTCGGACATTGCTCATCATATAATACACCATTGCGGTCATTGATCAACTCTTCACTTGCGCCACCTTTAAAAGCAATTACCGGAACACCTGATGCTAGCGCTTCTACAATAGCAATACCAAAATCCTCTACCCCTGCAAATACAAATCCTTGAGACTTGCTCAATAAGTCTTTAATTTCTTCCTTTGTCTTATAACCTACAAATTGAATATTATCGGTAGCACGCTTCATCAATTCTTTCCGTTCTGAACCATCACCAACGACAATCAACTTTTTGCCATTCTTTGCGAAAGCGTCTACAATGATATCAAATCGTTTGTAAGGCTCTAAGCGTCCGACCGTTATAAAGTAATCTTCTTTAATTTCAGAGATATAAAAATCTTCCACTTCGACCGGAGGATAAATGACCGTACTTTCTCTTCCATACTTTTCCTTTACCCAATTCTTAACAAAATATGAATTAGAAATGAGGTAATTGGGGTTATTCCCTCCTCGCCTATCAAATTTTTGCAATAACGGTCGTATAAACGATAGAAGTTTCAGAGGGCCCCGAAAGTATTTATCTGCTTCTTCCCAAACATATTTAAAATTTCGTGCCTGTAGATAGCAAATATGCACTTCATTTCCTACTCTATATGATTTAGAGAGTGCCCACGAAGAGCTGATAACCAAATCGACTTTATTACGTTTTGTTTGCTCGTTAAATTGATTTACAACTACAGGAAACAGGGGCATCAAATACCTAAAATAGGATCGAAACTTTGCCATTAAAATAGATTGCTCGACATTTACATGTCGGTTTGCAAAAACGCGCTTAAGATCGTCATCTGCCATTTTATTTACATATGCATAGTAATAATCGAAGCGCATCACTTCGGAAATTGCCGTAACTACGCGTTCGGCACCACCATACTTATCCAGCCAGTCATGTATTAAAGCCTGTTTCATACTATTTTTATTTAAATGAAAAAAGAAGTTCAACCCCGTCTTAGCGGGTCAATCGATTTTGGGGTAAGATTTTTTATTTGCGGGTATTGCGCCCGAAATATGGTAGTACAAACCTTATTATTTTCAAGAATTTTAATCCAGGAATAGTACACTAAGGGGGGAAAATTCCCTTACATAATTTTTACGGAAGTTTCACACTTATAAAAAAAATTTTACCTTTGCGTGTCAGATCTACACGAACAATACAATTTCCTTGGTATTCTACCGTTATTTTAGACAGTGATCGACGTTATTTTTTTAATCCAACCGTAACGAATAACGTTCACTTTAGGCGGAATTAACAATCAACCGTTGTCATTCTTTTGCCTTGAGTTTTCGTTATTATTACACAACTCAACACTTAAATGAAAAAAAATTTCTTTTTAGTTTTCATCACGACAGGTGCGTTTATTACCTTATTGTCCTGTTCAAAACAAGAGCTACCCGAAGAAACAACTCAAGAAGGGCCTAACACAACAATGGCCACATCCACTACCAGCTCTTCCACCTTTAATTTAGGAGTAAACGGCCATCCCTTAGGCCCCGAATCCTATACTAGTGTTCCTGCCAAAGAACAGATAGCTTTACTCAAAAAACTTGGTATGAAGAGTTATCGTTTCGATGTAACGACTACACTCAGTAATGGTAAAATGCATGCTGAAAATTATTTCACTCCTTTAAAATATGCTGCGGCCGAAGCCGGTATAGTCTTAGTTCCTATGCTGTATGCGCGAGGCCTCGACTTTAACATGAAAATGTCGGAAGCCTACAATCAAGGGCGTTGGGTAGCTGAATTATTTGCCCAACGGTATAAAAATGACTTTCACTATTACAATATTGGTAATGAGCTTGAAAACCTCTTTATTTTGCCCTTAAAGTCGGGTACGTCCAGCTCACATTATGACCTAAAAAAATTCAACATAGCATTACATTATCTCTGGGGCATGAACGATGGCATAAAAGCGAAAGATCCAACTGCAAAAACAATCATAAACGCCTGTTGGTTACACACTGCTTATATAAAGATGTTAGAAAATAAGGGGTTAAAATTTGACATCATTGGATGGCAGTGGTACGATTATATGGAACGTTCGGCGAAATCAAGCTATGGTATCAACGATATTAGCACTTATTTGACATCACGTTTCTCTAAACCGATATGGTTTACTGAAGTTGGTTATAAGAATAATAACAATTCAACAAAAGAGTCGGATAGGAAAGCTTTTTTTGATTCATTCATGGCCAAAGTCGCGAAAAATCCACGGGTTAA
Source organism: Olivibacter sp. CPCC 100613 (assembly GCF_036959255.1). Classification (NCBI taxonomy): domain Bacteria; kingdom Pseudomonadati; phylum Bacteroidota; class Sphingobacteriia; order Sphingobacteriales; family Sphingobacteriaceae; genus Olivibacter; species Olivibacter sp. CPCC 100613. The sequence goes on from NZ_JAWMTI010000005.1 coordinate 282,529, forward strand.
AGGTGCCTTTATTTATGAGCTTTTTGATGAACCTGAAAAAAATCACGTTCATGAATCTTATTACGGTATTATCAAGTGGTATACCCCGTATACCCAGTATAAACCTACAGCTTATGCTTCAGCCATTTTACAATAAGTAACTGTACGTCGATCACTGTTTTACCGAAAGCGGCTTCATGCCGCTTTTGTTTTTTAAGCTTGTATATAATTCTGTATATTGGCTAGCATTCTCTGTTATACTGAATTTAGCGGCGTACTCTTTTGTATGCGCCGCCTTGTCAGCCAAAAGATTTTTATTTTGCAAAATCTCACTCAAAATCGAAGATAGTCCATTCGTGTCTTCGAAGTTAAAGAGCCACGATACACTGCTGTTATGAAGCTCCGTAAGGCCTCCCCTAGAGGCCATACAAACAGGAACTCCAAAAGAAAAAGACTCTATGACTACACGTCCGAAAGGTTCATTCCAAATCGATGGCACCACCGTTAATTGAACTTCTTTATAAAAATCAGCGGGCTTGACTTTACCCAAAAATCGATAGCTAACTCCTCTCAATTGTTGTTTCAGATAAGCGATGTACTCTTCCTCCCCTTCGCCTGCTAGCAATAATTCAAATGAAGTACAAGGGACTTTTTCAGCCAGCTTACCAGCTTCAGTTACCAAATACTCGACACCTTTGTCCTTAGCTATTCGCCCCATGTATCCGATACGGAGAACTTCCTCTGATTTTTCACTATTCGAGGTTGATGGAAGTTTAACGGCATTGTAAATCACTTCAAAACGTGGAGATTCTTTGGCATTCATTTTTTCCTGATGTTTATTTACTGTAAATTGACTAACGCCAACCATTACATCAGGTTGATCAAGCAACCATTTTTTTGCTACATGAGTAAGCTTGCAGCTCTTACAGATACCGTCGCAATTTTTCGTTCCATCGAACATATTACATTTATGACACAAAAGGTAATAGTCACGAAGCGTATGAACCAAAGGTAGCTTTAAGCGTTTTATCGTTAGCCAGATTGCCGGGGAAAATCCCATCACATTATTCGTATGTACTACATCTGGTTTTATCCGTTTAAGAATATGAGATAGCTTAAAATGATAAAAGGGATTCAAGGAATCTACAAGCAGCCAGATAATGGTTACAAAAAAATTATGCTTTTTATTGTCATAGACGGAAGAAATATTTTTAGCTACAAACCGAATGATAATCACACCGTTGATTCTCGTCACTTCTTCTTTTTGTCCGATTGTAAACACATAAACTTTGTGGCCATTTCGAACTAACTCTTCAGCAAGAAGTTGCACCGACACTTCCGCTCCACCAACAAGCTTCGGGTAATAAAAAGTATTAAATAAAACGATTTTCATTCTTCTGTTCTTCGTTGGCTCGTTTATATAGCCTCTTTTTAAGGTTTGGTCTATCTCCTCGTCAAGCAGACCCAGAACTCTGTTGGCAAAAAATAACATGATTAAAATCAGCTAACGATATCTTTCCGAAGACTTTTTATCAGATAAGAAGATTTTGATATCTTTATTATAGATGCTTCTTGCAAGCTTTCCGTCACGACACAGTTTGCTCCCACAACGCTTTCGGCCCCAATCGAAACAGGGCCTAATAACTTAGCACCAGCTCCAATAACGCACCTTCTTCCAATGCTTGGAAAACCATCTCCTTCAGGGGGGTATTTTCCCTGTGTTTTCCGACCAAGCGTAACCCCGTGATACAAGACCGTACCGCTGGCGATCGAGCTGCCTTCACCAATTACCAAACCAACACCATGTATAATGATAACTCCTCCCTGGATATTTGCCTTATAGTCGATATCTATCGAATAGATTATTTGGACGATTCTAGTAAGAATCAGCGGTAATAAAGGTATTTTTATTCTATAAAGCCAATTTGATAACCTGTAAATAAATAAGGCATGAAACCCCCTGTTGGCAACGATAGCCAAAACAGGATTCATTTCATATTGAATTCTTAGCTCCTTAATATCGCACCAAGCGCTCTTTAACCATGTCTTCATGCCTGATTAATTACGTTCAATAGCGCATAACTTGACTTTTCCCAACTGAAATCCTTACTTCTTGTGATATTTTCATCAATTAACTTATGCATCTCATCCTCTTGGGTATGTTGAAATCGTTCAACAGCGGCACTAAGGCTTTCAGTGGAATAAGGATCAAAATAAAATGCACCCTCTTCTGCAATTTCTCTATAAACCTCAAGGTTCGAAAGAATAAGTGGACATCCGCTAGCCATAGCCTCCACAACGGGAATACCAAAGCCTTCATAAAAAGAAGGATTAATCATTGCTTTTGCCCGCCGATAGAGGGCGGCCAGCTCATCATCATTGCAGTTGTCCAACACCTTTACGTTTGAGGGAATTTGGAAATTAACTTCATTGAAACTTTTAATTTTCGCACCAACAATCACCAGTTTTTGATGTGATTGCTCTGGCTTTGAAAAAAAATCGATTATTAAATTGATATTTTTCCTCGGATCCATTGAACCGACGAACAAAAAAAAGTCATCCTTACTATAGCTGATATTGCTCGTTGACACCGCATTGAATTTATCAGCGGGAGCATTATACACCACAGAAACGTCCTCGTACTTTATTCCCAATTGTTCTGTTATCTGCCTCTTTGAAAACTCGCTGACTGTAATCAAACGTTTTGCTCTTTTTGCCAACCTAGGAATCATAATTCTATAATACCTGGCAAAAGACTTGGTGAACCACGAAGGGTTAACAGCATAAGACATGTCATGTATACATAAGATCTGATTTTTATCGTATAAGGTTCCAATGTTGCAAAGACTTAGTAAAACATAGTTTTTTTGTTTCTTCAAATAAGCTGGAAGACTAAAATGTTCCCATAAGAGTCGCGATTTGTATCCACGAACCTCCTTAATTAATACTTCAGGAAAGGGGTTGGATGCAAACGGCATATGCGGAGGGACAAGGATTTCAACATCTTCACCAAATTCAATCAGCTTTTTTACAATCTCAATTGCATATCGATGAACTCCTGTTACCCGATGGGCGAGAAACTTACCGTTCACATATATTTTCTTCTTCATACTTTTTACGTAACCGTATTAATGTTATTTGTGCGTGTTAATGAACTCTTTAAACGTAAAATAGATAGGTTTTTTTTTGTACTCTCCCGCGTCCAAATAAATCAGTCCATAGCTCATCTCATCGGGGTACATTTTTAAGTTTGGTTGATCCAGCAGTTCGTATATAAAAAACCCCCTCACCACTTTTTGATCGACGATACGTTGCAGGCTATTTTTGAGGTAGTCATTCTGTTTAACGAAAGAGATATTCTTGCTTCCTCGATGGGTATTGAACTCGGTTATCCAAATTTCCTTTTTATAACGATCTGCAATCTTTGGCAGGAAATTACCATACGGAGCAGCAGTTTTGGTTATATCCCCCATATTTGAATACCAATGATAGCCGATAATATCATACTTAATTCGGTACCGTTTTAAAATGTCTAAATAATACCAATGAACCCAAGTCAGCGACATGCTGACCTTTAGCGTAGGTTTTATATTTTTCATGCCATCTACGATGCCGGCCAGCATCCACATTTGCTTACCAATTAATTGTGTTTGGTAATGGCTAGCTTTCGTTCCATCATTCTTTGCATTTTTCTTCATCAACTTTAAATCCCATTCGTTACCGACTTCTAAAACGTCAACATCACTTCCATATCGATTTATAAATTTTTCACCTAAGGCGAAATACTGATTATAAATAGAGATAGAATCTTGGGCTGAACGATCAACACCACTAGGGAATAAAGCCAACATAGGTTTGATTCCTGAAGCTTTTAATTTTGCTAAAAGTTCCAAAAAATAAGTGTCGTTTCTAGCTTTTCCTTCCGAGTTTATAGGAACATCAATCCGATAATAATTAACACCTAAATCCTTTAGCCATTGAATTTGATTATCGAGCGTTTTGTATTTATACTCCTGCTGAGTAAGTGGATGTCCATTGACACCCCAAACAAATTCAACATCGTTTTGAGCACGAAGCTGACAACAGGGAGAAAAAATAAAAAAAAAGCTAAAGACGAATATTTTAAGAAAATTGCTCATCATCGGTTATTTCCCTACTTTTATTAACAAGCACGTGCCAAAGTGCTAAATAAATCCACATGGAAGGATATCCGAACTCAGGTACAGTGAGCATAAGGATGAGAAAGAGCCCTCCAAGGCCTAAAAAGTAACAAGTATGTGTATCCTTGTCCATTGTTCTCGTTTTAAACAAATTCGCAAAGAAGAAGGCGCTAAAGACAATCAACCCGATTAGACCGCAATTAACGAGTAAAGTAGTTAAAAAGTCTGTTGATCTGATATATCCAAATCCGATCCCAAACAATTGATGCCCTGCATCAGAGTCGACCCAGTAGTCATAATGACGCATAATCCATCCCGATCTACTTTGTTTTGATCCGCTATTACCACTTAACTTACTAGAAAATACCGTTTCATAAACACCCTCTATTTTTTCGCGAACGGGGTCTATTTGAAGCGCAAAAAGGAAAATCAGTACAAGCCCCAGGAGGTAGAATAATTTCTGGTATTTCTTTTTATAGATAAACCAACCTAATTGAAAAATAACGATCGCTCCGTACGCTGTAGTAGAAAACGTTAAGAACAAACATCCTAGTAAAAGAATGTTATCGAATTTGTTTTTCAGTACGTGGGTTAAGGCCCAAAATGGGAAAACCGTAAAAGCAAACATCGATGGTTCGCCCGTTAGACTCTTCATACGAAGCACGTTGAAGCCTGCAACATTCATCATTTGCGATAAGGAGCCAGATCCTTCTTCACTGGAAAAGGTTCTATTTGTTAAGAAGTCGCCAGTCGTCCCAGTGATTTGATAAAACAAAATTTCGTACAGGCCATAAGCGCAAAGTATCCGAAGCCCATAGTAAACGTATTTGATTACCGATTTGTCTGAATAATATTTTACAAATAGATAGATCAGAAACGACATTGCAAGGTACATTGCTTGCGTAATGTGTGTCGAACGAAAAAAAGATTGCAACAAATTACCTCTGGTGACTAAAAGAAGTTGATCACTTAATTTCAGATCAAAAGCAAGGTTCAGTGACTGAGAAACCAAACTGAAAAACAAAAAAATCAGACCGAATGCGACAAAATCTCTAAAAAAAGAATTTTTACGCGTATTCTCTGGAATGATAATGAGTAGTCCAAATAATAACGCAGCCAAAACTGTCGTAATAGTAGTACCTTGTACTGAAGGTACCACTAAAAACGATGTAATGGGGAAAAATAGCATCATGAAGTTGACGTAACGGTTAAAAAAAACCATTGTATCTGACGTCTTCTCCAATTGATAATCTGCTACCAACATAACACTCTCTTTATCGCTTATTTTTTGAACGTCCTTTTCCAAATAGATTTATTTGGGGATTCCTCGTGATCGTAACCATAGCCGTATCCATAAGTCTGGTATCCAGAATAACGCATATCTACATCATTGACAACTAAGTACATATCACCAAGTTTATTCTTTCTTTTCAGCTCATTAATAAATTCAATCTGCTCCTTTTTAGTGTAGTTATGTCGGCATACATATACAGTCATCTCTACATATTGCTGGATAATCATAGCATCAGACACAAGTCCTACAGGAGGAGAATCAACAATAATGTAGTCAAATTTTTCGCGCAGTTCACTAAAAATATCTGTCACTTTATTTTCCAAAAGAAGCTCGGATGGATTGTCTACACGTGTGCCAGCTGACAATAAATAACAATTGCTATGCGGTTGACCTTGGATAATCACATCATCCAACTGTTGTCTTCCAAGAACTACATCCGAGAACCCGGCAGTCGATTCTGTTATCCCCATCATTTGCGCCAATTTTGGCTTTCTTAAATCAAGTTCAACAAAAACAACCTTCTTTCCAGTTAAAGACAGTGCATTTCCGAGGTTTAACGACATGAACGTTTTGCCTTCACCATTCACACTAGAAGTAACCATCAGGGTCTTAGATGCCTTCGATTGTAATGCATAATAGAGATTGGTTCTCAAACTCCTGAATCCTTCTGATAAGACTGTGTTTGGCATTCCTCTACCGATCGCAAGTGTCTGAGGAGACGCATTATGAGCAATTTTTCCAATAATCTCAATGTCAGTATATCGCTCGATATCAGATTCAGAATTCAACTTGGTTCTAATAAGCTCTCTTCCATTTATAAAGCCAAATGGCACAATTAATCCTAACAAACCGGCCATTATATAGATAATACTAGGTACAGGTTTAACCGGACCATTTGTACTTTTTGCTGCATCAACGATTTTGGCGGATTGGGCATTAGCAGATTTTGCAATGGTTGCTTCCTCTCTTTTTTGCAGTAAGTAGACATACAACTGTTGTTTTAGCTCCTGTTGCCTGCTAAAATTGACGAATGCACGTTCGCGTGCCGGCACCTTGCTAATCTGACTATTATAACCACTGTTTTGTCTCCCTAGCTCAGAACTGGTCAACTGCAGCTCCTTTCTGTATGAGCTTATATTTTGAAGCAAATTAGTACGTTCAGATGCAATCTGACTTTTTAAATTTTGCAACACAGGGTTTGAGTCGGTATACGATAATTTCTTTTTCTCATAATCCTGAATTAGCGCATTATATTGATTTAAAGAAGATGCAAACGACGAATTCTGAATAACTGTTGAACTAGGAATACGTTGGTTCTGCGGATTTTTCACATAGGTTTCAAGTTCACCCATTACTTTAAGCTGCGCTTCTTGTTCCTTTAATCTATTATAATATTCATTCGCATTACCCACTAGCAATCTTGATTGCTCCGATAAATCAGTTATCCTATTGCTACTCCTGAAGCTTTCCAATTGCGCTTCAACATCGTTTAGTTCAGAAGCGACCAGCGCCAAGCGATCATCTATAAAGACAAGCAAACTATCAGCGATTCGAATTTTTTCATCTCGATTATCCACCAGATAACGCTCCATTAAGCTTTGAAGAATCTGTTCGCCACGCTTGGGATGCGGATAATAGAGTTGTAAGTTTACGGTTGTTGCTTGCTTATCACTTAGCTCAACAGTATAACTTGACAGTAGATTGCTGATTGCTGTGTTTTCGGACACCACATTGATCAAAAACTTTCGTCCCAATGGTAATTTTTGAATAGTTGGCTGCAGTGTTAAATCGTATTGAGAGGTTTGCACGGTCTCATTTAGCCCGACTGTCTTCTCCATTTGTTCTTCCTCGCTTGAAACACGAACTTTATTTCCCGGTAAAAATTCGATTTCAAAATTCCGTTCTTTGATCGAGTCCGTTTTAAAACTAGCAAGCGATGCATCAAAAGGGGCCCGATCATATAGTTCTACGAATTTCGGACCATCTTTCTCTCCGATTTTTATGTTAAGCTTTAACTCTTTGATAACTTCCCCAGCAAGTTTTCGTGAGGTAAGTACATCTAGCTCATTTAATACATTCTCACTCGGTTTCAATAATGCAGAAAGTCCATTATCATTAGCAAATGTAGTAACAGCCTTGCTCTCAGCCATGTTTTTTTGATCTTTCAACATGATAATACTCGAAACCAAATATTGAGGTGTTGTGTATTTCAGGTAAAGAAAAGCTAGACCTACAAAAATCACCACACTTAAAATGAAAGCTTTCCAATAACTTAATGTCCGTAAAATGAATGATTTTATACCTTTATCATTTTCCATGCCACTTGGGGTTTTAATATACATATTCATTATAGACTCAATACTTAGCGCCAGATCGCGATACCAAGGGAAATCAGCGAAATAAGAACACTTAGATACCTCGTAGAAGCTGTATCAGCATTTAAAAGTTTTGACTTAGCCGGCTCAACATAAACCACATCGTTTTGCTTCAAATAGAAATAAGGTGATTCAAAAATTTCTTTTGAAGTCAAGTCCATTTTTACAGCTACAGCTTTCCCCTGTTCATCTCGTCGTATGAGCATCACATTATTCCTTTTACCAAACATGGTTAAATCACCCGCGAATGCGACCGCATCTAAAACAGATGTTCTTTGATTAGGAATTACGAACATGCCAGGATTTTTGACTTCCCCCAGAACGGACATTCTGAAGTTGGCAAAACGCATACTAACAGTCGCACCTTTAAAAAATTCTTCTGCACGTTCTCTTACTTTGGCAATTGCCTCTGTCATTGTCAATCCAGCAACCTTGATATTCCCCAAAACCGGGATATCAACGGTTCCATCGTGCGCTACCATATAACCAGTTATCATCTGATTCGTTCCACTCGTGCTAATATTACGTGCAATTCCCGGGGTTACATTATTCCCGTTGTTGATAGCTTCCGAAGCTTCCAAATCAACCGTATTGATTCGAATATTTAACACATCGTCTGATTGGATCTTTACTTCTTCGAATTTTGTCATGTTAAACTCTGTTCCTGTCTTCACCTGCGGCATATCTTGAAAATATTTGAGTTTTTTAGAGCTGGAACACGATGCCACAAGAAAGGCACTTAATAAAACAAGTAGTTTTAACTTATTTGCTTTTGTTTTCATATAAGATTTCATTTTTATAGGTAGAATATATTAAACAGTTTCATGCTGCATGGATACTTCTTTGCTAAACAGTTGTAAGTACATTTTATTTATGCGCTTGTTAGAAAGGAATTCTGCGGCCAAATCAGCATTTTTTTTCAAGTCAATTGTCTTAAAAATTGAGTCGACCTTTTCAATCATTTCAATATCGAATATTTCAATTCCCATAGCTCTTAGATAGGGAAAGACCAAGTTCCTTCTGTTCATGAAAACGATCTTACCCATTAAGAGGGCCATCCAAATATTCCCCATTCCTACGGGCCGTATCGAATTGCTTATAAAAACATCATATTGATCAAAAATTTCGATGTACTCTATAAAGCTCACGTAGCTATCGAGATACTTTATGTTAGTAGCTGTGTGCTTTTTTTGAAGCGACTCTTTAAGAAGACCGATATATTTTTCGTTGCCATAGCTAATAGGGATAAGTATTTCCCTAAGTGGTAAGTCGAGCGTCTTTTGAATCGCATCGAGATGATTATTGGAGGCCACTCCTGAATTACCGAGAATGCACCGAAGTTCTGACACATTCTTTCGAAATGGTTGAATGTGTCGGAAGCGCGCTCTCAGAACCCTGGCATCCATCTCAAACATATACGCAAACTCTTGATGCTTAGCCCTTAATCCCTTGATGTTACGAATAGCATATTCATACTCTGGTTCTATCCAAGTGAGTACATTATCGAATTTGCTAAAAATCCGAGGCAAGTTTACACGTCTAATAACGTTTTTGGGACGCCAATATCCCAAATTCAGAGAAAATCGATGATTGCTTATTTTTTTCACGATTTCTTTCGTGTGAGCTTCATAAAGCGGATAACTCACCAAGTCTGAACTATAGAGTTCTTTTCCCCAAATCATCCAATTGAGTTCTTTAAACGAATGTTCAAGAACCCAATCGTACATCTCCGCGGTAAAACAATGGATGAATACTTTACCGTATTTCCGCGTATCTCCTATAAGATGTTTATCACACATTCTACCATGCACTAAATCTCGACGTCTAATAAATTTAAGAGGGCCGCATTCTTTAACTATGAAGATATTATTTTCGAGCAAATCAAGAGCTTCGAGCTTCTCGACAAATGGGTCGAAAAATTTTTCATCGTCTATTAGATGTAAATTCATAATATATTGTACCGTGAAGATGACTAGGTGCTATTTAAGCATTTACCTTAATTTGTTTTAGTATGAACGATGTCATGGACACAATGCGTCTTAATTAGTTATTCTGAACACGCAGCAATATGCGACAAACAAAATCCACTTCTTCAAACGACAAATTGTTATATAGCGGTAAGCATAATACCCGCTTTGACATATCATTAGCAATAGGACACGATGACGCATCCACATAACGGAGTGTATCTAATGACGGATAAAAATACCTCCGAGGATAAATTCTGTTGTTATTAAGTTCTTCAATGCTCATTAATAGCTTCTCTTCATTTGCAAATACAATGGGATAATAAGCATAATTAAATGTCGCTTTGGGATTTAATTTTAGTCGCCGAACTTCTAATGTCGAAAGACGTTCGTCATAGTAACTGTATAAGTCCTTCCGGTATTGACTAATGGAATCTAGATAAGGAAGGTTCGCCAAACCCATAGCTGCATGAAACTCTGAATTTTTGCCGTTAATTCCCAAATCACTAATTTGGTCAACATTGCTAAACCCAAAATTTCGCATATAAGCAATTTTCTTTAACAACTCCGCAGTTGACGCGAAAATTGCACCACCTTCAATCGTATGAAAAGTTTTGGTAGCATGTAAACTTAGGGTGCTTATATCACCATAACTAAACACCGACTGTCCCTTATAAAGAGTTCCGAAACAATGCGCGGCATCATAGATAACTTTGAGATTATGCTTATTAGCAATAGCCTGTATTTGATCTATTGCACAGGGATTACCGTATACATGCGTAGCCAAAATCCCAGTTGTTTCGTTCGTAATAGCAGCTTCAATTTTACTCGGGTCTATATTGAATGTTTCTGGATCTATGTCTACAAAAACCGGTTTGCACCCTTCCCAAACGAGTGAGCTCGTTGTTGCCACAAATGAAAACGGAGTTGTTATTACCTCTCCTGTAAGCTCTAAAGCCTTTATCGCAATCTGCAACGCTGTTGTGCCATTGTTTACAAACACCATATGCTTAACATCCAAGTGCTCCTTGAGTCTCAGCTCTAAATGGTTAACCAAAGGACCATTGTTTGTAAGCCATTGCCTATCCCATATGTCTCTAACATAGGCAAGATACTCTTCGATTGGTGGCAAGAAAGGTTTGGTAACTTGAATCATAATAGTGAATTTCAAATGGGGTATCTTATATTAACTGAATGTGATGAGATCACCTTCCAAGAATCAGTTTCTTTACATAATATTTTGATCGTTGAAATAACTGTGGCCTGCCAGAGGTTTTCAGGCCCAAATCATGCATCACAGCATGAACCTTGTCGATAGAAGCACCTTTACGGTTGAGCATCATTTCGTACAATTTTTCTGCGTACAAACTTTTAAGCTGTTCGTTCCATATATCCTTTTCCTTAAGATAAGAAGCTATTCTTATCCGCAGATCTACATAATTGTTAACGATACGCTCCATGCCTTCTTTGCTACGGGGCCGTGAGACAGAATCTGACTCCTCATAGATACGTGCTCCTAAACTCGAGTCATAGATCACTTCAGCACCTGTTTGAAGTATTCGAAATAGAAGATCATATTCTTGAGACGATGTCAAATTCACATCCCATCCGCCAACTCTTATCAAAGCCTCTCTTTTATACAGATTGGCGCTTGTAATTCCTGCATTCGAACGGAGAATCGCCTGCCAGATACTTACTTCGCTAGAAGTAAAAAAATCCTCTTCTTTATTCAAAGCTACATACACCCTCGTAAAAGCACCGATCACCACTTCTATGTCAGTTTTTACCAGGTGTAATTGTCTTTGCCACTTTCCTGCAAGTAGTTCGTCGTCAGCATCTAAAAACTGGATCCACTCACCTTTTGCTTCCTTCAATCCCTTATTTCTAGCATAGCAAGCACCTTTTCTTTCTTCCATCATAGAAGAAATCTTATCCGGATATTTCTTGGTGTACCGTTCAATAACTTGCTGCGTGTTATCCACAGAATTGTTATTAACTAAAATCATTTCCCAATCGTTAAACCCCTGCCCTATTACGCTTTCTATTGCTCTTGCAAGAAAACGTTCGCAATTATAACAAGGTATTATTACACTAATCATCGAGAATAATCTTAACTTTTAATTTTAAAACTAATGTTTATGCTTGCCCTATTTTCACCCTACTCGAGTAAATCAATGCAGAGCTTCGCCATTCCACTTACAGTGGTTACTTTCCGATAAAGCCAATTTCACATAAAACTTTACCGTTTTGTTGCGATGCAAAGATTATCAAATCATCAGTAAAAACCGCGCTCCCAAGGCATTATGATAACAAATAGCGCATATAAACGAAATAATGTAGACAGTTTCACAAAATAGCACGAAATAGCACAGAAGGCGTGAAATAGAGGAAAAACAGGGGTTAAACGAGTTCAAGTTCGTTTATGGGCTTGCTCATTAATAAAGCTTTATCAACGAGTTCAAATTCCAGTTTTTGTTGACTTATATAGCCAATGGAACTCAAACTTCTATTAGCCATTGCTGTCGCTAAAAGATTCAATTCTTTCAGCAGTTCCTGGTTTTTCACAATGAGTGTTTGACCTGCGAGTAAAGTACCTATATAGGTATCACCGTAATAAAGCTGTTCGAATCCAAAATCATCTGATTTGGTAAAAAAAGATAATGGGCCTACATCATCCGTAAAGATTGCATTTGCAACTGCAGATTTTAAATCATACCAATATGTGCAGTCAAGTGGTTCCATCCCAACGCTTAAATACCAACTAAGTGCCCGGCTATTTTTTTCAAAAACATGAAGTTGAAATAGGTGATTACTAATTGACAGGGTACTCTTGATATCAGCCATTGCACTGTTCAATAATATTGTCCCAATCTTATTCCCGCGAACGCGATTATCCACAACAATATGCTTAAGAAAAACAATTCCCTCTAAGAATTGGAAACAGGCAAAGCCACAAAGTTCGGTCGTAGCCGTGTCATACACATAGTAAGTAGCATACGAAGGATGATCAAGTACTGACTTAAAAAAATTAAAATAGCCCCTATCTTGATGAACAAAAAACCGCGACACGTTGGGATCATAGGCGGTTTTCAAAGATTCACATATCGCTTTAACCAAATTTCTGTCAGACCGTTTTAACCGACGAACCTCATACATAACTTTCAAGAATTATATCACTAGCATGGAAAGTAATAGTAGATTTCCAAACTAAGCAAGTATAGTGCAGCTTTTTCAAAAAAAGATATACATTTCTAAATATGTAGAAAAAACGTATACATCTGCACAGATAATCACGAATTTACGCCCTAATTCTAATAAAAATAAAACATCGAATCACACATGCACATTATTCCGTGACATCTCACACAGAATTAGGCCAAAGTACACACATTAACCATAAAATAGGCTACAAAACACCAAAAACCAGTTAAAACACGCCAATAACAGGCTAAATTTGGCTTAAATTCTTGTTTTACAGGTATCAGAATTCTGGTTCAAAAACACGGCAACATAAAAGTTAACATGAAAAATCAAAGGCAATGGATAGCCATTTATACCAGACCCAAATGGGAAAAGAAGGTTAATCAATTTCTGCAACAGCAGGGAATTGCGGCATTTTGTCCCTTGATAAAAACAAAGAGACAGTGGGCGGACAGAAAGAAAATTGTCGAAATACCCCTATTTTCCTCTTATGTTTTTGCTGAAGTTAATCAATTAGAGCAATACCAAGTAGAACAAGCGGCTGGAGTTGTTGGAGTGGTATATCATTGTGGAAAACCTGCAACAATTACAGAAAATGAGATTAATCGAATAAAAACCTTGCTTCGAGAGAACTATGAAGACTTAGAGTCCATTTCTTTTGATCATGTGAGTCCCGGAGACCGTATTAAAGTGAAAGCCGGCGTCTTGTCTGATTGGCAAGGTGAAGTAATAATGGTAAAAGGTAAGTCGGTTGTAATGGTTTTGGAACAATTTAATTGCGCATTAATTGCAAAAGTCGATGTTTCTCAACGAAACCTATTACTTACTTAAAACCCTACACTTAACTTAAAATATTAGAAATATAAGCAAATCTAACCTAATGCAAATCACAATGGAGAAACACTATGGCCATATCATAGAAAGAATTATCAGACGTAATGGTTATAGCATCAGTGAGTTAGCACGTCTAACGAATGTAAATAGACGATCTATTTACAATTGGTTCAATCAAAAAAATCTAAAACCGGAAATAATTTTCCGAATAGGTTGTGCATTGAAACACGATTTCTCAGAAGAATTTCCCGAATTATTTACTGAAGATGAATTCCAAAAAGTAATATCACCGGAGAAAACCTCAACGGATGAAACTTTGACCCTCAGCGAAGGTAGTAGCAATTATTGGAAAGACAAGTATATCAAGATCTTGGAAGAATATAACCGTCTGCTTGTCAATCAAGTAAAACAAGACCCTAAAGGCAACAAATAACCAAAAAATAAGATTTTATTGCTTTTTTTTTAACGATAATTAATTATTTTGCAGATTGATTATTATTTATATAAAGTTACTTAAAACGACGTTTTTTATGGCAATTAGCAGCTTAGATTCCTCCGTTAAACAAAAAATCGATGAGTGGTTAACAGGCAATTACAACCAGGAGACAAAAAAATCAATTCAGAATTTGCTTGAGACTGAGAAATGGGATGAATTGAGCGATTCATTTTATAAAGATCTTTCATTTGGAACTGGTGGTTTACGAGGCATCATAGGTCCGGGAACAAATAGAATCAACATTTATACTGTTGGAAAAGCGACACAAGGGTTATCAAACTATCTAAAAAAGACATACCCAGGGAAAAAAATCAAGGTAGCAGTTAGCTACGATAGTCGAAATATGTCGTCTACGTTTGCTCAAACTGTTGCTGATGTATTTTCAGCGAACGATATAACAGTTTATTTATTCAGTTCTTTACGTCCAACACCCGAATTATCCTTCGCTATCCGCGAGCTTGGCTGCCAAAGCGGTGTAATGATAACTGCATCCCATAATCCAAAAGAATACAATGGCTATAAAGCATACTGGTACGATGGCGGACAACTTGTTTCACCTCACGATAAAAATGTGATTGATGAAGTGAACATATTAACCATCGATCAGGTATTGTTCTCAAAGAAGACAGAGCTAATTAAGGTGATCGATCAAGAAATAGATAATCTCTACATTGATAAACTAGTAAGCCTATCCTTAAAGCCAGATGCTGTCAAACAAGAGAAGGATCTTAAGATTGTGTATTCTTCTATCCACGGCACTGGTATCACAATAGTTCCGGAAGTGTTAAAAAAATGGGGCTTTGAAAACATTCATATTGTTGCGTCTCAGGCCGAGCCAGATGGGAATTTTCCAACGGTGGTTTACCCAAACCCAGAGGAAGAAGAGGCCATGTCCATTGGATTAAAAGAAGCAGAAAAGATACATGCTGACCTTTTATTGGCTACAGATCCTGATTCGGATCGTGTTGGCGTAGCAGTCAGAAACTTAGAAGGAAAGTTTATTCTATTAAATGGCAACCAAATCGGTTCCCTTTTAGTAGATTATGTATTAAGTTCAAGAAAAGAACTAGGCCTTCTTAAAAGTAACGACTATACTTGCAAAACAATTGTTACCACCAACCTAATAAGTGATATTTCAAGCAACTATAAAGTTAATTGTTACGAGGTTTTAACGGGTTTCAAATATATAGGTGAACTCATGACAAACCTTTTGGAAAAAGAAACCTTCCTTGTCGGTGGAGAGGAAAGTTACGGCTTTTTGGTAGGTGATCTTGTCCGCGATAAAGATGCTGTTGTTTCCTGTGCTTTTGTAGCTGAGATGACGGCATATTATAAAGCCAAGGGCAAAACGCTCTTCGAAGCCTTGGTTTCGTTGTATATTAAATATGGTTTTTATAAGGAAAAACTTGTATCACTAACAAAAACAGGTCAGCAGGGTGCAGAGGAAATTAAAGCTATTATGTTTCGGTTACGAACAGCAACACCTAAAACTTTAGGGACGAATACCGTCACATTACTACAGGATTATGAAAATCGAATTACAACAGATCTAAAAACGGGAACACAAATATCGATTTCGTTACCTAAATCGGATGTACTTCAGTTCATATTGGAAGACGGCAGCGTAGTGTCCGTTCGGCCGTCTGGAACCGAGCCTAAGATTAAGTTCTATTGTAGTGCTAAATTGCCAATAAGTTCCGTTGAAGATTTTGATATGGTTAATCATGCTTTAGACCAAAAAATTGAAAGCATGATGAGCGATTTATTGAAATAAACTATAAGGAATGAATTATTGGATAGCTTACTTTGTAGGCTATCCAACTTAGTTTTTAAGTGGTGGTGAATAGATAAGCTATGCTCTATTAGCTACTTTTCCGAATACGACTTTCAATTTCTCGAAATTCATTGTGTGCCTGATATAGAATCGCAAAAAAAATACTTTGAACTTTTGATAAGTAGACAAACTATTTCCATATGCTTTAATCATATGGAGTGTATAAGAATCTGGTTCAAAGGTTTTTAAATAGTCTTTGATTGCAGCAATCTTGTTGCCTCGCAACATATGAGCTGTTCCCCCACCAACACGTTTAGCTTTCTTCACCAATTCCTGCATGGTCTTACGAGCTGGATGAAAGATTTTTACGGACTCGCCGTATTCAATATTAAATCCCCCCTCAGACGCACGCCTAGCCCATTCATAGTCTCCTCCGGAAAATAGCGTGTCATTAAACACACCTACCTTGTCAAAAACATCTCGCTTAGTAAACATATTTCCTGTGACACAAGCGCCAATCGAGTTCACTGTTTCAGCCTGTTTAAAGGCAAACACTTTCTCGTAAAGTTCTGCATTAGTAGGACTTGTTTCATCCTCATAAAAAATTTGTATATCCCCCCCGATGCGATCACATTTCTTCTCGTCAAACAGGTGGACAGCATTGTAAATCCAGTCTTTATCAGGCAAACAATCCGAATCGGTAAATCCTAAAATTGGTCCTTTCGCCAACTGTAATCCCTTATTTCTTGCAGCATAAGATCCCGATTTTTTTTCATCTATTATCTGCCAGTTTTCAGGTAATGAAATGAAAGATGGTACCGCATCTTCCGGGTCATTGTTTACAACAATAACTTCGAAGTTCTCGCCTGGAAACGTTTGTTTTGATAACGCATCCAAACACAAGGAAAGCCTTTGCCAGTCTTTATAAGTTGGGATAATAATCGAAACGAATGGCTCTGTAAAATTCATGCGTCCTAATTAATTGTTGAAAACACCAGGCTCCACATTTCGTTTGCCAACTCCTTTTGTTGCATAGCATTTTTGGCTAGCTTTTCATGTATATTGGCGGCTGATGCTTTATTTACTACCATGTTTATCTTGTTCTGCAACATGGTGTCATTTTTTAATTCATCATCTAATAGCAATCCTTCACTATAGTCGTAGTCTTCCATCAGTGCCAAATATTTATGACTCCAACCGACACAGAGACAAGGTACAGCTTGCGCTAAAGCACTGACCAAGCCATGAAAGCGCGAGGTGATCACCGCCTCAACACTTCCAATAATCCCTTTAACATGCAAGGGATTATCCTCTTTAAGAATTGGAATATCGAAGGAAAGAAGTTTATTTACCTCCTCTGCAATACGTAAATCCTTTACTCCTTCATGAATTAGAAAAAATGGCGTTTTTCCATGAAGCGTTATCAAATTACACACATTTACCAAAAAGTCTATATATTCACTTCTATCCTTAAAAACGTTTGATTCTAGTAGTTTATTATTGGGAATTATTGCCACTTGGTACTTATTCGAATCGAAAGATTCAGGTACTTTACCTTTGATAAGATTTGTAAAATCCGGGCGTAACCCTATACTTGTTTTCTTCCCGTCCAGATCATGTAGATACTCATAAGAGTATTTATCTCTAGCAAAAACGAGATCAGCATGATCTAAAATTAGCTGCATTTTATTCCGAAGCTTTAAATCGCTAAAGGCACCGAAGGCTTGTGGTAATAAAACAATTTTCTTTCCTTCCTGTTTCCACTTAACAATATGGTCGGCCAGCCGATCTCCGGCTTTCTTTGCTCCCCAAAAATCACCAAATGCAAAACCCGACCCATCAAATACCGTGTTAATTTCTTTTTCTAGCACGAATCCCATATTGCGCCTTATTGATTTTGGCAAGAAGCCTCCCCATATAGCCGAATTTATTCCAAATTTCTTATGATTCATTTTGGTATATATACCCAATTCGCGCTGTTTATGAACAGGAGCTGTTTCGCGTGCTTCCATTACAAAAATTGCATCAGGAGCAACCTGCCGCACCTTATCAAGAATCGCGTGCAACATCAGTTCGGCTCCTTTATTGTGGAATTCAACTCCTCTTAATTCGATAATCAATTGACTCATATTATTTCGCTAAGCTATATTTTAGTTAAATTTTCTAATTTGAGATAAGGGTCTTTTTTCCGAATAAGCAACCAACCCTTGTGGATCAGGATACCCCACTCCTATACACATAATTGGTCTTTGAAACTTTTCCAGTTTTAGAAAAGACTCCATTTTTTTTTCTTTTTCTTCAATATCAGGCCAATTGATGGAACAACTACTCAATCCCATCGTTTCCAATGCTAACATAAACGACATAGATGCTAGAGACGCATCTATATATATAATATGCCTATCTCGTTCATCAAAGTAGGCATCTAAATTCCCTACCATGACAATTAACATAGGAATAGAATGCCCATACCCCTTAGTTCCCATAGGAATCTGTACCACTTGGTTAACTAATTCAGGGTTGTCAAAAATGCGGAATTCATAGGGCTGTCGGTTGCAGGCGCTCGGCGACTGATTAGCTGCCAAAATAGCCTGATCAATTAACTCTCTTGGTACTTTACGATTTAAAAACCACCTAACAGATCGCCGCTGTCTACATAGTCGATAAAATTCATCATAACTAATTGCAGTCTTATTTTCTTCTACCCGATGATAGGGTATAGATGGAACTTGGGCCTGACCGTCCATCGATTTAGTGTCACCATTGATAATATGATTAAATCGAGCCTTTTCCTTACGTATAAAGTCATCTTTGTCATTAACAACCTGAAAATACTCGACTAACACATCATAAAACCACTTCATTTGCGGATTGCTCTTATCATTTTTAGAAGCGTTCCATACCCCTTCAAAATTATCGACCGTTTCGCGAAGGTATTCTTTACCGAATATTTCTTTCCGAGGACGCATCAAAAGTCCTTTCTCAATCCGATGTGTATTTCGCACCAGTAGAAAATAATTTGATTTCAATCGCTGTGATTCTTCGAGATGTTTTACCCGACCAGTTAAAACAGTCTGCAGTTCGCGTGAAAAGGAACGATCAAAAAGAAAGTAATAAATGGAAGTTAAAATTCTCGATTTGTAACATTTTTTGGGAAGGACTTCACGTATAAAATGTCGATTAATAGCCTTTAACCTATTCATATTAAAAAGTATATATTCTTACTATCTTATAACCTATCAACAATATCCAGGGTAACATCGAAGGTCATTTTTTGCTTTCAAAGGAGTTATGATGCTCGCTTACTCTTTATAAAATGAACATGGGCCATTAGTTCTGCTCCCATGAATTTATAAATTGACAATGCAAACACCAGCAGGACAACCGGTCCAACAATTAAAAAATTAACATGAAAGTAATTCAGGAGTACGCTACCGATGATATAGGAAAATAAAGTAGCCAACACCGGTCCCTTAATCTCACGAAAAAGCTCGGCGCTTGATACTTTCACAGTGATCAAGTAGTTAAAAGTATATTGAGCGATTAGCACATTGAAAATTCTACTAAAAAGAACTGCCCATGAGGCACCAACGATACCGTACTTATATATACCAAAAGCCAATGCAGGTAGATAAACCGCCGCCTTTATCAGCTGAAGCTTGAGTTCCAAACCAGGTCTTCCTAAAGCTCTTATCAGAACTGTATTGCTATTAACTAACATCTGAATCATTATAGACGCCGATAGTATTTTTAAAGGGAGGATAGAATTCTCCCATTTACTCCCAAAAATGTTAAGAACAAAAGGTTCGGCTAGTATAAATAAGAGAAGCATAACAGGAAAAACAATTACACAGTTATAACTAACTACTTTCAAATAATATCTCTTCATGGCGTCTGGATCGCCCTGCTTTTTACCATAAAGGGGATACATCACGTTGTTGATAACCGCCATCAATCTACTTCTAAAAGTATCTGTCAAAACAAAAGCAAACGAATAAGACCCGAGTAATTGGGCAGACAATAGTTTTCCGATTAAAAGATAATCGACATTATTAACAAAATAATTAATCACATTCGTTCCAGTAGCAAAAATTCCGAATCCAAAAATATCTTTAAACGCTTTACGACTCCAAGAAAACTTAGGAAGCCAATTGGTGGCTTTAAAGTAAAAGGGGATAGCAAATACAATGATTGCTGTTGAGTTAAAAGCCAAAGACCAAACACCCGCACCCCATAAAGCAAGTAAGATAGCTATAACACCTGCAACGATATTACTCGCACTTTCAATACGAGCTATCTTTTTAAAGTTCATTTGCTTAGATAGCTGAGCACGGTTGACCAAATTAATAGGACTTAACAGGATACCTAAACTGATAACAGGTATCAGTTGCTTAAGAATATCTTCATTGTAAAATTTAGCCGCCAATGGTGCCACAACAAATCCCATAATTAAATAAAGCAAGGCCGACCAAGCAATACCTGTCCAGAAAGCCGTATTATAATGCGCGGGGGTCAGCTCCTCTTCTTTCTTTTGGATGAGTGCAGCCCCAATTCCAAGCTCAGTCAAAACAGAGACAAATCCGGTAAATACAGTTGCCATCCCAACCAATCCAAATTGCTCTGGTAATAATATCTTCGCTAGAACTAATTTGACGATAAAAGCAAATCCCTGGTTAACAATTAACTGTATTGCATTCCAAAAAACTCCCTTTAAAACCAAACCTTTTGAACTATCCATTCTTGCTTCCTTTTGTATCTCAATTTCGGGGTAAAACTAAGCGTTAAATTTGGAAATAAACACAGTGAGAAATGAACGTTCTATTTACGAGAAAAACGATTGGTTATAGGGTACAAAAGTGTATAAAATACACACAATATCATCAGTTAAGATTTAGCATTCAGGTGTCAAATTGGAGCAAAAACCATCTTTTAAAAGCTATTAGCACCCTTATAGGAAACCTACACATCATTTTTTCACCTGCGACAAGAAAAAAAGTTATTAAAAAATTTAAATCCAGATGTGAAAACTAAAACCGAAGCGCATGCAAACCATATCTTGGCATTTTCAAGCGTATAATAGCGTCATTCGATCGCTTAAAGTGAAATTATAATTAAAAAACCCCAATATTGCTCACACGATACCCATTAATTAGACAACTTAAGTACAAGTTATGACTCTGCCCCTCAAAAAAGTTATGTTTGCAATGTAATTGAATAATGAAGTACGCTCTATCACAGAGCCAATTAATGATCTCATTGTAAAAATTAGCTCTCTTTAAGGCTATAAGTTAAGATTAAACATGGAAAAGAACAGTAACAGACTTCAATTTCTAGATTGCTTGCGTTTCCTTGCCGCTTTATCAGTTATAATTCAACATGTATTTGAACGCTCGTCAGCACAATTCGGTTGGATTAGCTCAAATTATTTTCAATTTGGAGTTTTTGGTGTGAGTCTATTTTTTATAACCAGTGGTTTCATCATTCCGGTTTCAATAGAAAAACACCAATCAATAAAGAAATTTGCGATAAGTCGTATTTATAGATTATATCCCTTATTTCTTGCAAGTCTGATATTAAAAACGGCGCTCATTTTAAATGGGAACATCCATGGTGTAGACCCTAATTTCATGGTCATCTTAGCGAATGTTACCATGCTGGCAAAGTTTATTGGACAGCCGCTTATCGAGATGTCTTATTGGACGTTAAATCTCGAAATGGCATTCTACATTATTGTGGCGGTGCTATTTAAATTAAACATGCTTCAACATAGCGTTAAATTAGCTCTTATTGCTCTTTTCGGCAACCTTTCTATTGGTGTGATAGCAATACATTTCTTACATCTGTTTAACGGGGGCATGTTGTTAACCTACTACCTTGCTACTATGTTTGTTGGAACGGTATATTACCGCAATATGAAGGGTTTGGTGTCAAACAAAACGCTTTCGTTAACAATTATTTTTTCGCTATTTGTTCTGTTTACAAATGCCTACCTAACATTTGGTGATCACCCATCCAACCCAAAGCTTTTTGGAGGTGATAGTTTTTGGCCAGTAGTTAATGCCATCGCATTAGCATATCTTTTGTTCACTTTAGGCTTTATCTTTAGATCGAAATCGTATCCGAGAATATTGACCCACTTTGGGACAATCAGCTATTCTCTTTATTTGAATCAAGGGATCATCATCAGACTAGTAATGCCAGCTATTGCAAGCGCTATGTTATCCAGCATTGCCGCAATTGCTGTTACTTTTTTTATTTCTAATTACACCTATAAATTCATTGAACTTCCTTTTATCAATCGTAGTCGAAGAATCATTAAACGGATGGGCCAACAAGAAGAATCCAGTGCGGCAAGCACTGATACCGGCAACATATTGAATACTGAACCTAACAGAGTAGTTACTGAGCCCGCTGAGGTCATAAAATAAAAAAACCCCGTTATTTCTTGTCTTCAAAATAACGGGGTTACAAGGTTAGTACCCAAATTAACGCTCAGCTAGCATTTCAGCATGCAAAAAATCATCATACGCTAAAGCAATTCCCTCTTTTAGTTCGATACGATGTTTCCAACCTAAGTGATGTAATTTAGCAACATCCATCAATTTTCGTGGTGTTCCATCAGGTTTAGAGGCGTCATAAGTAATTTCTCCTTCAAATCCAACAACCTCTTTCACTAATTGAGCCAGTTCTTGAATACTTAAATCCTCCCCGGTACCTACATTTATCAGTTCCTTATCCGAATATGTATTCATTAAAAAAATACAAGCATCCGCTAGATCATCTGCATACAAGAATTCACGTTTTGGCGTCCCTGTTCCCCATATCGTTACAGAAGAAGCATTGGCTACTTTTGCTTCATGGAATCGTCGGATAAGTGCCGGCAACACGTGCGAGTTTTGGGGGTGATAGTTGTCCCCTATTCCATATAAATTCGTCGGCATTACACTTATAAAATCGCATCCATATTGATCCCTATAGGTCTCGCATAATTTTATACCCGCTATCTTAGCAATTGCATACGGTTCGTTGGTCTGTTCTAAAGCACCTGTTAAAAGATAACTTTCCTTTAACGGTTGCTGCGCCATTTTTGGATAAATACAACTACTTCCCAAAAACATAAGCTTTTGAACATTATGTTGATATGCGGCATGTATGATATTACATTCCATTATCAAATTATCGTAGAGAAAGTCTGCTCTATAGGTATTATTGGCAATAATACCGCCAACTTTGGCAGCAGCCAGAAACACATAATCTGGTTTTTCATCTTGAAAAAAGGCATGAACGGCGTCCTGATTGCGAAGATCTAATTCCGAAGAAGTTCTTGTGATTAAATTAGTATGACCTGTTGATTTTAGATGACGGGTGATAGCTCCACCAACCATACCACGATGGCCTGCGATATAAATTCTTGAATCTTTTTCCATATAAATCAATTTTATTAAAAGACTAAACGAGATACCGTTCTTCCTATTAAACCTGCTCTAATTAGCAGATAACGCAACAGCATTCAACTGTCTTGGAGAACCGTCCGGTCCGACAGCAATAATATTATCAAAAATGACTCTTGTTCCCGGCCCAATTCCATTCAAAGCTGATTTCATTGCAGCACTTAAGGAATTACCACTCGTTGATAAAACGACCGCGTCTGCCCGTGGTTTTGCTAATATCATTGTAAATTTGGTAATATTGAACTTGGCATCAAAATCGAAATTCTCCAGACTCGCAAAGAGCGCATTTTGCGCCTTCAATGCAACCGACGCCATCGTACCACCGGACTTTCCTCCAAATTTTGCAACAGGATCGGGAATTCGCTTCACTCTAAAATCTGTAGAACTTAAAGTCTGCACTTTACCCGGTGCAACCTCCGCTGATACGGATATTTTTGCTGTTCCGGGAGACGAAACGCGCGCAACATACTTTCCATTCGATCCCGATAGGCTACCGCCACTCATATTTACCTTAATTTTATCCGCTGGAGTGCCAGGTGCCGATACCGATAATGGATTATCTACACCGATATATAATACGTTCATCTTATCAGGAGATACAACTGCTGACGGTCGGGAAACCTGATACCGCTGTTCAGGGGTTCTGTATTCCTTTATCGTCCCGTCTGTCTGTTTCACTTTAATAATACCTGTCCAGGTATGAATCCCTTCCTGAGAAGTATTTACAGTATACACTCCTTTACCATTGCTTACCTGTAAAGCGCTTCCATTGACGGAAATCGAAGGGTCAGACTTTGAATCATAGGCGGTTAAAAACACTTCGGCCGTATATGGTTGCCCCTGAATCAAGTAAGAAGAAGGGGCCACGGCGACTGCAGCAAACTGATCTAAATTGACCACAGCTTGGTCCATTTTGCCTAAAATACGCTTAACTACATCTGATTCGGCATTTTGCGCGTCTGTTTGAATTTTAGTTAAAATGGTCATCGCGGCTGTTAGCGGGGTACCATCTCCAAAATTGATCTCCTCCCATTTTTTCTTCCCATTGACTCGCTTCTCCGGATCACCGGCCTCCAAAGAGAAGGTCACCGCTCCTCGATCCTTTTCATCCAACAAGGCCAATAATCGCTCCCTCGTATTATTTATTTTTTCTTTTAATTCGGCCCCTTTTTTCTTATTGATCATTAAACCGGGTGCTATATCCATATTATCACGCTGCGACAGATCTCCCGTATCCTCTTCATACCCACCTCCTTGCTTTTCAAATTCTTTCTTCAGCGAATTGATGTATTCATTCAATTCGCCTACAATTGCTCTTGCCTGTTTTGCTTTTTCGTAAATAGGTCTTGCCCGTTCGGGTTCCTCTTTTAGTTTTGTATTCTCAAAAGCCATGAATAACTGTTCGACGGAGTTATTTACATTTGACCTGGAGGTTTCCAAACTATCGTTGATATTTTTAAAGGCATCCAATATAGTATCTGATACATTTAAAGCCAACATGGCTAATAATACCAGATACATGATATTGATCATCCGTTGCCTTGGGGTCTCTTTTCCTAAAGCCATTAATTACGTATTTAAATGTCAATGAATAATACCTGGAAAACTTACATGCGTGGCTGATTCATAGCACTTAGCATATTGCCGTAAACAGCATTGAGCGCTGCCAGATTTTTAGCTAATTTGTTAACTTCATCCTTAAACATTTTTGAATCGTCCAACGATTCGTTGAAGTTCTGCATAGTAGCGCTAAGTTGCTCGTAGAATCTATTCATTGATTGTAAATGCGCATTTGAGTCTTTCAATTCACGCTCATACATTGCATTTAGAGAACTCAGATTTTGGGTGAGTTGTTGTACCTGATCATGATAACCGCGCGTATCCGAATCAGCCGAAGACATTGCAACCAGATTGGCTGATGCTTTTTCGAAAGCGGCACTTAAACCATCAAATTTTGATGACGCCAAGCGTAGTTTTTCCGTAAACTCATTGGCAGCAAAAGAAGCATCGGAAATGTTGCTGATAGCCGTCACTTTATCATTAAAAGATCGTAATCCTTTTCCCAGACTGGCAATGGTTTCAGGTCCGACCTGTGCATCGGCAAAGATCTTATCTAAAGCAGCCGTCGTTGAAGTACCCGGGTTTTGTACCATCTGTCGTGCAGAAGTTTTGGGTAATTCACCGCTATAATTTTCCGCTAGCTCCGGATAGACCCTTTCCCATTCGGGATCTTTCGGCGGGGGATTAAATCCCATTAAAAAAAACAAAAGTGCTTCTACACCTAAACCTGCACCGATCATGTAATTTGCCATGGCTCCTCCGATGTGGAGTATCTTAAATAGCGCCCCTAAGATTACCACACTTGCACCCCAAGAGATCGCGACGTGCAGCCAATTTGAATTGTCTTTCTTCTTCATAATTAATTATTGGAAATATTTATTATAACTGTTTTTAAAAAAGATATAGGATATTCCAACTTGTACATTTACCCCAGGTGCCATATTGTATGGGAAAGAATCTAAATCGTCACGTAATTTTGGTATATCAACTGGATCTTTTTCATAAATTTTTATCACTGTTGATTCCAATGGGATATAATACCCAACATTTACCGCCATATTCAATCGCTGTGAAAGCCTTATCCCATTTATTCCCGTTCCAATATAAGGTCGTACCTTTCCCCATTCAACCCCGTAATCCTTCTTTTGGTCCGGCTCCTTCTGACTCCCCACATAACGTTCAAATTTATTCTCAAAAAAGTACCCAATACCCGCGCTGACGATCCATTTCCGAGCTATCCAACTATCTTTACCCAAAAGAGGTTGCCAGTCCGCTAATAAGGTTACATCCGAACGGTTTATTTCAAAAACCCGTCTACGATATTTCATCTTGGATGAAGGGAAAAAACTGGCCCCTAAACGTATATTAAATGCCTCGGACACCGGGTAAGCTCCTTCAATCCCTAATCCTCTCGTCCCTACATGAATGCCAACAGAAGGATAAAAGCTAGAATATTCTTCCCAAATCTGCGCTTTTACTTGCAGACTAGCAAGTGCTATAATAAAAAATATGAAGATTTTTTTCATCTGTTTAATCTGTTCTTCAATAGTGATGAAACCCTGCCTACCGTCAGTAGGTGTCATGATGTAATCATTTTACTGCAATGTGATTTTTGAAAATCATGACGGTTTCACTAATAAATGTTTATCTGTATCGACTATACCAATCGTTTGGTATTATATACTTCAGTTTATCGCAAAAATATTTATAAATGACTTAATGCTCTTTTCTAATTATTCGATCAAAAAAGATGTTCAAAGAAATTACTGACTGCTTTCCGCTCCCTCTTCTTTTGTTTCCTTCAAACTTGCCTTTTCCTTCCTTTTACTACTTTCTTGCTTCTTATTTCGTAAATAATCCTCATCTTTCGAAACCAGCTCATCTGGATTAACTCCTTTCGGATTTTGCCATAGACGTGTTTTATATTGCTGGATTTTATCTTCAATTTCCACGGCAGAGGTGTCCTCTTCCCCTTGTGCATATTGCATTTGTTGACTTGGGGACGATTGTCTCACAATTTTGCTAGCGAACTTACGCTGAACGAACAAATCATCCATTGTCATGTCATAGAGCTCTTTGTCCGGATCGGAAACATCCATTTGTACCAGGGTGTATCGCAACTGCGGGAAATAAAGCCAAAATGCCGGTGTTTCTCCTACAGACTCGGCCAATTCAGCTGAAGAATTTATCGTCATTAAAGGTGCCACCCCTATAATTCTACTTTCTAATTTACCTCTTTGCTTATCGAAAAAGATATCCTCTTTTATCCGAAACTTCGTCACCTTTTCTGGATTGAATTCATTGAGGGTCATCTTTGCATCAATCTGATTACCCTCATTATCAAAAATAGGCACCAAAACGCTGTCTGTGAATCGAGCCTCTCCTTCTTTAGCGGTTAATCTTGTTTTGAAACCATCATCTTCCGGATTATACGGAGTCAATTTGCCTTCCTTTATACCTTTCATGATAGCCTCCATGAGCGAAGCTCCAGGGATTGCGAAGATATAATTCTCTTTATCTTTTAAGTCAATATCTCTCCACACCCGTTTATAAAATCGAATGTTTTTTGGATTGACTTTTGGGTAAGCAAATGGTACAGCATCATGTAAATCATTTACTTGATAATATCCGTCCATTTGAGGAACAGTGTCAACCAACAATGTATTACTTTTACCTAACATGGAATCGGAAGCAACCCGTCCCAATCGTTCATCGGCCATGGTCGTATCTGGTATTTCTTGTGCCAGCAATGTAGTAAAGCTGAAGAAACTTAATATTGCGATCAAAAACGTTTTCATATGATAATCCTTTTTCAACAAAATAGTTTTAAATTTCGGTATATACATCGTCATATAACCGGAAATCATTTAATTTTTATACTTCCTGGTTTTTACCTGCGGTGTTGTCATTTCAAAAGCCGACATCACGCACCTGAAGCCTATATAGGAGTGTGCATCTTGCTGTTGCTCGTAACTTCTTGCATCGCTGTTCAACATACTTCCATTATCTTTCCAAGAACCTCCTCTTACAACCTTACGCTTCAAGGCATAACTAGCGTTATCATCTGCATCGTACAATAGAACTGGATTTAGATCGTTCACGAATTCAATTGCAGACGGACTGAAAGCATCCAATGTCCATTCTGATACATTCCCCGCCATATTGTAAACGCCAAAAGCATTCGGTGTATACGCTTTCACCGGAACCGTAAAAGTTGATCCATCTCTTGAATAGGTTCCTTCTTCTTGCTTGAAGTTAACAGCTAATCTTTTTTTGTCAGATTTCCGATCACTTATTGTCAGCCTAGTTCGTTGGATAGTATCTATAGGATCGAGTTTCCCTTCGGCGGCATACTGCCATTGAGCTTCAGTCGGCAAGCTAAACGTTAACTGGTAACCTTTCAAGTAAGAATTTTTCTGCAAACTCGCCATAATTTCTTTTCCTCGCCAATCAGCATATGCTCTCGCCTGCTTCCAGCTTACACCAACTACGGGATTGTGATCAAATGATTTATGGGAAAAATAATTCGCATCCATAGCATTCATCTGTGCATTCGGAAAATCTTTCGACCATATATCTTCTATTGGCATTACGCCCACCGTATCGGTCACATATTCATCGTTTCTCCTGCCGTCCATCTTCAAATACGAGAAACGATATTTAAGTAATTCACTATTCAGCACCCTTTTACCAGCTTTCATCGTTAGCATAGGTCGTATTTTTTCTTGGATTTCGGCATTTTTACTCTGCCACAGAGGGGATTCTTTTTTTATCTTTTTCCAATCTATTAGCCTTTCCGCATCTATATTACCAGCTTCATTTGCATCGTTATTCGGCTGTTCAAGGAAATACTGATCATCTTTTATGTAATCAACTACAGCAACCGAATCGGCAACCCAATTTACAAATTCTCGATACTGCTTGTTAGTAACTTCTGTCTCATCAATAAAAAAAGCACTTAAGCTTACATTCTTTCCAACATTGCTACTATCCTGAGAACTCTTATAAAAAATAGTTCCAGAAGGGATGTATACCATTCCGGGAGGCGCCGGCAACCTGTTTCCTCGAAACGAGGAAACTCGTGGAGAATCATATAATTTATTCGATTTACATGCGGCCATGAATAATATCACTGTTATTAACCCGCCAAACGTAGCACCCTTAGCGATCCAACTAAACCTGTTTAAAACTCTCATTTCAATTATCATTTTTTAATGGCGACGGAGAACGTTCAATAAAGAACATCCCCATTTATTTTATACTTTTTCTATTTGTCACTAGGTGATTTTACATTTTTTTTGATGACTCCTATGCAAATACCGCCATAAGCCATCAAAATAAATTGATCTTTCTTTAAATGCACTATTTTCTCTATAAAATGTGTATAAACTCACATTTTTATATGATAAATAATAAGCCATATCGTGTCGATGCAATTGCACTCATAAACTATTACCAGCTGAATCAGGCCATTAACTGATGGTTTTTTATCGTAATCCGGCTCCCTTTATTGTTCTTCCTGTGGGAACTACTATGCAAAAGTAGGTATTCAATTAAAAGGTACCATACTCGTTTTCTGATCTATTTATTCACACGTATAGACAGGATTACACATTAGTTTAACAAACAAATTCGGGAAATGATTGAATATAGGTCTGCTAAAAACTCTTCCGATGGAGTTGTATACTTGAAATATAATAGAGCGCAGCCCTATTAAGTTAGTTTTATAAGCTGGTTAACTTATGTTTACAAATTTGTGTCTAATGGCTTGCAAAACAAGACCGGTTCTGCTTTTCACTTTGAACTTAGCAAAAAGACTAGCTCGATAGCCATCGATTGTTTTGATTGATAAAAACATCCGTTTTGCAATTTCATGATAATTCAAATCCGAACAGGCTAAATAAAGAAACTCCTTTTCCCTATCGGTAAGTTCTATTTGAAACGCTATATTCTCCACACTCTTCTCTGTTAAAAATGAATTATAATAACCTTTGGCCCAAATTTCCGTTAAGGCCAAATTAAGTTCTAAAACGTTCATATTTTTTGTGAGATAAGCACAACAACCTGCACGAATCATTTGAAGCACGCTTATCGAATCACTTAAAACAGAAAGTGCAACTAATTTAATATCTGGATAATCGAACTTAATTTTACTTGTAAGCTCTGCTCCACTCATGCTAGGCATTAACACATCAATTAATAAAATATCCGGATAACTTTCCTGGCGTCTTAGCTTATTCAACAAATCATGGCCGTCGGTAGCATGCATTGTCACTTGAAAATCGGCCAGATTATTAATAAGCATAATTAATGATTCCAAAACAAGCGCATGGTCATCTACGATACCTATAGTTGCTTTCATAGTAAACTACTTATAAATCAGTTTCTCATCTATCTCCAGAAATCCACGTTATTTTCATGTATGATTATCTCCACAGAAAACAGAATGCATGTTCAATATATCTACCTAACACCAGGGATTTTCAGGCCTTTAACAAAGATGATGAAAAAAAATTTTATACTCTTTTTTCCATCCGTAAAATACTGTATAATAAAGACACAATCACTTCACATCATAAAAAAAATACAGAGACACATATTTAGACACACCAAAATAAACAACTATTTAACAATGAGTTAAAGCAGAAGATCAGCAGGGATGACAAATGATCAAAAAACCTTTTCTTGAGAAAACGGCAGATTAAAATGTGAAAAAATTGTTAGTCAAATCATTTATATAAAAACGGAATGGCCGAATTATCTTCGGCCATTTTAATCACTTAATTTTGTATTCGATAAAAGAAATCCACTTATTACTTATCTCTAAGTGTAATAGCTAGCTCCCAATCGGACATACTTTGAAACCAATGCTTTCGAGCTGGGCTCTATCCAAAATATTTCTCCCATCGAAAATATGAGCTGGTTTCAACATATTATCATAGATTCGCTTCCAGTCATAGTGCTTAAATTCATCCCACTCCGTAAGTACAGCCACCGCATGCGCACCCTTACATGCTTCGTAGGGATCATTATGTATTTGCACGAGTTTACCATTTTCTTCGGATGATCTCGTTGCCAGGTAATCCAAATCCACATAAACTTGTTGTGCGGGTACTTTTGGATCGTATACAGCAACTTGTGCTTGCTCATACAATAAATGATCAGCCACATAAATTGCTGCAGACTCGCGCGTATCATTCGTATCTTTCTTAAATGCCCACCCTAAAAACGCAATTTTCTTTCCATTTACCGTATTGTAGAGGGTTTTAATAATTTTATTTGCAAACCGCTTTTTCTGGTGATCGTTCATAATGATTACCTGCTCCCAGTAATCCGCAACTTCTGTTAGACCGTAGCTACGAGCGATATAAACCAAATTCAAAATATCTTTTTGAAAGCAGGATCCACCGAAGCCTACCGAAGCCTTCAAAAATTTTGGTCCAATCCGACTATCTGTTCCGATTGCGCGTGCTACCTCATTGATATTAGCCTCCGTATGTTCACATAGTTCCGATAAAGAATTAATCGATGAAACACGCTGTGCTAAAAAGGCATTTGCAGTTAGTTTAGACAGCTCAGAAGACCATACATTGGTCGTTAGAATTCTTTCTCTTGGCACCCATCGAGCATATACAGATACTAAAGCTTCGATCGCCTTCTTACCCTCTTCGTTTTGATCTCCACCAATCAATACCCTGTCAGGTGCTAACAAATCTTCTACAGCGGTACCTTCCGCCAAAAATTCAGGATTAGAAAGAATTTGAAATTTAACTCCATTTCCAGTGTGCTGCAAAATATCTTTCAAGGTACTTGCAGTCCGAACCGGAAGTGTTGATTTTTCGACTACTATTTTATCCGTTTTGCTAACACGTGCGATTTGACGAGCACATAATTCAATCCATTTCAAATCAGCTGCTTGTCCTTTCCCCGCACCATAAGTTTTTGTCGGTGTATTTACAGAGATAAAAATCATATCCGCGTCATCAATCGCTTTATCGACATCTGTGGAAAAGAATAAATTTCTTCCACGTGCTTCTGAAACCACTTCACTCAATCCAGGTTCATAAACCGGAATCTTATTAACATCTTGATCATTCCATGCAGCAATACGTGCTTCATTGAGATCGACTACCGTAACTTGTATGTCTGGACATTGTTTGGCAATTACCGCCATCGTTGGACCACCTACATAGCCTGCACCGATGCAGCAGATTTTTTTTACAGTCATTTTGCTAGAAGAGATTTTAATATTATTAAACTAAATTTTACATTTAAGAGCTTTCAGCAAAGATAGAGAAAGAATATTCGCCCGCTACGTACAACTCGTTACAATTATTACACGAAAATTGATCAAGGCACGCGTCCCTACAATTACCTTTGACTATTCGGTTCATTGATAAGCCTTATACCATGTATTATCAAAACACCTAAAATAGTCCCTATTGTATTAAATATCCAATCGTCTATATCCGGAATGCCAACCCCAAAAAAATATTGGCAGGCTTCGATACAAAAACTGGACAGAAAACCTAAACCGATCATCCAGCCATAGTGCTTAAAACCAAAGACAATATATAAGAACAAAGGAAGCGGAGTAAACATCACAATGTTACCAATTATATCCAGATAAACACTGCTTACATCACTTGCATGCCTATAAAGATACCATTTTAAACGGAAAGGTTGAAAAATTGGGCCCGTACGATGTTCTCCCCATGCCGGATTTGGCCTTCTTCCCGAAAAAAAAAACCACGTAAAATAAAATAACAAAGTATAGAAAGCACCAAACTTTCCATACTAATTTCATTATAGCATTCAAAAAACGTTTAGATATAATTTTCGCCAAACTGTTTCGCTGCGTCAGCAACTACTTGCTTTACCTCCTGTTCACTATCAATTGGGCATATAAGAAGTGTATCATTGGCTTCTACGACGATATAATTATGCAAATTTTTTAAGACGACCTTCTTATAACTCGGAACATTGACCATACAATTACTACTATTGTACAAAATTACGTTTTTCGCATCGGGTATTAATACATTACCCTCTGTATCCCGCGGGCTTAATCCATACACGGAGGTCCAAGTACCTAAGTCCGACCATCCAAAATCAACGGGTAAAACATACACGAGTTCACTCTTCTCCATAATTGCATAATCGATAGAGATATTCTCGCAAGTAGGATAGTAGGTTTGCAGAAACTCATCTTCATCTTGCGTATTATACTTACCTTTACCCGCTAAAAATACGGCGTTCAATGCGCTTTCATATTGCTGCAATTCGCTGAGAATTGCTTTTACATTCCAAACAAAAATCCCGGCGTTCCAAAGATAGTTCCCGCTTCTTACATATTCCTGAGCAACCTGTAATACGGGTTTTTCCCTAAAAGAAATAACTTTTTTAAAATCAGAGAAATTTGCCAAATCATCGTCACCTTTCTGAATATAACCATAGCCTGTATCTGGTCTTGATGGTTTGATACCTAGGGTAATCAGTACATCGCTATTTTCCGCAGCTTCCAATGAAGCTTTAATATCTGCCAAAAAGCGTTCCGTATCCTGTATAAGATGATCGGATGGTGCAATAACAAGTGTTGCATTCGGATTTAAAGACTCCAATTTGTGGCAAGCATAAGCAATACACGGGGCGGTATTTCGCATAGCAGGCTCACCAATTATTCTATTGTCATCATTAATACCTAACTGCTCCTTCACCAGTCCCACATATTTATGGTTGGTTAATACATAAATATTTTCTTCAGGTACAATCTGCTTAAATCGATCGTAGGTACTTTGAATCAGTGTTTTTCCTAAGCCAAGGACATCAATAAATTGTTTGGGGAGTGATGTTCTACTAACCGGCCAAAAACGGCTTCCTACACCACCCGCCATAATTACAACATAATGGTCTTTATTCATATATAATTTTTTTAAACCCACGTAAGGTTAAACCGCCACCCCATTCCACAAATTCTTCGGATAAACCCCTTTCTCCACAAGTTCGGAAAGTTCATTTTTCACTAAAGGCTTATCCTCTTGATAAGTCACTCCAAAACAGGGTGCGTCAATAGGGATTACCTTAAAAGCAGCTTTCCCTTGCTGCAACAAAATCTGTGCAGCCTCCGGTATTAAAAATTCGGCTTTGGGATCCTGTTTATTTTGTTGAACAAAGGTAACAAACAGCGGCTCAAGCAACGAAAATATTGCAGGAGTAAAACCCCAGAAATTCATCGAAACCAAGTCTCCATCATTCAACAAGCCTGGTGTCCCATCCGGTTGAACAAATTCAATTCCACTTTCAGCATTTCTATAAACCTTTGCCCGCTCGTCTAACCTTTTCAGTTCGCCTGTATCCGAAACTGCGCAAACTCCCCGTGTTACCGGCCCACTGTCTGACAGGGTTTTACCTATTTTGTACCCCAATAATGCAAAATAATCATCATTTGCGTCATTTGCTAAAAAATTTGCCATTTGCTGAAAAGCAGTTAGGCTATAAAAATCATCTGCGTTAATTACGGAAAAATTCTCCTTTACGGCTCCTTTTGCTGCCAAAAGTGCATGTCCCGTTCCCCAAGGCTTACTTCTTTCAATATATTCGTCAAAACCGTATTCGGTTAATTGCGGTTCTTGAAATGCGTACTCAACTTCTACTTGCCCATTTATTGATTTAGCAAATTTTTCTTCAAATACAACTTGATGTTCTTTTCTAATAATAAAACATACCTTTCCAAAGCCTGCACGAATTGCATCGAAGATAGAATATTCCAATATCGTCTCGTTGTTCGGTCCAAAACCATCAATTTGTTTGTTTCCACCATAGCGGCTCGCCATTCCAGCGGCCAAGATTACTAGAGTCGGTTTCATTTGCTATTAATTTATCAACTATAAAAAGAAACTAATAAAGTACCTCACCATTAGGTGATTTTACTATTGAACTTAATGTCGGGATGAATATCGGATAAATAATATTGTTTCTGAGCGGAATGTCCTTAAATTGTATACAAACGGAACGCTTTTGAGTATTATTATCCATTCATAATCACCCTGTAGTGAAAATAGCGTTTCAACAACTACAACAGCTCTGTATTTTTTATAGTAAGATGGCCTAAGTCCTTGTAAGCTTGTCCACTTTTTATATATTTAGTTATTTTACTTAGCTGCTGAATATGGTGCAGATCCGTCCCTAAAAAATCATACATGTTATTTTTTACAAGATAATGTGTTACAATAGCGACCTGCTTACCATAATATCCAGTAGGTGAGAGTAAATTTAATTGCAATAAACACCCCATCTCTTTCAACTCATGATACTTTTTCATTTGTGACGAATAGAAATTATACCGTTCGGGGTGTGCCATAATTGGTTTATAACCCTTTGATATAATACGTTCTATTGTCTGTTCTAATTGAAAAGGTTCCGCTAACCAAGGCATTTCAACTAACAAATAATTGGAGGGAAAAGGTCGCAAATCTTCCTGTTCTAGTAAAGAGTCAAACTTTTCACCTAACATATACTCCGCTGATGAATGTGTATAAACGTCTGCAAGACCGGTTTGTTCCATCTCCAAGTATAATCTGTCATGTGCACGATCAATCGTTTGATGTGTATTAGGAAACACTTCATCGTATATATGCGGAGTTAAAATAAACTCTTTCAAGCCAAGTGACAATAACTTTGTTAAAAGCAAAAGAGATGTTGTAACGTCAGCAGCACCATCATCTATTCCAGGTAAAAGATGCGAGTGTATATCCGCCCCAACCCATTCTAAATTTGTATATCCACTTTTTCTAAACAAATTAAACATCACCAATATCCTCTCAACATAAACGATTTTCATCGTATATATATTGCGTCAACGTATTACACCGATTTGATATATATCTTTTGGAAAATCCCTGACAACGATGATCAACTATTCCCAATCTTTCGTGTAATTACTCATTTTTATATCAGTTCCTATCCATTACCACAATTAATTAAAAACCCCAACTTAACTTTGTACTACCATGACCGATACCTCTTTTAAAATCGACTCCTCAAGAATCTCTATCCTCGATATACTTCGAGGTTTTGCTTTGTACGGAATTTTATTAGCCCATGCCGCAACCATATATCTTCTTGAGCTACCGATAGAAGGAAAAGACATACAAAATGAAACAGATCTTATAATTAAAACAGTCTTAAATTTATTTATTGAAAGAAAGTTTTACTTAATATTCTCCTTTCTATTTGGGCTCAGCTTCTATATCCAGTTTAGAAACGCAGAAAAAAGAGGACATCCTTTTACAATAAAATTCATCTGGAGGCTGTTTATTTTGTTTGTTATCGGAATATTACATCACCAATTTTATCCGTTCGATATCTTACATATTTATGCCATTATGGGTTTGCTTCTAATCCCTATCAGACGATTGGAAAAAAAGTATCTTTTAATCGTAACAGTAATTATAATTAGCGCTGCCACCGTATTTTCAGAGTTTGGTCATCAGATCAAAAGTTCTTCATCTATGACACTGATGGCTGATTTGGGATTTCCTCAACGTATTATTCATCAATTATCATCGGGTCATTTTCTCATGATTTTAGGATTATTCTATTTTGGCTACTGGGTGGGACTCACAGGCATATTTGACACCAATGATATACACCCCGATTTAGCTCTGAAAATTACGCTTTTTTGTACAATTACGCTTTTCTTAACTGTGCTCATTGGTAGCAGCATATACAATGATATAACACTTGGTCCATTGAAAAGCCTAAGCCTCTCATTTTGTTATATAGGGATTATTTGCTTGCTATACGCTCACGGGGGGAAAAAGAAATTTATCTGGATTGCGTTAGAAAACTTGGGTCGCATGGGCCTAACAAATTATGTATTACAGACACTTTTTTTCTTCGCTCTTTTTGAGTTTGCATACGAAAACATAAGAAATGGCCAACTACTTTCGATTGTATTAATAGCGAACCTCTTTTATTTTATTCAAATCGCTTTTTCTATATTTTGGTTCAAGAAGTTTAAATTTGGACCGTTGGAGTGGCTCTGGCGTAGCACTACGAATTTATATAAGACAGCAACACCTGCAAACAAAGGACTTCGAACAATTGTAGAACAGGATGTCCCATTTCACCAATAGACAGGACGTTGATTGTTCCGTGTCTATTGTGTAGTTTTGTCCTACATGTCATCTATAATAAACGGGACAGCCTTACCGATTAAGCAAATCATTCCGCAAACCCGGGATTTACTAACGCAATATCCCAATTTACTAGTTAGTGCCCAGCCTGGAGCAGGAAAAAGCACAATCCTTCCTTTATCATTACTGAATGAATCCTGGCTCAATGGCAAAAAGATCTTACTATTAGAGCCACGCCGATTAGCGGCAATTACTATCGCTAAGCGGATGGCGTCCCTCTTAGGTGAAGAAATAGGAAAAACCGTAGGCTATCGCATCCGCTTTGAACATAAAGTAAGCAATAGCACACGAATAGAGGTGGTAACAGAGGGTATATTAACACGTATTATTCAAGATGATAACGCACTAGAAGACTTCGGGTTAATTATTTTTGACGAATTTCATGAAAGAAGTATCCATGCAGATACTGCGCTAACACTTTGTCTGGAATCACAAGCGATTCTGCGCCCAGATCTACGATTGATGATTATGTCAGCAACACTTGATCTACCTAATCTAGCTCAGTTTTTAAAGGCCCAAACGATTGAGTGCCCGATGAGAATTCATCCAGTCGATATCATTTATACCACTGAACAAAATTTGGAAAAACTTCCTTCTTTATGCGTTCAAACCATACTTCGTGCGCTCAACGAAACGGTTGGAGATATATTGGTATTCTTACCGGGACAGGCAACGATTAATTACGTCAAGGATTTATTAGGTACTAAGAAAATAGCGGCACTTGTCCATTGTTTGTATGGACAGCTTTCATTAGAAGCGCAACAACAGGCTATTTTTCCTGATGCGAATGGTTACCGGAAAGTCATATTAGCAACTTCTATTGCAGAAACAAGCCTTACTATAGAAGGCGTTCGTGTGGTAATAGACAGCGGCTTCACGCGCCAATCCATCTTCGATCCTAAAACAAATCTATCAAGTTTACAAACGGTTAACATCAGTCTCGATTCAGCGACTCAACGAAGTGGCAGAGCCGGTAGAACTGGTCATGGAACCTGTTATCGCATGTGGTCCAAAATGCAAGAAGCTAAGATGAAAGTCTATCGCAATCCCGAAATTGTTGACGCCGATTTAATGCCCTTAGCTTTGGAACTACTCAAGTGGGGAGCTTCAAGCGTAGACCAGTTAAAATGGCTAACACCTCCACCCTCAGAACGGTACTTGCAAGCGCAAAACATGTTAGTTCGCTTTGGCGCCATCATAGATGGTAAGATAAGTCCTTATGGCAAAGCTCTACATTGTTTGCCCAGCCACCCGCGATTGGCTCAGCTGCTATCCAAGGCAGCGATAGAAAAGACATACTTGCATTTAGCGACTGATATCGCGGCTCTATTAGAGGAACGTGATCCTTTAAGTCATCAAGATGAGACGGATTTCAATTTGCGAATAGAAGGCTTGAGAAGGGCAAGAAAAAATCACATGCCCTATAACCCCTTCTCCAAAGTCATTAAAATTGCTACTCACTACAGAAAAATATTCGGTATTGAAGAAAATAATGAACCTTTTGATCCTTACCTAAGTGGCCGTCTTTTGGCCTATGCCTATCCCGATCGCATTGCGGGTCGTGTTACGTCAGGCAGCAATCGCTTTATGATGACTATTGGACGAAAAGCGGGACTTCCTCTTACAGATAGCCTATGCAATGAGGATTTTCTAGTAATTGCCCATGTTGATCTTCGACGAGGAGAAGGTAAGATTTTTCTTGCAGCACCTCTGAAAAAGGAGGATATTCTAGATTCCACAATAACTAATACAACCATTCAGTGGGACTCAAGTAAAGGTATTCTTCTTGCCAGAGAAGAATGGAAAATCGACAATTTAATTATTCAAACAAAACCGCTGCAAGAAATTCCCACCGACCTAGCAATCGACGTTCTACTAAAGGTCATAAAAAAAGAAGGATGGCATTTATTTAATTACAGTGCAGAGGTCGAACAATGGCAGAATCGGGTTACGACTTTAAGCGTTTGGGATCCGGAAACAAACTGGCCTAACGTGGATACGGACAACTTACTTAATTGTATGGAAGAATGGTTAGTTCCTTATCTCACCTCATGCCGAAAAGCAGATGATTTAAAGAAACTAGACCTCGCCTCAATATTAATTCATTGGCTCCCCTTTGAGTTACAAAACAGGCTGGAAGAACGGGCTCCAAGGAAGCTTACCGTACCCAGCGGATCTCAAATTACGCTTCATTACTTATCTAATGGCGAACCGCCCATTTTAGCCGTGCGCTTGCAAGAAGTTTTTGGTTTGCTGGAAACACCCACCATTAATCAAGGAAAAACCCCGGTATCTCTTCATCTACTTTCCCCTGGTTTTAAACTTGTTCAAATAACCGCTGATTTAAAAAATTTTTGGAACAATACTTACTTTGAGGTTCGAAAAGAGCTTAAAAGACGATACCCTAAGCATGCTTGGCCCGAAAACCCTTTAGACGCAATGGCCGTTCGCGGAGTTGTTAAACACAGACTTTCTTAACTATCAATCATTCAAGTCACAATAAATCGCTTAAGCATTTGAAACAGATTTCCAAATAGCACCACCGCCCAAGGTTATCATTGCTCCTACAATCACCGCTATCAACCCATCATCTGCCACTATACCTAACAAAGCAATTCCTATCCCAACAAGTGCAATTGAAAAGCCAATAACTTTTACACCAAACACATTTTGTTTCATGGAATCTTCCCGTTCTATATATTCATCCATGGATACTTCATTTTTCAAAAATGTTGCATCATGTTGCTTTCTGTTAATCAGCTCAAATAATGCCAAAATAACTAACGGTAAACCTACCCCCAAGCAGGTTTCCAAAAAACGATCCAACTTTAGCCCCATGACAGATGGTGCACCGATTTTCATCCATATACTTACTACCAAACTAACAATAGATGCACAAACAATCGATTTTGCCGTTTGCCTTTTAGAAAACAAGGACCAAATCAAGGGAGCGAAAAGAGAGCCACCTGCTATTGCCGCAGTACTTAGTACCATTTCAACAATTCCGCCTACTTTCGGTATTAATATCGCAATGATCATCGTTAGTACACCAAAAACCGCGGTAAAGATACGTGCAACCCATACCAGTGTTTTCTCTGATGCTGTTGGAAACAGTAATTTTTTATACACATCATTGGCGAATACGACAGCCACTAAATTTAACGTTGTATTGGCTTTACTGGCGGTAGCAGAGATCATACCCGACAAAACCAATCCTATCAAACCAGCTGGTAAAACGCGTTGGGCCATCATCATGTAGGCCCCCTCTGCCTCTATTCCTTGCAAACCAGGATTAATAACGCGGTATAACATCGGAGGCAGCATCCATATAAAAGGACATACCAAATAAAGAGCAGCAAAAAGAAATGCCACTTTACGAGCATTCTTTTCATCTGATACGCTTGTATATCGTTGCACATAAGGCCAGTTCCCACCAATGTAAATAGTTTGATAAAGCAAGAATGCAAAGAAGAACCCGACACTGTATTCACCGTCAAAGAAATCGAAAAAATGAGGTGGCACCTTGTCAATAAACATTGCTATCCCTCCTGCGTCTTTCAAAGCAAGTGGAATAACGATCATAACAGCGGCAGATAAAACGACGAACTGTACAACATCTGTAACCAAAACTGCCCATAGCCCACCGGCTGCTGTATATAAAATGATAATTCCTCCAATAATGAAGACGCTGAGTTCAATGGAAATACCCGACGCAACGTTCACCATTTTACCTACTGGATATAAAACCGCCGCTACCGAAAACAAACTATACAAAAGTGTTAATGTGGTATAAAACTGTTGGGTTTTGACACCAAAGCGAACACCAATATATTCGGC
This sequence comes from Olivibacter sp. CPCC 100613, assembly GCF_036959255.1. Taxonomy (NCBI): domain Bacteria; kingdom Pseudomonadati; phylum Bacteroidota; class Sphingobacteriia; order Sphingobacteriales; family Sphingobacteriaceae; genus Olivibacter; species Olivibacter sp. CPCC 100613. Next base: position 323,654 of record NZ_JAWMTI010000005.1, read on the forward strand.
TGCTGTCAAGGCACCGGTTTTCTTCCATCTATGTGCAATAAAAATAGCCGTAATTACACCTCCAAGCATCATGGTGAGCTGTATACCATTCGCTACAAAGCCAGCCTGATAGGCAATAGATCCCCATACAACGAACGTACCCGCTGAAAAGTAACTAATAAATAAAGACAGGCCGTTGATCCACCATGGTGTATTACCACCAGCTTCAAAGAAGGTAGATGTATTTTTACTCCCGGTATACGTAAATACCATTCCTATACATAAAATCAGAAAGGCAAAAATGCCCATTACCAAGTAGTCAATTGTACTCATTTTTTTGAGGGTTAAATCTGAATATAGCTAGATGGAGTACTATAGCAACGAACCGCAAATAGGGCAGCCGGAATATAGACTGAAGGATGTTCCATTTTTATAATCAATCTATTGGTTTCTATTGGTTTTTCAAACGTAATTCGATTGATGGTTTGATAATTTCCCTTTTTCGTATAGCAGACCTCTTCCTTATCGTCAAGTAACTCATAATTCTTCACGCAAAAAGGCATTTCGCGTTCTGGATGCGTCATTAAAACCGACTCCATAGGATGGTCAAAATCGGTATCAAAAAACAAAACGATACTGCTTAGTCGCTGTTTTTTCGGCCACGACAATTCAATTGTTGGTGTTGTATCGGCAGGATCAGCTACCCAGGCATTACTCTGTATAGTTGGTCGCTCTATCCCGTTACGAAGGAATGTGGTGTCAAATATAGAAATAGGCTTTGATAGACTAAAGCATATATTTTGTCCTGCTGGTCTTCGTTGAGGACACCAAAATTCAAAAGCCTCTACCCCCATATTGGGTGGCGGTTCTTGTCTCCCAAAATTAGATACTGCCCTATTTTCACCGTTAAAAACAGATACAAGCCCCGTAACCCGTTGCTCTGTGTAAGGTATAGACACATTTTCATTTTCTCTAAATATAAGAAATACATAACCTGGCTGATCAAAACTGACGTTGAAGCCTATATTTACCTGCTGTCTCCCGTCTGGCAACGCCAGCACTTGCCGTTCTAATAAAACATCAGGCGTAAAGTTGCCCGCTAAACTACTTTGAAACAGGTCAACAGTTATAGAAGTTGGTTTACTTGCTTTTATCGATAAACTAAAAGAAGGGCAAGGGCCCACTGGCATTGGCAACAACTGTCCTGAAGCAATTGTCAAAGGCTTCCATTGAACATCGATGGCTTCGAAACCTTTAAAACTCCATGTTGAAGATGTTTTAATGTTAGCAACCTGTGCCAAATCTGCAGCATCACGATATATCATATTTGGTATATGGTGTCCAACCTTCATCAAATGTTGCTGCAGAAGTAAGATTCTCTTTTCCTCAAGAAGTTCCTTTGGTTGCAAGTCGAGTTGTTTGCATAAAGCAGCGGCCATACCAACAGCTTCACCCACATAACCACTTGTGGCCATAACGCGAGTTGCCCCAAAGGCCACGTGACTTACACTAATGATACGGCCGGTTAAAAAGAGATTCTTTATATTTTTGCTATACAAGCAACGGTAAGGAATTTGGAAAACCCCCTTGCTATGCCACTGGTCACAGCCCCCCTGCTCACTGAAAACGCCATCAGCGGGATGTAAATCAATCGACCACCCTCCATACGCCACCGCATCTGTATGTTGTCGCTGCTCAACGATGTCTTGCTGCGTTAACATATAATCACCCTCAAAGCGCCGGCTCTCCCGTTTACCTGGAATGGTACCTACCCATTCTAGGGTCATTGTTTCTGCTTCAGGAAACTTACCTGAATTCTTAATGTAATCCCATACACCATAAACAATTCGCCACAAATCCCATTTAATTTTTTCGCTATCATATACGGTGTCCATACGCCCCCCGTGTTCTACCCACCACAATTTGCAACCAAACTCACGAGCATTGAAATTGCGGAATCGTGGAATTTCTTTCGTAATATCCATCGCAAACGAAGGAGGAATAAACTGAACCGGTTTACCGACATCTTTACTATAAAAATATAAACTATGTCCCAGGAGCTCTCCATAAACAGCATCCGGAGCCATCAATTCACCGAACTCATCTTTACTCTCTGCTCCCATTCTAAATGCCGCTCCGGCAAGAAAAGCGATAATGCCATCACCCGACGCATCACAAAATCGAGGCGCTTGCAAATGATAGGCCGTTGAATTTTGGCTGCAAAAAGCCTTTATAAACTTAATACGATCTTTTCCTTCCTTCACTAAATCATATACCACTGTATTGAGAAGCAAAGTAATATTCGATTCATTATAGACTTTCTCCAATAAGATCATATCTAATATGAGTGGATTCCCCTCTGGGTTCCGAAACGTATTCTCCACTAAAATTTCATCCACTACTCCCCCCTCTCTGCTCCATCGATTATTATTACCCATATGAGAAGTAGCACCCAAGATCCACAACCTAATTTCGCTGGAGGCATTCCCTCCTAGTATCGGCCGATCCTGAACAAGGATCACACTAATGCCTTCACGCGCCGCTGTAACAGCCGCACAAACACCAGAAAGCCCTCCACCTGTAACAACGAGATCAGCCTGCAAAACCGCTGTACGTTCTCGTCTTCCACCTGCTACAAATTCTTCTTTAAACTTCATCTGATAATATTTATTGATTTCTTATTCATTAATCGGTTTCCAATCCCATCAAAGATTCCTTTTTATAGCTATCGATAAGTCGTGATTGTTATCCTGTTATCTATTTATTTTCATTCTCAATTTCATATTGATGCCCAGGCATCAATCGGAAACTGTTACATTTATCGCCTTTTTTTAATTTTAGTTTAAATTCTTCATTTGTATTGAGATCTGTTACTTTAATATGCTCATGGAGAACACCTTCCGTTTTTTTATGAATAATGGTTTTTTCATCACTAGCTGGAAAATAACATTCATAGGTAAATGGATCCTTGCTTACAGGATAGATATCTGCATAAAATTCCTGATTCTGTTCCCTGACGAGAACTCCTTTTCCACCTATAAACAAGGGCAGTTTATCAACAGGGAGTTCATAGTTCGGTAAGATACAGGGGCCATTAAAAGCCGTTCCCTTTTCATAGTCTATCCATCTTCCTGCGGGCAGGTAAACATTTCTTGAAGTTGCCGTAGCATAATCATTTCCATATAAAGGCGCAGCCAATAAAGATTCGCCCAACATCCAGCTATATTGCTTATGCATCTTCCCAGCTAAATAGTAGGTATTTGTATCCTGCGAAAAGGCAATCGGTAATGGTGTCATTGTATAGGGGAAGCCTTCATGAAAACTTTTAATCGCAGCGTTATAGAGATAAATTGCATATTCAGCATGCCAATCGGCCGCTTTCTTCACTGCTTCCCGATAATGTGATTTCGTTATGTGCCACGGTCCAAGCCCCATCGCCATTACAGGGCTCACAGCTGCCAGCATGGCATTTCTTACAAAATAAATTTCTTGATCGTCTGTAAGAGGCAGTTTTAGATACTTACCGGCCACAATATCTAAGTAGACCGCAGCTACGCCGCTTGCCGCATAATTCAATCCATTAATAATAGGCCTATCCTGATCATAACCATATTGGGTATCCTCCAAACGTAAAATGTCTCCCGGTACAGCATAAGCCCCATTCCGAGCCATGATTAAATACCCTTTCTTCATCAAAGACCTATTCACATCGTCAGCCTTTGCATCGTTGTTAAGTTTAGCACCATCGAGTAACATGAGGTCCTCCTTAAATCCTTTCACACCCCATTTATCTACACCCCTCACATACCAGTCGATTGCCTTTTTATTCTCACTATTCAATAGGAATACATTACCTTGTGGAAAATTCACTCGAAACGTACTCGGTTTCTTAGCATCATCTACGGCCACAAAATAGTTTGAATCCAGTCCCTGACGGGTATATAGGCCATCATTTCTTTCGCAATAATTACCATGAAATTCCTGAGTAGCTTTGAAGTTAATACGTAACCCTAGCAACAAATCAATATTACGCTTATTGAAAAATTCTTTAAACCCGCTTACATAGGGATATCGTGGAGAAGGCAAACCATCCCTTCTTCCCGCCTGTGGTTCGTTATCCCATATACCAAAACTCGTGGTACTGCCTTCATTCGGACCCCTTCGTTCACCTTTCCAAAATCCGGAACCAACCACCCCCCATTTTAATTCGAATCCATGCTGCAAATAATGATCAATATCCTCTTGTACCGATTGTTGAAAAGTATTCCATCCTAAGGAGCCGAAAGCTTCGTATCCAAGTTTAAAAAACCGGTATTTCGGTTTAACATCAGGATATCCCTCCCGAATTTTTATCTGCTTATAATTGCTATAGATTAATTTGGTCTCTCCAAGGAAGTAATAAACGGTGGCTTTCTGAACACCTGTGGCTCCTAACCGATTTTCCCTATCAGTGATCGCTATTCGTTTTGTACGCTTTTCAAAGAGGACCTGTGCAAATTTATTTGATGGAAAAAAAGTGAACGTGGATATGAAACGATGCTCGTTATCTCGATTACCAAAATCATTATCTATAAAATGATCGATAGCGGTAGATTCACCATAACCTCCGTGATCCCCCAACCCATAACCGGGCTTTGTGGCAGCGGTGCAAAAATCAATTGTAAACAAGGTATCAGTGCTCTTGCCTTCGCATGAGTCCAATTTTATAGAAATATAATCCGGGAACAAAAGCACGCTTAGCCTCGCTCTTGTTCCCTCTTCATTTTCAACTTCCAGTTGACACTCATTCTCGTTCTGTTTTAATACAACAATCGCATTGCTGATAAGTGGTGATTTGTTGACACCCTTAACAAAACAAACACCGCTAAGAGGGTGGGGTGATATACTTGATTCTCCCCTTAATTGAACACCGTAACGCAGTCCTTTTGATAGGAGAAAAAAAGTATACTGATTTTTTTTAATAAATAGTGTATCCGGTAGATCCGTTGCTTCAACATAGCAATAAATACAACAAAACAACAAAGCAAAAATTTTACTTTTCATTCGATAGATTTCCCTTTACTAAAACTTTTCCTATGTAGATTTGAGAACGGGCGTATTTTTCAGGGTGTTCGGTAATATCCTTCAATTGATTTGCACCTAAAATCAGTCGTTTATCAGGTATTTCTTTATCGATGCTAAAAATTACCTCATGCTTTCCAGGTGTCGTTTGTATTATAAAAAACTGTCCCCGATAACGGTTATTACAGTTTATGTTAAATCGATTAATAGCGATATCGCCGTCTTCTACAATTTTATAACGGGTTCCTTTATCGACAAGTAAATGCACATTCTTCCCATCTAACTCAACCGCAAGCTGTCCAACTTCAGGTCCGCCGATATCAAATAAACCAATAGCTTCTCCTTCAAAGCGGATTTTACAGAACGCACCTGGTTTATCGGCAGTCATTACAGTAGGAAACCAGGCCGAGAATTGTTGCAGGGGTCCTGAAGTCGGAATCTCCTTCCAATCATCCGAGAATATTGCTCCTTCTTTCGGATCCAGCCATCGCGCGTTTTCCCATTGATCTTTGTACAATGCCATTGGCAAACCGGTCACGCCGGTTTCGTCTGAAACGGGGCACTTAAGTGCCGCAGTAAACATTCTTGCGATCGCTGCTCCATATAAATTGCCCCCACTTTGTAATGGGTGAACCCCATCTTCGGTAAAAACCGGTCTTCCAAATTTATCCTTAGCATCACCTTTTGCTATTAGCTTTTTCTGTTGTACCATCCAAGCTGGATATACCGCCATATGTACTGAAGGTAATTGATAATGATCAGCTAGCTGTTCCAACAAAGCAATATGAAGCAATAAGTTCCCTCTTTGATAATCGGCTAATTGACTTGCCGTCGCGACATACAACAAGCATATGTCTGTGTGAGGGCTGGCTTTTTTAACTTGCCTAATAATTCCTTCCATACCCTGAGGGAATCCACCATTGGCTGCAAACTCTATAAAAACTAAATCCGGTCGTTGTGACAATAATTGTTCCGCGACTCTACAAGCTCCGAGATCGGCATCTGTTCCCGGTATGCCAAATCCCAGTTCAACAATTTTATTATTGGGCAATAATTCGCTTATATATTTTGTTGTCTGCTTACGATATCCCAGATCCGCTTGTGTAATACTTCCCCCTAAATAACCCACACGTATCTCTTTATTCTCTTTCGCTCTTTTAAAGAAATTGGACAATCCCTTTCGCAGTTTAAACTCTTCAATGCCCGCGATCCGCATGGCTTCCGACATAGGCAATGTTCGTTTAGGTAAGTGAAGTGTATGAATAATTTTAAATGCTAAAGAATCGCCTATTTCATTCAACCCATCTTGATTATAATGAATATCATCTATCATCAATCCTCTCCGTGCAAATAGATCCGTCCCTTCAAATGCAATGTACACGCCATTCATTTGTTTTGCCACCCGATCTTGACAAGCTCGTACTTTATCAAACCCTTCCCTAGTATGATTTTGATAATAGCCTGTTTTTACGATGAAAAATGCGGTACGCGTTTTTAATTCAAATCTAAATCGTTCGATCAGATTACTAAGACTACGCTCGTAGTTTTGTTGATTTAACTGTCCCTGGTTAATGGCATTGGCATCGCGCTCTCCTTGCATCCAAAGAATACCACTAAGTGGTAGACCCGTCTTTTTCATAGCAGCTCTCACCTTCAAGAGTGCATTATTGAACAAGGTGCCGGTTGGAGCCCATGTATCGTAGTTACGCAGCTCGGCTTTTTCATTGCAGGAACTGCCTCCTCTTGCAGCAGACACTAATATGATCGTATCGCCCGTGTATTTGTAAAAAGTATGAACGAGAGCAGGCCACGCGCTTCCAGACTTGGCCGACTCGAAATTCAATTCACTAACACCAACGGGATCGATAACAGGTTCTATAGTATCTGATTGATAGCTATATTCATAGGCTGTACCAGGTATTACAGCAGGAGCTAAAGTGGCTTCACCCTTTCCAACGCCATTGCTCTGCCCAGCCACCAAAAACAAATATTTTGCTGCTTGCGCCTTCCAAACATAGCAAGCCAAGAATAACAAAATATAATAACCTTTAAATCGCATTTTTTAATGAATAGTGATTGTTTCCATTTTACTAAAATGTCCAAAACCATAAGAAAAGCGGAGTACATCTCCCTTCTTTAATTGATAGGATAATTCCTCTAGCTTTAATATCTTTCCAAAGAACAACGCATCCGGCCCTTCCTCCTCTAGGACGATCGTTCTTTCGTCTTTGCCATTTTTAGTCACATGCAATTTGGCCTTCTCCTTTAACAACGGGTTCATATTCAACGGGGCAGCGAGTTGTAATTCAATTTCTTTATCCTTTAATTTACCAAGCACACGCAGTTCAGTTAAATCATAATTTCTATAGGCAATACCTTCCATCCAAGCGGTGTTAAAGGTCACCCACCCTTCTGTATGGCCAGGATCTCCCCCATAGGGATTGTAAGGATACACATCTTCTTTTGGTGAGCCATCCAATACCCCCCTTACCGTTTGTAGCATGCCCGCCCCACCTTCGTACTCCTGAAACCAACCAAGGTCTGCACCCTCAAAATCCAGACAGGCATCATAGCTGTAATGTCTGCCTGTAGGATTTCTTCCAAACACATTATCAATATGTCCTACTGCCAGTTCATCTAATCTTTGATTTAGCTTTTTCTCAAGTAACACTTGCTTTGCCGCCAAGGCAGCTGCCGGAAACCCAGCAATATTACCTGGCTCGTTAAAGCTGCCGTTCGGATTAAACGTTGGATCATTGGATGGTTTAATATCAGGTATTACCCACTTATCCCCTTTATATTTTCTAAAATCCCATAGATTATCAGATCGCTCGACTACAACTTCTGCCCAAGACTTTATCTTTTCAAGCAGCCCTTTCGGTGCTTTATCAGGATACTGTTGCAGAAAATAGCTCAGCGATTGTAGGGTTACATATTCGTTCATACGTTGCCCCTTTGTAGTAGCAGGGTCCTCCCAGTCTAAATTGTCAATGAGCCAACGTACTTGTTTATCTGCAGCGTCCCAATAACGGTTGATGTCCTTTCTCCCTTCCCTTTTTGCAACCTCATACAACATCAGATTTGGCACAATGGAGTGTCCTGGAGGAAACTGACCTTTTCCTGTTCCTATAACGGTATACGTCTGAAAAAGATCTGCATTATGTTCAATATCATGCCAAGCCCACCGACCATTGTCAGGATTAGCCCACATGGCAAACACGTAGTCACGCGCTTTTTCATACACTTCTTGAGGGATGTATTTACTCAAATAGGGATAAGCATATAAAAAATAGGCCAGCTGTTCCTTCAATAGGGTGTGATTCACCTTACCCCTCATATAAATATCTACCGCATAATATATGAGGCGAACAATTTCTGGTGTATTTGCAGGAAGCTCTTTCGTCAGGCCCAAGTATTGACCTTCAATAGGCATCCGTTCTATTTCAAACGCATCCGGATTAGAAAAGTAAAGATTAATTAAGGCCTGCAATTCAAAAGAAAATTGATGGCTATCTCGCCAAGCTACTCCTAAAAAGGGACAACCGGCGTTTTCTGCAGTTGGGGTATAAGCGCTGGTATTTCCGTACCAGCACCTATCATCTATCATAAACCGCAATGCGGGTTTATATGAAACTCGTTCAATTAAATAGGGAGCTATAATAAAAGGAAAAGATTGGCCTGTATGCTGACCTTTAACGACTACCTTATAACTGAAAGTCCCTGTCGGATTAAATGCAGTAAAATCGCCTATTTTATCTTTTATTATACCTTTAAACAAAATCTTCTCACCTTCTGCTTCCACAATATAGAAAGGTGTTCCGTCCTCAGCAAGCGGTGCCGTAAACCGTTTTACAGCTCCCGTATTGTAACCGCTCTGATTCACCATCACGGGTTGTAGTTCCTTCGCAAAGACCTCCAGCTCTCCCATTAGTGTTTTATCCTTCGGCTTGTATTCAATAATTAGCTTATTAGCGCTAACAGGCGTAAAGCTAATCAGCTTTCTTTCCGGCAACACCCCAACAAAAGCTTTCTTTTTTTCAGTCCCGTTAATGGTATAAATACGGAGTGTGTCGGTTCCCCTGAAACCCCTTAGCAGCACTCGATCGATATCAAATACCCCTTGTAAGTCTACCTCAACCCTATTAATCGGTGCAGCTGGATAGGCATAAAACTGGGTAGCATCATCTCCGTCAACAAAGTACTTTCCAAGATTATCGGAAATTCCAGGAGTGACTAAAACAGGCTTTCCTTTTACTAGATTAAGCATTTGGGCTTCAAGTTTACCGTAAAACAATACGCTTAAAGACAAGAGACTTATTATTAACTTTGTGTTCATCATTGGCTTCATCAATCAAATTTTATAACGCGCAAACCACAGGCAGGAATACGTATACTTACTTTCTTTTCAATGGGTGCGCGCGCTAGTAAGACAGCTCCACGTTGATCTAGCAAAACGGCGTTCTCAATTGACTTCTTTCGGTTGAATTCATCGAAATGGTTAATCGTTAAATGAGCGTTTTGTTCAGTAACGCTATTATTCATCAACACAATATAATAGCTATTTTTGGTCAAACCTTTGGCGCAGAAAAAATCAATTTTTTCATTATCTAAAAAAATCCTGTTTTTAGGAAAATCCAATTCCACCTCATCATTAAACAGCTTACCAGGTGCAAAACCATAAGGTTGATGTGGCCCAACCTTTGGGGTTAAAAATCCCCTCGGAAAATTGATCAAATGATTTGTTCTTAAGGATGCTTCAGAGAGAAGGTAATCCATGATCCACCCGATTTGCCACCAAGCATGATGCGGAAACGGCCCGGGACCTGCGTTCATTGTACTCCAATAATAAGAAGCGACATGGCTGGCGGGATCTATGAAGGCATCTCTTCCCCAAGCTGCAGCACGAGCCATATCAATAAAAATTGAATCCTTCGTAAGGTCAAACATCCGAACAAACATGCCGGCATGACTAGCTAGCAAAATTGGCCCGGAGACATTAGCAGAACCAAAAATCCCCCCATGTTCAAAACTTAAACCCACTTGGCTAATCTGCCAGTCCTGCCATTCAATTTCTCCCACGTGTTTTTTGATCGTCGAGGGGATGGGATGTGTGTAAATGGATGTAGTATATAAACGAGCGGTTTCAATAGCCGCTTTAAGATAGGTTTCTTTTTTTGTGATATCATACAAATCAAGAAATGCTTGTGCCGTCTGTCCCGTAGCAAAGTCAGGTGCAAAACGAACATCTCCGCAAACTCCTAAAAATGAGCCCCTATTAACTGCCTCCTGCATCAACCACTTAGCACCTTTTTCAGCACCATCCAAATACCTTTTGTCTCCTAGTAAACGATAGGCTACCACCAATCCATAGAAAGTAGGTCGTCGGTCTGTCAATTCCTTAAACACCGGATGTGTTGTCTTACGATCATAAGCAACTTCCCATCTTCCATCTGCCTTCTGCCAGCTCAACAACTTATCGCCACCTACTCGCAATCGTTTTAAAAGTGCTGAATCTTGCGGTTCATATAATAAAATATTACCAAGATCAATCATCGTATAATACGTAAGCGCGATCGGTTCTACGTAATTCCCCCATTCTTCTGTAAACTGCTTTCCTTTCCATAAATAATACTGGCCAATTGCGGCACCTTGAAAAAAACCCGGATCCTTTTGCTGTTGAACCAATTTGAAATTACGTGCATAAGGAAGTCTTTCTTTTTGAAGTACGCTATCAGCACTTAATTTAGCGGTCATCCACATCGCACCATAGTCAGAATTTTTAACCGCATCATGATCGGATCCGGCAATAGGCCCCAAATAAGCTTGAGCACCAATTTTTAATCCTTGATAATCGTATACATCCCACAGAGATGTTGAGTCGTTCTTCAGATAGTCGACCATGGCACTAATACGATGTGTAAGTGATTCTTTCGTGGTCTTTAATCCCAGAAAATCTTTGAACCGATAAATATCATATACAGCATGTTTGTAGAGATCGAACCAGTTAACAGCATTTAACACATATCTAAAATGAAAAACGCGTTGTTCACCAGGCTGCATATACGAACCCTCCTGTCCTAAAACAGGGTGATATAAGGTTGGTGAAAGTTGACCTTTACGATCCATTAACGACAAACCCAACTTCCACTGTTGCTGTGTAATCGTAGTAGATTCCCAAGGATCCCTACCTGTCCCAGGTGCAGGTATCACAGCGAGGCTTAATCCGTTTTGATGCTGAACAATCGGTGCTAAAGTACTAGCTACACGCTCACGTACAACAACTGGCTGAGCCGGTATCCCCTGTCCATATCCATAAGCTAGCATTAAGTTTGGTTCCAATTTTCTCCCTTGGAAATAACCTGGAAGAATTGCCCATTTTAGTTGATTCTCTTCTACGGGATATAGGGTTGGGCTAGCTATCGCGTAATATCCAGCTTCTTTTGCTGTAACACGTATCTCTACCAAGATATCGCCAGGGTAATGATCATCCAATTGCCATCGTGATTCAAGAGAAAGTACATCGATATTTTGCTTAAAATGCAATTCTCCATCACGCTCATCAACTTCTTTAGGAAAAAAAGAGAACGACTTACCTGCAGTATTTAAAGGAACGGGCAGAAGTGCTTCTTTCCACATCTTCAGATTATGGGGATAAGCTTTTAATAGATCCATCTGATAAGCCCGCTCGGAGACATTGTTTGTATCCGGTATATTCTTGCTGAATAATATGGTGTATTCCCCCAGCGGTTTAGGCACCGATTTCATGCTTTGTTCGCCCTTCAAAATGAGTTGATTCAAACGATAGCCTTGTGCTGTTTCTTTCCACTGCAGCTTAAGATGCTTATTTTCCAAATCTACATCCGATTGCGCAAAGCCAACTAGACTTATAAAAAGTGAGCTAATACAAACAAATAAGCGATATTTCATGCAAACTTCTTTTTTCTCCATGTCAACATACCTTAATTCCAGTCAGGGTTTTGTACTAATTCTCTATTGGCATTTATTTCATCCTGTGGAATTGGAAAATACCGATATTTTGCCTGTATGTTTCGTTGTGGATATACGTCGTTCGTTGCCGTTGGGATAACCGTCATAAATTTACCTGTTCGCGTCAAATCATACCAACGATCCCCTTCGGCAAAAAACTCCCATGCTCTCTCTTGTATTACCGCATCAATAAAGTCTTCATTTCCTAAACCAGTTGCCAACTCCTTTAGACCGGCACGTGTACGAACAGTATTTAGGTAGGAATAAGCCAGTGACGTCGGCCCATTTAGCCTCGCCTCCGCTTCCGCTGCAATCAAATACACATCAGCTAAACGTAAAATGGGGATATTCCGAATTGTACCGGTCGTAGATACTGGATCCTGATACTTTTTAATTAAAACCGCTTGTGGTGTAAAGGGAGAAATATTTTTTTGTGGAACCCATTCTCCATCTCTATTCAAGTAGGTCGTATCTAATAACTGTCTCCTTTTATCTGTAGAGTCAAATGACTCAAAAAACGACATATACGCAAACATAGAACCAAAGGATGTGCGAGCATATTCCACCCCTGCGCTCCCTGAAGGACCGCAAAGTCCAACTAATTGATGTCCATTTCCCGGTGAAATAGGATCACATTCGTAAGACCAGATCATTTCTTTTCGCGCCTCATCTTCCTTTGTGTAAGCGTATAAATCCACTACATCCGGTATTAGTGAATAGGTTCCTGAACTTATTACCGATTGTGCTTTTTCCAGTGCGGTCGACCAGTCTTCATTATATAGGGCTACTTTAGCATAAAGAGCATGAACGGCTTCCCGTGAAGGCCTTCCAGCCTCTATAGAAGGGTAAGAAGGTAAATTAGCGGCATAAGCATTATCCAAATCACTATATATCTGACTGTACACATCGGGTACTGCGCTTTTAGGTGTATAAGCATCTGCCTCCGTTACACTGGGGCTAATTTTTACTGGAATTTCGCCGAAATTTTTTGTGAGCATCCAAAGATAAAAAGCCCGCAAAAAGTAAGCTTCACCTAAAATTTGTTGTTTCCTAGCTTCATCCATAGTAACTTCCGGCACTTTCGTAAGCACCCAATTTGCTTGTTCAATACCGCTATAGCAAGACGTCCAGATTTGCTGTGGCGATTCATTTAATCTACCCTGACTTCGCTGGATTGTATACGTTGGATCGAGCGTGAAAAGTGTCAATGAATTTCGCCCAACCACAGCACGTGGAAAAACCTGATCACTGCTCAGATCAGGTACCAAGGTCGCAGCAGGACCTCCATATAAAGGCCCCATCGCACCGTACACAGCTAAAAGACCTTTCTCAGCGTCTGCCGCTGTTTTATAAAACGTTTCCGTTATAATGGAAGAATAGACATCCTCATCCATGGAACATGAAGTATAAGCGGCACATAAAACCAGCGCCGAAAACAACTTCGCAATATTTTTATATTCAAAAGTTTTCATCTTATTATTTTCTTTTTTATTGCTGATGAGAGCTCGAGTAAATAATAATTGTCAATATTATTTACATCTCGGTTTCATCTATTTAATTTTTCAAATAACCATAACATAAGCCCATTCTGCTTAAAAATTCACCTGCACACCCGCAATAAACGAACGTGCTTGCGGATAAACCAAATTATCAACACCAATTTCCTTATTCGAACCCGCAAAAGTGTTAACCTCCGGATCATAGCCCGAATAATTAGTAATTGTAAAAAGATTATTGCCGCTTACATATACCCTAACATCACTCAACACGCCCTTTAATCCCGATAAGCGATATCCCAAGGTTACATTTCGTAACCGTAAATAAGAACCATCTTCCATAGCGTAATCGCTTATAGGCAATCTCCCTCCTATAAATGGACTGGAATATTGATTATTGTGATTCTCCGGCGTCCAACGATTCACTACGCCTTTAAATAAATTCCGTTGCCCGATGGGGTTCTCAAATGACAACCTACTGATATTATAGATATCGTTTCCTTGCGTTCCCGACAAAAACATACTCAGATCAAATTTCTTGTAACTCAGATTTGTTGAGAATCCATAAATAAATTTAGGATTAGGGTTTCCGGTAATGATCTGGTCGTTCGCATTGATAATCCCATCATTGTTAATATCCTTCACTTTATGTCCACCCACTCGACCGTCATAACCCGGAACAATTTCGTCTACACTTTGGTTGATCCCATCAAACACATAGGTTTTAAAAACACCCAAAGGTTCTCCCACTTTAAGGAGTGTGTAATTCGTAATAAACCTTTCATTCGTAACACCCCCATCTAAATCCAGTACCTTATTTCTGTTTATTGTCATATTGGCCGCCACTGACCATTTAAAATCACCTTCAAAAATTATCGCATTCGCCGCTATTTCTACCCCTTTATTCTCCAAAGACGCAAAGTTTCCTATCATCGTCGAGTATCCGGAAGAAAGAGGAAGTGCTTGCACATATAGCAAATCATCGGTACGTTTATGATAATAATCGGCTACAAACGATAATCTATTACTGAATAGGCTTACATCCAATCCGATATCCAATTGCTTGGATTTTTCCCAGCGCAAATCCGGATTCGCGATACCCGTCGGTCCAATAGCTGTCAGCCATGTATGATTGATATTATAGCCGCCATTAGAGGCCACCGTTGCGAGCGACTGATAAGGAATAATACCACCGGCGTTGCCGCTGACTCCATAGCTGGCTCGGAGTTTTAAGTCAGATATTGTTTTTATGTCCTTTAAAAAGGGCTCTTCAATAATTCTCCAGGCACCAGAGACTGCTGGGAAAAAACCATATTTATTATTTGCTCCAAACTTACTCGACCCATCTATCCTTGCCGTTACATCCAAAAAATACTTGTCTCTAAACCCATAATTAATCCGCCCCATGTAAGAATCCAATCGTTGAGAAGTTTTTTCGCTTGAAACCGTCCGGTTTAAGGCTAACTGCAAGGCTTCATTTGCAGTCGCATCATTCGGAAATCCCGTTGCACTGATCCTGTTCATTTTATAATTTTCCATCTGCGTGGCAAATAAACCGGTAAATTTCAATGAATGATCGTCTCCAATTTTGGTCGTATAGGTCAATAAACTTTCATGGAGCAAATTTAGATAGTCACGATTCTCCTTTGATGCCGAACCGGAATTCTCATTAACATCTGCCGCATTCAGAATGGATAGGGGAGAATAATTGTCATACAAACGGTTCTCAATATCCGAATTAAATGAGGCCCGATAAACCAGCCCTGGCAAAATAGTATATTCGCCAAATAAATTGATTAAGGTCCTTTTAATGTTATTTCGCTGTAATATCTCCGTAAAGTTAAGCGGGTTTACCACCTCTCGATATCGACCATTCCCTTGTTCACCGAAGGGAAAAACAGAACCATCTGTCTTATAGGGCTGTAAAGTCGGTGGAGCACCAACCGCGGCTCCCAAAACACTTCCGGTTACCACCCCACCACCGTCTAGTGTTTCAGCGCCGGCATTAACGCCGTTATTTGTAGAATAACTGCCTAAAATGCTCGTTCCTATTTTAAGACGATCGTTAATCTTATGATCAACGTTTAGACGATAAGAATAACGTGTGAAATCAGAATTTACAATAATCCCATCTTGCTTAAAATAATTTAAGGATAATGATAACTGCGTCTTTTCATTTCCTCCATTTATAGCCAGTTGTTGGTTATTAATGGGTGCACTTTGAAAGATTAGATCCTGCCAATCGACCCCTTCTCCGAGAGATGCAGGATCAGCATAGTAATTATCTTTAAAGACTTCATTCTCCAAGGTCGCAAATTCAGCTGCATTTAGTAAATCGAGCTTTTTACCCACCTTCTGTATCCCATAGTAACTTTCCAGCGCAACACGGGTAGCGCCTTCCTTACCTCTTTTTGTAGTAATCAGCACTACACCATTTGCGGCCCTTGCACCATATATAGCAGAAGCAGAAGCATCTTTTAGTACTTCCACCGATTCAATATCGTTTGGATTAATTGTCGAAAGCGGACTAACATCGTTAATGCCTCCACTGTTTGAAATCTGAATTCCGTCTACGATATAAAGTGGTTCGGAGTTTCCATTAATAGAATTCGTTCCACGTATCCGCACACTCACATTTCCACCTGGTGAACCGGAGTTTTGATTGATCTGAACTCCCGAAACCCGAGATTGGAGCCCCTGTGCTACGTTCACAACTGGCATTTGTGTCAACTCATCCGCTTTTACAGATGCAATAGAGCCGGTAGTTTCAATTCTTCGCTGCGTTCCATACCCCACTACAACAACCTCATCTAATGCCTCCTTTTTTTCATTCAAAGCGACTTCAAGTATCTTTTGATTCTCTTCAAGTGCATGGGTATGTGTCTCATAGCCCACTAAAGAAAATTGCACTGATTTGTCGGATGGATCTAGTTCGAGCACATACTTCCCGGCTGCGTCTGTTTTCGTTCGCTGCTTGCCAACTACTGATACAGTAACACCTGGTAGTGTTTGTCCAGTTACTTCATCACGCACGAGGCCCGAAATTGTTCGTTTTTTTTGCGCCGAAACGGTTCCCACCCCGATCAGGACGCAGAGAAAGGTTAAAAAAAGCTTATACATGGTTACATTAATTAGTTTTAATTGGTATGGTCTGGTCTGGTAAACAAATCACGAGACAATAATAGGAAATACATTTCAATTTCCAAACATTTTTTTATAATTTCGCTTATTGCCATCTATTTACGGACAAAAAATCCCTACATAAACTGGTCTGCTTTGGTAAGAAAACAACATACTATGTCTATTGAAACGAAAAATCCTGAGGAGAACAAAGAAGCTTCTGCACAACGCATGAAATACCTACAGCTTGTGGATTATATATTACAATTGATAGAAAAAGGCGAGCTGCAGTTAAACGATCGCCTGCCTTCGCTCAAACAATTTGAGCAACAGTTTAGAATAAGCAAGGAAACTGTTTTAAAGGGGCTAAACTATCTGTTGGAAAAAGGAATCATCGAATCCGTTTACAGAAAGGGGTATTATGTGCGTAAAAAGTCGGTCGATCATAGTTTCCGTATCTTTCTTTTGCTCGACAAAATGAACCTCATGCGCGATAAGTTATATCATACATTATTCGAAGCCATTAAGGACAAAGCGGATATTGATGTTTATTTTCATCATCATAACCCAAAAGTTTTTGAGAAATTAATTATGGAAAACCTACATAGTTACACCCATTTCGTAATCGCAGCTTACCTTAAAGAAGATGTATCCACTGTACTAAACCAAATACCTGCACCTAAAAGAATACTGATAGACTTTGACCAAGCAAACCTTCAGGGCAATTATTCATCCATTTATCAGGATTTCAAATCAGATATTTATGACACTTTATCACAAGTTGCAGCGCCATTAACAAAATACAAGCAATTGATACTTATTGTGCCCACTGAAGCTTTTCATGCTCGTTTAGTGATTGAAGGGTTCTTGCAATTTTGTCAGGAACATCAATATCCTTACATTATTCAACATGAGATTTCATCAGCCAATTTCCATAAAGGCAATGTATACATTACCTTTAGCCGATATGACACCGACGATGTAGCGCTTATTAAACTGGCTCGCAAAAAGAACTACCACCTGGGAAAGGATATCGGCTTAATCTCTTATAACGACACGGATGTCAAAGAAATTTTAGAGGGCGGTATTACGGTGATTTCGTCTGACTTTGAAGTGATGGCAAAAAAGGTGGCAGAAACCATCGAAGAAAAGAAAATAATTCGATACCGCAATCCAACAAAATTAATCTTGAGAAGCTCCCTTTAACAGAACCAGATCCCTGCTTAACATCTCACATAAAGTCAATTCCACGCAATAGAAAAACAGCTCGCTTTTTTGAGAAATAATGTCCCAAAAGTGTTGATTGACAAACAATTTCAAACAGCTACATTTGTTTACCTAACAAAATGTGATGCTGACACTATTTTATATTTATATGCGATACAGGGGAGAAGTAACGGTGGTACTTCGTGAAGTAAGAGCGGACGAGGTAGACAATCTAGTGAGCGCGCTTAACTTATTAAGCGACAATGGCGAGATTTATTACAAAAAACCCGTAACAGTAGGGATCAATTAAATGATTGACATTAACCAACCTTACATATAGGGAGCTGCAAAATCAGCTCCCCGCTATTAGGTTGAAACATCGATTATAATTTTAAGCGGACATGCATACGAGTTAAGCCCCAGACCAACCCGATCATCGCAAAAGCCCATGCGACAGATCCACCTACTGCCAATAATTCATTAGACGACTGCTTATAAAAAAAAGGAATTCCTAAACCCCAGCAGCTAAAATAAATTATATCCGGGGCCAAATAAATCGTTAACGAGTTTCTGCCGGCAAATTGAAACAGGCTACCCCAATATACGGTCCTTCTAATGTCAATTAAGAAATATAAACACGCATAAACTAAAAGGCTTATACCATTACAAACGCAGACCCAACTTGGTGTCCCATCAATCTTTGACAAAATAAACCAGTGACGAAGAATGATCCCCAACACAAGGCTGACCACACCCATCAAACCAATAAAAAGCAGATTTTTTTACTTGGCTTTTTTTCACTTCTTATCAGAACCCCTACTACCAAACCAGCCAATACAATAGAAGGGATGCTTCCTTCCAAGACGACATTGAAGACCGAGCCAAATAACCCAGACCATGTCAATATACCCAATTGGGATAATATGTTCAACCCTATAAAGAAACCCCATATAAAAAGAAGTGGAATTTTTCTTTCGCCGAAGAGCAAATAGGCTAAAGTGGCAACGAAATAACCCCACCCTATCAGACCTAAAATACCCCACCAGCTAGTTGCCAACCATAACACCTTCCCTGGTTCACCCGCCTTAAAAACGGCAGCAAGTACAATCATAGTTATCAATCCCAGTCCTTTCAAACATAAAAAAAACCGCGGCCTTCCTGTACGACGTGGATAATTGTTCCAAATCAAAAAAATACTCAGATAAAGTAAAATGGCCCAGCAATATTTGTTCATTCCTGTAAGCGCCTCATTTAAACGCTCAATATTTACCATATATACACCTATCAGAAGCAGGCTTATCGTACGGATTATAATATGCCCCATTAAGCGTAATTCCGATTCACCATTATGAAGTCTCGAACGAATAGCGTAGGGTACAGATACACCAACCATAAATAAGAACCCGGGAAAAACCCAGTCAGCCAAACCCATACTATCCACGTTGGCTGGCGCATGAAGTAACCAGAAGGGCACACCCGGTTCATACAAATCATTCACAAACAACATGAGCAAAAGCGTAAACCCACGCATTATATCAATTGATAAAATTCTTGTCGAATGACCTTTTTCTAAATTCATGTGACATTGTATAAACTAACGGAATTGCTTATTCCCGGAATGACGATCTTTTTTCCGCTTACTCTTCCATTCTTTCGGTTGCCAACCATATGTATTAAATCGATAAGCAAGGTTATAAAATAAACCAACCTGTATGTTTAATGAGGTCGCCAAATGTGCCCAAACGCGATTATATCTATCCTGCTCCATTTTTTTGACCTGAGCAATAGAACCCGGGTCATATTGTTCTTCATTAGCCATCTCAATCCGGGTCCTAGCCGTCGGAATAAAAAAACCGCCATTCAGATTAAGAAAAAGATGTTTTGAAAGCGCCAGTCGTGCAATACCCATACCCACATAAGGTCTTATCTTGCTAAGATCAGCTTCGTAATATTTTTCCCTTGGTCTACCAATCACCCTAGATTCTCTAAAAGTACCCATACTATGTTTCATAAAATAATAAAAACCAAGGCTAACAAACCATTTGCGAGCCAACCAGCCGTCTCCACCGAAAAGCGGTTGCCAGTCTATATTTAGTCCCGTCAATGCACGCTTTGGCTGATATATTAAGCCGTGATAATGTTTGCGCACTTCAGGTAAATAACTCGCATGTAATCGAACATTTAAATCAGAACGAATTGGATAATTAAATTCAGCACCAACACCCGCAGTCCCTACTTGCAAACCGACGGAGGAGGAGAAGGCACTATGTTCGGGATATCGATTTTGGGCTGTACAAATAACACACAAGGAATGAAATAGAAACATACATAAAAAGATTCGTAACATGGCTTTCATAATTATCTGATGAATATACTAATAACTAGTTTATCAAGCAATTAAGGGTTAATTTTTTTTCTTTACTGTTACAATCATTCTCTTTATGCAAAGAGATCTTTTTACTATCTTTGTATTGATATGCTATGAATGCTGTTTATGCCTAGAATAGATCAACATATTCTTTATGAAGACGAGCATCTAATTGCCATTAATAAACCTCCCGGTTATTTAGTGGAAGCCTCTGTCAAAGAAAAAAGAGCCCTCGAGGAAATTCTCAGTGACTCTTTAAGCAAGAAACACCATAAGGATATACAAGTACGAGCGGTGCATCGACTTGACAGACGTGTGAGTGGATTACTACTCTTTGCCAAAACTATGGAGGCGCTAGAGGCTATGATCCTACTTTTTAAAACGAGACAAGTCAAAAAGACCTATTGGGCAATTGTAACGACCCCTCCAGCGGTTCCTTCCAACAAATTAGTTCATTGGTTAACACGCGATAAAGAGCAAAACATCACCTTCACTCACGAAGAAGCACAACCCGATAGTGTAAAAGCAGAATTAGCGTATCGCGTCTTGAAAAGGATGGATGATTTTGTTTTAGTAGAGGTATACCCCTTTACCGGCAGAACCCATCAAATCAGGGCACAGCTGGCGGCAATCGGCTGCCCTATCGTAGGAGACTATAAATATGGTTTTCCGAGAGAGAAGCCAAGAAGAGCGATCGCATTACATGCAAAGAAGTTGCAGTTCTTGCACCCCATAAACCAGCAAGTGATTCATTTGGAAGCGCCTATTCCAGATGCACAATTGTGGAATAATTTTGAACAGGCCTCCTCCTCTATTTAGTTTATTGTAATACCAAATGCTTACCGATTACTACGATAAGCACTGGGCGAAACCCCTGCAAGTCTTTTGAACACTTTGTTAAAGTAAGAAGGGTCTTTAAACCCTAATTCAAAGTTGATCTCCTTTATTGAGCGCCGTGTAGTTCCAAGGAGTCGCTTAGCTTCCAACAAGGTTCTTGCTGACACAACATCGTGTACAGACGAACCTAACACCTGCTTAGCAATTTTATTTAAGCGCCAGAGCGGCACATTCAACTCTTTCGCATAGAACCGAGAATCTTTATGTTCTTTGTAATGTAATTCAACACTTCTTTTCAATTGCCTCATTAAATCCCAGTCTTCCTTTAATGATCTGTTATCTTTACTACGTATGTGAATTGCTTGCGGATAAACCCAGATTATATTTATTAATTTGGCAATTAAAAAGTCCAATGATTCTTGCATCCAGTTCCGTTCCAATATTTCCCAAAAAGATTTGAAATCTAACAACTGTATATCATCAAGATCGAAAAAAACCTGAGGTATTAACAACCATTCCAGCAGCGTATTCCTCCCTTTGCTTTCTACTGAATTAATAAGGAAATCCTCTGAAAAATGCAATAGATATCCTGCTTGAGGTGGTGACAAAAATGAGGCCCTCTGTCCTGGCGCTATATAGAACACACGATTAGTCACTAACTCATATTCTTTACAGTCTACTTTCAAGACTCCTTTACCACCCGTTACCCAAAGAACTATATAGAACTCCGTATCAAGCACTAGGGTTTCTTTTATCCGATTCTGTCCTTGAATACGCGTTAGCCTCGAATTTAATGGCATAGATTGAAATTTATATTTTCGTTAAAATAAAAGAAAAAACAATCATCGTGCTAAAGAGTTTGAGAAGCGAGGAAGGCTCATAAAGTGTCCAAAATTTGTTTATCAAAACAAATAGGTGCTTAGGAAAGGGAATCCACAATTTATATATAAAAAAGTAAAATTTCTACATAAGCACTTCATTAATGATCCGATATTCTAAAAAAGTAATCTTATCGCTATAGTAAACAGCGTCATTTTTCGCTTGATAGATAAGCTCACATAATTGAGCCTCACTCCAAACACCATACAAGAGTGTAAAAACTGTTATCTTCCTGATTGACATCATCTGTAAACAAATAGCCGCCAATAAATTAACTCCCGATCGCGCATCTATTTGCAGGCCAAATTGAATGGCCAGCTTTTGTGCGAGGATGATACCATCGTTGTTGGCCAATCGTATTAAATCTTCTGTTTCATTGGAGAGAACGGTATCTGAACAAGTCCAAGGTACAATAAGTTCCCAATTCTTCTGTCCGGAAAGGTGATCGACAATCGCCTTAAGCCTATAAAGCTCGGTAGTGGGGCTAAAGGTTTTCAAGTATGCTTCTATATCATTCAAGTATATGCTAGAATCATTATCAACAAAAAAGTCGGCAACTTGCGCACTGTCAAGGGTACCCATCTTTGAATTGCTATATGTCCAATGATTCTGCGCAGGAACAGGAATATATTTACCGTAAACCACTCCTTTTATTCCGCAACTTTGATAGTGGATTTCCAAAAGTAAACTCCTAACCAAAGCGTCTTGATATGCGTGAAAGGCGGTATTTTCATCAATAAATAAATGTCTATTAGTCATTTCAATCATATTTCGGACCCGTATAAATTATTTAATTGGAAAATTCTGTAGGTTGGACGCCTTCCTTTCCCAGAAATTTGTATTTAAAAAGCCTTTAAAAGTACATGAACAGCAAATGTACTATATGAAAGCTTCGAAAACGGGTGTTTTTCTCACAAAAGAGGGTACTTTTTAGACACAGGAATGTGTAAGTAAAGATAAGCGAGGTACGCAGAGGATGTTAAGCTAATAGCTATTCGAAATATCGAAATGATTCGTGATCAA
This sequence comes from Olivibacter sp. CPCC 100613, assembly GCF_036959255.1. Lineage (NCBI taxonomy): Bacteria > Pseudomonadati > Bacteroidota > Sphingobacteriia > Sphingobacteriales > Sphingobacteriaceae > Olivibacter > Olivibacter sp. CPCC 100613. Next base: position 346,610 of record NZ_JAWMTI010000005.1, read on the forward strand.
AGAAGATCCTTTAATCACTTTTTGTGTGCAAAAGAACTTCTATTGTAGATGGGGTTAATTGCTTACATTTCATCAAACGTCCTTGATCATTATGTATACAAACAATATCATGCTCCTTTTGTACAGTAAAATGCACCGTACATTCATCTGCCGTCTGAAATTTTACCTCATAAAATTCCTGGCAATCCTCTATAGTAACGTAAAACATAATCTAGGTTTTATGTTAAAGTCCAATGTTAGCAATCCGTGTTATCATCTTCCGAAGATTCGTTCGAATAAACAGTATTTTCTGGTTGGTTAATCAAGTAGTTTATATCATAGTAATGCAATTTACCCAACCTGTTCATCACGTCATAACTATAAATAGCCTTAATATGCATCATGGTCTCGGTCTCCTCGTGCGGATTATACAGATATGTCATCGGTTGCGAAGGAAAGGCCGCAAACTGTCTATCATCAAAAAAGATAGCTGCGCAAAACATAGCATTATGGATAGGTTCGCTCTCCAGAGATTGACAAAAATCATCAATATCCTTTCTCGTTACCATACTATTCACTGCAAATAGTTGAATCAGGTATACTTTTGAATTATTTGTTTCAATTCGTTTCTTAATAAAAGTAATTTCCTTCATATACATAAGTCCGGTGCTAAAGCACCTTATCTGGAAGACATATAACTGAAACAGCTCCCCTTCCTTCTTAACAACATTTTTTTTCCAATTTTGTTAAAAAAAATCATTTCACAAAATCAAACACATTAAGTTTTCTCTATCCGTGCAAATTATCTCGTTTTTTCACGCAAATAGAGAAATTCCGATTTATTAATCTATTTTCTGTATGTTTGAATGAAATAAAAGCTTTTCACCTCGTCTATAAACCCTAGTATGTTAAAGCTCAAGTACAATTTTTCTTTATTCGCCTTCGCGACCGCCATTGTGATCTTATCATGTGTACAAAAAGCGACTAATTCAAAAGTAAAATCCAGCTTGGAAAAAGCTAATTTTGAAGCGATCGTTAACGGAGATTCCACTCATTTGTTTACACTCAAGAATCCTCACATGGAAGTAGGTATCACAAACTATGGTGGTCGAATCGTTTCTCTCTTGGTTCCCGATAAAAACAACAGCCCATTGGACGTCGTTCTCGGTTTTGACAATATTCAAGACTACCTCGCTAAACCAAATTCATTCGGTGCTACAATGGGTCGAGTTACCAATCGTATTGCCAACGGCACATTTGTATTGGACGGTGATACGATCCGAATCGACAAGAATAACGGACAACATGCAATTCATGGAGGAAGTAAAGGTTGGCGTCAACAGGTTTTTAAAGGTAACCAGCGAAACGACAGCACACTATTCCTTTCTTACCGCTCTCCGGATGGAGAATCAGGTTTTCCTGGTAACGTAGAAGTAAACATACAATACACCCTCACACAAAACAATGCACTAAGAATTGACTACACCGCCAAGAGCGACAAAAAAACAGTCATTAATCTGACAAATCATAGTTTTTTTAATCTAAGTGGTAATCCCCAAAATATAGTACTTGACGACATCCTCTTTGTTAACGCGGGGTATTTCACACCAGTAGATTCCCAGGCTATTCCCACAGGTAAAATAGTCCCGGTATTAAATACACCTTTCGATTTTACAACACCTATTAAGATCAAGGATGCAATAAAACGCGACAGCACCTCGGAACAATTGAGATTTGTATCCGGTTTCGATCATAATTGGGTCCTAGATACAAAGGGAAATTTAAACGATCCCGCTGCAAGTGTTTATTCACCCATAAGCGGCATTAAATTAACCGTCTATACTGATGAGCCCGGGATACAAGTTTACACAGCTAATACCTTAGATCAATCCCAAAAAGGAAAAAAAAATATTCCTTTTCGGAAGTATGGTGCTATTTGTCTAGAAACACAACACTTTCCGGATACGCCCAATAAACCAAGTTGGCCTTCCATTGTACTAAATCCCGGCGAAAAATATCACAGTACCTGCATCTATGAATTTGGCATAGAATAAATCGATCTTCCGATTTATATGGATCATAGCCATCAGATAACGTAAAATAATTTGCGAATATGCTCGCCATGTTTTTACTTTGTTATTTAGATTTAATAAAAACAATATTGCTTCCGTCTAGATGCTATTAATGAAAGATATTAAAAAAGTCTTTGCCTGGTTACATTTATGGCTTGGATTAGCTGTAGGTCTTATATTTAGCGTCGTTGCGCTCACAGGTGCTATACTTGTTTTTGAGGAGGAGCTCGATCCGATATGCTATCCGTCTTTATATTATTTGAAGCAAACGAATAATGATTATCAATCATCATTATCCATTGACAGCTTATATAGCTTAGCCACCCAATACGCGAAGGGGGCAAAAATCAATTCCTTGATTGTGCGAGATAAATCTCGCCATCAGGCAGCTGTGCTCTTTCAAACCCACGGAGAACGCTTAACACGTCATCTTTTATCGGTTAATCCATACACAGGGCAGCTTCAACAAGATATTAAGGGCAGCCAACATCTTTTTACATTCTCAGAAGAGCTACATAGGCAACTTCTTATGGGAAAAACAGGAAAAGCCATTACAGGGATCTGCTGTTTATCCTATTTAGTAATTTTAATAACCGGTTTGGTCTTATGGTGGCCTAAGCACAAAAAAAACTTGAGACAACGTCTTAAGATAAAATGGGATGCAAAATTTAAACGCTTAAATTGGGATCTACATGCAGTGGCAGGCTTTTATTCGCTTCCTTTTGTGTTCCTTATTACGTTTACGGGGTTAACTTGGAGTTATAAATGGTTCAATGAAGGTATTTTTTTTCTTTTTGATGGTGAAGGTCCGCAAAAAGAATTTGTACAAGGAAATGAGCAACTACAATCACAAGGCAATATACTTCAAGATATCTATCGCCAAACACAATCCTTACTTCCTTACGCAAGTAATTTTACGTTGTACTTTCCTGTTGAAAAAACCGCAGCCTTACGGGTTAGCAAAGAGCAATCTCATGCAAGTATACCCAACGTGGTAGATCAGTTGTTCTTTGACCGTAATACGGGCGCACTCATTAAAAAGGAACTGTACAATACGCGCTCGAAAGGTATGAAAGTACGCCGTTTAATCTTTCCCATTCACACCGGTAGCCTTTATGGTTTTCCGACCAAATTACTTGCTTTTTTTTGCTCTCTTATTGGCGCTAGTCTTCCTATAACGGGCTTTATTATTTGGCTCAAAAGAAAAAAGAAGAAAAAGCCTATTAAAGTCAACCACCTTATTCGTAAAGATTATGAACTAGTCAATTAAAAGTGACTTCTCATTTCATTTCTTGCCTTACACTCCCCGTTGCTGATAACAAGTAAATTTGTTTATCCGATTTATTTTCGACTAGACCTGCGTGTCCCTGCGCAAGAAAAGAGATTAATTTAGATCACAAAAAACTCCTTCCAGGCATCATGAAGGCCGAAATTTCACATTTTCACATTTAGCACAATTATTACACGTTTTTATACATATTTTTACATTATCCAACCGAGACTTAGCGAGAAACTGGGAGGAAATAAGATTATTAGCCGATCCTACTGTTCAAGCCTCCATTTCTCCATGTTTCTTTTAACATTAAAGCGAGTATATGAAACATGTTTTACTTAAAATTTTAAATGTCGCCCTACTACTGGCAATCGTCGCTTGCGTAAAGGATCCTTTTCCCGGAGGAGGGGACAGTGAACTCGAGCCTGTACCTCCAACCGACACAACAACCACACCACCTCCGGACACAACAATAATCAATGATTTCTTTTTTGGCGTGAATGGGCACCCTCTCAATCAGGAGGCGTACGCAACGCTATCCGCTCCGGAACAAATGTTACTATTGAAGTCTCTCGGGATGAACATCTATCGTGTAGATTTCACCGTGACGAGTCAGGGAAAAATCATTCCAAAACAACGGTTTGAGACATTACGTGAGGCCGCAACAGCCTCCAATATAACGATCTTGCCCATGTTACCGGATGCTAAATTGGATTACAACAGCTCTGAAGATGTGGCTTACCGACAGGGATATGACAGAGGCTACGGCTTTGCACAGGAAAACGGTAATTATTTCACTTTCTATAACATTGGCAACGAACTGGACAATGATTGCATACTTCCTAATAAATCCGGAAAAATAGTGGAACATTACGATCAAAAAAAGTTCAAAATAATAGCCGCTCATCTAAAAGGAATGGATGAAGGAATTAAGGCAGTGGATAAAGATGCAAAAACCATGATCAATGCGAGCTGGATGCATTATAAATACCTCCAAATGCTCGAACAATATGGCATCAACTATGATATAGTTGCCTATCATTGGTACAGTGATATGGAATCAGCCGCCGTCAGCGCTTATCAAATAAATGATATAACAGAATTTTTAACCAAACAATTCGACAAGCCAATATGGCTTACGGAAATCAATATACGAAACAAAAATGGCAAGATCTCCGAGGAGAGCCAACGTGATTTTCTCAATACCGTAATCGCCAAATGCCAAAAGAATCCTGGAGTACAAGCCGTAATTATTTATGAACTCTTCAATCAACCTGTCTTTAACAGCATTGAATCTTATTATGGCTTATTTGACTGGGAACAACCTTACAAAAAATATAAAGCCAAACTTTGGGCTTCGGAACAAACAACAAAAACCTCAAAAGGTGGTTAAAAATACTGCTTATCTCGGGCGAGATAAGCAGTTTCTACATGATCAAGTATCCAACCGTAACCTTAGTAGAATTTCTTTATAGTAATGTACTGACAACTTTCTAAACCAAAGCTAACTAGAAAAATAGCCTTTTATTGCGTGTTAAACAATTTGTGTATTTTTTTGTATAAAAATGTGATAAAAACAAAAAGCTCTTCTACCTTTAATATATACCGTCGTCAGATCTAAAACATTTTATCTTGTTAAGAAAAATCGCCAGGTCCTCTTCCTTTATTCCTTCCCAAGTATAGCTTTCCAAATCATTCAGCTCAAGCTGTTTGCTCTCGAAGCTCTCGGTTAGTACCCAACGTTCATCTATTCGCAGAAACGGAACACAAAATTTCCCGCTATATTCTATCTTTCTTTTCAATCTTATACTTAACCTATTTAATGGGGGTATCATGTTTTTATGTTATGGGGCTAAGATACTACTCATTAATGACATGTTAATTCACAAAACACAATATACCTGAAAACCGCTAGTCATTTCTCATTTCACCGAGAAATCACCTGCGTTTACCGAGTTATTCCTCCCACAGACCTAATTAGCCTCAAAGTTTATCAAAGCACATTTTATCTTTGAATTAAACAACAAGATAGTATTAACCCATAATTTACGGGTAGACTCTTTTCCATCATATCGAACTATATATACAATCCCTGTTGACCGTGCTAAAGAACCAGCCATCTTCGGGGTTTTTCTTTATTTCCCAAACCTATAGAAGTTGTAAAGCAGAAACGATTTTCACTGAAATCTCGTATTTTTATCCTTTTAAAGAATTGCTCTCACTATGCCTATTCTGATATACCTATGGTTATTGCTTTCTCCTTTAGCAGCACTTGCGTTCGACAGCGCTCCTTACCGCCAATACAACTATACGCTACAAAATGGACTACCTTTTAACAATATTCGGGATATAAAACAAGACCATACTGGCTTTATTTGGATAGCAACCGAGAATGGCTTAAGCCGTTTTGATGGAAAAGTTTTCAAAAACTTCAGCTACAATGTCTCATCTTCGCAAGGTTTGTTGGGTAATTATGTGCAATCGATCCTGATCGATAAAAAAGGTACACTCTGGGTATCTTCCAGAAAAGGGATTAGCAAATACAACAGCGCAACAGAGTCTTTTACGCATTATCCAATTTTAGCATCGGTAAAGGGGCAATATAAGATGGACGTTGGCTGTATCAGTAATTCAAACGACAAGGATGTGTTATGGATTTCCGCTAATGGTCTAGGCGTTTATCGCTTCCGTAAATCGTCTGGTGCTTTCACCCGATATACCGCAGAAAACCTTGTAGGTCTGCCATCCAATATGGTGACGGCTATATTGGAAGACAGTCGAGGATTATTGTGGATCGGTAGCCAGGACGCAGGATTGCAGGTTTTCACGCAACACCGTAACATGCTAAAACCATTTTATCCCATTCAATCTACGCTAAAAGAAAAGCCTTTTTGTCGCATACATAACATTATGGAAGATCCCTCTGGAAACATTTGGATCGCAACCGACAGCGGTCTCTTCACTTATCGTCGGCGTAGTGGTAAAGGACAATGGATTACTGCGGAAGCCCTAGGTACACCTCATAACCATTATTTAAGTGTAGCTTGTCAGAACAATAAGGAGTTTTACCTCGGTATTCTAGACGGTGGTGCCTTTCATATAAAATTTGAGGAAAGCAAGGATAATAGCGTTATCATCAAGCAAGTTTCATCCGCAAATGAGGCCGATTCAACACCGAACGGCCTCCACAGAAGGTCAATTACCAGTTTATTTTTTGATCGAGATGAAAATTTATGGGTAGGCTCATACGGAGATGGTGTCTTTCTCATAGCCAAACCCATTTATCCCTTCTTTAATCTCTATAAAAGTCAATTAGGTTATAGTCATAAAACCGATCAAAATATCCGCTTTTATGGGTTGTTGGAAGATGCAATGGGAAACCTTTTTATTGGGACGGATGGTCATGGAATCTTTAAACTCGATCAGGAGAATAAATTGGTAAAACACTACACAAAAGAAAAGAACAAACCATTCAGCTTATCTGACAACAACATACTCGCTACCTTAAAAGATCACAACAATCAACTTTGGTTTGGTTCTTATCGGGGTGGTCTTATGCGGTACAATCCCAAAGAAGACAACTTCACACACTTCAAAGCGGACCCCACAAACGAAGGAGCCCTTGGCTCAAACGATGTCCGTACTATATTTGAGGATAGAAAACAACAGCTTTGGATAGGTACAAACGGCGGAGGACTTAATAGATTAAACTACTCAACGCAAAAATTCACCACCTTTATTCCTCAAAATAGCACGATTCCCTCTAACGATATCCGCTCAATCGTTGAGGATAGACAGGGTAACCTCATTGTTGGTACCTACGGAGCGGGCATTACCTATTTTGAGCAGGAAAGAGAACACTTTCATCCTTTTTTTCCGGATAGCAAGGATTTTGAGAGACTAAAATCAGAAGTCATTTATGATCTAGCCATTCTCAGTGATGGTTATTTATGGATTGCTACAGAAAGTAACGGACTATTCGTGTATGATATGGAGAAAAAACGTTTTGCTTATAACTTCCATGAAAGAAATGGTTTAACAAGCAATACCATTCTCGCCATTCAACAAGATGAGCAAGGGCATTGCTGGGTAAGTACGCTGCAAGGCTTATCGAGCATTCATTTAAAGTCAAAAGTGATCGTCAACTATGGAACTGGTTCAGGAGTTCAAGAGGGCACGTTCAATCCACGCGCATCCCTATATAGTAAAACAAGAAATCAACTTTTCTTTGCAGGGACTGGGGGCTTAACTTATTTCAAGCCAAAAAATATAATTTATAGAAAACCTCAACGGGATATCATTTTAACGGGATTGGATTTTTTAGATAAAGAAAATCCTTCATACTCCAGTAGGGCAAATCCTGCTCAACTACGATCGTTAAATGACATAAATAAATTAGTACTCCCCTATTATTCATCTACCTTTACCTTACATTACGCCTCGTTGAGCTTTGGACAGTCGAGCCAACACCGCTTCGCCTATAAACTGGAAGGATTGGATGAGCACTGGAACTATGTCGGTAATGAGCAAACCGCCACTTATCGTTATTTGCCTCCTGGTCGTTATACTTTTCGGGTCGCACTCGAACAAGGGGGTAAAATTTTCGCTGGCAGCATGAAGCAATTACATCTCGCAATCCTACCGCCATGGTATAAAACAGGATGGGCCTATTTTATCTACGTTATAGTAACCGTTACCATTCTGTACTATTATAGGCGTCATCAATTACAAAAACAGCATCTTAACTATCAACTTAAAATCAGCCAATTGGAGCGGGCCAAAGAACAAGAAATTAACGCTTTAAAAATAAATTATTATACCCGTTTGTCACACGAGTTCCGTTCCAGCTTAACACTCATTCTACAACCGGTTAAGGAATTGCTCAACAAAAAGGACACCAATGAATTCGATCAGACCCCTTCTGTCAAAACGCTGTATGTAAACACTAATCGTCTCTTAAGACTTGCCAATCAAGCACTCACGTTTAGAAAAGACAATTTAACGAAAGAGAATTTACAAATACAATCAACAGATTTGGTCAGTCTGATCTTAGAGGTATTAAATTGCTTCAATCATCAGGTTAAACAAAAGAATCTATCTGTAACGTTTCATACGCAATTTGAAGAGTTTATCTTAGCAATAGATCGTGAAAAAATGGAAATGGTATTGTTTAATCTCGTATTCAATGCGATTAAATTCACAAAAGAAGGAACCTTAGAAATCAACTTGACATCTATCAACAAAACGACTATTTTATTGAGCATAAAAGACAGTGGTTGCGGTATCGACAAGCAGGTCGGTGACAAATTGTTCGACCCCTTTACGCATCATCCATCTAACCTCAATAGCACCTTGGGCTCAGGTTTTGGCGTTGGATTATGGATGGTAAAATCGTTGATTGAGTTACATGACGGTCGTATTTATTATGAGAGTGAGCTACAGAAAGGAACAACCTTCTATTTGGAACTCCCCATCAAAGAACCTATCGTGCACATGCCACCTACACAGGATAAGCTCACAACGGGATCAATCGATATACTCCTTAACGGGCAAGAGGAAACTCCTCCTGCCCCCCTGGCAACAAGGGCGACTTCCTTTTGCAAATTATTAGTAATTGATGATGACATCAGCTTAACCGATTATCTAGCAAGTATGTTGTCCAAACACTTTGAGGTGTCTATTCAACATGACGTAAATGGTGCCCTTCAGTTATTAAATGACAGCTTACCCGATCTCATTCTTTGCGATATTGTGATGGAAGAACATAACGGAATCGAATTTTGTAAACAAGTAAAGAATGATCCTTCCAGAAGGCATATCCCAATCATTTTGCTCACCGCGTCCCATAACACAGAGACTAAGTTGGAAGGTATCCAAAGTGGTGCTGATGACTATATTACCAAACCTTTTGATATCGAGGTATTAACTGCTAAAATACAGGGTATATTAAAAAGTAGACGTGATTTAAAAGATTATTTTTTCCACCATATTACCGATGGTGCTAAATTCCAAAAGATTAGCATGGAAGATCAAGAGTTACACGACAAGTGTTTACTCATTATAGAAAAACGACTGACCGATGCGAATTTTAATGTTCATCAACTAGCAGATGCCTGCAGTCTCACTTATGCAACCTTGAGCAATCGGATTAAGGAGATGCATAACCTTAGTCTCAACAGCTTTATTCGTACCGTTCGATTGGATATCGCAGCGCGCTTATTTCTATCTTCCGAATCCACCATATATGAAGTAGCCTATCAAGTAGGGATACGTGATCTTAAGTATTTTAGAGAACAATTCGCTAAGCAGTATGGAATGAACCCCTCCGAGTACATTAAGAAGTACAGGAAGCCATTTCATAATGTTCATCACGCGAAATAGGCCCTTTTTATATTTACCCCCTCTTTTTTTTTATTTTACCCCTCACTTTGCAAGGGGGGGATAAACGAGATTTGCTCCTCATAAACTAATCGATTATAACGGGATTGTATCCTAACGCGTCAGTTTGTTTATCCTAACCAATAGTATTATGAGTTCTATTTACAATCGATCACGAGGATTTGTACAAGTATGTTTAGCATTCGCTATGTTTCATACCTTTGTTATTCACAACGTACAAGCAACTGTTATTCCATTTGACACTGGAAACAAACAGTCACACTTAAAACAGCAAGCCACCATCGGAATAGTGGTGGATGAAAATGGAAACCCACTTCCCGGAGTCAGCATCCGTGCAAAAAATGGGCAAAGTGGTGGGAGCACAGATGCACAAGGAAAGTTCAGTATACAAGTCCCTACGACAGAAACAACCTTGGTAATAAGCTATGTAGGTTATCTGACACAAGAAGTGGATATCATCCCTAATCAGGTAATCCGTATCAACCTACAACCCGATGCACAATCACTCAATGAAGTAGTAGTTGTAGGCTATGGAACCCAAAAAAGGGCAACCGTTACCGGCTCTATCTCAGAGGTAAAGGGAGCTGATATCGTAAAAAGTCCACAACCCAATGTATCGAATTCACTGGCAGGTCGTTTTTCAGGTTTGGTGGCAACCAATAGAGGAGGAGAGCCTGGTTATGACGGTTCACAGATACGCATTCGTGGCGTATCCACCACCGGTAATACAGATGTGCTCATTGTCGTAGATGGCGTCCCTGGTCAGGTAGGAGGACTAGAACGTCTGGATCCCAATGATATTGAAAGTATAAGTGTACTCAAAGATGCTTCTGCTGCTGTATATGGAAGTAGGGCTGCTAACGGCGTTATTTTAGTGACGACAAAAAAGGGTAGCAGCGGTAAGCCTACGGTATCATACAGTTTTAATCAAGGTTTTTCTTCCCCTACCCGATTGCCCAACATGGCCGATGCAGCCACATATGCCGCTATACGAAATGAAATAAGCTATTACAACAATCCAGCCGGCGGTCTGTTTCAGTCCTATACTGCCGATGAAATTGAGAAATTCAGAAATGGGTCAGACCCGGAGAATTATCCCAATACTGACTGGCAAAAAGAAGTATTGGCCAATACCGCTTCACAAAGCCAGCACAATCTCTCCGTCAACGGAGGTTCAGAAAAGGTAAAATATTTTGTTTCTGCCGGAACGCTCAAACAAGATGGCATTTTCAAGAACGGTGTAACCAATTTCAGGCAATACAACTTCCGATCGAATATCGATCTCGATGTCACTGATCGTTTTAAAATAGGGATGTCGCTGGCCGGTCGTGAAGAGAAACGTCTTTTCCCCACCACTGGAGCCGGTGATATCTTTCGTAATTTATACCGAGCGTACCCAACGGTTTTACCTCGATACGCCAATGGTTTACCAACCAGCGGTATTGAAAACAACAACCCTGTTATGATGGTAACCGATGCAGGAGGAACGAACCAAAACCCAAAACAAACTTTCAACGGTATCCTCCGCGCATCCTATCAACTGCCTGTCGAAGGCCTTATGTTAGACGGGTTCTTTGCTGTAGATCGTTCTACAGAATCAGGAAAGAACTTTATCGTTCCCTATTTAGTTTACAATTATGACGCAGCAACGGGAGTTTATCAACCACGTACTGTCGGAGAATCAAAAGCACAACTACAGCAGTTTCAAGAAAACACGTCCTTAACCACGTCTCATATTAAATTAAACTATGCACGTAGTTTTGGATTGCATAATATCAAAGCCTTTGCCGCTTACGAGCAAAGCGAGCGGACACTCAGTAGAATGGAGGCAGGCCGTCGCAATTTCCCTTCTTCCCTCACACCAGAATTGTCACAAGGAGGTACTTCTTTAGAAGATCGTACAAACGAGGGCTTAAGTTGGCGCGAGAGTCGTACGAGTTTCATCAGCAGGGTCAACTATAACTACGATGAGAAGTACTTGGTAGAGGCACAATTACGGGTAGATGGTTCGTCCATCTTTCCAAGCAATAATCGTTATGGATACTTTCCCGGCATTTCTGCAGGTTGGCGCATCTCCCAAGAAAATTGGTTCAAAGATCGGATTAAATTCTTCGACGATTTAAAATTACGCGCCTCATATGGTGAATTAGGGGGGGACAATGTTGGCGCGAATCAATTCGTAAACAATTACATTTTCGGCAACTATTACACATTGGGCAGTAGCATATATCCCGGCATTGATTTAAGCAAATTGGCAAATCCGAACATCACTTGGGAGGTATCCAAAAAAACAGATGTTGGTTTTAACGCCCAATTTTTGAAGAATTTCAACATGGAATTCATTTATTTCATGGAGAAACGGTCCAAAATACTGTTACCCCGAAATGCATCCGTCCCTGGCAGTACGGGTATCGTTAATCCTTTCCCAACCGATGACAACACCCCCCTTGTTCCCTCCGAAAACATAGGCAGAGTCGATAACAAAGGGCTCGAGGCCACTTTAGGTTATCAAAAAAGTGGTGCAATTAGTTTTGGTATTGCAGGAAATATCACCTACGTAAAGAGCAATGTTATTTTTAGAGATGAATCACCGGCGATATTACCCTACCAAAGCCAAACAGGCAGACCTTTAAATAGCTACCTGCTGTATCGTAGCATAGGTATATTCCGTAGTCAGGAAGAGTTGGATGCTTATCCGCATGTTGCAGGCGCAAAAGTTGGTGATTTAATATTGGAAGACTACAATGGAGATGGGGTTATTACTGCAGATGATATGGTCCAAACTAATTTAGGTAATATTCCACAGTTAACTTTCGGTTTAGCGCTTAATGCTTCTTATAAACAGGTTGATATCTCCGCTGTATTTGCGGGTCAAGGTAGAGTTCGCCAATACATTTTGGCCGAAGCAGGAACCATTGGTAATTACTTCAATACATGGGCAGAAAATCGCTGGAGCCCCGAGAATCCTACTGGTACATACCCACGTGTTGACGAAAGGGCTTCCTCTTCTATTAGTGGTGGCCTATATAAAAATGATTTCTGGTTGTTCAATACCGCATTTGTTCGTTTGAAAAGCATTGAATTAGGTTACACCCTACCAGAAACCCTCCTCAACAAACTAGGTATCAAATCACTACGGATTTTCACCAGTGGATTTAACCTTTTTACGATTACGAAATTGAAAGATTTCGACCCGGAAGGCTCAAGCGAAAGCGGTCAGTTCTATCCACAACAGCGTATCATTAACATTGGCGCTAACTTACGTTTCTAACATTAAACGCTAAAAACATGATTACCATACACAAAATAAAATTAGTTGTCTTAACAGCATTGGCTTTAACAACTGCCGGATGTAAAAAAGACTTTTTGGATGTTACCCCAACAGATAAAGTATCTGATGCCGCCGTTTTAGGTGATTCTGTCTTGTTTGAGGCATTCGTTGTCAATCGCTATCTTGGCGTACGACTTATTGATAAGGAGGCAGAGGGCACACCTCCTGGATTTGGAAGAGGCTTCGAGTATGCCATGTGGTCGTCTTTATCGGATGAATCGATTTACAACAATGATGACAATACCTGGTTCATTCAACGGGGGCAACTCTTACCGGAAAACACAGGGATCGCCGGTACCTTCTGGAAACGCAGTTATCGCAGCATTCGCGAATGTAATTATGCACTAGCACACATTAATGAGGTACCGATGAGCGAAGTGCATAAAAATTTATTAATTGCTGAATTGAAATTTATAAGAGCCTTTCGTTATCATGACCTCATTCGTAATTATGGTGGCGTTGTGTTGATAGGAGATAAGGTTGCCGAACTAACCGATGATTTCAGTGATCCGACTCTTTTTAAAAGAGAAGATTTAGCGACTAGCCTAGCTTATGTTTTAGCGCAATTGGACGAAGCGGCAACCAACCTTCCGGAAAACAACAATAATAACTGGTTGCGTGGTCGGGCGACAAAAGGAGCCGCGCTCGCCTTAAAATCCCGTCTTACATTATATGCCGCAAGCCCTCTTTATAATGTTGGAACCTGGGAAGCAGCCCTTCAAGCAGCAAACGCTGTTATCGCTTTAAACCGCTATGCTATTTCTCAAAATGGATATCGTGCGCTTTTTCGTAAAACCAGTGATGATAATGAGATTATCTTTGCTCGGTACTATTCAGTTGGTGCTCGACATGTTCCTATGGAAATTGCCAACGGTCCCAACGGTTATGATGGTTGGGCGGGAAATGTACCGCTGCAAAATTTAGTCGATGCATACCGCATGGCTAATGGAAAGCCAATTGCTGACCCAACATCAGGTTACGACCCTCAACGTCCTTATGTTGGACGTGATCCGCGTTTTTATCAAACCATTTTATATAATGGGGCTAGTTATCGCGATAGAAATGTAGAAACTTTTATTCCTGGTGGACGCGACAGTAAAGATGGCCCATCCAATTGGAATACCAGTAAAACTGGTTATTATCTAAAAAAATTCGTTGACGAAGATATGCCGATTAATAATCCTTGGAACATTGCAGGCTTACAACCTTGGATTTATTTCCGATATGCTGAAATTCTCTTAAATTTTGCTGAAGCGGCAAATGAACTTTCTGGACCCGATGCAATACCCGCAGGAGCTAGTTTTTCAGCTCGTGAAGCCCTGAATCAAATCCGTAGTCGCGCTGGCGTAGAAATGCCTTCTATAGTTGCAGGTTTGGGGCAGGACACCTTCAGGGAACTGATCCGTAATGAAAGACAGATCGAATTAGCATTTGAAGAACACCGATTTTATGACGTACGTCGTTGGAAAATTGCCGAACAAACAGAGAATGTTCCTGCCTATGGCATTGACATTACAAAAAATGGGGACACCTTTAGCTATGTAAAAAAAGTTGCGTTAGATGGTCGAAGTTTTGCGATAAAACATTACTGGTTGCCAATCCCGCGTGAAGAAATTCAGGCATCCAACAATACCTTACAACAGAATCCGGGATACTAACAGCGCTATTTTTTGTTATTTAAACCAGCAATACACATGAAAGAATTTGTAAGCACATTTATGGCGATAATCTTTGGATTATCAGCTATAGCTCAACAAGATAAGACGCTTTTCAACGATCAGTGGAAATTTCATTTGGGAGATATTTCGCAGGCAGCTGAAGTATCCTTTAATGATCAAGACTGGAAGCAGGTAATGCTACCCCATGATTGGAGCATTGCCGGTCCTTTCGACAAACAGTGGGCAAGTGCCACAGGCTACCTTCCAGGAGGTATTGGCTGGTATCGAAAAACATTTACGCTCACAACACACGACACAAAATTCAAGCACAGCATTTATTTTGATGGGGTTTATAAAAATGCAGAAGTCTGGATCAATGGTCATTATCTTGGAAAACGCCCAAACGGTTTTATTGCCTTTTATTATGACCTCAGTCCCTATCTCAAAAGTGGTAAAAACATCTTAGCTGTAAAAGTCGATCACAGCCAGTTTGCCGATGCTAGATGGTATACCGGTTCGGGCATTTATCGAAATGTATATCTTATTAGGCAACAGCCACTGCATTTTGCCACTTGGGGTATTGCCTTCCAAACACCTCAGTTAAATGACCAGGAAGCTCATGCAACGGTACTTATTGATTTAGTAAATGAAGATAAGCTAAAACTTTCCGATGTATCATTAACTGCTTCTTTGTTAGACAAAGGAGGTAACGTGGTCGCACAACAAAAACAACAAATCGATTTAACCGGTAATAAAGAGCAGCAAGCCAAGCTTCATCTACACCTGTTAAAACCAAATCGATGGTCGGTGGAAGACCCTTATCTTTATACCCTACAGGTACAATTAACTACCCCTAATCAAAAAGTCGACGCTTATCAAGAAAAGATTGGCTTCCGAACGTTTCGATTTGATGCCAACAAAGGCTTCTTTCTAAATAATCGGAATATGAAATTAAAAGGTGTATGCATACATGACGATGCGGGCGCTCTAGGCGTAGCTACCTTTGAGAGTCTTTGGCGAAGAAGACTGAAAACATTAAAAGAGGGTGGTGTCAACGCAATACGTATGAGCCATAATCCGCACGCCGATTTTTTTTATACTTTATGTGATGAGTTAGGCTTGCTCGTTATGGATGAAGCGTTCGACGAATGGGAATTCGGCAAAAACAAATGGATTGCTGGATGGAATGTAGGTATTCCCGGGAAAGACGGCTACCATCAGCATTTCCAAAACTGGGCTCAAACAGATGTCAAAGACATGATCCGCAGAAACCGAAATAGACCCTCCATCATACTTTGGAGTATTGGTAATGAAGTAGATTATCCCAATGATCCATATAGTCATGAAGTTTTAAGTGGTGGTAACAACCCACAAATATATGGAAAAGGCTATCTACCGGACCATCCACCTGCTAGCAGACTTGGAAAGCTTTCCAAATCGTTAGCAGATGCTGCTAAAAGTATAGATTCAACACGCACGATTACAGCCGCCTTAGCAGGTGTTGTCATGTCAAATACAACCACCTACCCTGAAAATGTGGACGTTGTGGGGTATAATTATCAAGAATATCGCTATGCAACTGATCATGTCAACTATCCGTCGCGCATTATTTATGGTAGTGAAAATGGCATGCAATATAAGGCATGGCTTGCGGTAGATACGAATGAATATATTTCAGGTCAATTTTTATGGACGGGTATCGATTATCTTGGTGAAGCTGGCAAATGGCCTAACAGAAGTAATGGTGCAGGTCTCTTGGATCTAGCGGGCTTACCAAAACCCGAGTACTATTTCAGACAAAGTTTATGGTCTACGGAACCGATGGTCTACATTGGTAGCTCATCGATTCCGGACGAAGATGACGACGGTATTTGGAGCCATAAAAAGGCAGATCCTGTATGGAATGCTACTTATGGTGATCAGCAAAGAATAACGGCTTTTTCCAATGCCGAAGAAGTGGAACTCTTCCTTAATGGTAAATCGTTTGGAAAAAAAAATAAAGGAGACTTTACCTCAGGTTTTGTTTACTGGGATATCCCTTTTAATCCCGGCACTTTGGAGGCAAAAGCCTATATAAATAAATCAGAGGTGGCCAGGTATACCATACATTCCACAAAGAAAGCCGTTAGATTAATTTACCAAATTTTAAATACGGGTAACGACCGGTTAAAAGAGGTGTTGATACAAGCGGTAGATGAGGTGGGTAACCCGGTATATATGGCCGATGATTCGATTGAGGTAAAAACTGATGGTATGGTTGAATTTAGAGGAATGGAAAATGGAAATCACCAAAATCTATGCAACTATTTATCCCGAAGCAATCAGCTTTACCACGGAAAAATACTTATCTATCTCTATAAACATGAACTAGATCAAAAGGCTGAATTAACAGTTGGATCAGCCGCCTACCCAAGTGTCAATGTACCGCTTTAGACTTTAAGATGTACGATATCACAAATCCCCATTTTCAGGTATTGCCATTTCATCGATAGCAGATATATTTGCTATCGATGAAACGCGCACGCACTTTTCTTCGTTTATTCGCTTTCTTATGTTTGCTTTACAACACGGAATCATTGGTAAAAGCGCAAACGATGCGGTATAATGGAGCTTTTTCAGGCCATTTCAGAGGAGAAAGGACAACCTTATTTCTAGAAGGCCCAAAAGGTACTTTCTCCATGTTATTACAGCAAACGGAGAACACACCCTATGAATTTATCACTGGTACCTTCCAGCTAAGGCAAGATACCGCCTGGCTGCAAAGTGATTTTTATACACACGACGTCTTTGTATGGGGACTTCATAATCCACAGATAAAAAAAGGGCAAATTAAATTATTATTTCAGCTTTGTCATTCAATGAATACCCCATCGATAACGTTTAGTTTAGGTTCTATCAGTGCGGAGAAAATCACGCAATGGAAGGAAGCCGGCAAGCTTCACAAAGGAGATAATAGTTGGTCCATAAGGGCACCACAAGAGGATACGTTATTTATTGCGCACGGATTTGATCGTTTATATTTGTATAGTTTTCCACTTAAACAAGACAAGCAAATTCTCAACGAGTTCACAATTATCCAAGTTCCTAAACATAAAAATCGGATGCTGATTAATATGCCGGTGTACATACCGTCACGCAATCCTAATCAGCTATTACTTGGTCGTGAAACGAAAACACGTTTCATGAGAATCGATGAAAGCCCATGGGGTGTATTGCCTCCACTTGAAGAAAACTGCCCATATCTTGGGCCTCCCTTCCAGCGGATATTACCTACTAGCGTAAGCGATCTCTCCTTCGTGCTCCGTAAATAGAACTTGCTGCATGATTAAGATTCTCCGAGCACCTGCTTAAACCGATATACCATTTTATTCAATACGCCCAACACGAATTTACGTACAACGCAATAGCGTTCACCGAAAAATCCACCTTCTTTACCGAGTTCTTCACTTTACTCACCTAATTCTACTCGGGTGACAACGGATTGTGTTTTACCTTTGAATCAACAAATAAAACATAACAATACATAAAATATTAACCCTTTAAAACATAAAGTCATGAAAACCTCCATCAAATTATTTATAGCGGCCATCATTGTTCTTACTTCAGGCACTTTTGCAAATGCCACCATGGTAGATAAAAACTTAAACACCGCAGAAAATGCCATTCATGAATACATCGATGGTATTACCTTAGGTCGTACCGAGAACTTGGAAGAACTGTTTACAGAAAATTTTAAACGTAATACCTCGGGCAAAGGGATTAGCTATAGCCATACTAAAAGTCAAGTGATCAGCTTTTTAAAGCAGAACAAAAATTTAAAACAAAACTGTAAAACACAATACAACGTGATTGAACAGAGCGCACAATTTGCTCTAGCGCAAATAGAAATGAAATATCCGGATTTTATCAAAGTTGAATACGTTCAATTATGTAGAGAAGGTAACGAATGGAAGATCAATCAAATAACTACTACTTATAGATAGATACACAAAAAAAGCTGCCGTAAAAAAACGGCAGCTTTTTTCTTACCTAAAAATCATTTATTGCTCCACATCCCACCACATACGCGAAGTCATTCGATCCCCGTCACTATAACGGGAAACCGCTTCATTATAGTTAGCGGTATTGATCGATGCTTCGCTGGTTGGATACGTAAAACGACGAGGTACTTTGCCATTCGTTACATTATTAAAATAGTTCACTTCCTTCAATACAGGATAACCTGAACGACGATAATTGGTCCATGCCTCATATTCATCCATAAAAGTTGCAATCCAATATTGTGTATTAATCTGCTCCAGCGCCTGATTTGCATTAAACGGGTTCGCCGTCAAATAACTTGTGGCTTCCAATTCGGTCATCGCGGGTGATGCCCCCAACTGATTCATCTGTAAAATAGCCGCTTTTACACCCTCTTCGTAATAAGCCTTCGCATCCCCACCTATCCATGCGCGCGATGCTGCTTCAGCCAATAATAGCTGCGTCTCGGCATGCGTTAATAAAAAGCTGGGCGCATCCAAACGAGCATAAGTATAACGATTTACAATCGAATAATTATTGAGGTTTCCCGGCCAATTTGCTGCATTTGAAACATCTGTTTCAGCCCCCAATTCATCATAACCATTAGGCATGCCCAACTGCTTGGAAGCGGTGGTGTCGCCTAAATCGTAATTGGCATTTCCATAAGCCAATTGAGGAGCTTCTGCCACCGTCGCAATATAAATGAGCCGGGGGTCATGGGTGTTTTTCAACTGATTGATGAATGCTTCACTTACCCGAGAGGCATTGGCATCTTGATAAACCAATACTTTTCCATATGCATTTGCAGCATCGGTTGTATTTAACTGATGCTGCATCAATGCATTATCATCGTTACTGCTAAATATACCTCCTTCTAATGCCCGAGTTACCCATTGCTTGCCCGTTTCAGGATCTACCTTTGACAATCGCAAACCTAAGCGAATCATAAAAGAGTAGGCGAACTTCTTCCATTTATCAACGTTACCACCATAGATTAAATCAGCGGTCGATAATGTATTAGGAGCACCTGCATCCAAGGCACTCGCTGCTTCATCCAACTCCTTGTATAAGTCATGATAGATTGCTTCCTGTTTATCGTATTTTGGGTAACCAACGTCATCTAAGTAACCCAATCCTGCCTCAGTATAAGGAATGTCACCGTATAAATCTGTCATTTTTTGGAAAATTGCAACACGCATAATACGCGCAATCTGATAAGCATTAGCTTTGGCTGGATCATCTTTGAATTTGCTGATTACCATTGTAATGTCTTTCACAGCATTCGGATAGTCGCGATCCCAATGTGCAGCATTATAACCTGCATCATAAGTATATTTATCGCCATTCCAATAGCTCTGCGTAGAGGCAAGGTGTTGTACCATTGTTGCACAATAAATCAAACCATTTCGCCAAACATTATAATCGGTACCTGCATGGTAAACCTGAGCAGAAGAAAATAACAAATTATAATCCATGCCATTTTCCGGAATCGCGTTTGGATCCGTATTGATTTCTTCAAAATCCTTGGTACAGCTCCAAAGGGTAAAAGCAAGAAGTGCCAAGGCAAATGGAAATTTAGAATATCTCATTGAATAATATTTTTAGAACTTAACATTTAAATTAAACCCAAAACTCCTAACCGGAGGGTTTGAGGTTGCCTCCAATCCTTGGGCATTTGAATTATTATAGGCAGATTCCGGATCAATGTTCGGCGTGTGCTTTAACAAAGTGGCCAGGTTACGTGTGACCAAGGAGACGGTTGCAGCTTTAAAAGGCATCTTTTGCAAAAAGCTATTTGGCAAAGTATAACCCAATGACAGCTCACGTAGCTTAATAAAACTTGCATCATAAACAAATTCTTCTGCAATGTTATTATTAATTGCCAGATTCTGGTAATAATTCTGCGCCGGTACAGCTACCGTATTCTGACTGCCATCTTCAGTTACTCCGACCCCCACTACTCCGCCTTCGCGTCCATTCAACGTTTCTTTATGTAAACCTGCATTATATAAAAGTAAATTAGTTGCAGAATACAATTTGGCTCCAAACTTAAAATCGAATAAAGCAGACAGGGAAAAATTTTTGTATTTGAATTGATTGGAAAATCCACCCGTTGTTTTATAAACACCTGAACCCAAAGGTACCACACCATCGGTACGAAGTGGGTTACCGTCCGAACCATAGATGATATTACCCTGATCGTCACGTCTATAAGCAAAGCCCATGATTTGTCCATAGCGCATCCCAACCACGTTACTAACAACCACACCACTTCCATAGGCGGCCTCTGATCCCTGTATGGTTAATGCATTTACTCCCTCACCTAAGTACCTGATTTTACTATCATTAAAGGCTAAGTTTAAACTCGTATTCCATGTAAAATTATTATTTTGAATCGGTGTTCCAGAAATTAGTCCTTCAATACCACGATTGCGGACTTCCCCTATATTTTGAATAGCTGCGCTATAACCGGAAGCCGTACTCGTACTAATAATCGCGATATCATCTTTCGTATCTTTCTGATAAACCGCTGCGTCAAAGCTTAGTCTGTTATTAAAAAATTGCATGTTCAAGCCTGCTTCATATTCGCGAATTTGTACAGGGCGCAGATCGGTATTGGGTACATTCTCATTCTTCACATATCCTAGGGCTATACCATCCTTATCATAAGTTCGCAAGGAGAAATTCAATAAGTTTTGATAGGGAGTCGTTCCGTTGGAAGACATTGCATAAGAAGCCCTAAATTTAGCAAAGCTTATTACCTCTGGTAACTCAAAAGCCTCACTGAACACGAAACTGGTACTCACTGAAGGATAAAAATAACTATTGTTGCTTGGATTTAGTGTAGAGAACCAATCGTTTCTTCCTGTAAAGTTCAAGAAAAGGAAGTCTTTATAACCAAGGTCAGCCGTCCCATAAAAGGAGTTTACACGAAAACGTTCATATTCCGGAACGTATTTGGTATTTGGCGCATTGATATTATTGATATTATATACATAAGGTACAATAAAAGGGCCCGCAGCACCGCCCAGTAAACCATAAGCCCGATTGATATTGTCTTGATGGTTTCCTCCCAAAGAGGCGTTTATGCTAAAATTTTCGCCTATCTTCTTATTTGCAGTAATTAAAAAATTCGCATTGAGTTCCCGAAAATTGCGTTCATATTCCGTTAATTCACCACCATTTGCATATGCCGTTCCCGTAGGGGTTACTTTTCTGAACTGAAAGATATAACCATCCCTACTTATTTGTCCTTGCACAGATAGCCAGTCTAAGATATCATATTTTAACGTAGCAGCTCCTGTTAAACGGTTACGATCTGTATTGTTCTGATGCTCGTAGGCTAAGAAATAAGGGTTGTTAAAATAAAGGTTTGTTCCGGGCAGTAATTCATTCCCATCTGCGTTGCGAAAAGGATTTAACCATCGTATATCATATCCATTCGCCAGATACATCGTTGACGCGTTGATATTCGTCGAGTTATTTGCCAATAAAGCTCTGTTTTTTACTTGTTCAAAGATATAATTTGCTGTAACCGTTAATTCCAGCTTATCCGTAATCTTGTAACTGGTATTCATGTTGATCCCCTGTTGTTTCATGTTTGAATTGGGAATGTTCGGGTTGTTATATAGGTTAGATAGCCCCACACGATACCGTACCTTCTCGCTACTTCCGGCTAAAGCGACTGAAGTTTGATTATTTATTCCGTTTCGATAAAAATTCTTCCAATTATCCGGCCCGGGAGAATAAGTGTACGTATTACCCAGTAAGTTCACTGCTTCTGAACCGTCAAATCGGGGTCCCCAGCTGGAAACCGCTGAATTAAGGGCTGAAGTTGCTGAATTAGGTTTCACCCCTTGCGTTCCTTGTCCATACTCATTTTGAAAATCCCTAAAATCAATAATATTATTTAAGGTGAAATTGTTGTTTAGCTCAACAGATAAAGCCTCACCTGTTTTACCGCTTTTGGTGGTGATTAGGATTGCACCATTGCCTCCCCGATAACCATACAAAGCCGAGGCCGCCGCCCCTTTCAGTACCTGGATATCGGCAATATCATCGGGATTAATATTCGACAAACCATCGCCGAGATCCAATCCACCGTATTGCCCGGCACTCCCTTGGTTCGTATTATCGAAAGGCACGCCGTCGATGACGTATAAAGGTTGGTTGTTGCCTGTCATAGAGGCCGCACCACGAATGACTACCCGACTACTCCCCGAAGCACCGGTTGCGTTATTTGATACACTTACACCCGCAACCTTACCCGTAAGTGCGTTACCCAAGTTCACATCACGTGATTGTGTAAACTTTTCTCCGTCCACCCGGGTAGTGGAATAGCCCAAAGCTTTCGATTCGCGTTTAATACCCAGCGCACTCACAACCACCTCATTTAAGGCATTGGTTTCCGAGGCCAAGATTACATTTAAAATCGGATTATCCCCTACAAGCACCTCTTTACTGGTATAGCCGAGATAGGTGAATGTAAGGGTTTCCCCTTTTGTTGCTTTGATCTCATAAGTCCCGGTGGACGAAGTCTGAACCGATTGTTGTTGTCCTTTTACCATAACCGTGACACCAGGCAATGGCCCGGATTCGTCTCTTACTGTTCCTTTGATTGTTTGTTGTGCATACAATTGGACTGTATCCAGCAAAAAGAGAAATACAACTCCAAGGAGCATTTTGTAGTACTGAAGCATAATTTAAAAATTACAATATTTAACTTGTATAGAACCAGTAGTTGACGCGCATACATCACCAACTTCCCGTTCTTATAAGAATTAAACGTTTTAGCGACAATTATTTTGCCGTTTCTTCAGTCCTTCCATGTTTTAACATATAAAAATTTAATCGTGTAATAGGAAGTATGTCCAATCGTTTATTCAAAGTTCAATTATCGATTGTTAACCAAACATTTAACAACAGAATAATTGGTATAGGACGTAAAAAATTCATTTGAAAATTTTTAAATCGATAATCGAAGAAAACAAGCACATCGGACTATTCCTGTAGAAGGCTTCCACAAATTGTAGAAAAATGCCATCGTTGGCATTATTGTATTTAAAAAATGCTTAATACATCTCCGCTTTCAACATAGAAAATGATAGAATAGCTTTATAACACGTACGTGAGAGAAAGAATGGTATGAAAAAACTACCTTTTTACATTATGTAAGAAAGACCTTTTGATACTGAGCGAAAAATAGAATAAACGGTCGTCATGCTGACTATACATATTCGCATATCCATCCAATTCATCCCCAAAATAAAGTCCTAACTGAGCATTTACATTAACGGCCCAGGTTGGCCCGCTCAAAGAATAGCCAAAAGGAATGTCAATCCCCGCATTTAATGGTACAAAAGCACCTTTACTTTTATCCGCTCCTACAAAATTCGGATCTTCGGATGTACTACGCCGAGCCTCTACATCGTTCCGCAAAAAACCAATACCAGCACCGATATATAAATTTCGAATTAACGATTTGAAAAAAGGTTCCCGAATATAATTCAATTCAAAATTTCCACCACCACCATTCAGTACTAAACCCAATCGTGCTTTCGCATTGATATTAGCCCCAATATAGTTATTTTCAGCGCTTCTCCCTGTCCAATCGTCAGCAGCGAGTTTGCCCATCATTCCTTGTAAGCCGACTGAAACAAAAGGTATTACAATATAGTCTATACCCAAATGATAGCCGGGCTTTAGTGGTTTATGTGCCATTTCTCCGTACAACTGGGTTAGCCCGCCCCCCACCTCACCACTTAATCCGCCGCCAAATTGAGCAAAGGTCGTATTGGGAAGCAAAGCAGAAAAAACAAATAAAACGCAATAGAAGATTAAATAGCGAAAGAAAGTCATAGTAACACAATTTATGGCTGTAAATTAAACGCACTTTGTGTCAAATTAGTCTTTGCTAACCACAATTCATAGATAATTTATCTCAAGACTGAAACGTAAGCTTTTCACCAAATGCACAAATGTTCCAATTGAACATTTGTGCAATTAATTAATTCCCTTATTCTTCACTAGAATATTGCCTTAGCGATGATTTAGTTCATCTGCCAATTTTCTCATGCTTGCGCTAAAAAGTGCATCCACGCGTACCTTTGCATCTAAGGCTTTTTGCTTGGCTTCCTCTGGGTTTTTGGCTAGCGCTAAAACAGCCGGCAAAATCCGTTTCACATCCTCCGGTTTATCTACATCGAAATACCATTCATCCAATCCAATATCCTTCCACATAACTCCTTTAGAGGTTTGTTCTTCAAACCGGCCAACCAGGGCAGGTATGCCATTCCCAATACACATAATCGGTGAATGCATTTCTAACCCAAATAATCCTGCTGATAGCCTGTAGGTACTAACAGCTTCATCTGTTAACCAGTAGGTATCTTTCCAAATTACTTTCTTTCTTACATCTTGCGGTAATTTGTCCATAATAATTTGTTTACCTAGTTTAACTTGGGTGCCGTCCTCCGGACAGACCAGTACTTTCATTGAGGTTTGGCGCACGACTTCAATGATAGCTTCCCGAATGGGTGCATTATCATGCTCCCGCATTTCTTCATTACGTGCGTTCTTACGTTCATCAAATTTAGCCTTCTTTTCAGGAAGTTCCCACCAAGGTGTATAGCGTTGCCGTGGAATGGCACATAGAAATTTACCCGGTTCTAAGTCATGTTGTTTAAGGAATTGTTCAGCAGCACCATCGTTGCGCAAATCTACCGCGAAAGCTCCATCAGGCCCAAATTCCATAACAGGACAACGCGCTCCATGTTCTTGCGCAAAATGAAGCGATATTGAATCCCTGAAATAGCAAAATTGTGCTGTCGTGAGCAACTCAATATTCTTTGTTAATGCAGCTTCCTGTCCGGAAGTCGGTGGACCGTAAAATCCAGGAAATGTAATTCCATAAATGCCATAAGGTTTACCTGTTTCCTCTTTCCAGCGAGCGATATCTTTAGCGGCAACTAAGGAGGGTCCCGAGCCGTGCAGTAAAAAATCGCTCTCTTGCCAAGCTCGTGCAAGATCGGCTTCACCCTGTACTATTTTCACTTGTGGAAAACGCTTTCGTAACATCGGTTCTACGCCATTATTAATGCTCATAGGCCATAAGCGCACTTCCACGTCCGGCAAATGCTTTTCAAGTAAGGCGAGTACGCCTGGGGTGTGGCCAATATCACCTATGTTGACTGTTTGCCAAGATGAACGAAGTAATACAACTTTTTTACTCAAATTTCGCCCAAACAAATTTTGGGATAAGAGTACACTTGCAGTCAATGTTCCTAAATTCTTTATATATGCTCTTCGTGTTAACATAAAAATTCTTTTTAATAATTTGTCTTTAATTAATATCCCGGATTCTGTTCCAGTAGCGGATTAACATCCATGTCCAATTGCGGAATAGGCAGTAACACATGATGTTCCTGAATTTGCGCATTTCGCCCAAACCCTGTGTCCGCTTTAATGGCTTGCAATAATTGGCCGGTTCGTATTAGATCAAATCGTCTGTTATTTTCGAAAGTTAATTCTAATCGGCGCTCCAGCCAAACAGCCGCTCGAAAAGACGCATAATCAAGACCACTCAGTGCACTAAGACCTGCGCGTTGCCTCACTCGGTTAAGTGCTTCATATGCTTCCACGGACGGCCCTCCGTCGCGCTCGTTACTTGCCTCTGCATACATCAGCAGTATATCAGCATATCGTAAAATTGGAAAGCTTGTTCCCTCCCCACCATTTGTTGTCGCCGTTTTGTCCCAGAGTTTTTGGAAAGATACCGCATTGGCGGGATTCGGATCAGTAGCCGATAATTCAACCGTCTTCCCCTGATAACTGTAAGAAGTAATAAAAGAAACTGCTTTCCGTTGATCGTTGTCTTGATATAAGTTAAAAAGGTTTGCTGCTACCCGTGCAATACCGGCACCACCGCCTGGATAAATCGGAGCGGAACGAATACCATAACCTCTCCCCAAACTATGCCCCCGCACATCGGTCAGGTATTGAACTTCAAAAATGTTCTCTATTCCTCCTCTCGCTTGCAATGAAAAAGCCGCTGCAAAATTGGGATAAAGATCATAAACACCTTGATCGATCAGCTCCTTTGCTTTGGTTGCAGCACGTTGCCAATAAGGTGAGTTACGTTCTGTACCTGCTCGAGTAAGATATACTTTTGCCAAAATACCTTTCGCAGCTCCCTGCGTCGCCCGCCCTTTATCTACTTCTTCATACGATAATGGAAGTACCTGTTCGGCTTCCGACAAATCACTCTCGATAAGTTGATATACTTCGTCTATAGAGGCGCGGGCAACTTCCAAGCCTTCCAAGCCATCCGTTTCAGTTGTCATAATAGGAACCCCTCCGTAAAGGCGTACCAAATTAAAATAAGCCAATGCCCGTAAAAATTTTGCTTCGGCAATATAACGCTGCTTCAGGTTTTCATCCATCGCAATCGTTGGCAATCGATTGATAACAATATTACATCGGTTAATGCTCGTATAAGCAGCTGGATAGAAGCGAATAAAAGCATTATCCGGTGTTATATCATAGCGCCACAACAGCGGGCGGTTAGCGTCCCCTGTCAAAAACGGAACCGCATCGTCGGAAGTAGCTAAATCAATAAAGACATCCGGATTACTTATACTCGCATAACAACCCCCTAACGCAGCTTTTGCATCTTCCGCGGTTTTATAGTACGTAGCGTCTGTTAAATTGGAGAGAGGTGTTACATCCAATCGGCTCTCACAGTTAAACAATATCATTGCCAAGCATGAGAGCGAAACAATCGTTTTTATGTAGCCTAAAACTACTCGTTTCGTGTATGTCATATTTTCCATATTAAAATTTAACATTCAGTCCCAACAAATACGTTTTCGCCGCCGGATAGGCCCCATAATCAATACCTTGGCTTATCGTATCACTTCCGAACCTGTTTACTTCCGGGTCATACCCGGTATAAGAAGTGATCGTAAAGAGGTTTTGACCCGTGATATAAATACGGCAGGAACTAACCGAGAGTGACCGTAACCAACTGGTAGGCAAAGTATAACCCAAAGAAATATTTTTAAAACGAATGTAAGACCCATCTTCCACATGGAGTGTGGAAAGCAATCGAGACCCACCAGCCGCATTGGCCCGCGGCACCGAATTACTGGGATTGGAAGGAGTCCACCGGTCTAACACACGGGTTGACTGGTTATTTCCTCCCGTCATATTCATTTGGTCAAAAGTGCCGTAATTGAGAACCTCATTTCCAAAAGTGCCTTGAATAAAGATATTTACATCAAAACCCTTATAAGAGATCGTGTTATTAAGGCCACCAAAAGCATCCGGGTTTGCATTCCCGATAATCGTACGGTCCTCATCATTAAAAATACCATCACCATTAATGTCGGCATAGTGTATATCACCGGGCTTTGCGTTAGGTTGTGCTGAGGCTGCAATTTCGTTTTCATTTTGAAAAATACCCTCCATTTTAAACCCATAAAAATTGCCTATCGGCGTTCCCACACGCATTAAAATCGGACTGATATTCGTTCTATGCACTTGTGCATCACTACCCGCTCTAAACTCTGTGCGATTATCAAGCGCAAGTACCTTATTTTTATTGAATGTTATATTGAAAGCGCTCGTCCAACGAAGACCACCATGATCAATGTTGGTACTATTCAATGCTAGCTCAACTCCCTTGTTCTGCACGCGACCGATATTTTGGAGCATTGAAGAAAAACCCGAATTCGTGGGGACTCCTACACTGAACAAAAGGTCCGAAGTTGTTTTCACATAGTAGTCACCGGTGAAGGATAGCCGGTTATCAAAGAACCCAAGGTCCAATCCAATATCAAGTTGTGCATTCTTTTCCCAACGTAAATCCGGGTTAGCTATTCCCTGAGGTGCATTACCTGTTAATAATGCTCCGCCCAACACATAGGGATGCGGTGTAATATTTGCCAAAAAACGGTAATTATCAATTTCCTGGTTGCCGGAAAGTCCATAACTGACCCTGAGTTTTGCGTCTGATAAATATCTCAAATCCTGCATCCAGGTTTCATTCCGTACTTTCCAAGCAAGCGCACCAGAGGGGAAAAAACCGAACTTATTGTTAGTGCCAAAACGAGAGGAGCCGTCTCTTCTACCGGTAAGTGTTAGTAGAAACCGATCGTCAAAACCATAGTTGACTCGCGCAATATACGAAATCAATCGCCACTGGTTTGCTCCTGAGCTAGCCGGAATAAGTGTCGACCCAGCTTCCAAGTTATGATATTTAGCAAAGTCATCGTTGAAGGTATTGGCATTGGCCGTGGCTGTTTCATAATCCGATTGCTGATAGCTGTAGCCTAGCAAAGCATTAAGCTGATGAGTCGATCCAAAAGTTCGCTCATAAGTCAAGGTATTTTCATTTAACCAGTTGATGGTTTGTGAAGATGCAACAGAAGCACTGCCACCTAAGCTCGCACCTGTAATTACCAAGCGTGAAATATAATTGCTTGCCTTATTGGACTGTAAATCAGCACCCAATGTGGTTTTAAATTTCAAGTGATCGCTAATTGCAAACTCGGCATACGTATTTGCTAAAAACCGAATCAAAGAACCTTTGTTGGTAAATTCCTGCGACATTGCATAGGGATTATCGGCTCCCAAGCCATTAAGTGGCCCCTGATTACTAAAATAAGATCCATCAGAATTCCACACCGGAAAAGTTGGTGAATAGTTCAAAGCTGATGAAACCACGCTTTCGTAAGCGGTATTGCCGGCTACTTCCGTACGAGCACTATTACTGGAAGTGTGTACACCCTGTGCAGATAGCCCCACTTTCAGCCGACTTGAGACATCACTATCTACATTTGTCCGAAGTGAATAACGTTTAAAATCAGAACCGATAACGATACCGTCTTGTCCATAATAGCCTAGCGAAATGGCATAGCGCGTTTTTTCGGAGCCGCCTGATATCCCTAATTGATGATCTTGTATAGGCGCTTTGCGCAAGATGACATCTTGCCAATCTGTACCTTCACCTAAACTTGAAGGTAACGGACGTTCGTCATTGCTCCCATCAAAATAGGGCACCGATCCATTATTAACATTGGCATCATTGACAAATTCTGCAAACTGCCCGGCATTCAACAGGGGGATTTTTCGTCGTACGCTCTGCTCTCCATAATAACCGTCATAACTCACAATGGATCTTCCAACTTTTCCTCTACGTGTAGTTACCATGATGACACCATTTGAACCTCTCGATCCGTAAATAGCTGTCGCTGACGCATCTTTCAGGACCTCCATTGATTCGATATCGTTTATGTTAATAGAGTTGAGATCACCTGTTGGAAAGCCGTCAATAACATATAGTGGTTCGTTTCCTGCATTTACAGATCCAGTGCCACGGATACGAACGGTAGTCGCTCCACCTGGTCTGGCTGAATTTGTCGTCACATTGACACCTGCCACACGTCCTTGCATGGCACGATCTAATGCTACAATAGGAGTTGAGCGAATGTCCTTCTCCCCTACGGTAGATACCGCTCCTGTTAAATCTCCACGTCTCACCGTACCATATCCTACTACTACTACTTCGTCTAATGCCGACTCCTGTTCGGCCAACGTCACATTAATCTGCGTACGCTGCCCAATTGACTCTTCCACCCGTTGGAAGCCGGTAAATGAGAACACGATGAAGGCTCCGTCCCGAACAGATAATGAATAATAGCCATCACGATTCGTTATCGTACCTACTTTTGGATGCTCCTTAACAAAAACAGATACCCCTTCCAAGCCTCTTCCATCTTTGTCTGTTACACGTCCTTCTATTATTAACTGTGACAGCCCCGGTGGCCTAAGGCCTACCCCTCCAAGAGAGGATCGTCCACTTAGTTTTAATACAACAGTTTTTTCTTCTTTCGATACAATTTCTACCTTTAAAGGATAAAAGCACTGCTTTAATACCTCTTCTATGGGCGTCTCTTTTACGTCGATAGACACCTGTTTCAGGGTATTAGAACGTTCAACATTATAGATAAAATCATAGCCGGTCATTTTTCCTAGCCGCCGCATTACTTCTTTTATCGCAACGTTGTTAACCTTTAAGGTAACTCGCTGCCCCAAGCTGATCGCATAACAATGGCTACAGATTATGGTTAAGATGAAAATGAGCTTCATTACCGCTATTAATTTTAAGGAACAGCGTAAAAGTGCAACACTATTCCATGCAGTATTTTTTTTGTACATTTGATTATTAGGTTTGTTTAATACGAAAAGGAATTGACCTAATGTTCAGCTTTAAGCTACTGATCCGGAAGTGTTAGCGCATTTCCGGTCAGCTTTTTCTATTACTCAGACATAATCGTCACCCTCCTTCCTTTTATTTCGTAAGTAATCTCTCCCGTAGCAGCTAAACTGCTTAACAGATGCTGCAGGCTCTTCCTTTTAGAAAAAGTACCAGCGAAAATCTTATCCTCCATATCTCCCACATAGGTAACATCGATCTGATACCAGCGTCCTATTTTCTTCATGATATCAGTAATATTTTCATCATTAAAGACAAAATATCCGTTTTTCCAAGCGAGTACCGCTTCTATATCTGCTTGTCCAATATCCAACCGATCATTGTCAACGTAAGATAGTGCTTCGTCTCCAACCTTCAGTAGCTGTTGCGTTTGCGCAACTTGCACCCGCACAGTACCCGCCAATAAGGTTGTTTTCATCACCGCTTCGTCATGATAAGCTTGCACATTGAATTTAGTCCCCAGTACATGGATTGTTTGTTGGCGGGTAATAACTGTAAAGGGCCGTCTCTCATCCTTTGTAATTTCAAAATAAGCTTCACCCGTTAAGGTCACATTACGAGCGTTTTTGGAAAACTGTGCAGGAAAAGCTAAAGACGAATTGGCATTTAACCAAACCAAAGAGCTATCTGGTAAAACTACCCGATATTCGCCTCCAACGGGCGTCGTAAGGGTATTATAACGAGCCTCATGCTGCATATCAGATCCTCCCTGATAACGACAGCTAATCTGACCGTCTATCGTCTTTGTAATTTGAACACCCGCCAGCATACTACTTTTACCAGCAGGTAAGCTATCTAAATTAAATGTCGAACCATCATATAATTTCAGTCGAGCCAACGAAGCTCCTGGTAAGATATCGTTTTCAGCAATCTGGTTTTTTGCTTTATACAGGAACAGTTCCCCTACGCAGAAGAAAATTAATATCGAAGCAGCCATCCAATAAATCAACCTGCTTTTTCTCTTTTTGCTATTAATCAACATCTGATGCTTCAGGCGATTCATGCTAGCCTCAACATCATATGACTGCATTTTTTCCAATCCGACCTTAACGATTGAGGGATCGCTTAGTTGTTCAAAAAGTGTTTGATTTTCCTGAGATACCTGACGCCAAGCTTGAACTTCCTCCTCCTCTTCTGTGGCCAGTGGTTCTTGTAGTCGCTTTGAAAGTAGGTAAATAATACGTTCCTGTTTATAAAAGACGTTGCTCGTCATCTTAGATGAATTGGTTAGTCTGTATACGACAAACCAAGAAAAGCGTACCTATTTATTTTTTATTTTTTTAATGGAGGAAGATATAAATAAGTAGAAGCTCCGAAATGCTTCCCGCAAACTGCTGTTTCAGTATTTTTAATGCTCTTACTTTGTGGTTTTTTACCGTTTGGACAGAAAGCGATAAGGTTTGGGCGATCTCTTCATTGGTTAGACCGTCTACAAATCCTAATTGCATCACGTACCTACATTGAGAAGGTAGCTTGCTAATCGCGCGGTGCAGTTCCGCTAACACTTCGGTATGAACCAAATGATGGAGATAATCTTGTTCCGTCTTCTCCAATTGATTCAGCCAAACATGATGTCTCTTGTTTAGTCGTCCTTGTACTTTGATGAAGTCTAGGCAAGCATTTCTTGTAGCTTGATATAAAAACGCTTTCAGGTGCGCCTCGCTAGCCAACAGCTTCTTTTGTTTCCAAACCCGTAAAAAGAGCGACTCGACGATGTCCTCGCTTTCATCATCACCCACATACTTTGAAGCAAAAAAACGAAGCGCAGGATAATACATTCGGTAGATCCGTTCAAAAACAGCATTATCACCTAGATTAATGGCATTGACCATCTTTGATATGAATTATTCAATGAATAATAGCTTATAAATCGGTTAGATCATAAAGGGTATAACAAGAAACCCTTTACGTAAAGGTATAAAAAAATGGAATTAAACAAAAAGATAAGGCAATATGCCTTATCTTGCGCAAGTCACGCTAGCATTTTAGGCTACCAATCTGTAACTAATAGCAGATCGCTTCCAACACCTGATGGAGATTGTCAAAAGCACGTTCAACGATCAACGATTGTCGGATCGGTTCATGTGTTTGTACACCCCAGCATGTAAGACCGGCAGCTTTGGCGGCCGTCGTCCCTGTTACAGAATCTTCCAGTACCAGACAATCCGACTTAGCAACTCCCAATTGCTCAACACACATAAGATAAGGTTCAGGATGCGGCTTCGTATTTTTAACTTCTGTCCGAGTAATCAATAACTTAAAAAATCTCATTATATGGTGGGCCTCCAAATAGTAAGTGGCTATTTCTCGTTGACTGGAAGTGACGAGTGCTATTTGTATTCCTTCTTGGCACAAATAGGTAATCAGCTCCTTAGCTCCTGGCATCATCGGAACTAACTCATCATCATACTGCTTTGCCACACGCGCTTTAATTCTTGCCAAAAAAGTATCAATCACTGTGTGGAATCCAAATTGCTCATGTAACACTTTAATTGCCTGCACATCGGTCTTGCCTGCCAGAGAAGATAGCCAAACATCACTATCCAATGTAAAATTATATTCCGCCAATACGGCTTTCCATGCTTTGTAATAGAACCATTCGGAATCGATGAGTGTTCCATCCAAATCGAACAATACTGCTTTCGGTTGCTGAATCATATTTTCCCTAACTGCTTAACGTGTTCTGCAGTTCGTACAAAATACAAAGAAATTTGAGTTCGTCTGAACAAATGTGTTTTTTTTATTTGGTTAACTTCACCACTTCGAGCTCCCGCCAACGCAAGAACTCCATTTTTTGACCGACGAAGACACGGCTTTGGTACGGCTATTGCATTATAACAGATAATATTGATTTTAAACACATTTGCTATGGAAATTACAACAACTACTGTACACGATTTACATTGGGATTTTCCAAATTCGCAAGATTTTTCCGCACAGATCACCAATAATAAAATAACGAGACTTTGCTTTCAGGATGTGGGTGAATTAACCAATTCACATCTCGACTCGATCAATGAGAAATATTTACGTAATATTCACCGAGCGCTTAGCAATCTGTTTCAACATCTTGATCAGGTTCGCGGTGTTGGCAGTCTCCCTAAGCAGGAAGAGGAAGAAGAGACAACTACGGCTGATCGTGCGCAACAACTTCGATATCTCCAGAAAGACGAAAAGGATATGTTAGAGCATCGTGAGAACATTATGAATCGGATCAGACGATTATAAGAATTTACCTTAGAAAAAAAAAGTTCAACTCATATTCGCTTACTTATATCGGAAGGAATTCCCTTATCATTGTCTATTATGTTATAAATTAGCAGTCTTTAATTTCTTGTATAAAATCGATTAGCGCATTTAAGGCACCAAAATCTTTTCTTGAGAAAGGGAAATAAATATTTGACAATTCTTGAACGGGGAATGCGATAATCTGTTAATGTTTTACACTTAGGGCATTTTGCTTCTTGATCTGGGTTAATAGTATGCATGACGGAAAAGTTGAAGGTTGACAAGCTAGGTATGAACCAAAAAGTCCATGATTCCTCAAACTATTCATTAGTTTTCACCCTATCAATTACCTTGAACTTTTGTAGAAAAAAGTGAATAAAATGAATAGTTGAGCGAATTTAATAATTAGCAGAGATCTCCACAAGTTTAGCGAGAAATATTGAGAAAAAACGACATCTTATAGACGTCGTTTTCGTGTAAAATCTAACGGTCACCAAAAAAGGATTAGTGGTTCAAAACCTATTTATTCTTCCACCATTTTTTCTGTTTTTCTTGCCCATAATGTCCATAAGCGTAGCCATAATAACTATAACCATGTCCCTTCTTACGTACATCGTTTAATATGATAGCATAACTTCCAAGTTTCCTTTCACGTTTCATGTCCTCAGGCAAGGACAATAAATTAAAGGGCGTATAGTTTGCTCGTGTCACAAATAAAAATAGATCTGCATAATTATTAAGTAATTGTGCATCCGTTACGGCTCCAACGGGGGGTGCGTCAATAATAACAATATCAAACCGTTCCCTAGCAATTTTGAACAGCTCCTTGGTACGTTCTTTCATAATTAACTCAGATGGGTTTGGCGGAATCGGTCCACAAGGTGCAAAATAAACGTTTCCTGTTTCATCCACTGGTCTAACTATATCATCAATTATTAAATCTTTGTTAACAATGAAATTAGAAATCCCTTGCTGCCCAGTTTGTGCGTGGTATGTTTTCGAAAGCTTGGGTTTGCGTAGATCAAACTCTAATAAGAGTACTTTCTTCTCCGAATGTGCAAAAACGTTGGCCAAGTTCAACGATATAAAAGATTTACCTTCACCAGGCATACCGGAAGACAATAAAACCACCTTATTACCTTCACCAGCTAGTAAAAATTGAATATTTGTTCGTAAACCACGAAATTGTTCAGCCAAAATAGATCGGGAGGAATCAAATTGTAATAAGTCTACCCCAGAAGTATTATGACTAAGCTCTGCAACAACAGGGGCAGAGGAACGGTCTTCTATATCTTTGCGTCCACGTATTTTCGTATTCAAACTGTCCTCTAAAAAGATTTTACCAGTTGGAATCAGTAAAGCAATAAGAATACCTCCAAGATATATAACAGAAGGTTTCGGGCTAAACGGTTGCTTGTTCGCTTTTGGTTTATCCAGTACGGTAATTCCACCGATACTTGAGGTATTCGCTAAAGCGGTTTCCTCCCTTTTTTGTAAAAGGAACAAATATAATTCTTGCTTCAATTGTTGTTGCCGTGAAAGATCGAGAAATGCACGTTCCTGTACAGGAACTTGTTTAATATTTCCTCTTAGCAAGCCAAAGTTTCGATCAATTTCTTGCTTATTTACCTCAAGTGATCTACGTGTGTTCTTAATGTAGTCGAAAATATTTTCCTTAATCGAATTAATCCGTTTCTCTGCATTTTGAATGATCGGATTATTTGGTCTATATCCCATTAATAAACGTTCCTTTTCTAAAATAAGTCCATTATAAGATGAAATCAATGTATTAAAAGCTTGATCAGTACTTCCGTTGTTTAATACCGCTCCGGAGATTAAGCTTTTTCCTCCTGGAATGTTCAACATCGAATCTACAGCATCCATCATTTGCATACGAATCTCCAGATCCTGAATTTCAGTGGTATACTCCTTATTGCTCTCCAACATCAACTGCGACTGGGCAGAGATATTGGCCAAGCCATTTCCCTGCATAAATTGTTGTATTTTTTGCTCGATACCATTTAACTCAGCATTCACCAAAAGTATCCGTTGATCGATAAATGCAATGGTGCTATCAGCAATTCTACTTTTATTTTGAATACTCTGTTTAATATACTGATCGATATACCTGTTTAAAATGTACTCACCCTTCGATATCAGTCCGCAATCCATTTGCAGATCAATAATGGTAGTAAGCTTGTTGCTAATATTCGTTGTGATGGTCGATCTTAGGGATGATACCGCATCATCAAAAGCTAAAATCTTAATTTTGTATTCCTCCGCAGCAACAACCTTAAAAGCAGCATTTCTCTCTACAGTAAAGGAGCCATAACCTGGTAATTCAAAAGGACTATTAAAGGGAATTTTCTGCAATTGTATTTCCTCGCCTTTATGTTCGTACGATAAATTAAAACTGGTTGTATCGTTAGCATGCATATTGAGTAGCAAAGCTCGACTTACCGTATCCGTAACACCGTTGAAAACAAGTTTATAAGGGCCATCGAATATTTCAAGTTCGCGCATCGGTTCTTGTTTGTACCACATGATATTTAACTTAAAGTCACGAACCAATGCCTCCATCAGCGAGCGAGTTTTTAAAATTTCTGCTTGATTATCCACACCACTAGTGGTTCCTAACATATTTTCAAGACTGAGGCCTGCCGCCGACGGATTGGCCCCTTGCGGTCCATCTTCTATTAAAATTTTAGCCCCAACATGATACATCGGAACGGTACGATAATGCAGATAACCGTAGGCAACGACTATGCATAGAATAAAACTGAGTAGAAAGAGTGGCCATAAGCGAATCAACCGCATAAGGTAATCCTGATAACTGAAGTGTTTGCGTTTGATAGAAGTAGAATCGGCAATAGTACTCATATTCAAATATTAAAGGCGTGTAATAATTAATGCGGCTGTTGACAGTAGGGAAGCAATGATAGCTACGACGCTAAATCGCGATGATTCCGCGGAAGCAATCTTACCTTTACTTGGTTCGACGTATATAATATCATTTTGCTTCAAATAATAGTATGGTGATTTAAAAACTTCAGAATCATTAAGGTTAAATTGCACAAGCTCTTTCCCCGTATCCGTTTCACGGATCAATAAGACATTCTCTCGCCTACCATAAATGGTTAAGTCCCCAGCCATACCAATGGCATCCAAAATATTCACGCGCTCCGAAGGCATCGTATAACTGGAAGGGCGATTAACCTCTCCAATAACCGTGACCTTAAAATTCACGAAACGAACTTGAACAGTTGGATCTACAAAATACTCATTTGCTTTTTCACGAATAAGGTTGCGTGCCTCATAGCTTGTCAACCCTTTTAATTTGACCCTACCAATCACAGGCAATTCTACCTCGCCTTCCTTATCCACCACAAAGCCTGTAACCCGTTGTTGTCCACTACCGGCAGCAACACTGTTGTTGGTAGCGGCCTCATTCACCTGAGAAGCTGCATTAACGTCGACCGTTTGGATCGTAATGTCCAAAATATCATCTTCCTTTATCTTTAGTTCGCTATATGCCGCCTGTTCGATCTTATTGTAATCTGTTTTAGGAATATTTTTAAAGTATGGAATCGTTTTATTACTCCTACATGCCCCTAAAGAAATTATCATAGAAGTCAAAACAAAGCCTATTAGAATTTTTTTCATAGAAATTTTTTCTTTTTTAATTTATTTTCTCACGCTCCATTAAAATATAGTATACCTGGCTCCCAAGCTTATTCCGAAGTTTCGATAGAACTGACCAGTATCCCAGGCCAACTCTCCGGTCAACTGCCATTTCTTAGTTAAAAGATAAGAGACCCGTTGAAGCGAATAAAACTGTCTATAGCGATTATTCACCAACTTTCTTATAACTGACCGATCCATAAAATGCACATTATAGGTAAGCAACGTTTTAAAATAAAATCGATCAAAAGGTTCATATTCAGCTCCAATATTCAGGCCTACAATACGATTGCTAATAATATTGGTATTGCCATTTATTTTACCTTCAACCCCTTCATCTCTTTGCCAATCATAGGGTTGTACAGGCAAAAAATGACTTCCGCGTACTCTGTTAAGAAAGAGAGGCGTTCCTATAATCATATCCTTATATTCCCATCCAGTCTTATAAAGACCATTATTATAATAGCTCTGCCGTTCTTTTCCGTATTCTTCCATTTGTTTGGTATAAATGAACTCAGCCAGAACCTTTTTGATTTTCTTTCGACCGTCCTTAAAGGTTAAACTCAATCCTGCTAAACGATCGATGTTCCGAATATCGATGCCTGTACCGCTTTCGAAGAAAGTTTGGTTATATAAGTGCCAATCACCATAGCTCGCCTCCAGATCCGCGCCGAACTCGAATGTCCCTCTTTGGTCTCCCGCCCGATTTGGACGTCTATTACTCCACGAAGGCGTGGATCCATCATTCGCTTCCTTTACAAAAAACACATTCCAAAAACCTGCCCAGCTTCTATCTAAAGAAAATCGCCCTCTCTTTCCTCCCCATTCGGTAAAATGGGTCATACCTCCAAACAATTTCAATTTTCCTCTTCCTACTCTTAGAAAAAAGGTCTTTTCGTGTAAGTACGATTCATAATAGCGATCTTTCCCCAACCAGCCATGGCTCAGTAAACCCTTGAATTGTAACCAACCATTTGTAAAAGGCACCTTTTTATAATCTGGAACGGCTACACCTATTTTAGGGATAGGAGGCGCATTAGCACTCAATCCTAATGAGCCTGTAGAAAGTGTCGGATCTACTTCTCCGATTACCTCCCGATAGCGCCCACCACGCAATTGCCAGCCCTTATAATTAATTTTTAAGTTTGCTTCTACAAGCGTAAAATCATCAAAGTGGTTATTATTATACAAATCAATTGTATAGTTAAATTGTAAATCGCTTTTCCCAACAGTATGCTCATTGTAGAGGTAAATGTTCGTTGAAACATCACCCTGCCGATCCTTAATTGTTCCATATCGATTTGCAATCAACCAAAATGGTAAAAAATCCTTAGAGGCTGTTGTAGCTACAGTACTTACGGAAAGTCTCAACGAATCTTGCCAACGCCTTACAGAATCTTGGGCAGCCACCAACCCGATACATCCTATACAAATCATCAATAAAAAAATTAAGCGTAATGCCATTTTTTAGTCCTTTCTTTTACACCGATCATTCCCAATAAATTATCCTCAAAGCTTCGCATAATTCTTTCTTTCGAAAGATGTTGTGTTGCATAGTCCCGAGCAGCCTTACGATAAATTGTCAAATCTTCATTCAACATCCTATTCAACCCATCTACCAATGCTTGCGTCGATTCCGGTTCTACCAAGACTCCCAAGTTATCCTCTTGAACTACGTCATATAGAGAGGTATTGGGCATTGCAGTGACCAAAGCGCAACCACCTGCCGAAAATATACCTGTTAGCTTACTAGGCATCACCAAATCAGCAGCGGATTTCTTCTGCAACACCAAGTGGATATCAGCAGTAGCCAATAGTGCACTTAATTTTTCATAAGGTTGTAACGGGTAAAAGAAAACATTATTCAAGCCTCTTTCAGTTGCCGCTCTTTGTAGATTTTCTTTGTTACCACCAGAACCAACAATCAAAAAGCGTACAAAGCGATTTTGTTTAAACGCCTCTGCAGTATCAATAATAATTTCCAAGCCTTGTTTTTCACCCAAGTTTCCCGAATAAAGAACAACTTTGTCCTCCATCGGAATGGCCCATTCTTCACGTAAAGATTCTTGCAGAGATAAGGGTTTAATAGCTGTTTCATCCACCCAGTTCGGAAACAGAATAAACTTTTCTTTCGGCACCCCTTTCGCCAATATTTTTCGTTGCATTCCTAAACTAATGGAAGAGATGGCATGACTATTATTGAGGAGATAACGCTCTGATTTGAACATCCAGTTTAATAAACGCTTGTTGCGGATCATCCCCAAGTCTTTGGCAGCATCTATTTGCAAGTCTTGAATGTGCGTTAATAAACGTGCCTTTTTTATTTTTGCATATAGCAACGCAAAGAAGCCCAAGTGAAAAGGTGGATTGATATTGATTACCACATCGTATTTCTTCTTTAACAATAAGCCGAACCATTTTGGCAATACAGCACCTAAAAAGGAAAATTCATGGAGAATACGTTTTTTTGATGTTACTTCTTTCGGAACGTATAAGGGTACCCGATAAACGGTTACGCCATCAATAATCTCTTTGAACCATCTCTTTCCTTTATAGTCTGGATGGATATCCCACTCAGGGTAATAGGGAGGAGCAGTCACAACAGCCACCTCATGTCCCTGAGCCGCTAACCAAGCCCCCATTTCGCCGGTATATTTTCCAATACCGGTAAGCTCAGGATAATAATTGATACCAAATATTAATATCTTCATAGCATTTCTATTTGGAATTTTGTTTACTTACCAATTCTTTTGTCTTCAAGACAATAAAATACTCATAGATAGACTGTAGCGTAGCATAGGTAGTACCCGCTATGCCATCCATAAATGCTCTTCTCCACAATACCATATACAACCATTTGATAAATGGTCTTCCCGGCATTTTATAAAATAAGCCCTTCTGATGGTAGCGTTTCTCTGTAAAATCTTTGCTGAACAAGGCTTTTCCTAAGGAAAAGCTAGTACCCCTTCCCATGTCTTCCAAACGCATCGCAGCTTCCATATCCGCATAGCTTAAATGGCGTTGCAACCAATAACGAAATCCTTTACTAAAAGGATAATGATCGAGATAACCATTCAATCTACCTACTGGTCCATCAGGCAAAGAAACTGGATTGACTAAACGTTCATAACGCATTTTATCGGGTCTAAAAAAACGCAGATAAAATGGCGATATCTGTGCATGTTTCAACCATCGTCCATTCCAGGCAAAGTCACGTCGCTGAATTTCACAAGCAACTACCTCACTTTGCGCTTGATCAAAGGCTTCTAATGCATTTCTTAAGCCAGCTGAGACACGTTCATCGGCGTCAATATAAAGTACCCACGGATATTTAAATGGAATATTGGCCAAACCCCAATTTTGGTGTGCCGACCAGTTATCAAATTTACGCTGCGTAATTTTAGCATTGGCTTGCCGAGCTATTTCTACCGTACGATCTTCGCTAAAAGAATCGAAAACATGTACGTCATCACACCAGCTCACAGAAGCTAAACATCCCGGTAAATCTTGTTCTTCATTTTTAGTTAAAATCAATACTGAAATCATATCTTTTAATTATTCGTTACTAGTTGCCGGTTGCGTGTTGCCAGTTGTGAGTCCACGGGGCATAAGCTTCATTATCACATTGGCTACTTAACTACTTTCTTACCCAACTACTTAACTAATTCTCTACTTAACTACGCTCCCTCCCCCGCTCTTTCAGTGGCTTACAAGGATGTCCTGCACAAACCATCCAAGAGGGCATGTCTTTTGTAACCACAGAACGCGCTCCAATCACCGCTCCCTCACCTATCGTAACACCAGGATGGATAAAACATTCCGCCGCAATCCACGCGTGCGCTGAAATAACGATGGGTAAAGTATATAAGGGATGTCCCTCCTTCGTGTAATCATGTGTTCCTGTACATACATAAGAACCTTGTGAAACAATAGCCCGATGGCCGATCGTGATTTTACCTTGTGAGTACAATTCTACCCCACTCGCTATACCACAGGCAGAACCCAAGTCCAGATTCCAGGGTGCCCATATTTTTACACCTGGATACACATGCGCTCCCTGTCCTACTTTAGCGCCAAAACATCGTAGCAGAAAAGCCCGATAGCTATGGAAAGGCCGTGGCGAATACTTAAATAACAAGACATAAACAGCTCCCCAAAGTACCCGCATTAAACGATTACTTAAGGAGAAAGAGGCTTCTACATAGGTGTCTTTATTATATCCCTTAGTCATAATTCAACGCTTCTTTTAAACGCTTAGCGGCTATACCCACAGTAAAATATTTATGAAATGTTTTCTCTGCATTCCGTCCCATTTCTCTTTTATTAACTTCATCCAACGCAACCCACTTGCTTAACAAGGCTGTTACCCCCTCTATAGAATCTTCCGCTACTAGTCCTCCCCCTTCCAACTCAATTTCGCGCCAAATATTTACTTGATTGCTAATTAATACGGGTCTTTGACAAGAGAGCGCCTCTACAACCGCAATACCAAAATTTTCCTGATGGCTCGGCAATACAAAGGCACCACAGCCATGAAAAGCGCCCCATTTGAATCGCCCTGTCAACATACCTGTAAAAATGATGTCTGAACTTTCATTTACCAATGCCTGAATCTCCTGCCCAAATGTTGATTCTAACCCTGGACCTGCAATAATCAATTGTGGCAGGTGCGCCATTGATTTTTTCAGCTTCAGATAGGCGCTCACTAATAAGTCTAATCCCTTCTTCGGATGTATTCTACTAATAAACAACAAATAACCTTTTGATCGAATTTGAGGGAAAGCCTCCCTAAACTCATCTGCCATAGAGGCATTCTCTTCTACATCTTTCTCTACCCCTAATCCAACGACCAGTTCCTTTCTAGGTTTATAACCACTAAATGTTTCATGAGCTAACACTTTTTCGGTTTCACAGGTAAACAAAAGCCCTTCTGCTTTATTGATAAGCCGATTTTCAATCAAGGACCAAATCAATTGATTTCGAATGGCTTTTAATTTCCTACCAGCTGATTTTTGGAAATAAGGATCGAGCATGCCATGTGGCATTACATAAATTTTGGTACCTGAAGCAGCGGGCATACTCTTCAATATGGCATAACATTGAAACTGCCAAAGACCATGAACAATGACATTTTCATAAGCGGTTATATTGTCCTTTAGCCAGCTAATTAACTTACTATGGTAATTCCAAGATGTTGCGCCCTTTCCTATTGGAATCAAGTCAAAGCCAACATAATCTTTTCTAATTTCAGCGTCATCCAATGAAACAATGACACTTGAAATATTATGAAATGTTAATCCCTTAACCATTGTTTTTACAGCCTGGCTAACCCCGCCAGCCTTGGGATCCATGGTTGATATGATATGTAAAATACGCGCTTTCATAATATCGATAAAGCGTTTTCAGTCATGTTCCTCATCAATAATTTACTTTTCACAATTTGCTTAGAAGCTCGCCCCATCTCATCCATATCATTCCGCACCATGTGAGATAAAGATTGTTTTAGCTCCTCCAAATCATTCAGGAGGATGCCATTCCGTCTATCCTGGATATAACTATATTCTACACATTGCAATATCTGGTCACTTCTTCTAAAAGTAAGGATGGGTTTCCCATAAGCCATGGCCTCTACTACCGAAAGACCTATCCAACCCGGTTGATAATACAAGTCAGCGATAGAAAACAATTCGTCCTTTAATTGCTTTTCGTAAACCTTTCCGTAATCGTATACATTAGGGTAAGCTTTGAAATCCGGTTTATGTATCCCATCTCCTATGATGATAAAACCATATCTTTGAGGTTCCAACAACTCAATCGTCTGAATTAAAAGATCAAAGCGCCGATAGGGATTGTCAAAGCGTGCACAATAGATAAAACAAATCTCTTGCTGAATACGATGCTTTTCTTTTAAACCCCTTCGCTCATCAGCGGTATAGTCAGTAGCCAATACATCCTCCACACCCGATATGGTATTGTTCAAGGCTACAATCGATTTGCCAGGAAAAATCTTTTTCCATTGTTTTTGCTCTTCCTCTGTATATAACCACACACCATGCGACAGTCCTATCATCCATCGAAATAAAAGATTCGGTTTTTTTTGTTCCTGTAAATAACGTTTGACCGAAATTCCTTGTCCCCAAAGAATGACTTTTTTGCGATGAAACACTTGCGTGAGCAGGAGAAACCATGCACTGATATGCCCG
Source organism: Olivibacter sp. CPCC 100613 (assembly GCF_036959255.1). NCBI lineage: Bacteria > Pseudomonadati > Bacteroidota > Sphingobacteriia > Sphingobacteriales > Sphingobacteriaceae > Olivibacter > Olivibacter sp. CPCC 100613. The sequence goes on from NZ_JAWMTI010000005.1 coordinate 390,731, forward strand.
AAATGAAGCATGAGGACAAGCGTATCGTACTTTTTTGTCAGCAAAGGAAATATACTGTAGAAGATAAATCGATTTCCCAAGAAACCGAAGTTCTTTATGTTCTTTACCTGCAGTTCGCTGACCTTAAAGTTGGCATACTCACTCCCGTTTTCATAAACATAAATATCTAAATTGACATGGCTCGCCAATTGTTTGAAAAATTCCTCGCGGTAATGAGGAACTAAGGGATTCAGTAATGCAACATTTTTCAATACCATAGACTAAAATTTAACATAGGTCAATAACAACCAATACGTAAATACGGGCATGCTTACGCTATCTAATAGATAACCTTCAAAAGTTGAACTAATTAAAAAAAATACAGCCAGCCCTCTAAATAGATTTACAATCATATTATTATACTGAGGCAGCTTAGCGAAAAATAACCTGATGAGCTCAAGGAGGCTTCTAAAGAAAAAAATAGTTCCAAAAATCCCAGTTGCCACAATCGAAAAAAGAAAGGCATTTGTTGTTGCCCCTACCTTACCATATCCAAACAACGGAAGCTCAGAAGCCTGTTCCAACATAGAGCCCCATGTCCCTTCTCTTGTATTACCCCTACCTGCAAAATCCAAGGAAGATAAAGTCAAATTTGCATATAGGAAAAGGCCAAAAATCAACGTACCCAGCACAAAAACGGGTTTAAAAGAACTATTTTTCATCGTATACGATGAAATAAATGTTACCCCTATTGTACCGGAAAGTAAGGAAGTCCTTGAACCTGTTAAGATGGAGCCATATATGCTTAGTAACATGGCGATTAAGAAGAACATTTTTATTTTCAAGGTTTTGCCTTCCATAAATAAGGCAAAAGAAACAATCCAAGCAATAGCAGTGCACATTCCTAAAAAATTGGGGTGTGCTGTTACGCCAAACAGACGCCCCTTCCAAACCACATTGGCACCAGGATATAATGCGAGAAACACATTAATTGCAACAAACACAATGGCTCCATAGAAGAAATATACCAATACACCTTTATTAACGGAGCTGTACAACGGGAGTGACCGCAATACATAAAAGAAATAAAAAAAGGTTAGTATGATGAACCCCACCCTTACAAAGAAGTCTTGGAGATCGCTTTTATATAGGAAATCCGTTAAAACAATAATGAGTTGAAAAACAAAATAGCAAACAAGCCCAACAGGAATTCCAATGTCTCCGCTTCTATCGGTCCTGCTGAGATTAATGAAAATAGAAACAAGCATTAAGGCGCCCACTAAAAGGAGAGATAACTTCTGTACCAATGCGACGTAAGCAGGTACAAAATAATCTACCGCATCATCTCCTGATGTCCCTGTGCGAAACGAAGCAAGGATGAAAATAAGGGAGCATATGATCAGTAATACACGCTCTTTATTTTGATCGATTTTTTGATGCATTGGACCTTTTCAATTTATTGTTAAAACACATTTTTTCTCGACCTACTTTTATATACTATTTGACCGATGATTAAAATTTATCGCACCATTATGACTCGCCCGATGAATTTTCAATAACTCGCCATCGATTTTATCGAGTAAATCTCTGGAATATAAAGAGGAAACTTTTCGTACAAATAGCCGATCGGTATGCTTTACTTTGTCAAAATCGTCGAGGTCAAACCATTTCTTTAACGTAGGATCAATGATATGGATATTCGCAAACGCTGATGTAAAGGGGACATATGGTTCCTCTCCTTTATACAAATTGCTACTGGAAAAATCGGAGTTAAAGAATATGGTATGGAAAAATTTTTCGTCAGAAGCGAGCGAATATTGGAAATATTTACTGATTTCTTTATGCTTAGAAGCATAATTTTCTATGTATCGAATCACATCGATATTTAAAGCCCACCAGGATGATCCATGATATATGTCAACCTTATTATTATCTCTGTTGACAATATAATTGGGTTTTTTCAATAAACTTCCTACAAGATTCAATCCCTTACGTACTAACCGCGTAAAACTTCCATTGTAAGCAAAAAAATCAAAGAATAGATAATTACGCACACAATAATTATACTTCTTTGTGTTGGCCTTCGTAATATTCATTCCTCTTATAAAATTTATAACCTTATGTTGGTCAAAAAAGCGGTGGATGTACTCATTATTTTTTATTGGGTAATCCGCCCCAGACATAAAGACAACCTTCTTGTATTCCAATGGGTTGCTATCGTTCTTTTCTAAACATCTTCTCAATAAGTTAAGTGTTGCCCTTACTTGCGAAAACCCGCCCCAATATACTTTGATACGATCTTCTTCTTCCAAAAAAAAGACGTTAGGTTTATTAATGTGCTCCAAAAATGGCTCGATTTGTTGCTTTAGATCAATATGTATAAAAAAGTCAGCGTTGTAGTCCAACGCATTAACTAGCCTCTTTAGATGCTCAGGATCACTATGAGCTGCAATTAGATAAGCGATTTTTTTCTTTTTTTCCATATGATTCTATAATAGCCGGTTACCTAAAAATGTCTTCGGGAAACGCATTGAGTAAATCACTTTTCATCTTTTCTAAGTCAGGCAATGCAGGAATAGCAGTAGCTAGCCCCTCCTCAACCGTCTTTACTTTCGTAAATTCCTTCCGCCCCGTACTCATAAAATAATCTTTGTATTTGAATAAATTATCTTTTTCAACCTCGTCCAATAAGATGGCGGGGACACCATAGGCCTCTGCAATAATAACTCCATGTAAAGATGAACTGATAATTAATTTGGCAGATGCAATCTCATTAATAAAATTTTTCCAATCAGCTGTTAAAGGTGATAACACGGGGTACCCCATCTTAACATACTTATCTACCGTTTTCCAATGTGGAATGACTAAAAAGTCTTTTCTATCGACAACAACTGGCGGAGCATAAAAAATAGGCAATAGAATAGCGGGATCGCCATAAACCATTGGAACATCATAACCAATCTCCTGCAGCTTACCTCGGGTTAAAGGGCCACGTACCGCCCTTACATCAAGCTTCAGTTTTTTTTTCGCGAATGGTTCCGCAACGTACTCAAATAAAAAACCACTGCCATATACCACTGCATCAGCAGTTAAAAACTGGATAACAGAGCCTATAAAGGTAATTCTTGTAGTACGTCTTGCTTTCAAGGAATTAATCCCTTTATATTTCATCAAATAGTCAAAGGTTACTTTTGATAATAAATCACCTACATTGGGTTGCTTATCAGGACCAATTTTTTCATCGAAGTACATTAGGTTAACCTGATTAGGTCGGATTAACCTATGATATTGCCCGAATATTGTCATCCTGCCTGCTAGCTTTTTAGTCCATTTATTCAAAAGTATTTTCTTTAACATAAAACCTGATTAGTATAATTCGTTTTTGTCATTCGTAAAATCATTTCATACAACTAATGTTGAAGCAAAATTTTCGGGAGTACGTTCAGCTACAAATTTTGCTGCATCACTCCTCCAATAGTCATGATGAAGAAGCTCCTCTATTTTTTGCGCGATCAGTTCAGGATTCACTTCGTCAATCAATATGCCCAAGCTGTATGTTTCAATAAGCTCCTTGAGCAGGCCTTTTCCCGTAGAAATGACCGGTTTGTTGGAAGCGGCGGCATGGCCCAATATACCACTAGACGCTTCCGCATGCTTATATGGGATAACAATTGCATAACACTGGTCCAAGATACTCTTCATCTTTTCATTAGACAGAAAGCCCGGATCATAAACAGCTCTAACACATGTGCTTTCATTAATCTGACTGATTTCATTTTCGATTCGTTCCGACATTTGAGCACCCCCAGGAGATCCAGCAACTAAAATCACCAATTCATTTTGTAATTCTGGCTTAATAAATAAGGCAGACTGAATAAATTCTATAGTGCCTTTTCTATCACTTAACGCACCTGGGTGCAATAATATCTTGCGGTGACGTTCAATGTCGTAGTAACTGTATACGTCAAAATCATTTAACGGTTGTAATGACGGAACCGGATCGTTTAGAACATGGAATAATCCTTTTCGGAATGTACCATTTAAGTAATCAACCGAACTGGGATCATTTAAAATAAAAACACGCTCAATACGTTTGTTGCTAGTATAAAACTTTGTTATTAAATACTTTCTAAGATATTTAAATCGTTCACTCCACTGCTGTTTGCCCATCCGATAGAATTGAAGGAATAGAATACCTCTGATTTTAAAACTCGGCCTTAGAAATATTAAACTAAACTGAAAAACATTAAAGTGCAAAAGAAAGACGTGGCTAGCGAGATATTTCTTTGCATATTTCTTCACTAGTTTAAAGCGAGAAAAAGACATCTTAATTAGATTACCGTCGATACTGCGTTGATATTCCTCATCAGTTATCTCCACAAGAAGCACATTATGAGCATTCCTCGCATCGCTCACTAAAAGTGGAAATTTTTCTTTAAAATGAGGGTGGACAATAAATACATTGTTACCTTCTCTCTTATAATCTTTAAAGTAATTAATAAGATGCCCAATATATTCTGAATGGTGTCCCGTGATTTCTATGTCAAAAAACAAGTAATTCATTAATTAAATTTTAAAAGTTCATCGAACAAATTCATGCTTATCATGCCTTGCCATAAAATCGCTGATATCGTGCATATCTTTGAAATTTTCTGAAAACCATTCATCGTCCTCGTCCCACCATCTACGTTGCAATAGGAGAGAGATTTGCTCTTCCTCAAATCTTTTCTTTATCAACTTCGCAGGCACCCCTGCTACAATTGAATAGGCTTCTACGTCTTTTGTTACTACAGCACCCGAAGCTACTATTGCTCCGTCACCAATCGTTACTCCTCCTTTAACAATCACATTTGAGCCGATCCACACATCGTTACCAATATAAGTTCGTTGAAATTCTTCAAAGTATTCTTTATCAGCAAACGTTTTCCCCAATCTCCCTTTTCCAGAATAGAAAGCGGGATGGACAGAAACAAAAATCCGAGTTGGGTGGCTACCCAGACCTATTTTCACATCAGGACCAATACATGTAAATTTTCCAATAACGGTTAAATTCACATAGGAATTTGAAGAGATGTAGGAATAATCACCGAGTGCTGAATTGTTGAACGAAACACCATTTGCCAATGAGTTATGCTTACCAAATACTGAATTATTGGCATGTACCAAGCCACGGACCTTAAGTGTCTCATTCCTCATTTGTACTTTAAAAGTTGCCAAATAAGTCACAAGAAAATTATACAGAGGTAATAAACAGATTTTAACGAATCTTTTCATTTGTTTTTTTTCTTAATCTCAACAACACTTTGCTAGCAAAGACTTTTAAATAAACATTGGGTTTCAATTTAAAAATATAATAATCCCAAACTGAATTATCCGTAATATCAAGTCCTTGAAAATTATTTTCAAACAACGTTGTTTCTCCCAGCTTAATATCCGCCCCCTCTATACCATAGATTACATTTAAGATAGCAGGCTTCATTTGCAAGGAATACCCTGATAAAGGTTCACTATTACCCCCTTTCAATTGTTTACTTGACAAGAGGTATTTTGTTTTCACATTATCAAGTGGCTTCATTCCATACAAATCAATGGTAATATCATATTCCTGATATTCTTTATGCAGTTTTTTTAAAACACTTGGAATTAATTCAAAAAATGCATCATAAATATTAATAGATTTATCAATTTCTTGAAACCTTATCGAATTCATCTTTCCTACAAATAGAGGAACCTGAAAGTCCGTATTCTTAGATTTATTATGGGTACCGCTGTCAGAAAAATTTGTTGCAAAAGACTTATTTGGATATACAAAATATTTGTTTTTGACAACTAAATACTTAATAAAGAACTTTAACCACGAAGATTCTGGCCATCTTTTCACATTTTCAGGTATAGGATCGTCCTTTTCTATGCGACCTTCGTGTTGGTACCAACTCTTGAACCCTTCCCACTGTTTGAGCGTCCACGCTTGTCCCCATGAAGAAGCAAACTGCAAAAAATAAGTATCATTTTCTTCCGGGATGATTTCAAAATGAAATCGATTAAATGGGTTTTTTCGATGATTATATAAAGAAATACCACCGACTCGTTCATCGTTGTTATAAAACCGTAAGGCCTCCTGTGCATAGGAATAGAATTGCTCACTAACTACCAGATCATCTTCCAAAAGAATAACACTTCCATATTTGATTGCTAGGTCTCCACATAAAATAACGTGTTTCCTTAGTCCGAGTTTTTCATGATGATTTACCACTAATTTATTCCCATATGTCCACAAAAACTGATCAGCAATAGCAATCACTTCTTTTCTGGCATCCGAATCTTGATAGTCTACACTAATAATCATGTCAATATCATTACGATCATATTGGCCATTTTGAATAGACAACAACAATCTTCTCAACGACTCCGGTCGATTAAATGCGACGATTATTATAGCAGGTTTCATTTTCTATTTTACACTTCAGTAAATCCTAATTATTAACAATGTCTTCAAGCAGGTTTTCAATGACACCTGCATTACTTTTATATCTCTCTTCAAGACGATTTAAAATAACACTCCTGCTTTTAATCATATCAACTAATCTTCCACTAACAGTAGTAGTATTATTTCGATAATCGAGTACAACATCATATAATGCATTGTCTTTATATATCCCAGCGATCTTTTTATTATCAACAGGATTGATAAAAGGGATTGATAACGTTTTACAGATTGTTCCCAGTAGTAAAACGTGAAGACGATTACTGATAATCAAGTCAGATCCTTTGTAAAGATGTATTGCTTCATCTAAAGACAATAGTTTATCAATGAATTCGACCTCGAACTCTTTAGCAAATAATTCTACCAACTCTTGAGCAGCTTCACGATCATATTGTACCTGATAGGAAACGACTATTTTATAATCACCTAATGATGATTGGTGCAATACATCAAATAAATGATTCTTGATTTCAGCAAAATAATCGCCATGATGACTTGTTCCAGATTTACTGGCCCTAAAACTTATCAGTATATACCGACCCTTCACAACCCCCTCATTTTCATTGAATTTGGGGTAAAACGCCCATGCTAAATCGGGAAAATAACGAACGTTGGAAAAACGAAAGCGTTCGGCCTTAGCAATAGATTGCTTATCTCTAAGTCCATAAACATGGAAAGCACTTGAGTAAAGTGATTCAGCAATCATATTGGGCGCATCAAAAGTATTTAAAGAAATACCTAAACGCAGTATTCTACATCCCATCTGCTTCAATTTACGCAATCGTGAATTAAAAAAACGTACGCGCGATAATGCTTTTTTAAAGCCTTTAACGGAAAGATCTCCAGGAACAAAAACCAAGTAATATTTATCTTCAGATGGAGTTTTTAATCTATGCTCGGCAAAATTAAAGAGACCTTGGGTAGTAATCTCAGATAGTTTTTGATCATTTTCAGCTAGAAGTTGAGTAATAAAACTAATAGGCTTGTTATTATCATCAATAATAACTTGCCCGTGCCTTCTCAATAGAGTAATCAGGGACTTATTGATCAATAAGTCTCCCATATTGTCATACTGCGTTACCGGATTATATAAAAAATAGTTCATTCAGTCTTTTTTAATTTTTAACCTTAACCATCTTACCAAAGGCCATTTTGACTAAGTTGTTAATCATATTACGCTCGTGTATTGAAATACCGGCTAAATAGATCAGCATAACATATAGAAGTATCGTTATAATAAAGAATGGAGCAATATGCCATATACTACTGTTCAATCCGATATGCTCATAGGTAAATCGGGCAATCAAAAACAGAATAGCGGAAGGAATCAGGGGGGTTATCACAATTTCCTTCAGAAATTGTGATACGGAAAATGCGGTCAGCACATGAAAGTAATAGACTCTAAAATAACTAGCTACAAACTCCAGTGATACTGTGCTTATCATAACAGATTCCGCTGAGTAGCCCGCTTTTAATGCAAAATAACTAATCGGTACCGTCAATATCTGTACCGTACCAACAACCAACTGATAACGCTTGATTTTACCAATAGCCTGCGTAGCGACCATGATTCCCATACTGAACTGTTGCGTTAAATTGAGTACCAACATGTAACGACAGAAGGAGATTGTATATTCTGGAACCTGACCAAGCCAAAAATTCAATACTTGTGGCATGGCAATAAACATGGGAATAGAAACAATTGCATTTAAATAAAACGAAAATTTCCCTGCAAAAACCGACAGTCTTAACATCCTTTGCCGATCTCCGGCTCCCTCGCTTTTCATCATTTGAGGACGTACCGTTTTCATCATCGTCATAGAAAGAAAAGACATCTGATTATTTACCTGATTGGCTATGGAATAAGCAGCGTTAACAACCGTTGAATAAAACAAATTTAACACCACCGCCACCCCTTGGCTTCTTGAAAGTCCGCAAATTACGCCAAATAAATTCCAGCTAGCAAAGGACCCCATTTCTTTGATGAGTTTCCAATCATAGACCTTAAAAATATGCACCGAGCATTCGGAATATTTTCTCCGGCAATAGACTTGTTTAATGATACGGATCAAAACAGCACTAACCATCGTTAGAAAACCGTATACGATTAATTTATCCTGCAATACATACGTGAGTAAAATGGCAACAACAAGCTTCAGAACACTCTCAAGAATATTAATCAAAGCCACAAACGCCATATTTTCATGAGCGTTAACAACGGCATCATAAGGAACCGAAATAATCGACACAAAACTGGAGATAACGGTGAAATGGAAAATTATCTTCGCAGCAGAAATCCGATCAGGTTCTATATTAAGTTTAGTTTCGATAAAATAACTTCCCAGTAACTCGAAGATTACCACCAATAATAACCCCAGCAAAATATGGATCAATATGCTATTTCCCAATACGCGTTTGATTTTAACCATATCCCCTACACCCATATTAAAGGAGAGGTAACGCTGAGTAGACGTCGTCATCGCGGCGTTGAGGAAAGACAGCATAGCAATGACCCCACCTACCACATTATATAAGCCATAATCGCTAGCACCCAGGTTACTCAAAATCAAGCGAGTAGAATATAGGCTAATACCAATAGTAACCAACATTCTACCATATAATATGGCCGTATTTAAAACAATTTTATTTCCAGCGTTCATCAATCTTTGCGTGTATTTAAGATAAAAAAGTCGTCTTCATCAATCTAATCGTCTTTTGCTTCAGCATACAAATCGGGAATCTGCTCTTGTAAAACAGAAGCGACAAAATTGTTGAAGATACCGACTCCTTTTTGGTTCAGATGCTGGTCATCTGAAAAACATTCTTCAGAAAGCCGATTAACCTCATTGTAATTGTAATAAAGTGAAAAATGTGATCTCAACGTCGAATCAATACATGCTTTGTTATTGGCTCTAGCATAACGTGCCGGCAAGATAGGGCTCTGAATACAGATGGTTCTGATTTTTCGCTTATCGAGTTCATCCTTAATATCCAGTAATGCCTCATACTGCTCTTCATCAAATATATATTCATCCACTTTCTGATCCGTAAATTTACTTGCATAAGTTTTGTTAGTTTGGGTATATCCACCTTTAATATAGGTATCTTCTTTATAGCTCCATGTAATCTTTTCTCCACTATGTTCATTATCAAAAGGATCTACGAATGCATTATACAAGAAGGTGTTGAGCACGCGTATATCTTGCACGTCAAAGACCATATCCAAAGCGGGCTTTCCCAAATGAGTATTGGATAGTAGATCAATAGATGACTCTACTCCGTCAAGATTCAGGAATTTCGGATAGATATCCAGAATAACAACCTTTGGATTCATCTGTTCCAAATAGATGTCTAACAAGTATTGAGTCTGCCGTAGCGTTTGTGCGCTAGACCCCAGATTGAATGTCTTCAATCCATACCGTTTGAAAATACGCGGATCATACCCTCTATATGTATGCGATGAGCCAAGAAAAAGGACATCCACATTCTTTATAGAATCAGCTTCACGAAACCTTAGGTTGGAAAATCCCGCTACTCTGTCGTCGTCATAAGGTAAGTTAGGTCTTAACATATGTGGAGCTGTAAAACCAAATACCAGCAATAAAACAACATAAATGCATCCGCCTAGTAGGCCAAAAGCAGTAAGATTAACAGCGAATTTCTTCATCAGAACTGGAAATAAATAAATTCCGTTCCGCCTGTTTGCATATACATTCCGATGACAAATGCACAAGCGGAATAAAAACTCCATCTCATTAATTTTGGCCAGCGATAGCCCAATGTTTCAATAGCATAGTTATTCGTACGACCAAGCCATTCAATTATTAAAAATGGTATGATCAATAATAGACAGAGTATACTTTCTCGGAGCCCGGCATAGCGAAATGGATTTTCTAAAAGATTCGCGGTAAATATGCGTGAGATATACGCTAAAGCATGCGTTAGGCTCTCAGCCCGAAAAAATATCCAAGCAAAAGTCGTCAAGATAAATGTAACAGCTAATTGACCTGCCTCTCGTAAGGACGGAAATAGCCTTCCCTCTGCCACCACCATACTGGGTTTATTTTTTGGCTTCCATATGACCGAAGGCATAATAAATAGCGCATTTAATCCACCCCATACTACAAATGTCCAATTAGCACCGTGCCAAAAACCGCTTACCAGGAAAATAACAAAGGTATTCCGTATAGTTTTCCATAAACCATCTCTGCTACCGCCTAATGGGATATATAGATAGTCCCTAAACCAGGAAGAAAGTGAGATATGCCAACGCTTCCAGAACTCAGCGATATTCCTCGAAAAGTAAGGGTAATTAAAATTCTTCAACAATTCAAATCCAAACAATCTCGCTGTCCCCAAAGCAATATCTGTATAACCGGAAAAATCCCCGTAAATTTGAAAGGCGAAAAGAATTGCCCCCCATACCAAGGTCATACCTGAATATTCACCGGAGTGATCAAATATTTGATTTGCAAATGCTGCACAATTATCTGCAATAACAACCTTTTTAATAAATCCCCAGAGAATCTGTTTAAGACCGTCCACTGCCTGATGGTAATTAAAAATACGTGGTCGTTCAACTTGAGGCAGCAGGTGGGTTGCCCGTTCAATTGGGCCAGCAACTAATAGCGGAAAAAAACTGACAAATAGTGAATATTGAACCCAATTAGTTGATGGCTTAATGCGACCATAATAGATATCAATCACATACGAGAGCCCGTGAAACGTATAAAAGGAAATACCTACCGGCAATATAATATGAAGGGTAGCGACTGAAGGCCGAAAACCAAATAACTGCACAAAATCTGCAAAAGACTCGGCGAAGAAATTGTAATACTTGAAAAATCCGAGAAATCCAAGATTAACTCCTACACTGATAATCAACCACATCTTTTTCAGCCCAAGTGTTTGAGACTTATGGATCTGCAATCCTGTGAAATAATCGAGGGCCGTGGAAAATGCTAAGAGAAACAAAAAACGCCAATCCCAGCAGCTATAAAAATAATAGCTTGTTATTAACAACAACCAATTCTGCGTCTTCAGCGATTTATTAGTTGCAAACCAATAAAGCAGAAACACAGTTGGAAGAAAAATCAAAAAGCTTAGCGAATTAAATAACATACTGTTGAGCTGTCTCTCTTAACCTTTTTTATTTGTAGTTCACGCTTTTATTAAATTGCGTTACATATTTCTATCCCGCTAAATGTTCCCACTGTGTTTTGCTATCTTTCTTAAATACCTCGATATCGGAGGCCACCATTTCACGACATAACGCAGGTAAATCATATTCCGGCTCCCATCCCAATTTCGTCTTCGATTTGGTTGGATCGCCTATTAATAATTCAACTTCCGTCGGACGGAAGTAAGCTGAGTCTACAGACACAACTTCTTGTCCGATTTGCAAAGAATCGTATGCTGGATTGCTAAGGGATTTAACGAAACCTTTTTCGTTTACACCCTCTCCTTTGAATTCAATTTCGGCTCCAACTTCCGCAAAAGCCATTTTGATGAAATCACGCACAGGTGTAGTAATTCCCGTTGCGATAACATAATCTTCTGGTTTTTCTTGTTGTAATATCAACCACATCGCTTTTACATAGTCTTTGGCATGACCCCAATCACGACGAGCATCTAAATTCCCCAAGAACATCTTCTCTTGTAAACCCAAAGAAATTGCTGCAACTGCACGCGTAATTTTCCTGGTCACAAAGGTTTCACCCCTCAGCGGGCTTTCATGGTTAAATAAAATACCATTACATGCATACATATTGTAGGCTTCGCGATAATTGACCGTAATCCAATAAGCGTATAGTTTCGCTACTGCATAGGGGCTACGGGGATAGAAGGGTGTGGTTTCACTTTGTGGTACAGCTTGTACTAATCCATATAACTCAGAAGTAGAAGCCTGATAGATTCTTGTTTTCTTCTCCATACCTAAGATACGGATCGCTTCCAAGAGGCGCAAGGTTCCTATACCATCTGCGTTAGCCGTATATTCCGGTGTATCAAAGCTAACTTTTACATGGCTCATTGCCGCCAAATTGTAAATTTCATCCGGTTGCGTTTCTTGTATGATACGAATTAGATTGGTACTATCAGTCATATCACCGTAATGCAACTTAAAGCGCACGTTTTCGCTGTGTGGATCTTGATAAAGATGGTCAATACGATCCGTATTGATCAATGATGAACGACGTTTCACCCCATGCACCATGTAGCCTTTCTCCAATAAAAGTTCTGCAAGATAGGCTCCATCTTGCCCATTAACACCCGTAATTAATGCTGTCTTCATATGTTACATTGTTTTATATTATTCCTTTTATGTGCTACAATTTCAATCGGATTACATCTGCATCATCTGATGGATAACGAAGATCCACATGATTCCATAGCTGTGCAATAACTGCCCAATCATCCAGCCCGACCAAACGATGCCTCTTTCCCGGTTTCAGCTCAAGTATATCTTTTGGCTGTTTAATCAATAATTTCCTTTCTTCGTCATCATCACTGATAATCACTCCCACTTCACCTGCGATCACTTGCCACCATTCGACCCTACGTTGATGGTATTGCCAGGCTATTGCCTGCTTCGGTTCAATCACCAATACTTTCGGCTTGGAAGGATTAGACGTGTATTCTATACTTTGAGCCTGTAAAATGTCTTGAAAAAAAAGATCAGCAAAACGTTGCGCCTGACTCTCATCAATCATCAATGATCCACCCCACGATTGCGACGGATCAAGACCAACTATCCGAAAGCCTTGCGAGGTTATTTTTCGTTTAACTTCCTCAAAAAAATCAGCTTTATATGAGATGCGCATGATAGTAACGGGCTAAATTTTCAAATTCATCCTTAATATGCACTAAATACGCAATATGAGCACAAATTAAGCACACGTATTAAATGAATATTTATCAAAAATCCTAGTCATTTGTTAAATAAAAGTTAAGCAAACAACCACTTGATTGATTTATTTCGAAAATACTACGCAAAATGACAGCAAACAAAAAGCCACACAGCACTTGTGTACGAACTACACAATATTGTGTAAATATGTATAGATAGAAATAGGAGGATTATTGGTAAAATGGAAATGAAGTAAAAACGCAAAGAGCCAACCCCACAATCTTCATACTAAGAGAGGAAAACAAGCTTCAAAAAATTAAACAGCGAATCTAATGGCCCCAATAGCATCCAACGATGTATTTAAGGAAACATCAATCTATAATTATTTTGCAAACAACGTGAGATAACCATCGTTGACTTCAAAATCGTCATATACGGGCATGAAAGAAGAACGTTGTGGAACTTCCAAGATTATTTCTCTTTTTTTTACATTGTTCCCTTGGCGCCCTCTCTTGCTCAACCGAACCCTACGCCCTTGCCTTGGCAAAGCTGGTGCATTACTTTTATTATTCATTTAACATTTTTACTATTAGGTGCTTACAGTAGTTTTTACGGTACAAATGTACATAATAATATTTTTTATATAGATCCTAATACCAAGTATTTTTAGGTAAAACAATGGATTTTAACATTTTTTAACGCACAGACGATATCAGGTGTAATTGGTAAATAGCTCGATTTTAAGTAGTAAAATCGTTATCTTCCATAAACAAATATGGATAAAACAATCACAATCAAGGAAATATAATCATACAAATGTGTACCACTAGCATAATTACGAGTATGAGGAATAGTTAGCTAAAGCTCCATGGTTAGCTGCCGTCAAATAGTTCAGTAATAGCACCCTTTTTATGGACATCGCCGCAATCACTCACAACCTGCAACCGCAACAGACAACTACTAATAGCCAACATCCTTGAGGCGTTAAATAGTTGAGACGTTTTAAGTATTATTGTGTCCTTAGGAACGTTATTACAGACAACCAACAACTAATGGCGGCGGCTCGCAACCGGCAACTCGTAACTAATAAGCTTGTTTATCACCGATAATCATTCGCCAAAAGGTCAAAAAAATGATCTTTAAATCAAGTAAGAAAGTCCAATGTTCAATATACCAGATATCATGTTCAATTCGTGCTTTTAATAGATTGGGATTTCCAGATTCGCCTCGCAGTCCGTTTACTTGAGCCCATCCCGTAATCCCAGGTTTCGCTTGATGGCGTACCAAATAATTTTTTACAACATAAGTGGACTCCACGTTCATTAAAGAAGCATGGGGACGAGGTCCTACTACTGACATTTCTCCCCACAGCACATTCAAGAATTGAGGAAACTCATCTAAACTTGTCTTACGGAGAAAACGTCCGATGGGTGTGATTCGCGGATCGTCCTTTTGAGCTTGTTGAAATTTACCTGCCTGATTTGTATCAGGCGCCTTTACGTACATCGACCTAAATTTATAACAGAGAAAAGGCCGATTTCGTTTGCCCCAACGTTCTTGTTTGTAAAATACAGGTCCCTCCGAGCCTAATTTAATTAAGATGGCGATCACCGGAAATAACCAAGAACAAACAAAGATGAGCACGAACAAACTGAAGAAAATATCAAAAGCTCTTTTGGCAGCCCGATTATAAATATCCTCCAAAGGCTCGTTCCGTACGCTTAATAACGGAAAGCCGCCAATCATGCTAAAGGTATACATACCTGAACTGCTCATCTGAAAAACATCAGGTATGATACGGAGTCTTACGGCATGGGCACTTAAGGTAGAAGCTATTTCTTTTGTATTATACGATGTCTCCGGCCCATCGGCGATAAAAACTTCATCGATGTCGTTTATATCCCCCAAAGGCTGACCTCCAACCATAAGCATTCGCTCCCCAAAACTTTGTGCTGGCTGAGAAAAAGTCAATGCTCCCTGAATATGCCTCACCACTTCATATCCGTAATACTTATTCTCCTTGATATACCTACAAAATTGCTGACCATGCTCTCCTCCCCCTATTACCAAAGCACGACGTCGCAAATAGCCATGTCGAAAGATTCTCAAATAAATTCTTTTAAGTAAAATTTTGCTGAAGGGAATAAAGAAAGCGATCATACAGCCGTATATTACTACAAAAGTTCGCGAGTAATCATTTTCTTTAACCGCAAAGATGAACAAAACTACCAGCATAATCTGCCATAAGATGGTATTAGCTGTCTTAAATAGTTCACGCATCTGGTTTTCCTGGATCTTGTCTTCGTAAAGCCTATTAGAGCGAGCTGTAAAATACCAACCACAAAGTAAAAAGAGCAAAAATCCGGCATCATAAAGTCCGAGCTGATAAAAATACTCATAGTTACTGAATCGAACAGCGAGCAAAAACGAAAGGATAATAAAGAAAAAATCAGTAACAACGTGTGTAAAATGAAAAAGGTAACGGCTGCTTAAATCCATAAAAAGGGAAATTACGAGAAAAATTTAACAAAAATGTCTATTCCTGTGAGATGCGCTCAACAAACATCATACCGGTAACTAATATTCAATAAAAAACCACATTATATATCTATTTTTCATAAAATTGTGAAAAAACTTACTCTAAACATACAAAAACAAACAATTAACCTAATTAATATAAATTTAACATAACCCATTAAGTGCCATTTTAAACATAAAAAGCCATTTACACATTTTTTCAAAAAAAATTACAGTTAATATTAAAATATTGGCATGATTTTTAACAATTAATAGAGAATTTGCAAACAGATACTCGGCAATCAGGCATTACAATTCTTTACCAAGAAAAGAATTTTGCTTTTTTTCACGTCTAAAGAAAGAGATATTGTGATAACATTTTTAATCAGTGATATTCCTAGAAAGCCTATTCCAATACGGATAAAGGGCATTCTCACACCTTTAGACTTGAGCTTTTTTGGTATTCTTGGGATAATTTTGACGATAGTGGGTATTTTTTTCATCAGTAGGCACAAAAATAGACAACGCATTCACAGATTGGAACGGGAGTATACTGAGCTAGACGAACGTTATCAGGCACTACGTGATAAAACAGAATCACATGAACTATTCATAAACGAAACGCACCACCGCGTCAAGAATAATCTACAGTTTGCGTCCTCTTTATTGAACATGCATATCCGTACCAGTAAGCACCCTGAAGTAAAAAAAGCCCTTCACGATAGCGCTATACGACTTCAGTCCATGCTATTAGTGCACCAAAAGCTATACACTGACAATTTACACGACACCATTGATCTGGCAAATTATACAAAAGATTTGGTCCACTACATCATAAAAAGTTATAACGGGCAGGAGCAAATACAGAAAAAAATCAATATCTGCACCGCCAAGGTAAAAACGGACGTTGTCATACCGTACGGCTTGTTGATAACCGAATTAATTACAAATTCAATTAAATATGCAAAAAAAGAAGATGAAAACCTACAAATAACCATACAAGTGACACCTAAAGAATTAGGATATTACAATTTATATTATAGTGACAATGGCCCAGGAATTTCAGCGGGTATCAACTGGGAACAAACAGGTACCATGGGCTTACGCTTGCTAACCAACCTTACAAAACAACTACAGGGAACGATCCATTACGAATTTAACGAAGCCTCCATTTTTAACATTAATTTCAGAAGTACATAGATGCAAAATTTACGAATTCTTATAGTTGAAGACGAGATGATCATTGCGTTGGATATGCAAGAAATGCTCGAAGAAGTTGGTTACACCGTATGTGGTATAGCAGCTGATTACGAGGAAGCACTAAGCCTTGTAAAAGAAAAAACACCGGATCTACTGCTGCTAGATATCGGTATTCGAAGTCCACGTAGTGGTATCGACGTAGCTCGCGTACTGCGAATTAAAGGTATTCCCTTCATTTTTACCACATCGCATGCTGAGCCGACCACAATAGAGAATGCGAAAGACACGCGTCCCTACGGTTATCTCATTAAGCCATTCACGAAGATTGATTTATACGCGGCTATCGAAATTGCGATGAGTCATTTTCAAAAAACCGACGACCCCAGTTTATTCCTACCAATGGGGCGAAATAAACACCACGTTTCATTGAAGGATTTGGTGTTCATCAAAGCGAACGGTAATTATGTAGAATTACAAATCGGAGCAAGGAAGGTGGCATTACGGAAAAATCTCAAGGAATTTGAGTCTAAATTGCCAGGTGGACACCCATTTCTACGTGTACACAAGTCGTATCTCGTTAATCGGGCGCATATTCATTCCTTTAATCAGCTTGAATTAAAGTTAAAAGATGGCACCGGCATACCAATAGGTCGAACCTATTTTGCAGATATTAAATCAAATTTGCTAATTGTTTAGCAAATTTCTAACAAACTGAACAAAACACTGTCAGTTTACACACAGAAATGTGTTATTTAGACACAAAATAAAAGCAGTTGCGAAAGTAGTTAAGCAAATCCGACTATATTTATGCATTATATCACATATACTGTATAAATTATATTAGGATGTTTTCAATTTTACCAACTCAATCAGCAATGTATACAGGCAATGGGGTTGGAAGCATACTCGCTGCCGATATACATATTGATTTATTGAAACCAAGTTTCGGTTATTTCAATAGCAAAGATGTTACCGAGGAACTGAAAAACGCAGGTTATACTTGCATCTTCGGTGCTGTGAGTCAAGATGCTGTAGATGCCAAAGCATTTAACAGTGCCTTGCCAATACATGCGGTCAGGCTTTATCATTTGGATGCAGACGGATTCCGCCTCCAAAAAGAAAAGCTGGAAACTTTTGGCAAAAACTATATACTGCTAGAAGCGCCGGCAGATATCCTAAGTCGCGATCTGGAAGATGTTGTCGTTTACCTTAACGGTAAAGGCTTACAGCCCGTACTTGCCAAAGCCGAACAGTATGCTTGCCTGCAAGATAACTATCGGAATATAACTCGTCTTCACTCGCAGGGATGCCTGTTAGAAAGCGATCTTCTGTCCTTAGCTGGCGGTAATGGAGTCGATTCAAAGCGATTGGCTCAAAAGTTATTTAAAGAAGAACGCGTAAGTTTTGTTGGATCAGGAGCACGAAGTACTGACGATCAACAAATGATCAATGATCTTTTTCATTCGAAAAAACTAGTAAAACAATTACAATCTCCCTGTATAAAAAATAGAGAAATTATTTAACCAATAATACCTAAGCGACGGATGGTGATCATGTTCGTCATGATCACCACCTAACAGATACTCATTTCTTCCTATTGTCGACAAAATCGACACAGCTTTTTATTTCCCTAACCTTAGCTGTTTCATATTTCCAAATTATCCGCTACCTTTGTTCAAACACCTATAGAATCGGGTCCAAATTAACGATAAATAAAAGCTTTACATACAGATAGAGCCCTTTGTTAGGTGTTACAAATTAGATTGCTAACATGATGTTATTCAACATTTTCATGCGTCATAACGGGATTGTGACCTTAGTGATGGAAAACGTCGCCGCTGCCGAAGTAGATGGTCTCGTCAAATCCCTGAATGCATTGAACGATTATGGCGAAGTATATTACAAAGTACCAGCTGATAATGGTCTTTCACAAGAGGAACAATAAAACAGGCAAATAATAGTAAGATCTAGAGGCTCAAACTAAAGTTTGGGCCTCTAGCATTTTAATTGATGTCGCTATTTTATCACCCTGTTCTAAAACTGAAAAGCAGAGTCTAATGCTCCCCGCCCACAATCGCTTCCTTTGTATCTTGCATCTGGCAAAGTAAAATTATCTTTTTAGTCGAGACAACCCTGTGGTGACATTTTTAAAATAACTTATAAATAATTTTAATAATCCGGATTTTGCTCCAACACGCCCTGACTTTTATCTATTTCTGTTTGCGGCAATGGCCACCGGTAAAAACGCTCCTCAAATCGGTAACTGAGGACGCCGTCTTTTACATTGTTGAGCACATCTTCGGCAATTCGCCAACGCTTCAGATCAAAATACCGCAAACCTTCGAAGGCCAATTCCAAACGGCGTTCTTGACGGATAGCTGCACGCATAGATTCCTTGCTTAGGCCTGCATTAATCGCTTGTAGATTTGCGCGCCGGCGTATTGCATTTAGGGCATCCAAAACTTCCTGGCTCGGTCCTGAAAGTTCATTCTCTGCTTCCGCAAAAGAAAGTAATACTTCTGCATAACGCAACATAACCCAGTCTTGCTGACTTTGTGTCGAGTAACCGTATGGGATCAAACCAGGTGTCAGAAATTTTTTCAATCCATAACCCGTGGGCACATTATTGGACGGTCGGTGAATAACACCATCGAAATCCACTACTTTATCGAAAACAGTGAGGTCCCGGCGGATATCTCCTGACTCAAATGCGTTGAAAAGATTAGGTAGCGGACTGACTACGGCCCAGTCACCGTACCATTGATCCATCGATGTCGCATTGTTCGGCGCCAAAAACTTGATAGAGAAAATTATCTCTGGATTACCTTCTTGTGTTGCGTCCCTGAAGACACTTTCAAAAGCTGGAGCAAGCGCATAACCTGTCGCCATGATTTCCCTTGCTAATGTACTTGCCTGACTTAAAACGGTTGTATTCGGCACACCATTCTCATCATATGCAGCATACAATAGGACACGCAATTTTAGCGCCTGCGCAGATGTTTTTACGATATGGCCGTTTCCGTTCGCATAAAGTGTCGGATCCAAGGTGGTAATAGCGGCATCCAGATCGGCCAAGGTTTGTTCCAGAACTTCTGCTTCAGTGGCTTTTGCCTGAATTTGATTTTCCAAACCAAGTGGTTCTACTATTAAAGGTACCGCGCCATAACACGCATAGAGCATATAATAATAGAAACCGCGAATAAAACGCACTTCCCCTTCATAACGGGCGCGAACACCCTCGTCTAATACAGCACCTTCGTTGGCATCCAGTTTAGAAAGAAAAATATTGGCCCGGGCGATACCGCTGTAGCAGGCATTATAAATATCAACAATGTATCCACCCGATGAGGGAAAAATCTCACCCCTTACAATACCTTGACTTCCGTTATAGTTATGCTGGCCATAACCGTTGTCTGTCAGTACATCCCAATTGGGACTACCATAAGAAAAAATGCTGTTTTGTAATTGACCATAGATTGCCGTTAATGCCATGTCAAAATCAGCCTTTGATTTCCAATATTGATCACCAGTCAATCGATCTAGAGGATCTTTATCAAGAAAATCTTTACTGCAACTACCCATACTTAGTAGAGAAATCGAGGTACATACCAGTAATATATACTTTTTCATCGTGTTCAGCTTAAAATTGCACGTTAAGACCAAAAGAATAGATTTTATTTTGCGGATACCCTACAAAAACACCGTTTCCGCCACGCTCCGGATCCAACCCGGGATAGTCCGTAAGGGTAAATAAATTATCGCCCGAAAAGAATAAACGTAGCTTTCTCAGGCCCATTCGTTCCACCAAATTAATTGGAAAGGTATAGCCGATTGTTATATTCTTTAAACGTAAATAAGAGGCATCTTGTAAATAATAGCTTGAGGTCCTCCGAATCTTTGCCGGGGCATCAAACCCCCAATATATGCGCGGCATGGTGGTTGACGGATTCTCCGGTGTCCACCGGTTGCGCCAATCGGTAGTGGGTGGTGATCCTTGAATAAAGGGTACTGTACCCCAATCGGCAACATAAATTTTTCGCCCCTCTACGCCTTGAAACATAAAAGACAAGTCGAAATTTTTCCAGCTTGCATTGCCTGTAATAGCATACTCAAATGAAGGGTATTGTCCCCCCAGATAAATCCGATCATCATCGTCGATTACACCATCGCCGTTTTGGTCTTTAAAAATTAGATCACCTGGTTTCGTGTCATCATTGTATTGACGAGGTGACGCTTGTATCTGCTCCTCATTCTGAAAAATCCCGATCCACTCCAGCATGTAAAATGTGTCCCAGGGCCTTCCCTCCTCCTTAATGGTATTACTGCCAATTTCCCGCTGCCCAAACTGCACTAACTTATTCCGAAAGCGATCGATGTTTCCACCAAAACTATAGGATAGGCCTTCCAAAGCACCGGACTGTACACGTTTACTATAGCGCAACGCGAGCTCAAGTCCCTCGTTCTGCATCGTACCGTTATTAATATTTGGTGCAGCAAGTCCCACTACCCCGGTTAATTGAGAGGGCCTCAGAATGTCCGAGGTTGTTTTTCGATACCAATCGATCGTAAGGTCTAAACCGTTCAGGACAGCCAAATCCAAACCAATATCTGCAATTTTGGTAGTCTCCCAAGTAAGTAATTGATTTGCCAAGGCTGTTTGCGCAACCCCTGTACTTAAATTCGCATTGTCAAAAGGGTAATTTCCTGTATAATTTAAAATATCTTGATAGGGATAGGGATAGGTTTCCTGATAAGCATATTGATAAGGCGAACTACTACGGATATCTATATTGATGTTCTGATTTCCCAGCTCCCCATAGGAGCCACGAACTTTTAAGTTATTCAACCAGCTAAGCCCTGCATTCTTCACAAAGGATTCTTCTGATACGCGCCAGGCACCCGATACAGAAGGAAACGCACCCCAACGATGATCACTCTGTAATCGAGAAGTTCCATCATAACGCATATTTACCTCCAGCAAATAACGTTCTTTATAATTGTAAGTGAGTCGCCCGAAGAACGAACGCATGGACCATTCATAAGCTGAGCCGCTTGAATTCTGTACGGCCAATCCCCCAGCGTCCAGCTCTTGTAAATCATTGTTGAAAAAGTCTCGACGGTAACCATATAAATATTCATGTTTATTTGCTTCTTGGCTAAAACCAAGTTGCGCCGATACTTGATGACTGCCCGCAAAGAGGTCATCATATTTCAGATAGGTGAACAGGTTACTATATCGATTTTCACTGCTATTTACACCAAGCCCTTTACCTCCAACATCTAAATCCGTCGCAAAATCGCCTGTCTGATAATTGTATAGAGGTACAACCGGGCGCCAGTCTTTCGATTTGTCAAAGTCTGCAATAATTGCTGCCTTAGAATACCAGTTTAATTTTTTACTTAATTGCACATCCAGCCAACCCTGAAGGTTCACGGAATAGTCGCGGTTCTTCCAGAGCACTTCATTCTCCACAATTGCCAGCATATTTTTATTATTGGATTCAAAGTCATAAGCTTTAAAAGCGTAGCGCCCGTCGGGTAGCTTCGGCAAATAAGTTGGTGCTTGTGATATAGTGGCAATAAACGCATCCTCGGCTCCCTGTCGAGGTCGGGAAACGTCGCCTTGTTTCACACTAATATTAGCTCCTATTTTGATATGATCATTAATAGAAGAACCGATATTAAAGCGAGCATTGTACCGCTTGTATTCAAAACCCTTCATCACTCCAGGCTGATCAATATAGCCCATCGATAAGTTGTAATGCGTGCCTCCGGTACCGCCGCTGATTCCTAAGTTATGGGTTTGAACAAATGCCGGATTGAACATGATATCCAACCAATCTGCGTTTGGGTACTGCACACGATCGGTCGCATTTCTATATAAATCAATAGTTTCCTGTGGATATAGCCCAGCTGTATTACCATTATTCAATCTGGCTTCATTCCAAAGTTCCATATATTCTGCTGAATTGGTAATCAGGTCAAATAGCCGCGTTGGTGTGTGTACAGCTCCATTAAAGGTGTAATCTATAACAAAGCTACCGGACTGACCTGCTTTCGTAGTTACTAAAATCACACCATTAGCCGCTCTAGATCCGTAAATTGAAGCGGAAGCAGCGTCTTTTAAAACGGAAACATTTTCAATATCATTCGGATTGACATCATTTAAGCTTCCTTCCACACCATCAATCAAGACCAGTGGGTTAGAACCTGCCCCGCTAAACGTTCCTTGTCCACGTATACGTACAGACAAACCCTCATTCCCAGGTTCGCCCGAATTTTGCACAACGCGTAAACCAGGAACCTGACCTTGCAACATGGACGCGACATTCGTCACCGGTCGTTTCACTAAATCTTCTCCACTTACCGAAGCCACTGCACCCGTCAAATTTGCTTTCTTCTGCGTGCCATAGCCCACTACAATCACTTCATCCAAATTTGCCGGATCTTCTATCATAACCACTTCTAGAAAGCTACGGTTATTCAGTGGCACCGTTTGCTCTTGATAACCTACGTACCGAAATACCAAGCTTGCATTGGCCGGTACGGATAATGAAAAGGCACCCGCTTCATTAGTTGAAGTTCCCTTACCAGCTGTATTTTTCAATAGCACCGAAACACCACTTAGTGGTAAACGATCTTTGTCAAGGACAACCCCCTTAATAGCCAATTGTTTTTGCCCGCGTGTCCGTTTTAGTACGATATTGTTTCCTGACACTTCATAGCCAACATGCAATGGGATTAATAATTCGTCTAATAAGTTCTCTAGAGATTTGTCCCCGGCAGTGATTGTTACAGTTTGGTCTACGTTAATAAGCGCCGGACTGTAGATAAAATGGATACCGAAAGTCTGTTCCATCTCTTTTAATAAGATCTGCAATGAGGCATCCTTTTTTGAAATTGTGACGCGCTCATTAAGTATTCCTTGTGCACGGGTACTCGCTGCCCACGTACTCCCCAGCAGGAATACAGCCATCAATAATTGTAATGTGCCTGTCCTCATGACAACAATAATTGTTGATTTTTTTTCCATACATTTGGTTGTTAGGTTTAAAAAATTTAACAAACAGCCTCCTACACCACTTATCAAAGTGATCGTACACAATTCAGGGCTGTACTTACCCGCTAAGATGTTCCAGCAGCTTTAGCGGGTTTTTCAAAAATTTTTTGTTATGTGCTGTCTATTTTATTCATATTGGTTTTTATCATTGATTAGTTTAAAGTAAAAACAACAATTCCGTCTTCCAACTGATACTTTGCCTCCATGGCCTTTGCAATTAAATTCAACTTCTCTTGCAAAGAAATACTTCCCAAAAAAGCCGTAATCGTTCGCTTTGCTAAAACAGGATTCTCAATTTGCACCTGCACACCGTAATGATTCTGTATGGTTTCAGCTACTTTGTCCATTGGCATGTTTTGAAAATCAAAAGCTTTTCCCAAATCTTCTTTAATATGCAAGGCTTGCGAAGAGGGCACGACTTTTAACGATCGATTATTTTGCAATTGAGTTTCCTCCCCCGCTTTTAATAGCAGACCCTCAGGAGCCATTTGGGATACGTGGCGCTTCTCTTTGACGCGAACAGACCCACTGGTAACCAATACCTGATGATTTATGATACTGGGTTTGGCTTGTATGAAAAAGCTAGTTCCCAATACAGTTGTACATAGCTGGTCCGTATTAACGATAAAGGGTATCTGTTCATTTTTACTGACGTCAAAGAAGGCCTCTCCCGCTAAATACACCTCCCTTTTGAGCAAAAAAGAATCGCTTTGGTAGGTCAGAAAAGATTTCGGTTGCAAAATAACGGTAGATTGATCGGGGAGCTGTACCATCAGGGCCATGTCCGCTGAATTCTTTATTTGCTTAGCACCTCCTTCTTTTACCATAACAACTTCCAGTTTTGCCGAACGCGGTACTAGTTTCTCCCATAGCATAAACCCCGAAACAAGGAGGATCAAAGCAGCGATGATCCATTTCGAATAACTTTTAAGTGCAAACATCTTTGGTTTAGTAGCTGCTTTCTCCGTCTCAAAAGCTTTATCCAAAATCGTTTCCTGCAGATCGTAAGTTACGGCATCAATTGATTTTACACGCATATGTAACAAAATCTGTCTTGCCTCATCCGCAAAAGGCTTCAACATGGGATAAAGCGTAAAAATTTCTTGCCAATACAAACTATTGTCCGGTTTCGGATTACGCACCCAATCAGCAAAATGATCGTCACTTAAAAAATCGATGGTTCTATAGTGTTTATATTGCTGCATGAATCACTTTATATCGAATGCCTTTATAGTTAAAGAGACATCGAAAAGCAAAATCTACTCATGCTTTTGTTTTTTTATTGAAAAAATATTCCTTTTAAAAACAAATTCCCTGATATCAATAAAAATAGTACACCATTAACTATATTTACCTTATGCCTATACATAAAGAGAATAATTCAATGCCTGTTATTGGGATTCACGGGTTTCGAAAAGGACAGGTAGCTGGCCGGGCAGAGCTCATATTTAATGAGCTACAAGGAGAGCTATTGATCGAGAAACCACATAAACATGACTTTTTTATCATTATTCTCTTTGATCAGGCACAAGGTACGCACAATATAGATTCGGTAGATTATCAAATTGCCAATCATCAGATACATGTATTATTTCCAGGACAGATGCATAAATGGAATATAAAAAATGGAACGATGGGATACCAACTGATGATAGAACGATCATTTTTCGAGCAGTTTGCACCCTATTTCAGATTCTCGTTCACCAATTATCAAAACCACCCGGTTATCCAGCTGACAACCAAAGCTTTTCAATTGCTACACTATGAATTCGATGCCATCAAAAATGAGTTAAAAAACGATCATTCACTCGTCCATCTAATTAGTGCACGAGCGGCTGTCATTGCGGCAATCGTAAGCAGAGAGGCCGAAAATATTTTTACCGAATTTAAGGTTTATCAATCGAACCCTAGGCTAGCAAAATTCAATACGCTGATCGATACGTTTTTCAAGGAACAGAAATTGGTAGCCTTTTATGCAGAGAAGCTACATATTTCAGCCAATTATTTAAATATTTTATGTAAGAAAAGTTTAAAAGTATCAGCAACTCATCTCATACAACAACGGGTATGTATCGAAGCAAAGCGGTTGCTTCAGAGTACAACCCTTTCCATCAAAGAAATCGCTTTCGAATTAGGTTTTACAGATCATGCTTATTTCGCTAACTTTTTTAAGAGTCAAACCGGTATGACCCCAACGGCCTTTCGGGAAATAGATAAATCTCACAAGTAATAGCAGAAATCTTTCACATATCGTAAAAACAAGCATCGTACTTTTGTGTCGTACCTCACCTTTACGTCAATAGTTTATTCACAAACATTGTGGGTAAAAAGGTACAGTGCTTATTTTTTAAACGTGAAAAAGAAATAAAATGAATCGTTCAACGCTATCACGTAAAGATTTCCTTAAAAACGCAACATTAGGTCTTGCTGGATTATCTTTTATTCCAAGTGCGGTAAGTATACCTACCGGCAAGACTATCGGAAAAAATGGAGCAGTAGCTAATAACTATACATTGAAGAATGTTCGTTTAGAAACTGGTTTTGAATATGAAAATGGCGAAGTCATAGCAACAAAAACCGCGCTTTTTTCCATCGATATAGAAGACAAAAAAATTAAAAAGATCAGACCTAATCAGCCAAGTGCAAACGCAATTGATGCCGCTGGTTTGCTCATGCTTCCCGCCTTTAAAGACATGCATATTCATCTGGATAAAACCTTTTATGGAGAAAAATGGACGGCAGTAAGAAAAAGAACAGGTGGTGTAAAAAGTATGATTGCGTTAGAACAGCAAATATTACCCGAAATGCTAAAAAATTCAACCGGTAAGGCGGAGAAACTCATTGAATTACTGCAATCGAAGGGAACCTTTTTTGCACGCAGTCATGTTAATATTGAACCAAGCTCTAAACTCAATTCCCTTAAAAATCTTCAACTTGCTTTAGAAAATAAGAAAGATGTTTTCGGTGCAGAGCTCGTTGCATTTCCTCAGCACGGCGTGTTTTATACAGATTCGGCACCCTACTTGAAAGAGGCTGCGAAAACAGCTATCGACTTTATTGGTGGGTTAGATCCCTATACCATCGATGGCGCCATCGAAAAAACGATGGATTTCACTGTACAATTGGCACTCGATAACGATAAAGGCATTGATATACATCTACACGAATCCGGTGAATCGGGCTTGAAAACGGTCGAGTACCTGATCGATAAAGTAAACGAAAACCCACGGCTTAAAGGAAAAACTTACCTAAGCCATTGTTTTGTTCTCGGAAAACTAGACAAAAGTAAGCAGGAGGAAATTGCCGAAAAGCTTGGCGCCGCGGGGATCGGTATCGTTTCTACCATACCTTTTGGGGGCCTGGTTATGCCCATTCCCACACTATTGAAGCACCATGTAAACGTAATGACAGGCAACGACAGCATTGTGGATCATTGGAATACCTTCGGAACGGGAAGCGTGTTGCAGAAAGCCAATCTGGCCGCACAACTATATGGATACACAACGGAATTCGGTCTATCAAGAATGCTAAAATTGGCAACCGCAGGCCCACTTCCTTTGGACGAGAAAGGGCTTCAACAATGGCCCAAAGGGGGTGATGATGCCGATATGATTTTCATTGATGCAAGCTGTTCGGCCGAAGCCGTTTCACGGATTTCAGCCATTAAATCACTTATATATAAAGGCAATATCGTCTTTTAAACAAATCAATAGAACCCGAAATGACAATTAATCAACAGATAAAAGCGATGTTTTTTTTGGCTGCGCTGACAGTGGCTGTCATGTCCTGCCATTCAACCATGCTGGAACATACTAAAAAAGATCAGGATATTTTAAGTTTAGTAAGAAAAAATGACACAGAAGGTCTTTCTAAGGCATTGAAAGACGGGGCGGATGTAAATACAAGAGATCACAGCAAGCAATCCTTGCTCTTGATGGCTACAATCAACAAGCAAACGGAAATGGCAAAGTTGCTTGTAAAGCATGGAGCGGATGTAAATCTTCAGGCAGATAATCAAGATAGTCCTTTCTTGTATGCCGGCGCTAGCGGACAAACTGAGCTTGTCCGATTATTTCTAAATCACGGAGCGCGCTTTGACATTTTCAATCGTTACAAGGGAACGGCACTGATTCCTGCTTGCGAACGTGGACATGTAGAAACTGTTCGATTATTGGCCAATACCAAAGGATTTCCGATAAATCATGTGAATCGCTTGGGATGGACTGCTTTAATGGAAGCGATCGTTTTGGGTGATGGAGGCCCAAAATACCAAGAAATAGTACAAATCTTGAAAGATGCAGGGGCCCAACTAGACATCCCTGATCATCATGGCATAACGCCACTGAAGCATGCACAGACCAAAGAATATCTAGAAATCGTCAAGATACTGACATCATTATAAGTGCATTGATTTCAACACGCTCAAAAAAATACCCTGTTTAACAAATAGCTAAACACCATGGAAACAACTTATTCTGTTCTTTCAAAAGATAGGTACATCATAAAAAATGCCCTTTTAGAAATTGCTTTTATTGCTGATGAAGCAGGCATTATTGGTACGCAAACAGATTTATTCTGCATCGTGATCGAGGCAGGCAAAATAGCAAAGGTATTACCTAATAACGAAGAACTTACCGACGCGATAGATGCGAAAGGCTTACTCATACTACCTGCATTCAAAGATATGCATGTCCATTTAGACAAAACGTTATATGGGTTACCTTGGCAAGCACTGTCCCCGAGCCGGAAAACAGTTCAGGACATGATCGCCTATGAACAGGAGATTATTCCCAAACTACTCAAAACATCCACACACCGAGCAGAGCTACTGATCAATTTATTGCAAAACTACGGAACCACTTTCGCCAGAACGCATTTTAATGTAGATAATACATCGGGCCTTCGTTCACTGGAGAACTTGCAAAAGGCGCTTGATAATAAAAAAGATAGCTTTAAGGCCGAACTGGTAGCCTTTCCACAGCACGGGCTTTATTACACGGATTCGGCCTCACTGATGAAGGAGGTTGCCCAGCTTGATAGCGTGGATTTTATTGGCGGATTAGATCCTTTCGGTATCGATAATGCCATTGAAAAGGCGGTGGATTTTACGGTTGAACTGGCCTTAGACAACAACAAAGGTATAGACATTCATTTACATGACGCCGGAGAAGAAGGGATTCGGACCATCGAATACCTGGCAGAGCAAGTGCTACTTAATACAGAATTGAAAGGGCGTACCTTTGTCAGCCACGCCTTTGCCTTGGCCCATCTTCAGTCACAAAAATTAGCGAAAATTGCTGAAAAATTGGCCGCCGCTGAAGTAGGGATTGTTTCTTCGATCCCTTTTCGCAGCACCGTAATGCCCATCCCAGCACTGCTGAAATATGGTGTAAACGTATTGGTGGGTAACGATAACGTACAGGACTATTGGAGCACATTTGGGTCTGGTAACATGCTTCAGAAAGCAAATCTGATTGCCCAGCTCTATGGTTGGGTAACCGAATTTGAACTTTCAAGATCCTTGCGTTTTGCTACCCACAACAGGCTTCCATTGGATGACAACGGAAATAGGCAATGGCCAAAAACAGGAGATGAGGCAGAACTTGTCCTGATAGAAGCAGACTGTTCCGCTGAAGCCGTTTCCAGGTTGTCCAAAATAGTGGCTTTTATGCACGAGGGAAATCTGTATTGGAAAAACTAGGCTGCGAAGGATTTTACCCTTCAATCGAAGAATAAAGTTACCAAAATGAAACACCATTGTGCAATCAGTGCTTCATAGTCCACTTTTTTCTTCAACGCAGCGAGTGCTCCACGTAAAAGGTTGTAAACCGATTGGTTGTTGAGGTTCATCATTTCTGCTATTTTCTGTTGCCTGAATCCCTCATAAAACCGTAAATAAAGAATTTCCCGCTGACGGGGAGAGAGCTGCTCGATATAGCATTTCAAATGCATGCGGACCACTGAAGACATTTCACTCTGTTCATCCAATTCCATAAAGAAGTCCGGAAATTGATACTCAGATTCGTGGAGTTGCTCTTTCATTTGCCATTTTGGAAGTTCGCGCGCAATTTTGTTCCGAACGGCCTTCATTAAATAGAATTTTAATGAAACCGGTTGCTGTAGGTATTGCCTTCTCCGCCATATAAATAAAAATACTTCCTGCACGCAATCTTTCACAAGCTCTTCATCAGCACATAAACGCATCCCATAAACATAGAGCGCATCTGTATAGTGCCTCACAAAGGCAGTAAAAGCATGCTGCTGTCCACTAACCAGTCCAGCCCATAAAGATTGATCATCCCATTCAGATTGCTCTCTCATAATTGGTTTATTAGCTTGCGACTTGTTTTTCTAATCGAAGATCGTACAAAACTACCTATACGAGTAAAAAAAAGACTATGAAATATAATCTAATATATCAGCAATTTTAGCATTTTCAGATGGGGTTAGATCTTTACCCAATTTAATAAATTATGTCGTGCCTATTCCTAAATTTCTTTAACTTTAAATGCCACCAATATAAATAGTCATGCATAACTTAGTTCTATTCGCGTTCTTGTTGCTCTGCCTTGCCTGCACCTCCCCTCGTCAGAAGTCTAATACATCAACGGATAAAATGATACTGCGAAATGTAAACCTCATTGATGGAACGGGGAGAGTAGCCCAACAAGTGGATATAGCCATTGAAAATGGTCGGCTGATAGCGATCGATTCGCGCTTGGATACAACGGATGCGCAGGTAGTGAATCTTAGTGGAAAAACAGTCATCCCTGCTCTCATCAGTACACATGTACATATCGGCACACTGAAGGGCACCACAGCCAATGCCGCAAATTATACACGTGAAAATATACTGAGCCAGTTGCGAAAGTATCAGCAATACGGTATTCTTCAGGTACTTTCTATGGGCACTGATCGACCGCTGTTATTTGAAAATCAACTATACGATTCCCTCAAAAGCGGTCAATTGGAAGGTGCTCGGCTCTTCTCCGCGGGCATTGGCTTCAATGTACCTGGATCAACGCCTCCAGGCTCGTCTATGGACTTACTTTATCGACCTACCAAGGCCTCCGAAGTACCTGCGTTGATGAACAAGCTAATAACGTATAAACCGCAGGCTGTCAAAATATGGGTGGACGATTTTGGCGGCACCGCAAAAAAAATGGACCGTACCATTTACCAAGCCATTATTCACGAGGCGCACAAACATCAGCTCCCGGTCGTGGCCCACGTATATAACCTAGCTGATGCTCGCCAATTGGTTGCCGATCGTGTGGATGTGCTCGGACATAGCATCCGTGATCAACTGGTGGATGATGACCTGCTAAAACAAATGAAAGTAAATAACGTAGCCTATATTCCAACGCTCACATTGGATGAATTTGCCGTCGCTTATGCCGCCAATCCAACGTGGATGAATGACCCTTTCTTTAAACAAGCTTTGGAACCTGGTGTATACGAAATGCTCTGTGCTTCCGATTATCAAACACAAGTAAAGGAAGATCCACAATATCAACGAAAGGTTCTTGCACTTAAGCATGCACTAGCCAATGTATTACGTATCGCAAAGGCGGGTATCTTGGTCGGTCTCGGCACCGATTCAGGCGCCTCTCCTACTCGCGTACAGGGCTATGCCGAGCATCGAGAGCTTGAATTACTTGTCAAAGCAGGCCTTTCTCCCCTAGAAGCTATCTCCATTGCCACCCAAAATGCAGCTAAAATCCTAGGTATCGATCGTGAATATGGCACCATCGAAAAAGGCAAAGTAGCCGACCTCCTTGTTTTAGGAGCAAATCCATTGACCGATATCAAAAATACACATAAAATTGAGGGTGTGATGAAAGGAGGTAAATGGGTAACAAAAGAGTCAAACTAATAAAAGACAAGCGAGACTGTAAACTTACTGGTTCACAGCCAGCATAATCGCCGACTTCAAATCGGCAATCAAGTCGTTCTGATCTTCAATGCCGACCGATAATCGCAAAAGATTATCTTTTATACCCAATTTCAATCGTTCCTCAGATAACATTGCACGGTGTGATGTTTCAGCGGGCGAGCAAATTAAACTTTCCACGCCTCCCAAGCTTAGCGCCGGACGGATGAGAGATAAACTCTGTAGAAATTTATGGATTCGCTGTTTCTCCATACTAAGTTCAAAAGATAGCATACCGCCAAAACCGGTCATCTGTGCCATAGCAATCCTGTGACCGGGATGAGATGGTAACCCCGGATAGTATACTTGATCAACATAGGTGTTCCGGATTAGGTATTCCGCTATTTTAAACGCATTGGAATTTTGCCTTTGGATTCGGATTGCAAGCGTTTTAAGGCTACGTTCTGCCTGATAACATTCGTAGGGCGATAAGGATCCTCCATACATACGAGCAATGGAAATAACCGATTCTTCAAGGTCACTTCTTATCGAAGTTAGTGCTCCATACGGAAGGTCGTTATGGCCCCCCAGATATTTCGTACCACTATGCAAAACGAGATCAATTCCCAACGAAAGAGGGCGTTGATTAATAGGTGATGCAAAGGTATTGTCAACCATCGTTAGGATACCATGCTTACGGGCTAATGCGGCAATCTCCTGCAAAGGAATTATACTTAATAATGGATTCGAAGGCGTCTCTAGGTAGATTAGCTTTGTTTCAGGGCGTATCTGTGCCTCAAAATCCTCCAACGTATTATGGGCATAACTAAAGTCAATATTTCTTTTTGGCAGCTCTTGTTCAACAAATTTCCAGGTTCCACCATAAAGGTCCCGCGAAAAAATAATATGTTCTTTGCTACTAACCAATGAGAGAATGCCCGTACTGATGGCAGCCATACCGGAACTAAATACAATTCCCCAACTGCCGCCTTCCAAATTCGAAATGATCTTTCCAAGTCGTTCTTGGTTATAAGTAGAATAGAAGCCTGGATATCTTAAGTGATCATCTTCCAGATAATTATAAGCTGTTGATGTCAAAATAGGAGCCGTAACAGCTCTATCATTATTTTTTTCATCGATCGGATGGACACATAATGTCTTAAAGTTTTTCATTTTAAGTTTTCTAATTTAATTTCTTCTCTCAAAAATTTAATGAAATAGTCGAAATAGACAGGATATTCTCGCGCTCTTATTCTAGCGATATATTGTTGTCGAAAGAATCCTTCTGCACTAATTCGTATTGCTTTAATATCGTCGTTTATATAGGGTTGAAGCGCCCAATTTGCTAGCACAATCACCCCCATATCTGCCTTAACAAGCTCAATGGAAGCTTCCGTTAATGGCAATACAATTAGTTTCTTCGGACTTATACCTTTGGGATTAAGTTGCGTTCGGAAGATGGAAACAGTATCCAACGGAAGTGAATGAATGATGAGAGAGATATCCTGAAAATCTTCTGCTGTTACAAAGGTTCGATCGCACCAGGGATGCTTATTGGATACGACAGCCAGCATTTCGTCCGTAAATAACGATATAAATTCAATGGTTTCTATTTGTTCGGGATTACTTGTTATAGCGATATCGAGTGTCCCGTCAATCAATTTTTCTATCGGCTTGTGCGTTGCTTCAAAGACAATCTCAATTTCTACATTTGGAAATTCGCCTTTAAATTTTTTTAATACCGCTGGTAGCCAATGATAACTTGTATAGCATTCCGTGCTAATCCTAATAGCCCCTACCTCTCCATTTACCATCTTCTTTACTTCAGCATTCGCTATATCTAACTCCCTTAATACGCTATCCGCTGTCGCATATAACTTCCTGCCGACAGGGGTTAGAATAAGCTTCTTATTTCGTCGATAAAAGAGCGGTGTCCCAACCTGAAGTTCAGCCTCTTTTAGCTGGTAGCTTAATGCACTTTGAGACAGATGCAATACCCCCATTGCACGCGTAATACTACCTTCTTCGACAATAGCTTTGATTAATCTTAGATGCCTTATTTCCATGGGTTATCTTATGAATTCTTAAGCTTTCTGAAATATCAATGGTTTAAGATAAGGAAAATTGCTTTTTGATGAGATATATTGATTCCGCCAGCTCATTTCTGCATAATTTAAATGCCCCGTTCTTTTAAGTGTTCCTTTGATATTTTCTCTTTTGTTATATCTCCACCGAAATCGAAAGGCCGATTTGAATTCATTGTTTCAGATAAAGGAGTTGTTTGTGGGATAAAATCATCGCCATGCCCGGGCTTGCTGTAATCGTAAGGCCATCGATACACCGTAGGAAGCTCTCCTGCCCAATTTCCGTGAATATGTTCCACTTGCGTGGTCCATTCCAACGTATTCGATTTCCAAGGATTCCGATTTGATCTTTTACCATAAAATACCGAATAGAAAAAATTAAAAAGAAAGGTGCATTGAGCTAGTCCCCCTATCACCGCAGCCCAAGAAACAAAACGATTAACATGAAGCCATTCATCCATAAATGTAAATTCAGTAAAAACATAATATCGACGAGGAACGCCATCAATCCCCATAAAGTGCATGGGGAAAAAGACCAAATAAGCACTGATAAAGGTGAGCCAAAAGTGAAGATAGCCTAATTCTGCATTCATGAGTCTTCCAAAGAACTTGGGGAACCAATGGTATACGCCTGCCAGCATGCCAAAAATCGCAGCACACCCCATCACCAAATGAAAGTGTGCAACCACAAAATACGTATCATGCAAGCTGATATCTAACGAGGCATTGCCAAGAAATATACCCGTAAGTCCCCCGGAGATCAAAAATGAAACAAAGCCAATGGCAAATAGCAACGCTGGAGTAAAATGAAGATTACCACGCCACAATGTGGCTAAGTAGTTAAATGTCTTAACGGCCGAGGGGACGGCAATGATCAATGTAGTGATCATAAAAACGCCGCCCAAAAAAGGGTTCATACCCGATACAAACATATGGTGCCCCCAAACAAGAAATGATAATACCACAATTCCTATTAAGGAATATACCATTGCATGGTATCCGAATATCGGTTTACGTGCGTGTGTGGAAATAACTTCTGACACAATACCGAAGGCAGGTAATATGGCAATATAGACTTCAGGATGACCCAAGAACCAAAACAAGTGTTCCCATAAAATGGTGCTACCACCTTGGTTAGGTAATATGTTTCCTTGAAGTATAATGTCAGATAGATAAAAACTGGTACCAAAACTACGATCAAATAGAAGGAGAACCAGTCCGGCAACTAGTACCGGAAATGATAATAAGCCCAATACCGCCGTTAATAAAAGTCCCCAGATCGGGAGTGGCATCCTCCACATATCCATGCCTTTCGTACGCATATTGAGAACCGTACTGATATAATTTATTGATCCCATTAAAGAAGAGGCAACAAACAGAAAAATGCTGATCAGCCACAAGGTCATCCCTATACCCGAGCCAGGTATAGCCCTTGGTAAAGCAGATAATGGTGGATAAACGGTCCATCCTGCACTAGCTGGACCTGTTTGCACAAAAAAAGAACTCAGTAGCACCAAGCATGAGGTAAAAAAGAACCAGTAAGATAGCATGTTTAAAAAGGGGGATGCCATATCACGCGCGCCAATCTGTAGGGGAATAAGTAGATTGCTGAAAGTACCACTTAGGCCCGCCGTAAGTACAAAAAACACCATAATTGTTCCATGTATAGTGATAAGCGCCAAATAAAAGTCGGGACGTATGCGCCCACCCTCTGCCCAATGACCTAAAAAGGCTTCCAGTATCGGGAATGACTTTTCAGGCCACCCAAGCTGTAAACGAAACAGTATCGACAGAAACAGCGAAAAAAAAGCCATGACAATGGCCGTTATCAAGAATTGCTTAGCAATCATTTTATGGTCTGTACTAAAAATAAAAGTGCTAAGAAAAGAAGGCTTATGCTTATTCGAATAGTCACTTACAGACAACCGTTTTGTATATTCAAGATTAGACATCTCCTTTGTCTTTATAAAAGAACTTCAATGAAGCTTGGTAGAACAATGCAAGCAAGTTAGCTTATAAGGAACTGTCTAAAAAAGATTTTCAATGAAAATATTAACTGATATTCATTTAATATACTGATACTATTGTCTTCCATTTTCGCCTGATATAACCTGTTCCAAGGCGGTAAATTATATGGAGAACTATAAGAGCGAATTTACGAGGATGTGTGTTCGAAGTTATTTTCTAAACAATAATGCTACTTGTTGTCCACTGGCCACGATTGTCATTTGTAGTGTTTCATTATTATCATTCATTACAATATTGGCTTGCTGCCGCTCGTCGCCATCTATTAAATAATAAGTACCGCTTTCATTGATCCAGTTGGACTGGAGAGTCTCTGTCTGGCAATCGTTCGAATTTTCGTTTGGAACGGACAAGGTCAGGTTCATGGTATTTTGATCAATGGTCAAACGCGAGTCGCGAAAGCATGCTCTTTCGGTTACATCAACGGCTTGTTTGCCATCGTAAATGGCCCGCAAGTTCCACGTTCCGATAGCAGGATCACTTACTTCCAATTGTTCGTCATCTTCTTTTGAACAAGAAAAATTGATTGCCAGAAATACGGTTGCCAAAAGGATTTTCAGAAAAGATGGGGTTGTTTTCATATCAATTGTTAATTATGGCGTTTAGCGCAATGAGCGAGCAAGTCCTACTCCCTTCATAAACAGCACTAAATTAACAAGATTAAACAGCCTTGTAAATCGCTGAAAACCCTTGTTTTAACTCATGGATTTCAGGGATATTTTTGGTTAAAAGGTTGAATTAGCCAATTTGTTAATTAGCCAATGAGCTAATTTATGAGAGAGTTGAGTAGTGACGAATGATAAGTGAAGAATTATGCGTAAGCTTTTGAATTACGAAAAACCAATAACTCGCAACCGGCAACGAACAACTAATAACTAACAACCAATAACGAATACCCAACAACTCATCGTTCCACTAATTCCTTCACTTCCTCTCCATAATAGTCAATCTGTCGATTATTTAGCTGTAATAATTGATACCATTTTCGAAAAGCGCCGATAAATACTATTAACATCAAGAACATCGCTAGTGTTGCTAATACCGCCAATAAGTATTCCTTTTCAGGAAGATAAATATCAACAATTTGCAGATAGCCCGCCCAAAAAGTAATAAAAGCCATAAAAACACCTGGTATCGCGGCGCAGAGTGCGTGCTTTCCACGGTTTAATCGAATCAACATCGTCGTACACACAATCAAACCACAAGCTGCCAAGAGCTGGTTGCTGATGCCAAATAAAGGCCAAATACTGCTTACATTCCCCGTATAAACCAGATAACCCCAAGCAAAGGTAAAAAGCAAGCTGCTAACAACGATGCCCGGTATCCAGTTCTTATCATTGAACTTGGGCCACACGGCACCCAACATTTCCTGCAAGAAGAATCGGCCCACACGGGTACCTGCATCAATGGCCGTCAGGATAAAAACCGCCTCGAACATAATTGCAAAATTATACCAGTAAGCCATCAGTGTATCCATACCTGGAATTTTATTAAAGATATGCGCCATTCCTACAGCAAGCGAAACAGCACCTCCTGTTCTTCCATGCAGATCTACGCCAATCTTTTCTGAAAAGTACGCAATATCCACCCCGTGGAGCGAAGGATATGCTGCCAGAAAAGCACCGTATCCCTCTTTCGGTGTATTGATAGCAAAATAATCACCTGGCATCAAGGTACAGGCAGCAATCAATGCCATAAGTGCTACAAAACCTTCCACCAACATCGCGCCATATCCCACGAAAAGGATTTCGCGCTCATGAGCAATCATTTTCGGAGTTGTACCGGTGGCAATCACAGCATGAAAGCCCGAGATAGCGCCACATGCGATCACAATGAAAATAAAGGGAAGTACAGGCCCTCCGATGATAGGTCCACCACCGTGAATAAAAGAGGTCAACGCGGGCATCTGTAGAGTGGGGTGAATAAAAATCACACCGATCGCGAGCATCACAATGGTACCTATTTTAAGATAAGTCGAAAGATAATCCCGCGGAACTAAAAGCAGCCATACCGGTAATACAGAGGCTATAAAACCATAAGCCGGTATGGCAATGGAAATAGTTCCTATATCCCAACTAAACAGTTTATTAATGGCCTCATATTGCATTAAACCATGCCCTCCAATAATACCGGCAATCAACAATACACCACCTAGAATACTCGCAAACAGCACGCTATTCGATTTATACCGCATAATTAGTCCCATGATGACCGCAATGGGCATCGTAATCAGTACCGTAAAGAGCGACCATGAGGCTTCGTGCATCGCATTAATACAGGCCAAAGAAAGCCCCGCCAGTGTTAAAATAAGAATGAATAAGATCGCAAAACCGGCAACCGTTCCCGTGATTTTTCCAATTTCCTTGGAAGCAATTGTTGCTAAGCTTTGTCCTTTATGGCGTACCGATGCAAAAAGTACGACCATATCATGTACGCCACCTCCTAATACGCAACCGATAAGGATCCAGAGAGTCCCTGGTAAATAGCCAAATTGGGCTGCCAAAACCGGCCCTACCAATGGTCCGGCTGCAGCAATCGCTGCAAAGTGATGTCCAAATAGAACGTTTTTATTCGTAGCCACATAATCTTTACCATCCGCAAATTCAATCGCAGGTGTAACATGTTGATTATTCAGCCTTAAGGTTCTGTTCGCCAAATAAATACCGTAAAAACGATAGGCAATAGCAAAAATTAGAATGGAGGTAAAAACAAGGGTGAGCGCATTAATACCATTTAGCGATTCCATCGACTTTCCTATTTGGGTTTATAATAAATATGTGATACGCAAACATAAATAAAATGCATGAGATTACCTACTTAGGAACAGCGACCAACATGCCAGTTAATGGTGAAAACGTCATAGTACCTTGGTCTAGCTCGATACCGATGATGAAGCGCTAAGTTCAAACTACAGCTTCGAGTTCATCCATTCCGACATTAAATTTCTATTAAAAAGAACAGTCTCTTCAACAAAAAAAAATAATTTGGTAATATTGCGAAACAATTGTTTTTTCAAATTAGAAACAAAAAGAAACTAATCGAAGCAAAAACGATTTTAAGCTAGCTAACCAAGCTTCAAAGAAAGAATGAAACATCAACAAACTGCCTCATTTATGGCCGATCTCACCCGTAATTTTCAGCATTTACCGTTAAAAAAAAGAGAGGATAACGATTCCATGCCCTTTAGTTAAATATTATTATAAACACAAAACAAATCTTAAATTTATGACAAAACACAGTAAATGGATTGCGCTATGCAGCATTCCCATCCTCGGCTGCGCCATGTCCTCCAAGAGCCTCTACGCAGCTACTTACCCCGCAACGACGATCAACTACGAAAGCGTGCGCCAACAAAGTACCGTCCGTGGGAAAGTCAGCAATGCAGATGGAACGATGCCGTTAATTGGCGCCAGCATCAAAATCAAGGGGATGCAAGGAGGTACATCCACCAATCAGAAGGGTCAATTTGAACTTGCCGTACCACAATCGCAGATAACCCTTATCATTTCATCGCTTGGTTACATTACCAAAGAAATTACGGTCACCGATCAGCAAAGCATCAACATCCAATTGCAAGAAGATGCTAACAATTTGGAAGAAGTGGTGGTGGTTGGTTATGGCTCATTAGACAAACGCGAACTTACCAGTGCGGTCTCCAATCTAAAACAACGCGATCTGGTAGCAGGCACCGTATCACCCCTGCTAGCGATCCAAGGGAAGGTGCCGGGGCTGAACATTTCTTCCAATAATGGATCCGATCCAAATGCCAATGTATCCATTCAATTACGAGGCGTGAACTCCGTGAAAGCGTCACAAGGTCCGCTCGTCGTTATAGACGGTGTTCCCGGAGGTGATATCAACTCCGTCGCGAAGGAAGACATTGAGTCCATTAACGTGCTTCGCGATGCATCAGCCGCCGCCATCTATGGTACACGAGCCTCGGGAGGGGTGATTCTCATCACCACGAAAAAACCACAGGTGGGGAAAGCAACCGTTAATTTTACTTCCGAGTATTTTATTGAGAGCGTCCGAAAACGGCCAGATGTTCTTTCCGCAGAAGAGTATCTAGCACACGGCTTGGGCGAAGATAACGGCGCACGCACCGACTGGTACGATGTCATCACGAACAAAAAACCCTTCAGTCATCGCCAAGTAATAAATGTGAGCGGAGGTTCAGAGAACGCGAACGTGTATACTACCTTTTTCAAACGCGACGCAAAAGGTATTTCCATTGGCTCACAACGAGGCGAAATCGGAGGACGGGTAAACACCAACTTCAAATTTTTTGACGGTCGTGCCGAATTAAGCACCACCACGAGCTATAACCAGGTAGATGCCGACTATCCTGGAAATAGTGCTCCCGAAGATGATTACCGCAATGATAATAATAGTTTGTATAACATAGCGATTGGCCTAGATCCTACGATCTCACCGTACGATCCATCAGACCCTTCCGGTTATAATGTATTAACAGGAGGTTATAATACCTGGAATCCGTTGGCAGAGGTCATGTTACGTAAAAAGCAAAACCAATACCGTTATCTACTGGCGAATGCAACCTTGAAGGTCAACATTACCCAAGATCTCTACACCACGGCGATGGTTGGTATCAAAAGCAATACGGAACATCCCAGTTTCTTTCGTTCTGCTCAACATCGGGTGTCGCGTGAGCAAAATGTGGACGGTTATGCCAAACAAGAATACAAGCGCTGGCAAGACCGCATAATCGAGTGGACACTCAACTATAGCAAGCGCTTTGAAAATCATCAGATTAGCGCTGTCGCAGGTTACAGTTATCAAGACTTCAATGGACAAGGCTTCCGAGCGGAAAATTCCAATTTTCCAGTTGATGGGTTAGCGGAACATGATATGGG
This sequence comes from Olivibacter sp. CPCC 100613, assembly GCF_036959255.1. Taxonomy (NCBI): domain Bacteria; kingdom Pseudomonadati; phylum Bacteroidota; class Sphingobacteriia; order Sphingobacteriales; family Sphingobacteriaceae; genus Olivibacter; species Olivibacter sp. CPCC 100613. The sequence continues at coordinate 431,674 of NZ_JAWMTI010000005.1, forward strand.
CTCGGGTACCTGGCTGGCGGATGGCCGTGCAGGATTAGGCTCTTGGAAAAATCCTTGGGTTAAATTAGCCGCTTTCTTTGGCCGTGTCAACTATTCCTTCAAAGATCGCTATATCATTACTGCCAACCTCCGGCATGAAGGTTCTTCCAAATTTGCACCGGGAAATCGTTGGGGTACCTTCCCAGGGGGATCGGCGGGTTGGCGACTTAGTGAAGAGCCTTTTTTGCGTAATCTTTCTTTCATTGACGATATCAAAATTCGGGGAGGTTATGGCGAAACGGGTAATGAGGGCTTCGGTGCGGAAGTATCCACCCGTATGTACTCAGCCGATACTTGGTGGCCTTTCGCAGGTGCTTGGAATCGCACCTTCGGTGTCAAACATAATCAAAACCCAAATATCCGTTGGGAGATTAAAAAGGAATACAATGTAGGAATGGACTTCACCATCCTGAACAACAAACTCAGCGGTCGGTTTGATTATTACAAACGCGTTATCGACAATTTGATTTATGAGATCAGTGTCTCGCAACCACCGGCCATCCACGATAAAACCACAATGAACGTAGGTAGCATGGAAAACCAAGGCTTCGAGTTCGAATTAAACTACAATGTAGTCAACAAAAACGATTGGACTTATACAACTTCTATTGTTGCTTCTCATAACAAGAGCAATTTACGTACGCTCTGGGGCAGTCAAACCTTTATGGACGATAAAGACTTCCCTGCTCCCGGATCGCCTGGTACCGCGGTACGACTCTATCCCGGCGAAGCAATTGGTCAGTTCTATATCTGGCAATTTGCCGGCTTTACCGATGATGGCCAATGGCTATTATATAATAAAAATAATGAAGTTATTCCGGCAAGTGACAAGAAGCTCGAAGATAAACGATTCATCGGAAATGGTATTCCAAAGTTGCAACTTTCATGGAATCACGCCATATCCTACAAAAACTGGGATGCCAGCATTTATCTGCGTAGCTGGTTGGGTTATGATGTATTTAATATGACGAAAATGTATTACGGCATTGCAAATGTAACGGGTAGAAACGTGCTAAAAGCTGCTTATGATGAACTTGCTAATGTAAAAGGTGAAAAACAATTAAGTGATTATTGGCTTGAAAACGGGAATTTCCTCAAGGTGGACGCAATTAGTTTAGGTTATACCTTCAATAAAAATTGGATCGGACCTTTCAAAAATATACGTGTATACGCAACAGGAAGAGATCTCTTTGTTTTTACCAAATATAGCGGACTTGATCCCGAAGTCAACATCAACGGTCTCACCCCGGGATTTGAAAACCTCGATGTGTATCCACGTACACGTACTTTCATGTTCGGTTTACAGGCAAGTTTTTAACCTTTAATCATAACAATTATGAACAAGCTTCTTACATATACCCTATTATCCTTGCTGCTATTGCTAGGCAGTTGCACCAAGCTCGATCAAGAATTCTACAGCCAGGTTACTCCTGAAACCTTTTTCAAAAGTGAAAAAGACATTCTCGCTGCGCTCAACAGGCCATTTACCCATGCCCGCTGGTACATGGGCGAAGATCGATGGCAATTGCAGGAACAAACGGCAGATAATTTTGCTATTACTACCAAGGGTCCGCATTGGTATAATGGTGGTACCAATGAACGCTTTCATTATCACACCTGGACACCCGATGAAGGCTGGATCTGGGGCACTTGGCGTGGCACGCTAATGGGGATTGCTTTAGCTTTGGATGCACGCAGTGATTTAGAAAAATTAGATTATACCAAATTTGCATTAACACCCGAAGATCAGACAGCCCATGTGAACCAGCTCAATACGCTGATTGCCTATTTTTATCTACGTGGGCTGGATTATTTCGGAGGGATGCCTATCTTCAATAATCTAGAAGGTGAAAACTTACCCCGCAATACCGATCAGGAAGTATTCAACCACGTCGAACAATTATTAAAGACCGCCATCTCAGCCCTACCAAAAAAAGAAGCGGGACAGAAAGAGGCGGGCGAACTGAAACAGGGTGCAGCAGCCACTATGCTGGCACAACTCTATTTCAATGCAGAAGCATATATTGGCAAACCCATGTATACCGAATGCCAACAATTGGCCCAGGCTATTATTGATGGTCAATATGGGTCATACCAGCTGGATCCTTCTTGGTACGGACCTCATGGTTTTAAGAACGACGCATCACCCGAAATTATCTGGTCAATCCCTTCTGAATTTAATAAATTGCAATACGATTGGTTTTATAGCAATTTTTATCACTACAACAGTCGCCAATACTTTGATCAAGATATGGGGGCTGACAATGGTGCACACCTCAGTCCCTCCCGTCGTCCGGATTCCAGTTTGTACAAAAATGAATGGAAGCTGGGCTCTCCTTTCGAAAAATTCGATATCGGCGATCTTCGTAAGAAACCTTATCGTTATTTAGGAAGTGGCAATTACGAAGGAATGTTCTTAATTGGTGCACAGACAACACCCAATGGCGGTACCATCGTTGGCACACAAGAGTATAAAGACAAAGCGCTCATACTTCGCGATCAAGTAGGTCGCTTTAGTGAGCTAGGCCCGGGTAAAAAGTACAGTTCCGTATCTCAACTGCCTTCTAAAATGTCAGAAGGAGAAGAAAACACCGGTATCCGCTTGGTAAAAGTGCCTATTCCAACTTTAGCGGAAAATACATTACGTTGGGGAGCTGATAATCCCGTTATCCGATTGACGGAGGTGTATTATATGCTGGCAGAATGCAAATGGCGAAACGGCGATCTAAGCGGCGCTGCCGAGCTGATAAATACGGTACGTAAACGTAATTTCGAAAACGGTACAGACCCCAATCCCTTACGCGCAGACAACCTCGATAAGTTTCGCTTTTTGGACGAATGGAGCATTGAGTTTTTAGGCGAAGGCCGCAGGCGCACCGATTTAATTCGGTGGAATATGTTCACGACCGAGAACTGGTGGGACCACCAAGCTTCGCAATCGGATCATCTGAAGCGATTCCCTGTACCGACACAAGCGATTTCAGGAAACAATAGTTTAACACAAAACCCAGGGTATTAACTGCTGAACCCCCTTAAAGAGACCATTGTACTTTCTTTACCGGGATTTCAAATGGATAAAAAAGAATGGATGGATGAAAAATGTAAAAAAAACAATTATTCATTCAAACGTTACTCTTTATAAAGTGTTCACTTTTAAGTACATAATCCCATCAATTTAGTTGTTAAAAGCGCCGGTTTTCACCGGCGCTTTTTCTGTTTAACACACAAAAACCGCTTATATCTTTCGATGCAAAAGATCCTTCTTTTTATCAAACATAAAAAATGTTAAAAAAAGAAGGCATCCCATGGCTTGGTATGGCTTTTGTAATTAGGTAATTATCAATACCAACCCTTATGTGTTTAACGTTAGAATCATTAGGTTTCCTATTGGAAACCAATGTGCAGACAGATTGTACAGGAACTTTTAGATATATTGCATTAAAGGATCATTATATCATTTCGGAGAATCCAATCACCAAAGAATTGGAAGTTAATAATCTACAGGCCTACGAGTGGGAGTCCTTATCGATGAAACATCTAAAAGGCATTTTTCATGGAGAACCAATAGCAATAGTACAAAACGAGCAACAGGCCTACGAAAAATCGGCATAAGGAGCCAACGGAAAATTTTATTATCATTTTACCTTATTTGTTGAATAAAAATCGGCAGCTGCTTTACGATCCGGTCTAAGTTGATCATGCTCCCACATCACGGGTACAACTGCAGGACGACAGGTTTGTTCAAATTTTTTCCCCATCACACCACGAGGATTGAAAAAAATAGTTGACCACCAGCTTCCGTCCTTCCCGCGAAATAAATTATTATGCCCTCCTTCTAAAATAGCTGGATAACGCGAGCCATAGGGGCCGTAAATATCATCCGATTCTGCAACAACCACGTCATAGCTGTACAATTTCTCTTCCGGCTTACCCGTTCTTAGATAGGTATATTGATCGTCGATCAGGGAGACTGACCACACGGTTTGTAACAGTTGGTATTTACCCCGATGTTTGGCAACCCAAACCCCTTCTATATAAGGCTCTTCCGGATAAGGCGTTTCTCTAAGTCGTTTAAAGGGCTCCGCAAGTTCACTTAGATCATCCTTCATACGAGCAATATAATGATTATGCCCGATAAGATAAACCTGGCCATCGTCATCTTCAAAGGCACTTAAGTCAATATTATTGAATATAGCCTGTGTTTCGTTTCCTTTAATGTTTTGATACGGACCTGTTGGCTTTCCTGAAATGCTTTCCAATACAAAGGAACCCTGATCACCATTTAAACAAGCAATGAGCAACCATTTCTTCTTACTTTTAATATAATGCAGTTCAGGTGCCCATACAGCTCGATACATTGAATCCAGTGGATCACCATTTAATGATTTCGACCCTTTTTTGACGGGTTTCCCGGCTTTTTGCCATGCCGCAGCGTCCTCGTCGAAAGACCATATTCGTCCCATGGATTCCCAATGTTTAAGATCAGGGGATCGCCACAAATACAGGCCATCATTATAATCCCAGCAATGCACCGCTCCCGGGAAGTTTCTTCCGGGGCTAGCGGTTGTACCGGTTAAGTAATAATAGTTATCCGGCCCTAGCATTACATAAGTGTCTCGCATCCATATATCCAATAACGGCTTCACGGTAGACGGAACGGTCCGTAATGAATCGCCTATAGGTGCGCTTGGATCACTAAAAGAATGCTTGTTAAGCGCATGGTTTTGTGCGCGGCAGGCACCGTAACTCAAAAATAAAAGGAAAAACATATAGCTGATTAGCTTCACAAACAAACTAACACTTGGTGTACAAATAGTATTCTCTAATTTCATCATTTAAAATATACTTGCGATCACAATAAGCGCGATTATTTATACAACAGGTATTGCTTACGCATTTTTTTGTATTGACTAAGTTTCGGTTCCCAGGAAGCCCGTATTTCTTCTTCTGTTTTCCCCGCAGCTACCTGTTGCTGAAACAGATCATTTCCAATAAGGTTCGCAATCTTACCCATGGCTTCGCTGTAGGAAGAATCAAAAAACTGTCGCTTATTAGGATAGGCCTTATAAAGCTCCATCATCCATTTAAGATTGATTTTACCGGAGGCATGCAAGCTTTTGAGATCGTAATTTCTTAAATCAACACCATAGCATAGTTCATCTTGATGTAAAGGTAGTTCTGACATCCCGGGGATGCTAACGGGCTTGAAGGTAAAATCGTATTTTCCTTTCAATGCAGGTGCACCAAGAACGGCAAATGGCATGTAGGTACCTCTACCCTGACTGATGATTGTGCCTTCAAAAGGGCAAATGGAGGGATAAAGAATAATGGAAGCTTGCGAATTAAGATTCGGGGAAGGGCTTACGGGAAGTTCATAGTACATACTGTGATCGTAGTTTTTCAGGGGAATGATTTTCAATTCGCAGGTCAAACCCTTTCCAAGCCACCCTTGTCCGTTGATCATACGGCCAAATTCGCCCATCGTCATCCCGTGAGTGATGGGAATGGGAAATTTTCCGATGCCTGATTGAAAACGCATATCCAATACGGGTCCGTCCACATATGCATTTGGATTCGGCCGATCCAAAATAATGAGTGTCTTATTATGTTCCGCACAGCTTTCCATCACATCCGCCAGTGTATTGATATAGGTATAAAATCTACATCCCACATCCTGAATATCGAAGATCATGATGTCAATTGAATCCATGAGAGCTGCCCTAGGTTTTCGATTTTTTCCATACAGCGAGATAATGGGAATGCCTGTTTTTTTATCGATCTCATCCCCTACTTCCGCTCCATTACTGGCATTCGCACGAAAACCATGTTCCGGACCAAAAACAAAACGGATATTTACGCCTAAAGTGTGAAGGCTGTCAATACTCAATGTATTTCCAATAATAGATGTTTGATTGATCACCATTCCTACCCGCTTGCCTTTCAATAACGGCAAGTAAGTATCCAATTGGTCAGCCCCGGTAACAATTCCTTCCTCTCCCGAATTATTCATTGCTGCAACAGCTTGTGATGAAACAATGGTATAAAAGCATAGCAAAACAAATACTTTCAGCGACATACATTCAAAATTTAAATTTATAGACACCTTCTTGGCTTACAGCATAACTTTAGCAGTTTATACAAGGTTAGCGAATAATTTTATTAAACTCAAAAAATGCACCGTTGTGCAGCGATTTCGTTTTTAACATACAGATGAAGATGTTTGAAGATGTTGATATTAAAAGAACCTTCTTCTTAATCAACTTTTTTCATCATTAGTTAGTTTCAAAGGCATTCAAGCTTTCCCTACGGGAAGGTTCTTGATAAAAGTTGAGAAAACCGAAGAACGTAGTGATGAGTTCATGAACACCTTTAAAAATAAACAAGCGTGAATAAATCAAGGCTTTGTAAGCTACCTTGCACCTGATGGCAAAGCATCATTTACGCGCATTGGAGCCGCTTCACTTTCTCAATCCGCTGAGGTACTGCACTATGAGCATATGTGCAAATACTTTGCTGCTCGTTGCGTCGGTATCCTCCAAGGCCGTTTTTTCCCACACAGCCCATAGTCAGCCAGAGCTAATACGCCTGGTTAAAAGTAAAAGCCCTCCGTTCTAACAAAAATGCCGCCTCCAAAATTTACAGCTAGCACTGGGAGGCACTACCGTTCCTGTAAATTTTGAAGCGGCGAGCTTTCTTTGTTTCTTTTCTTTCGCGGAGAAAGAAAGAAGTTGGCGGTGTCGCTGCCATTAAGCGACAAATTAATCCTTCCTTTTTTTTAACTGAGCCCCCTGTAGATTGCCATATTGTTAGCAAGCCCAACCGGCGAAAAAGAATTTATAAATCAACCGGCACTTTAAGTGGCTTAACCGGAGCATTTTCCTTCCGAACGACCTTGCGCGGCTTTTTATTCCGTTTTCCCCACCATACCAAAAAGCCGGTGATGGGTAAACTGGCACCAATCAGCGAGGCTAAAAAAGCCAGCACTTTGCCCGGTAATCCAAGGATAGAGCCTACATGAATCTCATAGTTCATTTTCCGTAATTTCTCCCCGAAATTCGCTTGCTCATAAGTCAGCGAAAAAGGATCCTTACGTGAAATTGCCTCTAGGGTGTATTGATCAAATAAGTAGCTTTTGCTGTTATAAAATTGCCCGGCCGATGGATACACAATCAAATAGATGGTGGAAGCAGGGTTAGCCCGATCCGGATAATTATAATAGAAACCTTCAGACTTCGGATTCTCCGCCAAGACCTTATTCCATAATCTATCCATGGCGATTTTTGGATCTTCTGCCCGCACCATTTGCGTGCTATCGGACTGCATTCTACGGGCATTTTCCAAATTTTGTCCGCCAGTCGTAACCCAGTAAAGACCTTTGCTATACCATTCGATACCATAAACCATACCGGTTAAGGCAATGGCAAGCAAAAACAGTAACGAATAGAAACCCAGCACATTGTGAAGATCCAAGTTTACCCGCTTGAAAGAAGCACCCCATTTAATCTTAAAGCTCTTATCACGTGTCGACTTGTTCCATTTTTTTGGATACCACCACACCACGCCCGTGATCAACAGGATCACAAAGATCAGGGTCGCATAATTGACAATCGGTCGACCGATTTCGTAAGGAAGCCATAAGGCACGGTGGCCATCGAGCATGAAGCGGAAAAAGTCGCGATTACCTTGTCCCTCATTGCGCTTCTCACTGATAATTTTGCCCGTATAAGGATTAATTTTTAACAAGATATTCTCCCCGCCACGCCGTCGAGTCTGACCCGCTTTGCGCAAGGTGAGGTTAACAGCCTTGCCTTGATGATAATTGGCATAAGAGGGTAACCATCCCGGATACGCCGCCTGACCTATAGTAAGCAATTCGCCTGGTGTAAGAACAGGCTTTTGCTGATAAGCTACGCGAGATTCAGGTTCCAGCAAATCCGTAATTTCTTCCTGAAAGACCCATAAACAACCGGTGATACACACGATGAACACAATAATGCCCGATATCAATCCCAACCAAAGGTGCAACCAGTTATTAATCCTCCTGAACGAGGAATCCTTTACCTTCTTCTTGTTTTGTTTTGCAGTGTTCATCGTGTGTTAACATTATTAAGGTAAATATTGGATGGCCGTTAAGCGACCTCCTTCAACTTGTAAACCGCGGGTGGCAGTTGCTGCCCCGGCATCAATCTTGTAAACCCAAGTAGTGCCATCTGCCATATTGAGCCCTAAATAAGCTGTATTTCCATCCTTTGGCGTATAGTTATTGTAGGTTACACTTTCAATCGCAGCCGCCTCAGGCACACCATTGACCGTTTTGAAGCTTTTGTCAGTCACATTGACAATGCCAACATGCTTTCCATCCGCGTAAGCACCTTTTTCTTCTTTAGTTGTAGCCAATACCATAAAAGTATTGTTACCAAGATATAACCAATCGGTAATGTTCATACCACCGCTTGCTTCCTCAAAATTAAAAAAGTACGAAGGGTCGAATTCCTCTCTTTCGGTATCTATTTTTACAATGGCAGACGGTTTGGTCGAGTTGATCGCTTCACCATCAGAGGCAACCGATGATGAAAAACCGTAAAGATCACCCGTTTCTGTCAAAGCCAATCCATCCCTGAAATACCGGCCAATAAAACTGCTGCGATCGCTTTTAATGATTTTCTCTACGCTCATATCAGCATAGTTAAATACAGCAATCCAAGCGCTGTCCGGATAAGCAGTGGCAAATGTTCTGTCTTTGATGGTAAAATAAGGCGCATAAACTTTGTCTCCTACCTGTTTCAGCCAGCTAAAGTGGGCCAATTCGCCATTACCGGTTAATTGCAAGGTGTTGGTCGTACCTTCAGCAGTGATGAGCAAGCTGTTCGTATTTACCTTATACCAGCTCGAAAGCGGTGAAGTCTGATTTCTGGAAATTTTAAATAATAGAAGGTCATCATTTACCGGTTCAAAAGCCTGTACAGTTTCTGTCTGGAAATTGGTAAGCTTATTCAGCTTGCCACCTTGGATATCATAGGCCGTAACGGCTCCGGGATTACCCTGACCATAGAGCATACTGAAAAATTTATTATTATGAGTTACATAATATCGGTAGGTACCATCTTGTTCTATACCGTTACCTGCTGTAGAAATTTTACCTGACTCTAAGCTACCAGCCGTTAATAGATAATCAGCCACCGATTGGGAAGCTGCGGGTGTGACGGTCAAAATGTAATTTCCCGGATTGTCCGGTGTAGGTGTATTATCGTTATCGCTCTTTGAGCAAGAAGCTAAAATGGCCGCTGCCACAAAAGCTGTCATCATAGTTTGTAGTGATTTCATATATTTTATCATTTTATTTATTAAAGAAATAGCGTAAGTTGAGATAAAAGGCCCTTCCGGGTTTTTGCAGACTAAAGTTGTCATAAAGCAGTGCATTGCCGATGTTCCGGCCTTCTACACCAATATTGTACCGCCCGTTCCGGACGCTGTACACAATATTAACATCATGACTTAATTGCTTTGGGATGTCCAATTTATCACCACCCCGACTTGGCCAATACAAGTAAAAAGCGTGTACATACAGCAAATTATAGCCGATGTTTAAGCGATTGCCCATGCCTCCGACGTTACGTAGCGAGACCGATACATCGCTATTACCAAATAAATACGGAATATTGGGCATTTGATCTTTATAAACCGGGCTCACACCGGTGAAACCAGGTTCATATTCCTGCAAATTCTGAAGGTACTGATAGGTAATCGTGGCACCGGCAGACAACCAATCTTTATAGGAATAACGAATTTCTCCATCACCACCAATGGTTCGTACACCTTCCCGGTTATCCGCAATTAACCGTGATTGGTTATTATTTAAACGGTTATAAATAAAATTATCTGCGTGTCGATAAATTGCATTGGCATTCACCATGAATTTGCTGTTTGCATTAACAGCAAAACTGTAACTGATACCCAGGTTAACGTTGTTACTTTTTTCAGGCATTAGATTAGGATTTCCTTCTTGGTTTTCTACGTCTCCAAAGATTTCCTGGGCTTCCGGCAAGCGGTTGGTGAGTTCATAAGAAGCCTTCAGCTGTAAATCCGGTTGCAAAAAATAGGCACCTGCTATGCCATAACCCAGTTTATTGGTTGTTGTTCTGCGAGATCCGCTATGGTTTGTCTGCGTAAGGTATTTACTGAAGATTGAGATACTCCATTTGTCCTTTTCATCGAAGCTGTAGGCCAATCCGAGTACATTTTTCTGCGATTTTTTCTTTTCTTCATTTTCTGAAACTTCCGGATTTAACGGATCCGTTCCCTCACGATTAAAGGTCGTAAACACATTACTCAAGGCGATGGCTTGTTTTTCTCCTATACGGTAATTAAACATCGTGTTGGCAATACCGTTATTGTTCTTGTATTTGTACAAGCTACGCGATCGTTCACCACTTGAGCCATTGGCCTTTCTATTACCGTACCAATCGTAACGCGCGTTTACCGTATCGATATTTCGTTCGGTCCCCAGGTTATAGTTGGCATTCAAGGTTACGTCAAGCCCTTTGATCAGATCGGTTTTTTTATACTTTAAGCTCGGCATCACAATATTACCTCGACGGTGCCAGGCACCGAAGACAGAAACCATTCGCGCACCGGTTTGAATCTCTTTGTAATTTTGCCCGAGCGTAATGCCCAGCAATAATTGATCGGCATAGGGTTTATCAACGACACCTATATTGGTCATTAACGTTTCGTTGTGGTACTTGTCGTGAAAACGACGAACCCAGGTATTGGGACTATAAGCTCCGGTATTGATATCCGCCACATCTACCTTCACTTTATAATCATTATCTGAATAGTTCTGGAACGCGCTTAATTGAAAAGTCAGGCCTCTTTTGCTGGTTATAGCGGCATTGATAACACTGCGATGTGTATTAAATGAACCATAGGAATAAGAGGCGTCGATATAATTGCGTTGACGTTTACCGGTAATAATATTGATCGCCCCTCCTAAAGCGTCAGACCCCAACCAAATGGGTACCACGCCTTTATATACTTCAATCCGTTCAGCAATGTTAATGGGGATATTATTGATCTGAAAGGACGATCCAAAGTTTTCCATTGGAATACCGTCAATAAAATAGCGTACGTGGTTGCCAGAAAAACCATTCAGTGAAAGGTTAAAATTGGAACCAACTCCCCCCGACTCTCGTACACGGATACCGGATACCCGATCCAGTGCGCCTGCCAAATCAAGTGTCGTATTATATAATTGTTTGGCATCTACGGCGGTGACATTGTAGGCCTGTCTGTTACGCTCCTGTACCACTGTTCTTCCGGTTACCGTCGCTGATTCCATGGCGATACTTTCTTCACGCATAATGATGTTGTACTCATTTTCTTTTCCAGCTTCTACCCTAATCTCCTTGTCTTGTGCAGGAAAACCCAAACCACTGATATGAAGGATGTAGTTTCCAGGAGACAGCTTTTTAATGGTAAAGAAACCGGAAGCATTGGACATGGTTCCTATCGACGTGCCTTGCAGTTTTAGACTGAGAGAAGGAATAGGTTCACCGGATTCACTGTGCACATAGCCACGCACAGATCCAAACTTTTGGGCGTAGGTGATCAAACTATAGGCCGAAAATACGACCAATAGCAAAATTTGTTTAAATTGCATCGCTTTATATCACATTAGAGCATCTTCCCATACATTGGGATAGGGCCGTGCAGTTCCCGCTGCACGGTTCCTTTTTTAAGATACGATGGCAAAGATATAATTATTTAGACTAATTCCAAACAGTAATTGCTATTTGTGGAATAGTTGAGCCGTTGAATAGTTTAAAGAGGTTAGGTAGTTTTAGATCAAGCCAAATTTTGTTAAAAACCTTCCCGTTAGGGAACGCTTGCATGCCTTTAAAAACCAAGGAACAATGAAACCATCATGATTTATTCAAACCACACAAGGGTATGAATAAATCTGATAGCTTCATCGCCACTAAAACCGCCGAAGGCAGCATGAATACCTTTAAAAACATGTAAATAATGAATAAACAAATTTAAACGGATGAAAAAAGAACCTAAAAAATAGTGGCAAACAAAAAGAAATATAAAAAACTTTAATTTTTATTAATATTGCCGTAACTATAAACTTGATAGCCTTTTGATAATTTTGGTCCCATTATCTATAGTCTTAGCATGGCAAAGCTGTCTTATAAATCGTATGATGACCGTGAACTACTACAGTTCATGCTATGTGAAGACTATGCCGCTTACCTGGAGATTTATGAGCGTTACTCCCGGCCACTTTATATGCATGCTTGCAAAAAGTTAAACGATCGAGATGAAATCAAAGATCTGTTGCAAGAGGTTTTTGCCGCCCTCTGGCAGAATCGAGCCTCTTTAAGCCCGGCAAGCCCCTTAGCTGCTTACCTCTATGCAACCTTGCGATATCGAATTATCAAATTGATTGCCCATAAAAAAGTTGAATCGCTTTATTTTGAGTCATTGGCAGTAAGTAATGCACACGACAATACAACACCGGACTACCTGGTCAGAGAAAAAGAAATTAGTCAATTGATCGAGAACGAAATCATACAGCTGCCTGAGAAAATGCAAGAAGTCTTTCGCATGAGTAGAGAATCCCACCTATCCCATAAGGAGATTGCCCAAGAGCTGGGGCTCTCAGAGTCAACGGTCAAGAAACATGTCAACAATGCCTTGAAAGTATTACGGCCCAAATTCGGCACCTTACTTTCCCTTGTCTATTTCCTTCTTCCCTAATTTTCATTTTTCTTTTACGCCCAAAGCGTCTGTCGCAGTACTATAACTAGAAACAACGCGACATGAACAAAAAAGTAACACCTATCCTACTCGGCTTTCTATTCCTTAGCCAACTGGTAACATTTGGGCAATCTGCCGATTCCATCGCTGTGGTCAGCAAGGAATGGAAAGCAACACCTATTCAAAAAGGCATCACCTGGAAACAAGGCCATTTTGATAAACTCTTTGAAAGTCAACAGGAAATCAACTTTGTCGAGATCAATTTGAAAAAATACCGCAAAAAAATGAAGCTTGCTGCCGATCCGAAAGAATTAAAAAAGACCTCGCAGTTCGCTTCAGAAGTCGACGCCTTAGTGGCCATCAATGGGGGTTTCTTTGATATGAAAAATGGGGGAGCTTCCGACTATGTAAAAGTAGATCATCAAGTCGTGAATAGGAAGAAAAAGAAGACCGATCGTGTTAATGCGGTGTTGCTAATCAGCAAGAAAGCCATTAAAATCCAAGCTGATTCGGCTATCAACTATGAACAGAGTAAAGTACCCAACATTCTCCTTTCCGGGCCCCTGTTGATCCAACGGGGGCTAGACGCCACGCTCGCAGATAATGCCTTTAACAAGAACCGTCATCCACGCAGCGCCATAGCGATCACCGGTAAAAAAAAGCTAATCCTTCTCGTAGTGGACGGCCGAAATAAACTAGCAGCTGGTATGAACTTGAGCGAATTGACGCAAACATTACGCTGGCTCGGTGCCAAACAAGCCATGAACTTAGACGGCGGGGGGAGTAGCACACTCTATATAAAGGGAGCCACGGAAAATAGCATTGTTAATTATCCATGTGATAACAAACAGTTTGATCATGAAGGACAACGCTCGGTAGCCAATATTATCTACCTAAAAGAATAAACTCATTTTTTTTTCATTTTCATTTACGCCCAAAGAGACGTACAGGGTACTATCTATACAAAGGCGAAAATATCGAATACGCATGGCGGAGCAGGAAGATATCAGAAAATTGTTGAAACGTTACCTCGCGGGTGAATGTACCCCCGAAGAGCGCACGCGCGTGGAACAATGGTACAGTGAGTTGGATATACGGATGGAGAAACCTGCTGAAGAAGTAGTAGAGGCTGATCTTGCCGAAATTCGAAACCGTCTGGCACCACCGCCGCTTCGTCGAACAAAGTTGTGGTATCGCTATGCGGCCGCGGTGGTCGCAGTGTTTGTGATAGCGATCGCTGCGTACAAACTTAACCCAACAGAAGGCCTGAAAAACAGGGAGCATGCTGAGATCATTTCAAATCCGCAGGATATCGCGCCAGGTGGAAACAGGGCTGTCCTTAAATTGGCTGATGGCAGTGAAATAACGCTCAATAGCAGTCCGAACGGAGAAATTGCGCAAGAAGGTGCCCATGCTATTTATAAAAATACCGATGGCGAACTGATCTATCAGTTAGCGAATACAGATCGAAACAGCGCAGAAGATCCCGTATTTAATACCTTACAAACACCGCGGGGCGGCCAATATCATTTAGTACTCCCCGATAGTACAAAAGTATGGTTGAACGCTTCATCTAAGCTTACCTATACCCTTAACAGTCCGACAAAAGAACGGCTGGTAAAATTAGAAGGGGAGGCCTATTTCGAAGTGACAAAAAATCCAAATCGACCCTTTCGGGTGGAATCCAAAGGACAGGTGGTGGAGGTTTTAGGTACAGCTTTCAATATCAATAGTTATTCCGATGAATCAGCCGTAAAAACCACCTTAGTAGATGGGGCCGTGAGAGTTGCGGGAACGACGAAACGGGAGTCGGTGGTCCTTCAACCTGGCCAGCAAGCGGTTCTCGATCGACATAATCGCCTATCGATAAAGCCAACAGACCTCATGGCTGCAATTGCATGGAAGCATGGTAAATTCAGTTTCAAACAAGCGGATATTGGTGTCGTGATGCGACAATTATCCCGCTGGTATGATGTAGAGGTCGTTTTTAAGGGTAAAAAACCAAATATCATGTTATCCGGCGAAGTTTACCGCAATACGCATGCGTCCAAGGTTTTGGAAATCCTATCCTTCTACAATTTAACGTGTCGAATAGAGACGGTCAATGGTGTCAAACAGATTATTATTCAATAAAAATAAAGAACAGATGTTTAACAAAAAAATAAAACAATGGAACCATAAGCAACCCAGAAGGGCTTCATAAAAAGCGTCTTCTGATGGCAGTCAGAAGACGCAAACATTTGAGCCAATGATTCGAAGAACTTTTAAACATTAAATTAAAACTCAAACCTTACAAAGTTAATGAAATTAGTATTTCATGCAACGGCTACGTCTTTACGATGGCCGCCCCCTCACAAACTTAATCATTTGAAATTCATCATGAGATTTCAATTTATTGTCGGTTTACTCCTTTCGATATTTATCCAAGTCAGCGCATCGACCTATGCGCAAAAGGTGTCATTGAATGTCAAGGATATGCCTTTAGATCAGGTATTCAAATTGGTAGAGAATCAAACGGCCTATGTATTTCTCTATGACGATCCAAGTTTCACCAACCGGAAAGTTAGCCTTGCCCTACAGCAAGCACCGATAGAAAAAGTATTGGAAGCATGCCTAAAGAATCTACCCATCTCCTACAAAATTGTTGATCGTAACATTCTTTTTAAACGAGATCAAAGCAAGATCAATAACGATCCCGGCATTTTTCAACCAGCTACTATTCATGGACAGGTAAGAGATTCTGTTGGCAATCCGCTGGCAGGTGCCAGTATTCTTGTGAAAGGTACATCCCGCGGTGCAACCACGGATGGCGAAGGAACGTTTCAGCTAACCGTTAGCCAGGGTGATGTATTAATTTTTAGTTTGATCGGATATCAAAAACAAGAACTTACCATCGCTGGACAAAGTCGACTGGAAATTGTATTAAAAATAGATCTGTCGGATTTGGACGAGGTCGTCGTCATTGGTTATGGTCAGCAGAAGAAGCGTGACCTTACAGCAGCAGTTTCTTCTTTCAAACCGACCGAAGAAAATGCAAGACCCGCCTTAAGCCCTGATCAGCTTATTCAAGGCCGCATGCCAGGTGTACAGGTAAGTGCAGGCTCGGGTAGCCCGGGTACAGTAAATCGGGTATCTATTCGCGGTATCGGATCCTTAAGTGCTACGAATGAACCATTGTATGTCATTGACGGTGTACCAGTTGTCAATCAAAATGCGGCCCTTATCAATTTCGGAGAAAACATGAACCCATTGGCATTGCTGAACCCGAGCGATATCGAATCGGTCGAAGTCCTCAAAGATGCCGCTTCTGCTGCCATTTATGGAAGTCGTGCTACCAATGGAGTGATCCTCATCACCACAAAGTCCGGCAAAGCAAACCAGACAAAATTCGGTGTGGATGCTTTCACAGGAGTATCCATTGTACCGAATACAGACAAAATGAAAATGGCAGATCCAGATCTTTACCTTTCGGTCATCAATGAAGCCATCGATAATTTTAACACGCAATATAACTACACCCCGGGTGCAACCAATTATATGGAACATAAGGAAAACCCCTTCCCGGGTGAACCGGGAACCGATTGGTTTGACCTCATCACGCGTCCCGCAAATACCACCAGCGTGTCCCTATCCTTCACGGGTGGTACGGAAAAAACCAATGTATATTTATCAGGTAATTACCTAAGTCAGGAAGGGGCATTTATCGATCAAAAATTCACCCGCTACACCGGTAAATTGAACTTAACGCATAAACTTTATAGTTGGCTCGAATTCGGTGCAAATACCAGCTATAGCTATTCAAAAAACAAGCGTGTACCAGGATCGAATCTTGGTACCACCATGATGGGACGTTCCATCCTTCAGCGTCCTTTTGACCGTCCCTTTAAGCCCAATAGCGATTATTACCTCGGCGGAACGGATGAACTGATCTACCATAATCCCTTTCAGATCATCAACGAACAAAATGTATCCCTGGATAACTATCGTTTTTTGGGTTCGTTCTTTGGTACAGCGCGCATTACTGATGGACTGAAATTTAAAACGATGTTAGGTACTGACCTCACCTATACACTCGATAATATCTACTATGCGGAGAATCATCCCTATGGTACAGGAATCGGTGTAAAATATGATAATCGCCGTTTCACGCCCAATATCTTGTGGGAAAACACGCTGAATTACAATAAAACATTCGATAAGCTTAATGTGGAGGGGCTACTTGGCTATTCTTATCAGAAAATTAACTTGTCAAGTTCCAATATCGAGGGAAGCGGTTTCCCTTCGCCTTCCTTTCAACAGCTTTCAGTAGCCGCCTCCATCCTTTCAGCAGGTACTACGTTAACGGAAAGCGCCTTGATGTCCATCTTCGGCCGATCGAATCTCTCGTGGGATGACAAATATTTACTCAGCTTATCTTTACGGGCTGATGGTTCATCTAAATTCCATCCTGATAAACGTTGGGGGTATTTCCCTTCTGTGTCGGCGGGTTGGAATATTTCCAGTGAACCCTTTTGGTCACTCGCCGGAACAACCGCTAAAATTCGGGGCAGTTATGGCGAAACGGGTAACCAGGATGGGATTAGCAGCTATGCTTACCACGCACAAATGAGCGGCGGCCGCAACTATAATAACCAAAGCGGTATTGGGGTAAGTACCAATGGTAACAGCGATCTGACCTGGGAAACCGCGCGGCAGTATGGGGCAGGTTTAGATCTTGGTTTATTCGGTGGCAAATTGAATCTGACGGTTGATTATTTTATGAAGAAAACGGATAATTTATTGTATAGCAAACCAGAACCTGCTACCTCTGGATTTACTTCTATCATCAGCAACATTGGCTCGATGGAAAATAGGGGTTGGGAATTTCTACTGAACGCACAGGTACCTTTGGGGCCCGTACAATGGTCATCTGATTTCAATATCTCTTTTATAAAGAACAAGCTAACCTCCTTAATTGGTGACGAAGCCTTATTGATCGGTGCGAACATGACCTTACAAGTTGGACAAGAAGTGGGTAGTTTTTATATGTACAAACAACTGGGCATTTACCAGTCGGACGAAGAGGTACCCGAATCGCTCTATAAAAACGGTGTCCGCGCAGGTGATGTGATTTACGAGGACCTGGATGGCAATGGCGCCATTAATGTATCCGACCGACAGGTTGTAGGTACTGCCAACCCTGATTTCTATGGTGGATGGAACAATAGCTTTTCTTATAAGAATTTTGACTTCAGCATTTTCTTTACCTATTCTTATGGCAGCAAGGTTTATGCAAGCTACCGCGTCAATACGGATCGTTTAGGAAGCGGCTTTATGAACATGACCGAAAAAGTGGCAAACGAACGTTGGACAGGCCCCGGTAGCAGTAATACCACACCACGTGCTATTTATGGCAGTACTTGGAATACCCAAAACTCTTCTCGCTTCTTAGAAGATGGCTCGTATTTACGTTTACGGGCTTTAAACCTTGGATACACCTTACCTACACGAATAGCCAACAAAATTGGCATGCAGCGTTTGCGTGTCTATGTTCAAGGGGATAATCTTTATCTCTGGACGAAATACCGCGGCTTCGATCCCGAAGTAACAGATAATTTCGACCCACAATTTATCGGACAAGACAACCTGATCTTACCGCAGCTACGAAGCTTCAATGTGGGTGTTAATATTGGATTTTAATGAAGAAAAAATTGAACCATGCATAAAACAACTGCAATCACCAACATCACGGCATGTCTGATGTTGCTATTCTTATCTTCCTGTACTAAACTCGATTTCTATCCGCACACCTCGGTGGCCCCCGAAACGGTAAGTGAACGGGATCTGGATGCTTTATTGAATGGCATGTATAATGCTGTGCAAAACAATCAGGGAAGAGAGTCTTATATTATGTTCGACTTAGTGGGCGGCAACCTCATCAACGCCTCAGGTGGAAGCGAGCTGGCTTTTATCCGCAACATTATGCGTACCGATTATAATTTGGTCAACAATAATTGGAGCGGTTTATACCAGTCACTATATCAAGTCAACAACGTATTAAACATTTTGTCTTCACTACCCGAATCAGATAAGCGCACACGAATGGAAGGAACTGCTCACTTCTTTCGCGCCTATATCTACTATAATTTGGTGACCCGTTGGGGTGATGTTCCTTTAATCTTGGAAAACACCACAGAACGTGTATCACGTGATGCTTCCGCTCTCGTCTGGGGTCAAATCGAAGCAGACCTAACGATTGCATTGGCAAAAGCACCCACCTTTGAAGGTGATTATTACTACGTATCGCAACAAGCTGCAAAAGCCTTATTGGCCCGCGTATTCTTAGGGCAAAACAAATTAGCAGAAGCAGCACAAGTAGCAGAAGAATTAATTAATACAGGCGATTTTGCGCTGGATCGATTCGATAAAATATTCAGGCATACCGAGAATACGGAAGAGATTTTTTCCTTCAAGAACCTGACGGAAGAATCCAGTATTACTTTGAGTACACTTTTTTACACCTATGCACATGATGTAAGCGGTTCTTATGTTTATAAACCGACTGATGCCGTAATGAATCTGTTTGAAGAGGGCGACAACCGCCGGGATATGAGCATTGCTACAGTGAGTTCGTTGAATGTAATCGATAAATATCCCAGTGGCCAAACCGGAACAGATCCTATTCCGATTATTCGATTGGGTGAAATGTATCTGATCGCAGCCGAAGGAAAGGGCCTAGCTGGATTGCCACGGCTGAACGAATTAAGGGCCGCAAGAAATCTACCGGCTATAAATTTTTCAAGCGAGGCCGATTATCAAGAAGCTGTAGCCCTAGAACGACGACGAGAATTGTTGGCCGAAGGCTTCCGTTGGTTTGATTTAGTGCGTACCGGTAAAGCCGTAGAAGCGCTTGGAATTGAGGACTATCGAACGAAGTTTCCGATACCCGATTATGAGCGTGAAGTGAACCCGAATCTTACACAAAATGAAGGCTACTAACCTTTAATAGCAAAAAAACATGAAACAATCTTTCTTTTGGTTTATCCTCGTATTTATCTTGCTCACCGGTTGCGACAAAGAGGACACCGGAGCCATAAAAACATTAGATGACAATCGCAGCGAGCTCACCCTTCGTTTGCAGGAAAATAGCTCCCTGATTCATCGCGTATATACCGATACCACGCTTGAGTTACATCCCGGTGTAACGGAGACGGACATCCACTATCAAGATGTAAACGGCCATACCATGCGCATATTTATATTGGAGGCCGATATGAACAAAACTGATATTGGGCTCCATCCCTTAACACCCAATGGAGCAGCGGCCTATGGACGCCAGACCATTCCTGATATGGTAAACTATGTCAATCCGAATCAACGGGTCCTTTTTGCTTGTAATGCTGACTTTTTCAATGCCACCAGCGGTGAGCCACGTAGTATAGTCTATTTATCCGGACAAGCCGTTCGAACGACCATTCCCGCAGGCTGGACTTTTTTCGGTATCAGCAAATCAGGTCAGCTTCTGATGGGTGATGGTGCTTATTATGAGGCACATCAGGCAGACATCCTCCATGCTCTTGGCGGTCATCAGACTTTGGTAAAAGCGGGTGAGCCGGTCAGTCATACCGACGATTCGGTTGAACCCCGCACCGCTGTAGGATTTACAGACGACCATAAATTATACTTTGTCGTGGTGGATGGGCGGAAGTACGATTACTCCTATGGCATTAACTTCACTGAGCTGGGCCAGCTAATGCACGCTTTGGGTGCAAAGGAATCGATCAATCTGGATGGAGGAGGGTCCTCTACCTTCCTTATCAACAACCCATCAAGCTCGTCGTATGAGATCAGAAACCGCCCCTCCGATGGAACGCCAAGGGCCGTCGCAAATGGCTGGGCTCTTGTCGCTACCGGGAATTAGTTGTTGGTTACTAGTTATGAGTTGCCGGTTGTGGGTTCTGAGAAGAAACGCTCATAGAAAAAAACCTACTTAACGCCTCAACTATTCAACTATTTAACTACTTAACGGATTTTTTTATTTTTAAAACAAAGAAAACCAACCATGAAGAAGTTAATTTATATGCTCACCATGTGGGCACTACTTGGCAATATGCAGGTAAATGCGCAGGAAAAAACGACTGCAATCCCGAAATTGATTTTCGACACCGATATGGGACCGGATTACGATGATGTGGGCGCGATTGCTATTTTGCACAACTTGGCTGCTAAAGGCGAATGCGAAATACTGGCCACCGTGGCCAGTGATCGTCACGTCTCCATCGCACCGACCATCGATTTATTTAATCGCTATTTTAAGAAACCCGATATCCCTGTCGGAATTGCCGCGGCTGATGCGCCCGATATGGAGGCAGGCAATCATTGGAATGATTCGCTGATCAACCGATTCGACCCCTCCTTGCAAGGGAAGCAATATCCGTCAGCGGTTACAGTTTATCGAAAAGTATTAGCCTCGCAGGCAGATCATAGTATAACGATTATAACCGTTGGCTTTCTGTCGAACCTGAAGGCGCTATTACAATCAAAATCCGATCAATATTCTTCGCTTAATGGCACCGAATTAGTGAAGCAAAAGGTAAAGAAGTTGGTAGCCATGGCTGGTGGTTTTCCTTCCGGATTCGAATTTAATGTAAACAAAGACCCCGCTGCGTCCTATGCCGTTTTTCAGCATTGGCCAAGCCCCATTCTGTTCAGTGGCTTTGAAATTGGCAAAGAGCTTTTTACCGGTGGCCGCGTAGCCGAGAAGGAGGCCAACCATAATCCCGTCGCCTGGGCCTATGCTTATAACTTGCAAACCTATACAAAAGAAGGAGAAAAAAATCGTCCATCTTGGGATCAAACAGCTGTATTATGCGCCATCCGAAATCCAGAAGATTACTTTCAGGTGAAAGGACCGGGACAATTTGTTGTTGATAAAAAAGGGAATAATCATTGGAATCCCGATGGAAAAGCTCAACATTATTTCCTGGCACATAAATATCCATACGATGAAATCGCCAAAACGATAGAAGCATTAATGATGGATGGAATGGAGAAGTGAATTGGTCAAATTTAGTTATTGGTTAATAGTTATCTGTTATTGGTTGTGCCTACTGGTAAGCAGGGGTTGCCGGTTACCGGATGTGCGTGATGAAATCACACGGGGCTCTCGTACGTAGGGAACAACGGCCTCATGAAATTGAGCGTCAAAAAGATTTAGGATAGCCCTGGGTAAAAATCATGTAAAGAAGCGAAGGGCAGCCAAGAGTGCGGAAGCGGCTCCACAGGATTGCGTTTGAGGCCTAAATCTTTAGCGAAAGTACATGAAGCCTTGACTGTTTGGTTCTTTATGGTCAAGCATAAAGAACATAAAAAGACATTAAAATTCGTCACTCAACCAAATATGATACTTCCCCGATGGAACACCTACAAGCTTGCCCCATCCATTATGAACAGGCAAACGTTGAGATCGACCATCCACCCATAAAGAGACCTTCTTTCTTTTTGTTTTTACAGGAATATA
This sequence comes from Olivibacter sp. CPCC 100613, assembly GCF_036959255.1. Classification (NCBI taxonomy): domain Bacteria; kingdom Pseudomonadati; phylum Bacteroidota; class Sphingobacteriia; order Sphingobacteriales; family Sphingobacteriaceae; genus Olivibacter; species Olivibacter sp. CPCC 100613. Next base: position 453,974 of record NZ_JAWMTI010000005.1, read on the forward strand.
AATATCGGCCCGCGTATTCGCCGGAACATCCACCAGCATATCGAAGCGTCCTTCAAGCTGTTTGACCTCCATGCTCACCGGACCTTTGATTGTCGGAACTTTAATCGCTGCGAAAGCAAGATCGCCAAGCTGGGGTTTGATATCGAAGGTCTCCCAAGCAGGCTGTGTCGGTTCGATCCCCATTAACTTCCGTGGAATAATATTTGCCGGAACAGCGCCCCAAACATGGTTCCAGTCCTGATTCGGTTTAAACTTATTTCCCCAGGCCTCCATCGTCATCGTACTGCCTTCACGAATCATATTATACCAGCTCCGTTCGGCAGTAGACGTCAATAAAGATAAACCATAATCAGCATCCTCGCTCCGGTAAATGGCATCCATCAAAAATTGGCTACCATAAACGCTACACGCCAGCCCACGAGACCTTACGTATTCCATGACTTTGGCCTTATACTTTTCAGGCACCAAATTAAAAGCTAAGGCAAACATATTGCTATGAAGAGAAGCATGATCGGTACCTATTCCGTCCTGATAATTTCCGCGATCCTTTCGAAAAAAGTACTTTTGAAAGGCACGATAAACTTTGTTCGCTTTTTCCGCATAGAAATGGCCCTCATCTGCTTTCCCCAGTGCATACGCCAGTTTACCCATATCCGCCAAAGCCTTGTAGTAATAGGCATTTACAACCGTGTTAAAGTCCGTAAACACAAAACCATCACTTTCTCCGGGGTCTTGGCTTCCTAAGCCCAGTATACCGCCATGTGGCCAATCCACAATATCCCGAATGGAATCACCGTTAAAATGGATTGCTTGCATCAGCGCAGGGCCCTGCTTTCCTGTGCGCGTACTGATCAAACCATTGGGTTCTTCCAGTAAGGTGAGTGTTTTCGCTTTCAAGTCGTCATAATAATGGGAAACAGAACGGAGATCGCCCGTATACAGATAGTCATTATAGGCCATCAGAACCGACTGCAAGATCCACTCTGTTGGCCATGTGGCATGCTTAATCAGATATTCATGTGAATATCTTGCCAATGTATATTCGTTATCAACTGCATAATGGCACAATTGATTGATATAGGCATCTGCTTCATAAGGAATACGCTCCCGATCACCATCTACATAAAGTCCGGCAAAGGTCGTTGCTTTTACGCTGTATTTACAGAGCGCCCAGATTTGATTTAAGGTATCATTAGACGAACTAAAATAGGCTGCTTCATCATCAAAAGGATAGTGAACCATGCTGCGCAAGATCTGCTCTTTTTGAAGATTTTCGGTATATCCTTCTAGCTCAACGTACCGAAACGGCAGTACTTCACCAATATAAGTCGGCATAAGGACTGCTTGCGGACCTGTATTCCGTTTGTCCGATCTAATTTGTAGCTGATAGCTGTGTGTTCCTTTTTTTAAACCAAGATGATAGGCCTGATACCGGATCGTCCCTCCCGGTTTCTTATTAATCCGCCCCTTTTCATCCAATGCCTCACCCAGATGGATGATTATCGTATCACCGTCTACTGCACTCGATAAAGATAAGCGTAGCTGTGAAAAAGCGGCTCTACCAAAATCAGCCGAATAAAGCCCATCTGTTTGCTTTCGCAAATGTTGCGGATGCTGATCGGTTCTTTGCAATGGGTAGCGAGCGGTTCCATATCCATCTTGTAAGTCGCCTGTATAAAAAACGGACACATCACTAGCCGTTTTCTCCCCCCGTTCGTTCCACACATTTACTTTCCAATAATAGGGCTGCTTTGGACGTAAAGACTTTCCCTCAAAAGGAATACCTGCCGAATGCTGACCGGGCACTTTTCCCGAATCCCATATATTCCCCTGTAATTGTATTAACGCGTCCCGGTTATCTGCTACCAGAATCTGATACGCCTTTTGCCGATAGGCTTTGGAGCTGGTCGTTAAAGACCAACTAAATGCAGGTTGTCTCGTTAGGATAGCAGGGTATTGGCTATGGTTTTCAAAGGGTGTTCTGTTAGAAGATAATAAATACCCCCCCTGCCATTGATCAGCACTGTATGCAATTAAATCAACATAAAGTGCGCTGAATTTGCAGGAGTCATTCCGATCCGCAGGGGATGCAGCCAGTGATAAACAGCTAAAAATTAAGTAAAGTATAAAAATCGATTGCTTCTGAAACAAGGTGGTTTTATCATTGGAAATATGCATGCTGAACTATCTAGGCTAAAAATATAAAATCGGCTAGATCAAAGTAAATATAAAATGACAACAAACGCAACCTGTTCTATCCTGATTCATGGAAAAGCAACCAGATTACCCGCATCCAACTTACTTGCTGACTAGTTAGATGCGGGTATAATCTCACCTCTCAATATCCCGGGTTCTGTTTCAGATCAGGCTCTACCCGCAGTACCGTTTGGTGAAAAGGCCAAAGGTAATTATGAGGTGCAAAAGTACGATTTTCAATCTTTAGCGAAACCTTATTCCCATTGACCATCCGTGTATGGCCTAAAGCAGGTTCATTCAATACTTTTTCAGCAAGGCGCCAACGTATAATATCATCATAGCGCAAGCCTTCACCGGCAAACTCAATGCGTCGTTCGTTCTGTATTAATTCCATCCACTGTTCTTGGGTATAAGCGCTATAAGCGGGAAGTGTAACATCCGCTACAGACATATCCAATTCTGCCCGCGTTCTGACCTGATTAATACAGCTTTTCGCCAATTCGTCTATAGCTCCTAGCTGAATTTTGGCTTCCGCATAAGTCAGCAATACCTCTGCGTAACGCAACAGTGGAAAAACCATATTCCCGTTCCGGAAAGCATCGTCTTCCGACACAAATTTACGGAACCAATAACCCGATTTACTTGCCCGTTGATTTTCATAATACATTGGATTTCCAGGGGTATAGACGTCGATTTCCTCACCGTAAAAAGTATCCCCGGGGCCCATAATACTGACTTTATAACGCGGATCACGGTTTAATCCCGGATTCAGTTCATATTCCTCCTTCGTATGCAAAGGACAATGGTCAATCGGACGCCCCTGCAAAGTCCAATAGGTATCTACGAGCGATTTCAAAGGGACAGAATATGATTGTCCGTCGCCTGTTCGAAAGTGTGGTCCCAAATCCCGGAACGAGTTTGTTGCCTTATTATCCATCGATTCCCGGTCCATTCGGATAATAAATTCATTATTGCTTTGATCAGCCTTATATTGAAACAGATCACCATAGTGAGGATACAGCTGATATTTCCCGCTATCCATAATCTCTTTCGCCAGATCGGCAGCCAGCTGATAGCGTCCATGCTGCAATGCATAACGCATGGTCAAAGCCTTAAATGAATACTTATTGAACATGTAACGGTTGGTTGTATATTCATCCGCAGGTAATCGGTTGGCAATGTCTGCAGCCATGTTAAACAAATTATCCAATACTTCTGCCTGTGGTGTAGGAGGTACCTTCGCCTCCTCAATACTTGCCGGTTCCAGTAAAAAAGGAATATCACCCCAGCGCGTGGTGAGCCTAAAATACAACCAGACCCGATTCCCTTCCAGAATGGCTTTATAGCGCTCCCTTACCGCTTCATCCTCCACATAAGGCACATTTATATTTTTTAAATACATGTTGATCCGCCCAATTTGCTTCATGTAAATGGTCCAATAATATTCAAAAGCACGGGTATTGCTGTTCATGGTTCCATTTGCAACACGCTGATGGTGATCGTCTTCATTGCGTGAATAAGCATTATCCGATTTTGCATCTTGCATGTAGAATAAGAGCCGTCGATCGTCCGGCGTCGTCGTGACATCCAGGTAAGAGCTGTAAACAACTCGGCGAAGGTCCTCTTCATCCACAAAAAATTCTTCAAAGGTAGTAGCCGTAGGATCTGTTTTATCCAAAAACTTCTCACAGCCTAGCAAAGTATAGGTCAATAAGACCATCCATATAAATCGTTTCTTCATAACCAAAGTCTTTATTTTTATAAAATCGTCGCCCGAAGCCCCACGCTAAAAATCGCCATCCGCGGATAGGTACCGTTCCCCCCATCACGCTCCGGTTCCAAGCCCTCCCATTTGGTGAAGGTAAAAGCATCTTGCGCATTCAGATATACCCGTATGGATTTAATACTATTACCGATTTTTGGGATGGTATACCCTATCTGGATCATCTTAATTCGAAAGAATGCCGCATTGCTCAACCAAACATCACTCAGTACCGCATTCGAGCTGGCACCTGTCCACACCCGTGGGAAACGGCTATTCGGCGTCTCCGGTGTCCATCGATTTTCCATATATTCCTGCCGCGGAGCACCCAAACTGTTGTCACCCCCATCCACCAATACCGGATAACCTTCCAAACCATTGATCCAACCCGTACGCTTACCGACTCCTTGTCCCATCACCGAAAAATCCCACCGCTTATACTGCAGGTCGATATTGATCGCATAGTTCATATGCGGGAAAGGATCACCCAGGTTCACCCGATCCTGATCATTGATTACCCCATCGCCATTCTGGTCGACATAACGGATATCTCCCGGTAAGGTATTAGGTAGTTTTGCACTGGTCCGGTCAACCTCCTCCTGCGTTTGGAAATAACCATTACTTTGATAACCATAATAATTATCCAAAGCAATACCCGGATACCAGATTTTATTTTCATTATCCTTAAAGATCAGGGTGTCATTCGCACCATAACCTGCTTTCAACACCTTATTACGATTGTCGAACAACATACCTCCTACTGCATAGTGCAATTCACCTAACCTATCCGACCATTGGGCACTTAATTCCCAACCTTTATTATCCACCTCGCCAATGTTCACGGCCGATTCCAGCCCATTCGAACCCGTAAGTGGTGGCACCGGGAATCTACTGTAGATCAAATCGTAAGAATGCTTTTTATAGACCTCTCCGGTAAAAGTCAGCCGATCATTCAAAGCCTTTACATCCAAACCCACATTCCATTGTTTCTGCTTTTCCCAGGAAAATTCAGGATTCGGTACGCGCTCTGTCCATCCCCAATCATTCACGTTCTCCTGCCAGAGATAAGGATCCACATTTTCATTACCGACCAAACCATAGGAGATGCGAAGCTTCATGGCTGTAACAGCACCCGAGCTACGAATGCTTTCGAAGAAGTTTTCATTATCTACATTCCAAGCCACTGCAGCCGAAGGGAAGAAACCCCAACGATGACCGGGGGCAAACTTGCTACTTCCATCCGATCGCCCGGTTACTTCCAGCAGGTAACGATTATCAAAGGCATAATTCACCTTTGCGAAGAAAGAAGCCTTACTCACTTCACGGTAATCGGTATAATTGTAATTCATAATTTCGGAGCCGGCAATCAAGTATAATTTATCTTTCTTCCCTCGCAGGTCCTGCTCATAATTGACATTGGCCCGGGCCGTTAATTGGCTTACGCTTACCCCTTGCTTGGCTCCCACATTGTTCGCCCAGGTTGCAGCCGGTTTGCCATCAGCATCGTAGAACATAAAGGTAGACCGTTTAATTTTACTGGCCGACTTATCAATGGTGTATGATACATTCCCTTCCAAGAAAAGATTACTTTTTATAAAATATTTAGGCCGTAAATTAATGGTACTCACATCGTACATATTATTCCGTCTGCCCCCATGAGCAATAGAAGCAACCGGATTCAGGTTATTATGTAAGATATAATGCTCCGGCCGATCCGAATCGTAAAAGATCGGTTGGGTCGGATTCATTTTCCAGGCATCTTGATAGAGCCAATCATCACTCGGGTCGCTGTTGATATCTCCCAACTGTAAACGATCCACCTGCAAACGATGCGCATAAAAATCGGCTAAGAGTACAAACTTATCGGCCACATTGATATTCGTATTGAAACGGGCGCTAAATTTTTCGGTTCCTTCGTAGGCATTCAATCCTCCTTCATTAATATAACCCAGCATCAGGTTGAACGTTCCCACCCCACCGCCACCGGAAATACTCGATGTAAAATTCTGTGATTTGGCGCGCTTCTGCATCACGGCATCCAGCCAGTTTGTTTCCGGATACTGTCCCTGATCGGCCTGCGCGATTTGTTCCGGGGAGAAATTTTCCGACTGCCCCTGCATCTTCCGCGCTTCATTATTCAGGCGCATATAGTCCGCCGAGCCTACCCAATCGGGCAATTTGATCGGCTCGTTAAAAGCCGACCAGGCATGCAAGTCCACTTTAAACTGCCCTGTAGATCCCCTTTTGGTTTCAATAATGATGACTCCGTTGGCACCACGCGAACCGTATAAAGAAGCAGAAGCAGCATCCTTTAACACATTGATGCTCTTAATCTGATTCGGGTCCAGGTCCGTCAGACTCTGCTCCATCCCATCCACAATGACTAAAGGCTCTGCACCTTGTAACGTGCTGACACCGCGAATTGCTATGGTGCCCGGCACCTTCCCCGGCATATTACTTCCTTGCATCAGGGTTACTCCCGGCAAGGTCCCACTAAAAGCTTCCTGCATTTTAAAAATGGGTCGGTTTGTTGCCCGATCCATATTCATTTCCACAACGGACGAAGCCACATGCCGCTTCTGAATCGTACTATAGCCCGTAACTACCACTTCTTCCATTTGCTGACTTTCTTCCTGGAGCACCACATCTACCTTCGTTCTACCTTTTGTTGGCACTTCTATCGTAGCGTAACCCATCAAACTGAAGATCAACACCTCCTCCTTCTCCACTGGAATGCGGTAATTTCCATTCGCATCCGTTTGCACGCCCAAGTTTGTACCTTTTAGCAATACGGAAACTCCGGGAATAGGGCCTCCCTTATTATCCCGAACGGTACCTACTACCTGTCCCCTTTGTCGGAGTCCTGTTTTCACGATCGGAGTGGGTTCTTTCACGTTTCCCTGCATTTCATCTTCTATAGAAACAATGATATTTTTATCCATGCGTTGATAGGTCAGCCCTTGCGGACGAAGCACCTGTTTCAACGCTTCCTCTACAGAAACGTTGTTCAACTGTACGGTTATGGGTTTTGTTAGGTCTATCACGGTAGCGTCCATCAGGATGTTGACACCACTTTGTTTTCTGATTTCTTTCAAGACTTCCCTTAGGCTGGCCTTCCTCCTTGTTAAATTAACCGTTTGGCCAAGCAAGCTGGCGTGCACATGCAAGGTAATTAACAACAAAACAAAAATCATTTTCATGATCCGTAAATAGCTGAGTAGTTTGCGCCTCACTTCAGGGCAAAAAATTGCCGTGTATTTTTTATACATTTGAATTTAGTTTATTAATAAGATCCTAATCATTGATAAGCTAAGGGCGATTGCCCATGGAACCAGGAGTGGTGGTACACTTCTGGTTCTTTTTACAACCTATTTATTTCTGTAAGGCAATATCAATCCATAACAATAATCCTCCCTTCTTTAATTTTAAAGTGTGCTGCTTTCGTTAATTCCAATGCTCTCAGTAACTGCTGAATATCTTCCATCCGTGATATCGTACCTTCCAATCGTTTATTGGACGGATCCATGGCGTATTCCACGTCAACATTATACCACCTACTTATCTTTTTCATCACCAACTCCAGCGGCTCATTGCTAAAGGAGAAATAGCCATTTTTCCATGCCAGTACCTCTTCCGCATCTACCTCGTTCACTTGTATAGGCCCCTCTTTTTGGGTTACCACTGCCTGCTGCCCCGGTTTCAATAGCTGCTCTTGCCCATGTGCCAATACTTTGACACGTCCTTCCAGCAAAGTGGTACATCCGGCTTGATCTTCCCGGTAGGCGCTGATGTTGAATTTCGTTCCCAGCACCTCTATTTGCGTGCTTCCCGCTTTTACATAAAAAGGTTGATTTTTCCGCTGTGCAACTTCCAAATATACTTCGCCGACAACACTGACTTTTCGGGCATTGTTCCCAAAATCCACCGGATAGCGGATAGACGATGCGGCATTCAGCCAAGCTTTGGTCCCGTCCGGTAAGATGAGTTGATACTCGCCTCCTGCCGGTGTTGTGATGGTATTTTCCATTACCCTATCCGATAAAAAAGACTTTTCCACAGGTTCATATACCACACTTCCGTTAGACACCTGCACCTGCGCACCATCTTCCAATTTAATACGCTTATTTTCGGTTGCTTCTAAATGAACCTCCTCTCCATTTGCCAGGGTCAGGATCGCTGTTTTCTTACCGGGCAAAATCGCTTTTTCCTCGGGAGCTGCACCCATCCTGACATAGACAAGAAACCAGATGGCAGCGATCCCCGTAATCAGGAGCGCCCAGTGCTGCCAACGTTGAAAGACACCGACCCTTTGTTCGCGATCGACCATAAAACGATCATCATGCCTAATCTCCTCAAACATTTCCTTACCGGGCACCTGAAAATCAGCTGGAACCTCCATGGTTTCACCGAGATTCCGCATCACTTCGTCCAGCAACCGACGCGACTCTTCATCGCTTGCATAAGCCATCAACTCTTCCTCTTCATCCGTAGAAAGTTGGTTTTGTATGTGCATACGCAGTAAGTAGAACAAACGCTCTTTGGTCATATTGGTGGGTTAGTCTGTTGTATAATTAGCCCTGTTATAGAGAAAACGCAATAGCACTAAAGAAGGGTAGGTTCAGGTTAATTTTTTTTAAAACCTGTCGGGTTGTAGTTATTGGTTGTGAGTTGCCGGTAATTAGTTATCCGTTACTGGTTATTCGTTGTTAGTATTCGTAGTAACGTTCCCAAGGGTAATACTACTCCACATCCCAACTACTTGAGGACTTCACTACATTAACGTCTCATTAACAAGCTTTCAGTAATTAGTTATCAGTTTTTGGTCGCACGAACCTTTCCATTATCACATTAACTAACCGACCGTAGGGAGCTCATGAGTGTCGAAAAAGCAAACTCTTACGAATAATTGGCTAATCGGCTAATTACTAATTGGCTGATTGGCTGATTTCCTACTCAACGTCTCAACTATTTAACTACTTAACGATATCGGTTACCCGTTACCGGATGTACGTGATGAAGCCACACCGGGCTATAGCGCGCAGGGAACAACGGCCTCATGAAATTGAGCGTCAAAAAGATTTAGGACAGCTCTGGGTAAAAAATCATGTGAAGAAGCGAAGGGTGGCCTAGCGTGCGGGAGCGGCTCCGCAGGATTGCGTTTGAGGCCTAAATCTATAGCGAAAGTACATGCAGCCTTGACTGTTTGATTCTTTATGGTCAAGCATAAAGAACTTAAAACATTTTATCAAATAAACAAAGTCAAAATAAAAAAATAAAGTATTCCATGCTTCGCAAAAAAACCTTTCAAGAACTTTAAAGATTGTACCAAATGATATTTCACCGTATTTTTAGAAATATGTAATTCCTCAGCAATCTCCTCGTAGGAAAGGCCTTCAGATCGACTCATTCTAAAAACCAGCTGCTGCTGTTTAGGCATTTGCTGTAGCGCCTCTTCCGTAATGGCGGCGAGCTCACGGTGAAACACCCGCTGTTCCGTTTCATTATGAGCTTCAGGCAGTAAGGTCGTCCATTCCGCATGTAAACGATGAATACTTGCCGCACGTCGGAACGCATCGATCGTCAACCTTCTAGCCTTCGCATACAAGTAGGGATATAAAGGTAAAGATGCATCTAATTTGCCGCGATTCACCCATAGACTTAAAAAAGTTTCCTGTGTAACCTCTTTACTCAACTCCACATTTTTAAGAAAGCTATAGGCAAAATGGTAAATCAAACGATGATAGCATTCATAAATAGCTTGAAAGGCACGCTCATCTCCTTCCCGAAGTTGCGCAATTGTTTCTGCTTTCACACGAGGCACTTTAGGCATTATTGGTTCTTCGGCTAAATCTGACAGGCAAAATAGCAATAATTTTTGAAAATCAAAGTTAGTTTAGGTAGTTCCCGGGCAATTCACCGACATTGGTTATGCAGGCCAGCTTACCCCTTGCAACTCTGCACCAAATTGCATATGTTTGCTTGAGAGCGAACCACCTGCTCATAAACCAATATATACCAAATGGCGCTCCGGGTGCACAACGAATCTCAGTTAATCATGAAACTCCACTCTGGGGATCAAGAAGCTTTTAAACAACTTTATGACCGTCTGCACCCACAAATTTACCGCTTTATCTATGCCCTATTGAAAGACCAAACCCATAGTGAAGAAATATTGCAAGAAACCTTTATCACTTTATGGGTAAACAGACACAAACTGACGCCCCAACAAGCACTTTATCCCTATCTTTATTTAGTTGCCAGGCGTTTAACAATCGATGCCTTCCGTAAAGCAAGCACCGAAAATAAATTTAAAGAGCGTTTGCATTGGTTACAGATCGACAGCTGTAATGATAATGAAGAGCAATTACTTTTGCATGATTTACAACAACGCATTGATGAAGGCATGAAGCGCCTTCCACAACAGCAACGCCTTGTTTTTCAACTCAACAAGTTGGAGGGTTTATCCTATGATGAGATTGCGCAAAAGCTTCAACTATCCCGCAATACGGTGCGCAATCACCTGGTATGTGCCCTGAAATCCATGAAAATGTATGTATCTGAAAACGACATCACCTATATTTTTTTACTTTTTTTTCTTTACTACTAGTTCGCGGGACCTGCTCATCCGTTTCTATATAAAAGGGAATATTGAAGTCCTTTTCTAACCAATAAGGCATGCCTAAAAGCGAAAGATTAGTAAAACTTATTACAGCTTATATCAACGAGCAAATCAGTGAAGCCGATTTTAATGAACTTGCGGAGCTCATTAAAGAGGAAGAAGAGGAGCTTAGCGATGCAGTTGACAAAGCTTGGAAGCAGGCAGATCAACCACGCGCGATGCCATTAAATGCGGAAGGAGTGTTCAGCAAAATCGTGAACGATCCACGTATTAGGCCCATATCTCCAAAAAGAACAGGTCGCATGTTGCTCGTAGCTGCCAGCCTTACAGCACTTGTGTGCTGTTCCCTCTTTTTACTGACCAACAAACGATCACAGCCAGCGGTATCACAAACCTCTATCCCGGCTAAGCAAAAAGACAGCAAAGGTGTCGAAAAAAAAGAAGTGCTCTTAACCCTATCAGATGGTCAACAGATTCCTGTAAACGCCTTAAAAGAAGGTATCCAGACACTCCGGTCGGGCGACCGAATAAAAAAGGATCATAATCAGCTCATTTATACCGAAGACACCACCCTAACTACCAACCGAACAAGCCTCTTACACACCGTTACAACACCCATCGGCATGGACTATGCGTTGACCTTACCTGATGGCACCTATGTACAGCTCAATGCAGGTTCTTCCATCACTTATCCCCTTACTTTTCAGACAGCGGAAAGGAGAGTCAAGCTCAGCGGTGAAGCTTATTTTGAAGTTAGTAAACATGCAAATCAGGCCTTCCTGGTACAGGCCAAGGGCACACAGATCCAGGTGCTCGGTACCAGTTTCAATGTCAAAGCCTATCAAGAAGAACATGACGTCATTACCACCTTAGTCAACGGGAGCATCAAGGTACAATCAAAAATGCTCAGACCGGGCCAACAGGCATTAAGCAATGCCGAGCACCAATCCATCGTCATTCAGGACGTAGATACTGAAGAAGTAACCGCCTGGCGCAGGGGATATTTTAGTTTTAATAATGAAGACATCGAAAAGGTAATGAACACCTTAGCAAAGTGGTATGAAATAGATGTGATTTATCAAGGTAACTTAAAAGGAAAAACATTTGGGGGAACCTTATCCCGTTATGCTGACTTTCATCAGCTATTATATGCGATAGAACAAACCGGATCCGTTACATTCACAATAGAAGGAAGGAGGGTTATTGTGTCACCCTAAAGAAAGAGCGGCTTTGACACAGGAAGTCAGGAACGCTTGGAACCGCTCCTGACCGATGGCATCAAATGCCCGGATTTATAAACGTGCGATCATTTAATAAACCCATAATCAAATGTATAAAAAAAATACTGCATTTCCCCGCAGATGGGAACGAAACGCCTTATTCAAATTACTACGCGTCATGAAGCTCGCATTTATCCTGCTATGCATCTGTTTCTGGAAAGTAAACGCAACGAGTTATGCCCAAGCGATCAGCATTCATAAACAAAGAGCCAACCTAATCACTATTTTTAAGGATATTCAAAAGCAGAGTGACTACCATATCTTTTACGACGCCGAAATGCTTCGAAATAGCCAGCCCGTGAACCTACAGCTTCACCGCGCATCCATTCGAGAAGCCATGGATCAGACTTTATTGAACCAAGGCTTGACTTATGAGATCTTAGACAAGAATATCATCATCAAAAAAGCCATCTCACCGGCGTTGGCAAGGCAAGAACGGAGCATTAGTGGTACTGTAGTTGATATTAACGGAAACCCCTTGCCAAGCGTTACCGTACGGGTAAAAAATAGCCGTTCGCAGACCAGTACGGATGCAAGCGGTAGATATACCATTAAAGTGACATCAGCGGAAAGTATGCTAGTTTACAGCCTCATGGGCTATGGTACCGAAGAGCGTACAGCGCAGGCCGAACAGGTACTCAATGTACAACTCACCGAACAAGCGGCAGATCTGAATGAGGTAGTTGTTGTGGGGTATGGCACCCAAAAACGCACCAATATTACCGGTTCGGTCGTCTCCGTAAATGCAAACGATATAAAAGATATACCGGCCCCCAGTGTGGATGCCGCTATCATGGGTAAGATGGCGGGTGTACAGGTATCACAAACTACCGGTACTCCCGGCGGCGGTTTAGCTGTAAAAGTTCGCGGAATTGGTTCCATCGGGGCCGGTAACGAACCGCTGTATGTCATTGATGGTTTTCCCATCACCGCCAACTATGATCAGGGAGATAATCCCTTGAATTCCATCAACCCAAGCGATGTCCAATCGGTGGAAGTTTTAAAGGATGCATCAGCAACCGCTATCTACGGCTCGCGGGGTAGCAACGGCGTCATTATCATCACCACCAAAAGTGGCAAGTCGGGCAAGATGAAGATCGATCTCGATACCTATTCCGGTTTGCAAAAGGTTACCAAGTATATGGATGTAATGAACGCACGGGAATTTGCTGAATATATTATTGACTCGCGGAACAACGCCTGGGTCGATATCGGAGGCGATATCAATGCACCCAATGATCAGCGCAGCGCCATCTACCAAATTTTACCGGAATTACAAAACCCCGATGCGCTTGGCGAAGGCACCAATTGGCAAAAAGAAGTACTACGAACGGCCCCCATGCACAATATCCAGTTGCGTTTCTCAGGCGGCAATGAGCAGATCAATTACATGACCAGTGCCGGTTATTTTAAACAAGATGGCATCATTTTAAATTCTGAATTTGAACGCTATTCATTCCGTGTTAATCTAGATGCCAATACCTCGAAGAAATTTAGAATTGGTTTGAACTTAAGCCCAAGTTACACCATCAGCAGTCCGGTAACCGCCGAGGGTCATTTCGGAAGTGGTGCCATCGTACTCAGTGCCTTAATGATGGCTCCGCATTTGCCCGTTTACAACCCCGACGGAACTTACACAACAGGCATTACCCTCGGCAATGGTTTCAGCAGTCTGGAAAACCCGGTAAAAGTGGCTAAAGAACGGATGAGTCGCCGCACCGGCTTCCGGCTTCTGGGTACAGCTTTTGCGGAATATGCTTTCATCGATGCACTGAAATACAAACTTTTGGTCGGCACCGACCTGCAGAACACCAAACATAACACATTCAATCCATCCACCATAGGATTTGATGGCAATCCCGCACCCGTCATTCCCAGCGCAAGCTACAATTCGCAAGAATCAAGCAATTGGCTCATTGAGCACACACTCAATTACAACCAAACTTTTGGACAGCACCATATCGACGCGCTGGCGGGCTTTACCGCCCAAAAAGTACGCTCTGACTTTGCTGGAATTACGGCCACGAATTTTCCAAACGACCTTGTACAGACCATCAATGCAGGTGTTGTTTCTTCCGCTAGCACAACAGCACTTGAATGGTCTTTGCTTTCTTATCTAGGCAGGATCAATTACGATTATGCCGGTAAATACCTCTTCACTGCTACTCTCCGAACGGATGGTTCTTCTCGTTTTGGCGCCAATAATCGTTGGGGCGTATTCCCTTCCTTTTCCGGCGGATGGCGCCTTTCGCAAGAACAGTTTATGGCCGACGTCAGTGCCATCAACGAGCTAAAATTGCGTGCCAGTTATGGCTTTACCGGCAATAATTTTATCGGTAATTATGATCATATCGGCCTGCTCAATACGAGTAATTATGTATTTGGAGACGCCATTGTAAACGGGATCGGGCCAAGCTCAGTGGGCAACGAAAACCTAGGCTGGGAAAAGAACAAGCAATTGGATGTAGCCTTGGAGCTAGGCCTTTTCGGTGGTCGTCTATTCTTGGTCGCCGATTATTACCACAAAATAACTTCCGATCTGTTATTAAAGGTGCCGGTCCCCTCTCTTACCGGTTATACGGAAGCGAGGCAAAATATCGGTCGGGTAAAAAATCAAGGTTGGGAGTTCGATCTTCGCACACAGAATTTAACGGGCAATCTTAAATGGACAACCGACCTTAATTTTTCATTTAACCGCAACAAAGTACTCGCATTAGGCCCGAGCGGCGAACCTATTTTTGGAAAATATGAGCAAATCACCAATAGTCATATAACCGCTATTGGCCAAGCCATGGGCAGCTATTACGGCTACCAAGTAATCGGCATCTTCCAAAATCAAGCAGAAATTGATCAGAACGCCAGTTTTGCTGATTCCAAACCCGGTCAATTCCGCTTTGCAGATGTGAACGGCGATGGGCAGCTGAGCGTAGATGATCGTACCGTATTGGGCAATCCACAGCCCGACTATATATTCGGTATCACCAACACCCTACGTTACAAAAACGTCGAACTGAGTTTTTTGATACAAGGTGTACAAGGTAATGAGATTATGCACTTGGGCAGAAGGTTTTATGCAAATTTTGCCGGCACGGCTAACGGCTTAAAAGAGATGAATAACCGATGGCGCTCCCCGGAAAATCCCGGAGATGGAATTACTCCTAGAGCCAATCGCGATCTGTCTCGATACAGCAGCAGTAATGCCAGCGCCAATATTTCCTCTACCCATATTGAAGATGGCTCCTTTATTCGGCTGCGAAATATTTCATTGGCTTATAACCTACCCAGCCATCTCCTGGAGAAATGGAAGCTCCGGAATGTTCGGATCTATGCCCAGGCACAGAACTTATTTACCATCACCAACTATACCGGTTATAACCCGGAAGTGAGTGTAAGTGGCATCAATGCCTTAACGCCGGGGGTAGACTACGGAGGTTATCCTATTCCCAAAACGTTCACACTGGGTTTAAACCTCGGTTTTTAATCGTTGGGCCGAAAAAGAAGAAACATAAACAAGAAATTAAAATGAAAAAGATTATCTTATATAGTACCTGGGTTCTCCTACTCATCAGCTCCTGCAAAAAAGGTTTTCTCGATCTGGCTCCGCTCTCGGATACAAATACCGTTAATTTTTATCGTACACCCGAAGATATGCTAAACGCCGTAAATGCCGCTTATGCGTCTTTACGGGCAAGCGGGCAATATGGTGCCGCATTGTACGCTGTTGGCGAAGTTGCCTCTGATAATACCGAAATATTAGATGCGCAGGCAGGTATTGATATCAGCCAAATAGACGCCTTTACTACCCTAACAAATAACGGTATGCTCAATACCATGTGGAATGATCATTACAAAGGCATACTCGCCTGTAATGCAGTTATTGATCGCATTCCCGCGGTAGCAATGAATGAAACACTTAAAGCGCGTTATATAGCCGAATGTTTATTTTTACGTTCATTGATGTATTTCAACATGGTGCGGACCTTTGGCGATGTTCCACTGGTAACGAAAGAAATCGTAGATGTTCAAGAAGGCTATGGCTTTGCGCGTAGCCCCCAAGCAAGCATTTACGAACAGCTTATCAAAGATTTGGAACAAGCCGCCTCCGTATTGCCAAATGATTATGGCACCGCTGATAAGGGGCGTGCAACCGCCGGAGCTGCCAGGGGTTTACTGGCCAAGATCTATTTGACGCTACAAAACTGGCAAGAGGCAGCAAACCAAACCAAGGCAGTGATGGACTTAGGTGTTTATCAACTGATGCCAACTTATGAAGCCGTGTTTGCAATCGCAAATAAAAACAATGCCGAATCTTTATTCGAAGTACAATATAAAAAAGGCGGATATGGCCTCGGCAGTCCCTTTAACAACGCCTTTTCCCCTCGCTTATCCGGACAGATAGTCAGTACAATCGGAGCGGGAGGCGGACAAAATACACCAACGGCCGATATAGCGAACCTATATGAAGCTAATGACCAAAGACGCGCGGTTTCCATTGCCGATGGTTATCAGAACGGCAGTCAATTTGTTGCCATACGTTACATTAAAAAATACCTTGATCCCGCTTTGTTTGCCGCTAATGATGCCGATAATAACTGGCCGGTATTACGTTACGCCGATATTTTGCTCGTGCGAGCAGAGGCGCTAAATGAGCTTGGGTACGCACCTGATGGCGAGGCCTTCACACTACTCAACCGCATCCGGGAAAGAGCAGGTTTAGCAGCGCTAAGCAGTACAGAACTCCCTGATCAGGAAAGTTTCCGCAAAACCCTTGCACATGAACGACGGGTAGAACTTGCTTTCGAAAACCACCGTTGGTTCGATTTGGTACGCACCGGGCGCGCAGTGGAAGTAATGCGCGCTACCGGAAAAAGTATACAGGATCATCAGTTGCTGTTCCCCATACCACAAGTGCAAATCGATATTAATCCGGATGTGATTACACAAAATCCGGGCTATTAGTCGTTGTCTTACTATATAACCTGCGTTATTATCAAAATGAATAAAAATGAACCCCATGAAAAAATATAACGGCTTGCTGATTACGATACTGACAAGCTTTTTCTTCTCGTTCTCCGATCCGATTTCAGCACAGACAAAAACACATCCCGATCTCCAATATGCCGAAGCCACCTTACTGCAACAAAAAGCCAATGGCTTTAAGGGCATTTGGTACATGAACCAACCCTCTAACGATGAATATGTCTATAAATACAGTGGCGGTATGGCTACCTATCCCGCCAATCATCGTCCCTTCGCGATTTATGCCCCCGAAGCAAATAAAACATTCTTCTGTTTCGGCGGAAGTGATGATAGAAGCGGCACCTTATACCATAACGTATCCTACTACGATCACAAGAAGAAAAAATTAGCAAATCCCACGATCATCTTAGACAAAAAAACGACCGACGCACACGACAACCCGGTTATCTCGATTGACGACGAAGGATATATCTGGATTTTTTCAACTTCCCATGGCCGATCGCGTCCCTCCTATATCGTTAAGTCGAAAAAGCCCTACCAAATTAATCAATTTGATACCATTCGGGCAACCGAGCAAGCAAATGGTAAAATTAAAGCTTTTGACAACTTCTCTTATTTTCAGGTATATCACCTGCCTCAAAAAGGCTTTATTGCCCTGTTTACCAAATATAATGAAAAAGGGCAGCGCGTTATCGGCTTCAATACAAGCCGGGATGGACATAGCTGGGGCCAGTGGCAAGTGTTGGCCCATATTGAAGAGGGCCATTATCAAATCAGTACCGAGCGAGATGGCAAGATTGGGGTTGCCTTTGATTATCACCCCAAAGGTAAAGGATTGAATTATCGAACCAATTTGTATTACCTCGAAACATCCGATTTTGGTAAAACCTGGACAACGGCCTCGGGTACACCGGTTACCTTACCGCTTCAACAGAAGCAAAATGCGGCATTGGTACATGATTACAGTGCCGAGCACCTGAACAGCTATCTCTTGGATATCGATTTCGATGCGCATGGGAAGCCTTATATTCTCACCATTACCAGCAAGGGTTATGAAGCCGGACCTCGCAACGCACCCCGTAATTGGACCCTATCCACGTATGATGGACAAGACTGGATCAGCAATATCATCACACAATCCGACAGCAACTACGATATGGGTTCAATATACCTCGATCAAGAAAATATCGCCGTTATCGGCCCTACCATAGATGGTCCACAAGCCTTTAACCCCGGAGGGGAAATCGCTATTTGGAACAGTACAGATAAAGGCAGAAGTTGGAAAAAAGAAAAACAAGTGACGGCCCACAGTGCTATGAATCATAGCTATGTCCGCAAACCACGTTATGCACAATCGGATTTTTATGCAATCTGGGCAGATGGCAATGCACGAAAACCCTCCATTTCCCATCTATACTATATGGATAAAAAAGGGACGGTTTACCAAATGCCGTACACATTCAAGAAAAAGTTAATAAAAGCCACGCCCTTAAACTAAGCTCCATGATCGCTTATCTTTCACCGAACAGTAATCCCTTAGACCTTCTCCAAGTAGGTGCCGCCCTGTTACCCATATTGGCTATCTTTTGGGCCCTGGTATTCGCTAAATGGAAGGGATACCAGGCCAGCTTGTTTGCACTCGCAATCGCTTGTATAATTGCCTATACGGTATTTCACGCTTCCTCGAAAACCATTGCCATTTCGAGTATCAGCGGCATGCTCTATGGATTATTTCCTATTTCCTGGATTGTAATCAATGCCTTGTTTCTTTTTAACCTGAGTGTTGAAAGCGGCCAGTTCAAACAAATCAAACAGTACATTGCATCCATCACGCCCGACCCCCGTTTGCAGCTATTGTTAGTCGCCTTTTCTTTTGGTGCCTTCCTAGAAGGGACCGCCGGGTACGGAGCACCGGTGGCCATTACGGCGGCCATGCTCGTTGGCTTAGGTTTTCAGCCCCTTCAAGCAGCAGGCCTCTGCCTGATTGCCAATACTGCACCTGTCGCTTTCGGGGCAGTAGGTATTCCGATCACGGTTTTAGCTACTATCTCCGGTTTACCGGAGATGGCTATCTCGCAGACCGTCGGGCGTACCTTGCCCTTTCTATCCTTGATGATGCCCATGTATCTTGTTCTTATTTTTGCAGGCCGGAAACGAATGTGGGAGGTGCTTCCTGCCCTGCTCATTTCAGGTGGTTCTTTTGCCTTGCTCCAATGGTTCTCGGCAAACTATATCGGACCAACGCTACCGGACATCATCGCGGGACTCGGTTCTTTGTTCGCTTTGTGGTTTTTTTTACGCGCCCGAAGGCCTATTAAAGAAAAGGAAGAAATGCAAAAAGGTCTTGGCCGAGCCTTCATGCCCTTTATATTCTTAACCGTGTTTATTATCCTTTGGGGTATTCCATCCCTGAAACAGCATCTCGATCAATGGGGCCAAGCGAAAATCAACTTCGGTTCAAAAGAGATCATGCTCTCTTACCTATCAACACCGGGCACCGCCATTTTATTGGCTTCACTCCTTTCCATTCCTTTTACAGGTTGCTCCTACCGGCAAGTCCTTAACATTTACAAAACAACTTGCCAACAATTGCGTTACGCCATACTCACCATTGCAGCCATTATGGCTTTTGCCTATCTTCTCAACGATTCCGGCATTACCTTTACCCTCGCACTGGCCTTAGCCAACACCGGTATTTTCTATCCCTTCTTCGCGCCTATATTGGGATGGTTGGGTGTATTCGTGACCGGTTCCGATACTTCGTCAAATGCACTGTTCGGAAAATTACAGTATGAAACTGCTTCTCGCATTGGCCTTAACCCCCTTACAATGGTAGCAGCCAACGCATCAGGCGGTGTATTAGGCAAAATGATCTCTCCTCAATCAATTGCCGTAGCAGCAGCTGGAGGTGGCTTAATAGGCAAAGAATCACAATTACTGCGATACACGCTAAAACACAGCTTTATCCTCTTAGCCATTATCTGCTTAATTGTTATGTTGCAAACTTATCTATTCAATGATATGATACCCAATTGATCAAACAACTAAGTCCTTGAAGAAATTTAGTATGCAAATTTAGGCTAACCTCAAAGGCCAACCTCGCTCATCAGCACAGTATATCTAAAAAAGCCTCGACCGCCATACGGATCGAGGCTTTTTTTAACTTGATCCAAAAAAAACAAACTCCAACTCCACAAATTTCAACCTTAAGACAAAAAAATATTAAAAAAAGCAACCAAAAACAAAATAAAAAAAACCAAAACACAAAAAAGGATAAAATACAGCTTATTTGTATCAATATATAAGTAGTAAACCTATCTTTTTCCCGTTATCATTGCAATAAACCATGCCAACCAGTTGTGAGCCGTCCATTAACCTAGGGCATCCGCTTACTTTACGTCTACGGGAAACGATAAACAGCGCTGTTAATAAAGCGGAAAGATGAGCAAGCTTCGTCACCTTTAAACAGATAACCGATGAAACGTAACACGTTAGATCTTAAATTATGTAGCCCTCATTGGCAGCAAAAATCGAACCTATTTCCGAACCTTTCTCCAGGCAGACCGCCCACCTAGTCGCATCTGCAATGATTAACAAGAATACCAAATCCAATACCATGAACCGACTGCATTAAAAATTCCCATTTTATTCGACCGCGGTATGTCGATAAAAGTCGCTAAGGAGTTCATGCGTAAAAAATGAATGCGAACGAATTGATTTTTTACTAATGAAACCTGCATTAATTGCCATAAATAAAAGAATGTTAACAATTTATGCAAGCTTCATTGCCATTAAAAAACAAGCCGAGTGTAACGAGCTCATCTATACAATTGATATTTAACATCCATAGATAATTATTTGAATGAAAAAAAAGTTCCTACTTTTTTTCGCTTGTGTTCTTTCCACGCCCTATTTATTAGCACAAACGAAAACAATCACCGGTCTGGTGATCGGAAAAGAAGACGGCCAACCAATTCCGGCAGTTTCAATCAAAATCGAGGGCAGCAACCAAGGGACGTCAAGCGACATCAATGGTAAATTCCACCTGTCGGCACCTATCACCGCTGTACTCGTTGTTTCATACATCGGCTATGAAACCCAACGCGTAGCGGTTGGAAGCGCCAATCAATACACCATCCAGTTACAGTCGAGCGCCACAGGTTTAGATGAGGTTGTAGTGACGGCGCTAGGTATATCACGTCAAAAAAAATCACTCGGTTATGCAAGCCAGGAAGTTAGCGGAGAAGATATCAACCGAGTTCCAACAGGCAATATCACCAATAACTTGTCAGGAAAGGCCGCGGGTGTACAAATAACGCGAAACAATAATTTTGGTGGCTCTACCAATGTAGTGATTCGTGGGAATACCTCATTAACCGGAAATAACCAAGCATTATTCGTTGTAGACGGTGTACCAATCAATAACAGTACGTTCAATTCCGCCGATCAGCAAGGCGCCGGTGGAGGGTATGATTATGGTAACTTGGCATCCGACATAAACCCGGATGACGTTGAATCCATTAATGTTCTCAAAGGGGCGGCAGCAACGGCACTTTATGGATCACGAGCGGCTAATGGCGCCATTATTATCACCACAAAAAAGGGAACTTCGGAAGGAATCAAAACAATCGATGTTAGCTCCGGGATCACAGTTGGTATTATCGATAAATCGACTTGGCCCGAATTTCAGCAGGAATATGGTGCCGGATATGAAAAGATTTATGGTCCTAACCGTAATCAGTACTTTAACGAACAGGATGTCAATGGTGATGGACAGCTTGATTTAGTTTCTCCGCTAGCCGTTTATGGCTCCTTTGGAGGACCATTTGATCCGAATTTACGCGTGTATCAATGGAACGCATTCGATCCCGAATCTGCCTTCTACCATCAAGCAACGCCATGGGTCGCCCCTGCGAACGGCCCGATCACTTTCTTTGAAACACCGATTTCCAATAATAACAATGTAGCCTTTTCAGGTAGCAGCACCAGCGGTGGAAGCTATCGTCTTTCCTATACAAATAGCTACCAAAAAGGCTTGATGCCCAATAGCACCAATAAACGGAACAATTTTTCATTCAATGGCAACTTTAAATTAAGCGAACGCCTAACCGTCTCCGGAAGTGCCAACTTTAATAAAACAGATGTGGTCGGACGTAACTTGACAGGAAATGAATCGGGCTCAGGCGGTGGAAACTACGCTGCTGTCGTCCGTCAGTGGTGGCAAAATAATGTTGACATTAAACAACTGAAAGATGCCTACTTTACCACGGGAAGAAATCTCACCAATTTCATTGGCGGAACGATTGATAATCCGTATTGGGTGCGATATGAAAATTATGAATCGGATACGCGAAGCCGATTTTATGGTAATGCCGGGCTAAATTTTAAAATTACCGACTGGCTGAATGTAGACGGGCGGGTTTCCCTGGATACGTACTCTTATATGCAGGAAGATAGAACGAATAACGGCACTTTAGGCCAAGTTGGCCGCTATACCCGCCGAGATATGGATTATTCCGAAATCAACACCGATCTAATGTTGAACTTCAATAAAAACCTTGGCGATGATTTCAATATTAGCGGCGTTTTAGGAACCAATTTACGCAGAAATGAGCTACGACAGGTAAATATGGAAACCAATGGGGGCTTGGTCGTGGATGGTCTCTATGCAATCTCCAATTCCCTCAATCCTCCGGCGGCCCCTACAGAAATCGCCGAGAAGATTGGTGTTGACGGTTATTACGGACTTCTCTCTTTATCTTATAAAAACACTTATTTTCTGGATGCTACAGGCAGAAGCGATCATGCTTCTACATTGCCCGTTGATAACAACACGTTCTTTTATCCCTCCATTGCAGCCAGTTTCGTGTTTTCTAATCTGATTAAAAGCGAGGTGCTTTCCTTTGGAAAATTACGCCTCAATTACGCCGAAGTAGGAAACAGCGCTCCTGCTAATAGCCTTGTGGACGTACTGACCAAACCCGTACCATTTGGGTCTATACCGCTGTATGCCGTGAATGATGTAAAAAACAATTCCGAGTTATTGCCGGAATCTACAGCGAGTTTTGAAGCGGGTGTTGAATTTTCCTTTTTGGATAGAAGGATAGGGGCTGACATTTCCTACTATAAAACGAATACAAAAGATCAAATTATTCCGGTAGAAGTTTCCTCCATCACAGGTTACACCTCTAAATTCGTAAACGCCGGTGAAATTGAGAACAAAGGCGTAGAAGTTATGCTGTCCGGGTCGCCGATCCGTAAAAACAATTTTAGCTGGGAAATCAAGCTTAACTGGGCCAGAAACCGCAATCAAGTCGTATCACTTTTCGAAGGCGTAAACAATTTACAGTTAGGGTCATTCAGAGGGTCCGTTACGTTAAATGCAACCGTTGGCGAAGCTTACGGGACCTTGATGGGAGCTGATTTCATTTATGTTGACGGAAAGCCGGTAATTAATCAGACTACGGGCGAATATGAACGAACCAGCAACTTCAATAATGTAATCGGTGATGTGAATCCCGACTGGAAAGGTGGTATCAGTAATAATCTTCGTTATAAAAGCTTCAGCCTAAATTTTCTGATCGATATGCAGCATGGCGGTGATATCTTTTCCAGCGATATGGCACAAGGATATCGTTCAGGTCTATATGTAAATACTACCGGACTGAATGATTTAGGCAACCCAATGCGTAATTCCTTGGCAGATGGAGGTGGGATTATTCTGGATGGTGTAGCTCCAGATGGATCCCCCAATACCGTCAGAACACGTATGGACACTTACAACAACGCGCTTGGGATTAATAGAGCACCGCAACGCTTCTTCATCTACGATGCGTCTTATATCAAGTTGAGAGAAGTATCATTTACTTATTCTCTACCTACTAAAATTTTCCGAAAAACACCGATCAAAAGCATGAGCGTTTCGGCAATTGGCTCCAATTTATGGATCATTCATAAAAACCTGCCTTATTCGGATCCGGAAGCAGGACAAAGTGCGGGTAATATTCAGGGTTATCAACTAGGTGCCCTACCTACTACCAGAGATTTCGGATTAAACGTAAAACTTCAATTTTAACGTCACCGCCTTACTAAAGGAAGGATAGATAATTATTTACAGATGAAAGGATTTATTAAACATACAACAAGCATATTAGCAGCCATATGTTTGTTCAGTACTTGCTCAAAAAATCTCGAAGAGTTAAATAAAAACACCAAGGACGCCACGCAAGCCAATGGAGAAACATTTTTTGCCTATGCCGAAAAGGCAATGGCGGATGTGATGCAGGATCTCACTTATGGTTCATCGGGTACACCTTTTACGATTTGCCGTCTTTTCGCCCAACACACATCCTGTAATACCTATAATGAAGGATCAAATTATTACGCGCAATTCAATTGGGATAATGTCTACCAGGATGTTTTAAAAAATCTAGATGAGAGTAAGAAAAATATATCGGCAGAAAAACCTATTGATGAAGCCGCTACCATTCAGCAACAAAATCAGCTGGCGATGATTGAAATCATGAATGTGTATGCATACGCCCGTTTGGTAGAAGCTTTTGGAGACATTCCCTACAGCGAGGCCTTAAATATTGACAATGTGACCGCCAAATATGACGATGCCGAAACAATCTATATCGATCTACTTGACCGTTTGTCTACAGCTATTGGAGAGCTCGATGCAAGTGCTGGAGGCTTTGGCACTTCCGATCTGATTTATCGCGGAAATACTGCAGCCTGGATAAAATTCGGAAACTCGTTAAAATTGCAGATGGCCATGCGTATCGTAGACGTACTTCCCGAACTGGCTACGCAAGCTGCTAATCAAGCTGCTTCAAATCTAATCAGCACAAATGCTGATAATGCAACCTTAGTGTATCAGGAATCAACACCAAACACCAACCCCTTATATGTGGATCTGGCTATCGGCAATCGGCAGGACTTTGTAGCTGCCGCCCCTTTGGTAACGGTAATGAATACCCTAAACGATCCCCGTCGGAATATATTCTTTACAAAAGTAGGTCAAGATTTTGTGGGCGCTCCTTATGGTGAGCCCGTAGAATATAGCCAATACTCACATTTTGGCAATTTATTTTATACACCAACGGTACCCTCCATCTTTATCGACTACGCAACGGTCGAGTTTTTGTTGGCCGAGGCCGCAGCACGCACCATTATAGGTAGCGCCGCCGATGTTGAAACACATTACAATAAGGCCATCAACGCCTCCTTTGAATATTACGGCGTATTCGGTGCCGACACCTATTTGCAGCAGTCATCAGTAGCTTATCAAAGCGCCGATGGCACTTGGAAAGAAAAAATCGCGCTGCAAAAATGGATCGCCTTATATAACCAAGGCTATGAAGCTTGGACCGAATACCGCCGTCTCGATTTCCCGCACTTACAAGCTCCTCCAAACGGCTTTATCCCCATCGTTCCGGTACGTCTGTTGTATCCAAGTTCGGAGCAAACACTCAATGGAGCCAACTGGCAAGCAGCTTCAGATGCCATAGGAGGAGATTTGATGACCACAAAACTTTTTTGGGACCGGTATTGATAGGGCAATACGATGGATTCATTTACAAAGAAAATAACCTCAATAAGATACACCAAAGGTGAGCTAACCTTAAATAACAAACAAAACGATGATGAAAAATTTAATGTATTTATTTTTATGGCTTTTCTGTGTAAAAGCAAGTGCACAGGATATTACTATTAATCCGGATTCAGCGGTCACTACACGGCACCAAGTAAACATTAAAGGACAACGCGTGTCTTTTACAGCTACAACCGGCACTCAACCCGTCTGGGATAAAAGTGGGAAAGTCATTGCAAGCGTATTTTATACTTATTACCGTCGCAATGATGTAACAGATACGCTGCATCGGCCATTTGTGATCTCATTTAACGGAGGACCGGGAGCCGGTGCGCTGTGGATGCGTTTAGGCTATACCGGGCCGCACCATGTAAAGGTAGATAAAGAAGGCTTTCCGATACAACCATACGGTATTGAAGACAATCCCTATTCGTTGTTGGATGTAGCAGATATTGTATACGTAGAGCCCGTAAATACAGGTTTTTCCCGTGCAATGAATGACACTCCGGAAGCTGATTTTTTTGGTGTCTATAAGGATGTCAAATACTTGGCTGATTGGCTCCGGACATTCGTTACGCGGTATAACCGGTGGGCCTCGCCTAAATACTTGGTAGGGGAAAGTTATGGTACCACACGCGTTTCCGGATTAGCGCTCGAATTGCAACAAAGGCACTGGATGTATTTAAACGGTGTCGTGTTGGTATCACCTACCAAATTAGGAATTCGTCGCGATGGGCCGGTAGAAGGAGCAAATATGCTGCCCTATTATGCAGCAGCCGCTTGGTACCACAAGCGCTTAGCGAGCGATCTTCAACAAAAGGATTTGACAGAGGTGCTGCCCGAAGTGGAAAATTTCACGATCAATGAACTCATCCCGGCATTAACCATGGGCGGATTTCTGGAAGAATCAAAGAAAAATGAAATGGTCACAAAAATTGCCCATTATGCCGGCATATCAGAGAAGGTCGTACGCGAACATAACTTAATCATACCTCCCTCCTTCTTTTGGAAAGAACTCCTAAGAGACCGCGGTTATACAATTGGACGCTTAGATTCCCGTTACCTCGGGATCGATCGGATGGACGCCGGTGAGCGGCCCGATTATGCACCTGAAAACACAACCTGGCAGCATATCTTCACACCAGCAAATGCCTTCTATTACACCAATTATTTGAATTACCATACCGATTTGGAATATTACGTTGCCGGAAATACAAGGCCGTGGGACCGGGAAGGGGAAAATACAGAACATACCGGCGAAGATTTACGGCAGGCCATGGCACTCAATCCTTATATGCATTTGTTGGTTCAATCGGGATACTATGACGGAGCTTGCGATTATTTCAATGCCAAATACAATATGTGGCAACTCGATCCAAGCGGCAAACTACGCAGCAGGATGGATTGGAAAGGCTATCGAAGCGGACATATGATGTATTTGCGTCACGAAGATCTCATCCAAGCAAATGAAGATTTACGCGAATTCATTAAAAACAGTATACCGGCAAAAGGCGAGCCTGCTATGTATAAAATTGATATTAACACCCCTAGATAATTATCCGAATGAAAAAAATAAAGTGGGTATCGTTTTTCCTGTCAATGGTGTGTTTTACCCATATGGCAGAAGCGCAGCAACCTGCCCCGGCACACGCGCCTGATCGACACGAAGGAGAAGGTCCTTGGGATCAACTCATTATCCGAGGTGCTATCTTAATTAACGGAACGTTAGCACCGCCAACGGGCCCGGTAGACATCGTTGTAGAGAAGAACAGAATCACCGGCGTTTATATTGTCGGCAGCCCAGGTTCACCTATATCGGCAAAAAGAAGGCCCGAACTCAAACCCAATGGTCATGAAATACAGGCTGAAGGAATGTATATTCTGCCGGGATTTGTAGATGCACATGTGCACATTGGCGGTGCCAATAAAGGAAGTAATGCCGAATACGTCTTTAAATTATACATGGCGCACGGTGTAACAACAATAGCGGAACCCGGTTGTTCTAATGGCCTGGATTGGGTATTGCATGAAAAGCTCCGGAGCGAACATAATGAAATTACTGCTCCCCGCATTAAGGCTTACACCAGGTTTGGGCAAGGAAGTACAAAACCGATCTACACCGATGAACAGGCTCGGGAGTGGGTACGTAATAATGCAAAGCTTGGGGCTGATGGTATTAAGTTCTTTGGTGAAACACCGGTCGTCATGAAAGCCGCACTAGACGAAAATAAAAAACTAGGCTTGCGTTCTAAAATGCATCATTCACAAACTTACGTAGGCAACTGGAATGTGCTGAATAGTGCAAAGGCCGGATTAACCAGCATGGAACATTGGTATGGCCTACCGGAAGCAATGTTTACCGATCGCCAGGTGCAGAACTATTCATTAGACTATAATTACCAGAATGAACAAGATCGATTTGGTGAGGCTGGCTTGTTATGGCAGCAAAGTGCGCAACCCTTCTCTGCAAAATGGAATGCCGTTATGGATACATTAATTGCACTTGATTTCACAATAGATCCTACGTTTAAAGCTTATTTAGCCAATCGCGATCTGATGGCTTCTCGTACGGCAGAATGGCATCAAGATTATACAATGCCCCAACTATGGGACTACTACCAGCCCAACCGTGAAGCACATGGCTCGTATTGGTTCAATTGGGGAACAGAAGAAGAAATTCGTTGGAAAGAAAACTTCAGGCTTTGGATGGCATTTGTCAATGAATATAAAAACCGGGGAGGAAGAGTTAGTGTTGGCACCGATTCCGGATTTATTTTTAATCTCTATGGCTTTTCTTATCCCAATGAATTGGAGTTATTAAGAGAAGCCGGTTTTCACCCGCTCGAAGTCATTCAGGCGGCTACCCATAATGGAGCCGAAGCCCTTGGCATGGAAAAAGAAATAGGAACCATTGAAGTAGGAAAACTGGCCGACTTTGTTCTGGTAAAAGAAAATCCACTCGCTAATTTAAAAACCTTATATGGCACAGGTGTCATTAAAGTAACGGAAAATAACGAGGTCGTACGGGTCGGTGGCGTAAATTATACCATTAAAGATGGTATTGTATACGACGCTAAAGCACTCCTGGCCGATGTACGCGAAATGGTTGCCAAAGAGAAAGCAAAAACGAATTATAAGCTGCTACAACCCGGTATCAAATAACTAGCATAAAAAGGCCAATGCAGTGCATTGGCCTTTATTTATAACAGCCTGTCGGGCTAGTAAAACAACCAATCATCCGGTATCGGCTTTACTGGACCACCGTCCACGCTATAATAGCACTTCAAGGTAAAGCCGCCACCTGCTTCTATAAAATCGGCCGCCAGTGCATGAAACCCGGCATCCAAGGCAATTTGGCCACTTTTTTCAATAGGTGCATGTTGGCCGTCATTGTCAACAACCAATTGATCGGCGATCGATAAAATCCCCCCATCGTCGCAAGTATAATAGAAATTATAACGTGCCTTTTCCGGTACGCGGATGTATCCCCGTATTTTAGCTGCAAACGAGGGCCACTTAACCGTATCGCTGATGGCTACATTTTTTAATACCCGCTCATCCATTACAGCCCCGCTGATTTCCTTTGTATTTTTAAAGGTTCCATCAAAAAAACTTGCCTTCAAACCAAGTTTCAAATCACTTCCCTTTACATTCAGTCCCTTATGCCATTCAGCGGGTTTAAAACGCACCAAATATTGTTCACTTTTGGCACCACCATTGCTTATACTGGCAAAGCGAACCTCGGTGGCCTCCTTTATTTTCAATATCGACGGCAGGACACGGCTCTTCCGATCAGGCACCGTTCCATCCGTGGTATAATAAACCTTGGTACTTGCGAGCGGGTTCCTTACACGGAGTTCGGCGTGTCCATCTACAATCACCTGTTCATCAGCAAAACCTTCCAGATCCGGTTGGCGGTATTTGATCTGCATGGCGTCCCATAGACTGTAATGATGCAGTATACGCTGCTTGTACGTGTCAAAATCAGCCTGTGTCGTCCACACCCGTTCAGCCAAGGCGGTTAAGCGTGGTAACATCATAAATTCCAATCGATCCGTGGATGGAATGGTTTCCGTCCACAAATTGGCTTGCGCCCCTTTCACAAAATGTTTTAAATCTGCAGGAATATCATCCCCCACCACTTTCAATCCGTACACGCTCTCTAACGTACTCTTATTAGGCAAATAATCAAAATATAAGGGATTCGTTGGTGTCATCACCAGGTCGTGATGCCCCTTCACTGCTTTTAAAGGTGCATCTTTTACCCATCCACGCCAATACATTACCCGAAGCGAGCTGTCAGCACCGCCATCCAACACTTCGTCCCAACCAATTGTCGTTTTTCCTTTCGATTGGATAAAATTATTTACCCGATTCACAAAATAGCTCTGCAAAGCATGCATATCCTTAATCCCCTCACGAGCCATCAATTCACGGCATTTCGGTGAACGCTCCCAACTACTCTTTTCTACTTCATCCGCTCCGATATGAATAAAGCGACTCGGAAACAAATCGATCACCTCCTCCAACACCCCTTCCACAAAGGTATAGGCTTCTTCCTTTCCCACACAGATCGGCACAGAGAACTGTTTCCCCCAACCGGCAGCCGTACTATCCAACAGTTCCGGATAAGCTCGTGTTGCCACCATCATATGTCCGGGCATATCAATCTCGGGAATGATTTCCACATGCCGCGTTGCGGCATAAGCAATAATTTCCCGCATATCTTCTTGCGTATAAAAACCACCATACTCCACTTCTCCATTCCGCTCGCGTAGATGTTCCTTCGACAGGTTGAAATCCGGATTTTCGACGGCCTGCTTCATACAGGCCGAATCCTGGTTATTGAAATGTCGCCAAGCCCCTTGTTCTGTCAACTTTGGATAGCGTTTAATCTCCAAGCGCCAACCCTGGTCGTCGGTTAAATGCAGATGCAAGGTATTCAATTTGTAATAAGCCAACAGGTCGATCAATTTCAATAAATAGGCTTTGGAAAAGAAATGTCTGGCTACATCCAGTTCCATCCCACGCCAGCCGTAAACCGGTTGATCATCAATCGTTAAATAAGGTAACTGCTTCCGATCCGCCGGATTCAGATCCAGCATTTGTTGCAGCGTCTGTAGCCCATAAAACATACCGTTCGCCGTACTTGCCTTAATCACCAATCCGTCCTTGTTCACCACCATCCCGTAGGCTTCTGTCGACAAGGACTTATCAAGCAGTAATTGAATCGTTCCCTTTGATTTGCTTTTGGTTAAGGTCTGTTTCAATACCTTTTTTTGCAAATACTGAAGTTCATTTTGGAACAAAGACTCATCTGAGCAAGAATAGCTTAAACCGGTATGAGGGAATTCAAAAATACCGGCCTGACGCTCCAATTTGTTCGGTAAAGGAATCAAATTAAACCTTTCCACATTCCCTTGCGAAAACGCCCCCAATGGAAATAGGAAATAGATAATAAAGAAAGAAAATAGATGATGTTGTTTTAAATTCATTTGTATAATAGGTGTTTTTTTCTTCTTTTTTTGATAAAATTTTTCAATACCTTTTTTATGTTCTTTATGCTTGACCATAAAGAACCAAACAGTCAAGGCTGCATGTACTTTCGCTAAAGATTTAGGCCGAAAGCTTCATTCTGTGGAGCCGCTCTTCCGCGCTGGCCTGCCCTTCGCTTCTTCACATGATTTTTTTACCCGGGGCCATCCTAAATCTTTTTGACGCTCAATTTCATGAGACCGTTCTTCCCAACGCGCTAGAGCCCCCTGTGATTTCATCACGCACAACCAAATGACTAAACTACTCAACTATTTTTCTACTTGACTAATCCTGATTTCATCACGCGCAACTGATAACCGGCAACTCACAACCAATAACTAATAACCAAACTGGCAACTAACTACCAGCCCTGATTTTGCGTGATGCTATTATTCAACGAAATTTCGTTTGCCGGAATGGGCCATAAATAATCTCTCGAAGGATTAAAGTTCCTTGTTTCTACCAACACGTAGCTGTTATAATCACTGCGACTGCTATCGAAATTATTGAAGATTCCCAAGGCTCTGCCCGGCATTACCTGCTCCGCAATTCGCCATCTGCGGATATCAAATAGGCGATTATCTTCCACCGGAAATTCAACATGGCGTTCACGCCTAACCAATTCCCTTAGAGAAACTTGATCGGGATGATTAACTGCCGTGGCAGCCGGCATATTGACCCCATTACGTTGCCGTACCTGATTGATTGCATCGTATACCGATTGATCAATCTGGCCACTTTCAATTTTGGCTTCCGCATACGTTAATAAGACTTCAGCATAGCGCAAGATAATAACATCAGCCGCCGAACTTGTTTCCCAGCCCCCACTAATACTTGTAGGCACATATTTTTTATAGTAATAGCCTGAGAAAGAAGCATTGGATTGTCCGAGGGCATCCGGCGATCCCGCTTTGGTAACATCAATTACCGTATTATTAACCTGCGTACCCGGAACAACGATACTCAACTTTAACCGAGGATCCCTGTTTTCGAAAGGATTGTTCGCATCATACAAAGAAGACTCGTCAATCGGTAAGCCGTCCACGCACTCATAGGCATCCACCAACGATTTCAAAGGAACGATCTGACCCCAACCGGCAAGGCTCGGTGCGCCGATCCAAGTGGCATTGGGATTTGGGTATACATTGGCCAAATACTGTGCCGAAACAATGATTTCTTTACTCTGCTTATTATCACCGTTAAACAAGCTCAAATAATTATTGTCGATTTGATAAACCCCCATATCCATCACCTGCCTGGCAGTTTCAGCTGCTTCCTGCCAACGTTCATTATAAAGTTCCACCCGTGCCTTTAAAGCCAGTGCGGCCCCTTTGGTAATACGGCCATATTCGTTTGCTGCGTAGGTTTCGGGCAAATCATTGCTGATGGCACTAAGCTCATCCAATATAAATTGAACAATTTCGGTTTTCGGTGTTTTCGCCATGTCAAACTCTTCCGGTGCTTGGATGTGTGTAATCAAGGGTACATCACCAAACAGGCCCGTAAGCTGTTGATAAGCGTACGCTCGCAAAAACCGCGCTTCTCCAAGTAAACGTGCCTTCACACCGGCATCAAGGTTCGGAACACGATCGATATTATCGGCTACATCATTGGCACGCGCCACCTGTTGATATAAATTTTTCCAGAAATTGCCGAAAGTACCTGTACCCGGCGTAGCACTCCCATTTGCAACGAACTGAATGTCTACCGGCCAGTTACTCCACGAGTAACTATCATCGGTAGCACAGGAGATAAAGAAACGCTCATTGGAGCCTAAATAGCGATAAATTTCTGTTACCGCCCTTTCGGCGTCCTCTTGAGACGACCAATAGGTTGTATTCCCCAAGTTATCCAAGGGTTGTCTGTCTAAATCTTTGGAACAGCCGGCCATGCAAAATAAAAGGGCGACTGTTATTATTTTTTTATAGCTTTTATGTATCATTATAATAGCGGGATATTAAAAGTTTGCATTTAAACCAAAAGTGATTGTTCGTACCTGCGGATAATACCGAATGTCATTCGGTGCTTCCGGATCCACATCTTTCGGTAAAGAAGAAAAAGTAAGCAGGTTCTGCCCTGTCGCGAAAATCCGCAGGTGGCTGATAAATGTTTTTTCCAACAGCGATTTTGGCAACGTATAACCGATCGATACATTCTTCAGTCGAAGATAAGCGCCACTTCTGATCCAGAATGAAGACGGCTGATAGTTAACCGCAGAGGTAATCAGCCGAGGGAAAGCCGCATCGGTATTTTCCGAAGTCCAGCTATCCAACCAATTGCTGCGGATATTGCCATCCAGATTTTCTCTGGCTTTTTCGATGTTTAAGGTATTCACATCAACTTTTCCTACCCCCTGAAGAAAGGCACTGAAATCAAAATTCTTATACGACGCGCCCAAGTTAATTCCGTAATTATAACGAGGAATATTGCTACCCAAATAAGCAAAGTCATTCACAATATCAAAAACGCCGTCATTATTCAGGTCCTCATAGATCAAATCACCCGGTCCAACGGACGGAGAAATAACCGCATGCTGGGCAACCTGTTCAGCCGTTTGGTAAATACCGGCTACCTGATAGCCATAGAATGCACTGATCGGTCTACCAACAAAATTTCCGGTAGCGATATTATTGCTATTGATCGTTACCTGATCGGCACCCTTCAGATCTGTTATTTCATTCCGTACATCCGATACATTTAGGCCGATGCTGTACTTAAATTCATTTCCAACCTGATCTTGGTAATTCAGCGCAAGTTCCCATCCCGTATTCTTAACAGAAACCGCATTTTGTACCGTCGGTTCCAGGCCTACCGAGGATGGAATGGGTAAATTGAACAAAATGTCCTTTGTTCTCTTATCGAAGTAATCGAAGGTAACATTCAGTTTTTTGAGCAGGGTAAAGTCCAATCCAAAATTGGCAATGTTGGTGGTTTCCCAGGTCAGTCCGCTATTCGGATAGTTTCGAAGACCAGCGGTTTGATAGAGTACACCACCAATTGGGTAACTATTTAAAAAGTAATTGGATTGATAAGGGTAATTCCCATCGACGTTATCCCCCAGGGCTCCGCCGCCGAGCGCATCATTTCCCAATACACCATAAGAAGCCCTGAGCTTCAGGTCCTGAATAAAGGAAACGTTCTTCATAAAATCTTCCTGCGATATCCGCCAACCGGCAGAAGCCGAAGGAAACCATCCCCAACGTTCGCCATCTGAAAAACGCGAAGAACCATCCCGACGAATGTTCGCTTCTAAAAGATATTTATCGTTGAAAGTATAATTGATCCGACCGAAATAAGAGATCAAGGTGTACTGTTCGGCGCTACCAGTAGCAACTTGGCCGTCTGCAGCTCCTGCATCAATCTGACTTAAATTACCATTTGGCAAATTGAGGCGCATTCCACTTAAATTATCCGTATATTGATTCAAATAAGAAGCACCTCCCAATAATTTGATATAATGTTTAGCAAAGGTCTTTTCGTAGTTGGCCAAAGCCTGGTAATTCTCATTGCGATATCCGGTATAAATTTTCCGAATATCGTTCCGGCCGATCGGTGCATCCAGATTAACGTAGGTAAACTGTTTCGTATGCTGACTATTATACATCGTTTGCATATTGTTCGAAGCAATGGCGCTTAAAGTCATTCCCTCAATAGGCCGGTAGTTAAGTCGAAGATTACTTGTGTAGAGCTGATCCTTTAAGCTATATAGCCCACCCTCTTCTTGGAGGCGTAACATATTATTCTCGCCACGCAAAGCACGCCAATTACCATTCTCGTCCTTGCTCGATTGGATGGGCGTCACTAAGTAAGCCTGGCCGAACTGGAACCAAGCGGCATCTCCGCTCGGTGCTTGCGGCTCATCCCTATTGGCAATACGTGCGGAGAGATCCGCATTAAAGTCAAGTTTATCTGAAATCTGAAAGTCCGTATTCAAGCGCAAGGTAAGGCGATCGAAATTCATGCTTTTCACTAAACCCGCTTGATCAAAATAATTGCCAGAGAAGCGGTACTTTGTTTTTTCACTACCGCCACTGAGCGATATATTATGTTGCTGCTGGAAACCCGATCCCGACAAAACATCTCGGTACCAATTATTATCAGGATAAGCGATTAGATCCCTATTGGGGTCATTATAGGCATTAATGCGGTCTTGCGTAAACTGTTCAGAACCGCCCGAATTCGTATACATCAGATTGACTAACTTCATATAGTCTTGCGCACCTACAAAATCCGGTGTCCGAATCGCCTCTTGCCATCCAAAATAATTGCCATAGCTAATTTGCGGTTTATTGGCGCCCCCCCGTTTCGTAGTGACCAAAATCACCCCGTTTGCTGCACGCACACCATAGATGGAAGCTGCGGCTGCATCCTTCAGCACCGATACCGACTCAATATCATTGGCGTCGATATCATTTAAGCTGATGGTATTATCGTAACGAACACCATCTATTAATACCAAAGGGCTGTTGTCATTTAAGGTCCCCAGCCCGCGAATACGCAAGGCGCCTTGATCTCTGCCCGGCTGGCCGCTACTGGTGGTGACGGTTAATCCGGCGGATAGACCTTGCAAAGCTTGAGAAGCTTGCCCCACCGGCTGCCTACTGATATCTTCTTGTTTGATAGTAGCCACCGAACCCGTAAGGTTCACTTTTTTCTGCGTACCATAACCCACCACCACCACTTCATCCAGTCCTTCCGCCGCTAGCTTCAATCCCGTTTTCAATTCGCTTTGCCCATTGTAAATCAATTCTGCATTTTCATAACCTACATACGAAAACACCAAAGTCTCACCATTGGCTATTTCCACCCGGTACTGTCCGTTAGCATCCGTTACCGCTCCTCGGTTTACACCTTTCACCCTTACACTCACACCTGGAAGCGGAGTACCTGTTTCATCGACCACCACACCGGTTACTGCTTGTTGTTGCGCCGGATCGTTGATGACGATCAAGTTATTTTCCAATAACGTATAGGAAATGCCCTTCCTGGCCAGCACCCGATCTAATATTTTCACAACCGATTCTTCATCGGCGGATATATTTACATCATTTTTGGTAAACACGGCATGCTGATTAAAAACAAACCGAAACTCGGTTTTTGTTTCCAGTTCATTCAGTAAATCGGCAATACTGGCCGATTTAAGCTGTAAGGACACCTTACGCTGTGCTTTCACCTCAGACAAGGCCTGTAAGTGAAATAGCAACAGCAGGATGAGAGTCAATTTCATGGTTATTAGTAATTGAAAAAGCCGAGGCTTTCTAATAACACCGCTTGGGTGCGAAAAAAAAATCATATTTTTACAATAATTAAGTTAGCACCGGCTTTCGCCAAAAAGCCGGTAGATTTTGATTTAATTGTACATTTTGTGGGAGCTGCGGGGGCAGCTTTCACTTTTTTTAGGTTGGATGTATCATTTTATTCATGTTTTAGGTGGTTGTTAAAATTTAATCATATATCAATATTTTATCCGAGGCTTGCTGATAGCCGAAATTGCTGGCCATTTTCAGGGCTTTCAAGATCTGGCCGATATCTTCCTGTTCAAAAACGGCATTAAAGCGCAAGGCAGGTGCCCTCTTTCCCTGAAATTCAATTTCCACATCATATTTTCTTTCCAATGTACGGGCCAGCTCTTCAAAAGGCGTGTTTTTGAACACCAATTTATTCTCCAGCCAGCTGGTTTCGATGGAGAGGGTATCTTTCGGATGAAAAAACGAAATATTCGACCGCTCCACTTGCTGTTTGGCTAGCAGCGATTCCTTTGTAGCCGACCTATAAATCGTCAATTTTTCCGATGGTTTCAGACGGACCGTTTTTGTCATTTTCTTATTTAAGGACACTTCCACAACGCCTTCAATCAAGCTTGTCTCTGTTTTATTCTCATCCGGGTAAGCCCGTAGGTTAAAAGAGGTGCCCAGCACTTTTAAGTGCGCCTGTTCTGTCCGTACAATAAAAGGCCGTTTCTTATCCTTCGCCACCTTAAAAAAAGCTTCACCGGTCAAATAAACCTCACGCGTCAGCGAATCGAAGGTTTTTGGATATTTTAAGCTACTTGCCGCATTGAGTATCACAACTGTACCATCCTCCAGCATCCAGCTTTTCTGTTGATGCGCGGTGGAAAATTCTTGTTCTTGGTTAGACCACAGCCAATAAGACGAAAATACTGCAGAAACCACCAGCAACATCACCGCTGCCGCTGCTGTCAATCGCCCCAGTGACCTTTTCCTGTTTATGTTCGGCAAAGTGGCCGGTAATTCAATCCTCGTCAGTACCCTTTTAAACAGCACTTCATCGCGTAGATTATGCGTTTCCTTGCGATTCCAATATTGTTGCAATAATTGATATTCAGCCTTTAACTCGGCGTTATTTTCCAATAGGTCGGCCAATTCGGCTGTTTCTTCCACAGACAGTTTATCACTCAGTTGTTTCGCTAATAAATAATCAAATCGATGTCGCTGCATAAAATAAAACGGGATGGAAGTCTTTAAAAGTCCACTACGTCAGATGACGGTTTTTTGGGACACCATCTATTTCATAGACAGTTTTTAAAATAGAAATGCGTACAAGGAATAAAAAATAAAAGGACATCGGATAATACGACTATGCCCCTTTATTTTTTTTCATTCTTTTCTGAGGGATTTTTATGTTTTCTTTATGTTCTTTATGCTTGACCATAAAGAACCAAACAGTCAAGGCTTATGTAGGCTCCCTTGCACCAGATGGCAAAGCATCACCGGCGCGTATTGGAGCCGTTTCACTTCCTCAATCCGCTTGAGCAGTGCAAGATGAACAGACGTGCAGGTGCTTTGCTGCTCGTTGCCGCGGCATCCTCCAAGGCCGTTCTTCCCGACGCGCTAAAGCCCTGTGTGATTTCATCACGCATAGTGGGCAACGCACAACCAAATGACTAAACTACTTAACTATTTTCCTACTTAACTAATTCTAATTCATCACGCACATCCGTAACCGGCAACCCCTGCCTACCAGCAGGCACAACCAACAACAAATAACTAGTAACCAATAACCAACGAGGTAGACAATAAAAAAAGCAGTGTAAAAAGTTTATTCTTTGTGATGAGGTGATCCCGTTTATTATAAGCACTTAACCATTCCCGTAATTTTTGAACAGCACGCCGCATATGGGTTTGTACCGTTCTGGGAGAGATTTCTAACAGATCCGCTACTTCCTGGTATTTCATACCGTCTTCCTTGATCAGACGAAAAACGAGCAGTGTTTGCGCCGGTAAACGCGCAATGATGCCGTCCATTTTCATAAAGAACTCTTTTTTTTCGAGTTCGCTATTCGGATTACTTGCATCGATCAGTACCACCTCATCTGTCAGATCGGTTTGTAATTGCAAATGCGAATATTGTTTCAAATGATTTAAGGCTCGGTTTTTTACCGCCATATAGAGATAGGCTTTAGGATTTGCGATATGCTGTAATTCAGTTCGTTTATTCCAACAGGAAACAAATACATCCGAAACGATTTCTTCCGCTGCATGTTCATGATGGATGATGGTATCGCAGAAATTGATGAGATTACGGTTCAACTGATAAAAGAGAAGCTCGAACGACTTGATATCATTCGAAAGACATACTTGATCCCACAAGTATTTCAGGTGCACATTAGGTTGATCCGACATAAACCTTCTCAAACGTCAAAGATACAATTAAAATGAGAAAGTATGATGTTCTTCTTTTTCTTAACTTATTTTATGTTCTTTATGCTTGACCAAAAATCAAACAGTCAAGGCTGCATGAACAAAGGGTTGCAAACCTTCGGTTGTATAACGGAATTCGGGCCATCCACTTATTTGCCAATTATACATCATGAGCTGATTATATTACTTAATCGGCTCACCTCTAATTCTCTACATTTTACCTACAGAAATGAATACGTTACCATGGTAATTCAAAAGAGCACCGCAAGAAAATTATGGCACACTATTTGTATACACCTTAGTAGGTTTAGGTTGATTAAAAAAAGAAAACGCCCGGCATCCCCAAAAGCTGGGCGTTTTCATTACTAACGCTTATTCTCTTTCACGATCCTCACAAAATCAATGCGCACTGCTTGTTATTGTTATGCCAGCTCCTATTTCAGGCTAACACACTTTTTATTAAATTTGAAGCGCCGATTAAAACAAACATCATCAATACAAATACGTTCGATCCTAGTGGCTTTTAGGCNCCTATTTCAGGCTAACACACTTTTTATTAAATTTGAAGCGCCGATTAAAACAAACATCATCAATACAAATACGTTCGATCCTAGTGGCTTTTAGGCACGCTGGTAATTTCGGCAAGCAACAGCGTATTAAGGCAATTGATAATGAAAATAAATAGCAAATGGAATTTAGCCCTACTAACGAGATTGTTAAACGCTGCCTTCAGGGCATGAGCATGGAAGACAAAGGCCAAGCCCAAGAAGCATTGAACCTGTTTTCACAAGCCTGGGAGGAATCGACCAATGACTTTGAACGATTTCTTGCAGCTTATTATGTGGCCCGACATCAAAAGACGGTTTCTGATAAATTGAAATGGCTCGAGACAGCCTTAACAGCTGCATTGAAAATAAACGATAAGGCTGTTGAGAGCGCCTTGCCTTCGCTCTATTCAGGTATTGCTAAATGCTATGAGGAGTTACAAGACCTTGACAGCGCAAAAAAGAATCACGAACTGGCAGATTCATTCAAGGACAGGCGGTCTGACCGTGGCCCCTTTTATCACGGAACGAAAGCGAACTTACAGATCGGCGATCTGTTGACGGCAGGTTTCAACTCAAACTACCAGCCCAAGATTGTCATGAACCATATTTATTTTACAGCTTTAATTAATGGAGCAAGCCTCGCAGCAGCCATGGCAAGAGCCGAAGGGGAAGATCGCATTTATATTGTTGAACCGATGGGCAGTTTTGAAAATGATCCAAATGTTACCGATAAAAAGTTCCCGGGCAATCCAACACGTTCTTATCGCAGTCAAGAGCCACTGAAAGTGCTCGGTGAAGTTAAAGAGTGGGTACGGTTAAGTCCCGAAGAACGACATCAGTGGCAACAAAAGATAGCGAGTACGAAAGGAGAAATTATCAATTAGTGTGAAGGCAACTCCTTCCGATACGATGATTATTTATGCACAACAAACAAATACACTTGCTCCCCTGTTATCATACCGTAAGCTAAAGCACACAATCTATGTCAGCAGTGGATAGTAATCGTCCTACCTTCAAAAAATACCTCTGGTGGGCTATATTTATTATTCTGATTATTTTCGCAGGATTCTTTTACTTTCGTTACTACTATGTCTTCGGCGAAGGCGTCAAATCAGGATATCTTAACTTTGCAGTAAAAAAAGGCAATATATTTAAAACTTACGAAGGGAAGCTCATTCAGGAGGGCTTTGGAAAATCGGCGGCAAAACCGGGTATAGCAAGCTACGAATTTGAGTTTTCGGTTGAAAGTGACTCTGTCTTTAAAACGCTTGAAATGAACAGCGGTAAATATTTCGACCTACATTACAAAGAATATCACGGTATATTACCTTGGCGTGGTAATACGCAGTATGTAGTTGATAAGGTAATCGGTATGCGTTAAGGTAGGACACAAACATCCATAAAGGTAAAAAGAGGCTTCGGCCTCTTTTTACCAACACACTCAACCTCACTTAAATCCTAAATCCAAGTCCTACCGTCCAGACCCGATTCGTTTGTTTATAATCCCTTCCTTGTTGCGCCTGATCGGCTAAATTTGTCGAAAGATTCGTCAGCCCCATACCATAACCACCATGGATCATCAAACCATTGCTAAATTCAAAACCACCGATGAAATTCAAACCGAAATCGGTCGATTTCAGGGCACCGTCACTACCGAATTCAAAGTCATCGATATCCTGCTCCACTGTACGGCCGCCATCTTCCCATTTATTTTTTCCAGATATACCGAAGGCGACATAAGGGCCTGCACCTATGAAGAAGCTTCCAGCTGTTGCCGTTGGAAATTTAGCGACAAAATTTACGGGAATCTCGATCCACATGGTGCTCTGCTTATATTTATAGTCACCATTATCGGTTATTTTCGCTCCCTTACCTTGTAAGGATATACCCGGTTGTACGTAAAACCAATCTTCAGCAATCGGGGCATCTAAGAATGCGGTCACATGAAAATTAGTCGCCGAACCGGTTTCGAAATTAGGGCCATCATCTCCTGAAAAGTTATACTTCGGAAAGTTAACACCCGCTTTAATACCAAAGCCCATTTCCTGTTGCGCAAAAACAACTTGCGCTACGAAGACTGTAAATACAAACATTAAAACTTTTTTCATAGTAGATAATTTTAAATAGTAATTAAACTTTATAGTATTTTGCAATATTTACGCCAATAAACATAAATAACTGATAGACAACAAATTAAACAAAAAATCAACTGTACACTATTTAAGACGTTTTGACCTAAATTCAGTCTGCGAGCGCCCTTAACAGCAAAAAGCCATTATTTCCTCTTTTACCGGCTAGCTGGAATTCCTAAGAAATTAGTACATTTGATCAATGAGAATGACCGTAATGTTATAATATAAATTTTCAAGTCCTTGAAGACGCATGCCTATAAGGGTATCAATTCTTTATTGTCTGAATTTTTATTTTAAACATTATGTATAACATCTTAAATCCACAACAAATACAATCCTTTATTACCGACGGTTTTATCCGTATTGACCATGCATTTTCCGCTGATCTCGCCTGCGCAGCAAGGGACATTCTTTGGAAAGATATTCCGGCTAATCCTGATGATAGCAGCACCTGGACACAACCCGTTGTTTGGTTGGGCATGTACACAGAGGAACCATTTATCCAAGCGGCCAATACCGCTATTCTTCATAGCGCATTCGATCAATTGGTGGGCAAAGAAAAATGGATACCCTGCAGGAGTATGGGAGCCTTCCCGGTTCGTTTTCCTTCAGAAATCGATTCGGGAGATACGGGCTGGCATGTAGATGCCAGCTTTCCCGGTGCCGATCCCCATGATTTTTTCGCTGCACGCGTCAATGTATATTCAAAGGGCCGTGGCCTGCTCATGCTGTTTTTATTTTCGGACGTCAGTGAGTTGGACGCCCCTACGCGGATTCTAAAAGGTTCACATTTGGATGTTGCCAAACTATTGGAACCGGAAGGTGAAGAGGGTTTGTCCTTCATGGAACTGGCCAAGAAGTTAGCTGAATTACCGAAAAGAGAAGAAGCACTCGCCATTGGAAAAGCCGGTACGGTATACCTCTGTCATCCATTTCTGGTTCACGCCGCACAACGACATTGTGGCCTAACACCCAAATTTATGGCACAGCCGCCGCTGTTAATCAGAGGCACGTTTGATATCAATAGGGCTGGTCCGTGCAGCCCGGTGGAAGAGGCAATAAGAACTGCACTTAGCAGTTCGCACATTTAATTGAGCACCCTCGGGATGGGCTTATGGCCTATCTCGAGGGTACTTTTCATTAATAACAGATTATGCCATCAGGGTCTATAAAACGTAGAGGATTATTGAATCCATAGTTATAAGGAGAATGCCTCCTCATCTGCTCCGCCAAAGGATCCACACTTCCCCACCTCCCGATCACCGGGCCATAGAACCTTGGCCCGTAATCGCATTGACCTTTGCAAATAATGGTTAACTCCCTTTATTCAAAAATCTAATTGATTTCACTAGAGAAATAAAATCATCTTCATTCTTACCTAAAGAGTCTATATATATAGAAAATTTCACACCATTTACGTCGTTAAAATAAGCCCCAGATTTCCCCTTATTGAATTTTTTTGGAAAAACCCATATTAGTTCTTTATCGTCAATCGTATCTTTAACATAGTATTGAGAGCTATAAACACATCGTTCTATATCCTCTTTTGGTGTCTTAGAAAGAACGACTTCTGAGGCCAACCCAACAGAATCCCAATATTGTTCCTGTGATTCGGGAACGACCGTTCGTGAGGGTTCATGTAAAGTATAAACGGACGGACCGTATTCATACTTTATTGTATCATGATCTTTGGTTACAATTCTTCCCACATAAGAATCTATTAAGGATTCGCGAGACACCGTATCTAACTCCCAGCTATCTGGAATTTCTACAGAAAGAAAAGTAACATTTTGTCTTTTGACCTTCGTACCTGATGAACATGACACGAAGATCATCAAAAAGCAAATAAACCAACTTACTTTCATATTATATTTTTAATGAATACTTTTTCTTTTCAATAACTCCTCGGCATCTTTTCTATTATCTGGCCCATTATATAAGGTAGTCTTTCCGGCAGGCAATACAGGAGCACCACCATAGATCTGTTTTAGCTCCTTAGAAGTAACGGCTGACTCCCCATTTTTAACGGTTTCATTCATCAATCCTCCAACCTTATGATCCAACCCTAGATTATGTCCAAGTTCATGCGATGCAACCTCATCAAACGTGCTATTTTTTACAGTATTTTTTTCTACCGCTGAGGCGGCACCTTGTATATCACCATAACCAACAACATTCTTACCGGGGACATCATCTACAAGTATCATGATATGATCCGTTTTCTTTGCCTTATCAAT
This sequence comes from Olivibacter sp. CPCC 100613, assembly GCF_036959255.1. Taxonomy (NCBI): domain Bacteria; kingdom Pseudomonadati; phylum Bacteroidota; class Sphingobacteriia; order Sphingobacteriales; family Sphingobacteriaceae; genus Olivibacter; species Olivibacter sp. CPCC 100613. Next base: position 497,520 of record NZ_JAWMTI010000005.1, read on the forward strand.
TTTATCTACAACGTTAACTTTTAATGTCGAAGACACTTTAACTCTAGCCGATTCATACCCTTTACCATAATCTCCCGACACAGGAAATTGTCCTGAAAAGCTTTTAGAATATGTTGCTTTCAAAGCATTTATTTGATTGTCGCTTATACTGCCAACTATTGTAAGATTCAACACAGATTTTATTTGGATTTCTGAATGATTGCCTTGTTTATTCTTAGTTATTGCAAGCTCAAGATCTTCTCCGTTTGGATCTATATATTTTAAAGGATTATTTTTTACATAATTAAAAGGACTCCAAGGGTGATATTTCTCCGCCAGCGGATCTACACTTCCCCACCTGCCTATCACCGGATCATAGAACCTTGCCCCGTAATCATACAGCTTCAGCCTAGTTCATAGTACTCCTTGTTAGTAAATTTACATATTACATTTCTTTAAAAGAAGCGTGTCCTTTGTTGAAGTTACGATACCGACTTGTTTCGATAACAAATTTTCAATGCTATCCTCTGACAATAATCTATTTTCAAAATAATTTGTATTGACCGTTAATAACAATCGATGATCCGAAAGAGGTCGTACACTCCACAAGTCGAAGAAAGATCTGTCTTTGATTTCTACATTCTTAAAAACGACATCTTCGATTGTCTTTTTTCCCACCGTATCAAAACCGCTCACATAAAGTTCAATGTAATCTGGAGCCAATAGACTATCATTAGGATGAAAATTTAATTCGGAGAGACATACAGTTTCTACATGGCGAATTATATCTTCTTTACTTCGATGCTCAGAAGAACAGGAAATAAAAAGAAAAACTATAATAATCGCATATCTGATCATCTCTTAAAATATTTATTTAATTGGTCGTCCCTTAAGTATTTGCCTTGATAAGTTCTAATGTGTTGTTTGAATTCAGGTGAAATATTCCGCCAAGTTGAATGATTCATTTGAAGTAAAGTAGCACTTCCTTCCAACTCGTATTTTCTTCCACTTATATTAGGCTTAGACATCATATCCATTATATGGCCTCTGTATTCATGAACGAATAAGCTCAAGAGCATCGCTGCGCTATAATAACAACAAAGCCCGGCATGTCCAGGCTTTACTGTTAATCGTACATAGGTCTCTGTTTATTTTGACGAAACTCAAGGGAACCGTCTTTCTTCTTACTAAATCCAACATATTTACCTTCGTGCTGATCTATTTGGTAATCGTTTTTATTTCCATTCAAAACAACCGAGACCAAGACCTTATCATTTTTTGGAACATATTTTATTGACTGTTTATGAACATCAATGGTATATAAGTCCTTATTTTTAAGGATGTTCAATACCGTGTTTGTTACCCCATCAGAAAAGCCACTTTTTAATGTATCGTGCTGTATAACCAATTTATTGTCAATATAAAGATCTAGCACATCATTATCAAAAAAGTCTTCAAATGCTATCTGCATATAAAGTTCTTTCCTTTCATTATCTGTGCTTGATGATACATTTGCATTTCCACACGAACATACAAGGACGATCCCTGCTATCCATACACGCAGTTTAATAATTCTGTCTACCATTATTGAGCTTACCTTCTTCATACTTTTTTAACATATCCATAATTTGCTCCCTTGTAATTTTTGTACCGGCTTCGGCCTTACCAGATTGATGCATTAGGTTTCCAGGCATTGTACCTTTATCAGGATGCTGATTCCCCGCCGAGTGCCCCAGTTCATGGGAGCCAGTTCTTTCTAAAGTAGCATTTCCTTTTGCACTTAGACCTGTTCCCTTGTATTTCCCTTCTTTAGCTGGCTTGTCTCCCACAACATCTTTAGAGAGATATACAGCTTTTTCCCCAAATGCTGCTACACCTAGAACTCCATAGGGACGCACGCCTCCCGGATTATCAGGATCTGCAAGATTACCATCATCACGAAGATAAAAGGCATGGTCACTTTCCGCTAATGGTTTCATAAAACTATCCCCACTAGAGACTCCTTCAATATCTACAGAAACTTGAACCTCAAACCCCTTCTCCTGTATTCCATAGTAATCCTTGATTGCATTTCCTAAACGAGAAGCATAGCCTGCCATATCATAACTGCTAAAGTTTATACTGGATTGGTTTATTAGTTTACCGGTAACTGACATCTGAACAACCGTTGTACCATCACTTCTGGTATGGCTTGCCAGTCTTATATCATTACCATCCGGATCAATATATTTAAGAGGGTTATTTGCAACATATACATACGGAGAAATCTCATAATACTTCTCCGCCAGCGGATCTACACTTCCCCACCTGCCTATCACCGGATCATAGAACCTTGCCCCGTAATCATATTGCTTCAGCTTGTCCTGGTATTCCTTCCCGTTGTAAAGATAGTTATTTTTCGGTGATCCAACACGCACCTCCGCCTGGTACTGCAACCCGAAGGGATAGTAATCCGCTGTGAAGTTCGGTG
>NZ_JAWMTI010000006.1:0-337881 GCF_036959255.1 Olivibacter sp. CPCC 100613
ACATCCCCCGGGTCTCCCCTCGGGCGTCATTCCCTTTTCCCCCTTCGGGGCTGCAAAGGTAACAGCTTTTTCCGTATCCGCAAAATATTTCCGAAAATATTTTTCTCCCCTCTCCGGCACCTCTTCATATCCCCGCGCGGACCTTTCAGAACAACGACCGCCTCCCTCCGTCAGCGGAGTGCAAAGGTACGATTCCTCTGCGTAAACGCAAATGTTCAGCCCGAAAAAAATACGTGATATATACAACAAGCTGGAAAACAGAGCGTTTTTTTTCTGNGACCTTTCAGAACAACGACCGCCTCCCTCCGTCAGCGGAGTGCAAAGGTACGATTCCTCTGCGTAAACGCAAATGTTCAGCCCGAAAAAAATACGTGATATATACAACAAGCTGGAAAACAGAGCGTTTTTTTTCTGTGCACCGGCGGAACGGGGAAAAGAGCACCCCCGGAAATGACCTTCTTCTCCCCTGAACGGTATATTTGGCGTATACGGCCCGTTATATGCCCGTATTTTCAGTGAAAAAAACGGATGCATAACGGACGCACAGCGGACCCATTCAGCTAAAAGACCCTTTTTAATATTTACATCTTTATAAGAAAAAAACCATTATTTCTAACGCTATGATTAACTCAAGCAATTTTATCTTTGTCACATGAATTATTTTGACAACTTGTTGGCCTTACTTAAATTAGAACAAATAGAAGATAGAAACGCTTTTCAAACCTCTTTAACTACCCTATCCGTTACACAAAGAAAAATAGCCGGGAACACTTGGTTTCCAATTAATATCAAAAAAACAGCCGTTGAAAGAGGTGACTATATATCGATTGAAATAGCGCATTCAGCGGATCAAGAAGCAATGCACAACTTTAAATCCGGTGCCTCTGTTGCTATTTTCTCCAATCTTGATCCTGTTAATCACCGAATGACCGGACAGGTATCCCACATCGTTAAAAGCGATATGAAAATCATCTTACGTCTCGAAGAGCTCCCCGATTGGACGCAAAGAGGCAAACTTGGGGTCGACTTGTTGTTTGATGAGTATAGCTATAAGCAAATGCAGAAGGCGCTGCTGGAAGCTTCGAACCTAGATAAAAATACGCTTATTCAAGTATTAACAGGAAAAAAACAACCAACCTTTGTCCCTTCGCTTACCTCGATTTTTTCCGAAAAACTAAATATCGATCAACAATTAGCTGTTGAAAAAATTCAATCTGCGAATGATATAGCTATTGTTCATGGCCCTCCAGGTACCGGTAAAACCACAACACTCATCGAAGCTTGCAAACTTTTACTTAAAGAAAAGCCAAGCCAGTTATTAGTTGTTGCGCCAAGTAATACAGCAGTAGATTTGCTCACAGAGCGGCTTATTGAGGCGCAAATTAATGTCGTACGAATCGGAAGTCCTGCACGTGTAACGCCGCGTTTACTACATGCAACATTAGATGAGCAAATCGCTCAAATATCGCAAATGAGGGAGGTAAAAAAAATCAGAAAGCGTGCCAATCAATTTCGTGAAATGGCACGAAAATACAAACGTAACTTTGGCAAGGAAGAACGGATTCAACGGCAAGCATTGTTTGCGGAAGCAACAGCACTTATAAAAGAGGCAGATGCCTTGGAAAAACATGCTATACGGTTTGTCATTGAAAAAGCACAGGTGGTTACAACTACATTGATAGGAGCAAGCCATTATTCAATAGCAAATCGCAGCTTTGAAGCGACAATAATAGATGAAGCCGGGCAAGCTTTGGAGCCGGCATGTTGGATTCCGATTCTAAAAACAAAAAAATTGATACTAGCCGGCGACCACCAGCAACTTCCTCCAACAATCAAATCAACTGCGGCCGGGAATCAGGGTCTTAAGGAAACATTATTGGAGAAATGCATTCATTTGTACCCCCAATCTACAATCATGCTAAGAGAGCAATACCGGATGCATACCACTATTATGCACTTCCCCTCCCGCATCTTTTACAAAAATTTGTTAATAGCTCACAACTCCGTTGCAAATACGCTGCTGTTTAATGATGATCAGCCTTTACAATTTATTGACACGATCGGATGTGGATTTGAAGAAATGGAAGGCGAAGGAAGTATTTACAATTTAGAAGAGGCTTCCTTTGTTCTGCAATACCTTTCTATTTTGAGCGTATCACTCGACCGACATTACTTACCAAAAAATTATCCAACGATTGCTATTATTTCTCCTTATGCGGCACAAGTAGAACAACTTCGCACACTGTTTCAAAGCTCTCCCCTTTCCATACATAAAGAAAAAATCACGATCAATACGGTCGACGGCTTTCAAGGACAAGAACGAGATATTGTTATTATCAGTCTTACACGAAGCAACCAAGAACGGAAAATTGGCTTCTTAAAAGATACCCGACGCATGAATGTAGCTATGACCAGAGCAAAAAAGAAACTAATCATGATCGGCGACAGTCATACTTTATCTAAGTTCTCCTTTTATGCAGACTTAATTTCACATATGGAAAGGGAGCATGCCTACTTCAGCGCTTGGGAGTATTTGAGCAGTTAAAACTCGCTATTTTCGTATCGTCTCTACTTATCACTTTCGACTTACAAAACGATTGCCTCTTATATAATGCCGCCACGGCAATAGGGCATCCTCCTTCGCATAGTCAACGCCAATTCTAGTTGTAGCAATAATATCCTGTTCAAGAAGGACTTGTCCGACATCCTCTATCCAAATGTCACCGCAGCTCAAACTCTTCCCATTGAAGCTATTTGTAATACCTAAAGCTTTTGTCAAGGTTCCAGGCCCGGCAGAAAGTTTTGGGTTTAATTTTTCCATATTCCGCCTCCTCAACATATAATCGATTCCCTCCACCGGTTCAATACCTCTTATGAGAACCGCTTGTGGTATATCTTTAGGTCCGGTTACAACGTTAAAGAGATCATGGATCCCATAGCAGCGATAAACATAAGAAACACCTCCTTCAAGATACATAACTTTTGTCCTTCCGGTGTAACGTCGTCCATAGGCATGTGAAGCTTTATCAGTAATTCCATTGTACGCCTCTGTCTCGACAATCAGCCCTCCGGTTAACACTCCGTCAACATGCGTAAATAGAATTTTTCCCAGTAACTGTGTAGCTATTCGCTGAACATCTTCCTGTATGTAAAAATCTTTAGGTAACTTACTACTTCTCACTCAAGATCTGTCCTTCCGTTCTTATAATTTGTAAAATTATACATTTGTAACTTGTTATCAAACTTCGACTACATTCATGAGCAAAAAATCATTGCGCCTCTTTTCTATACGATATAGTTTAATTACGTTCTTCGTAATCTTTTCCTCGGTATTTTCGGGATGCGAAAAAGACAATTATGACCCGGAAAATTATTGGCCTCAACCAGGACATCGAATTGATATGGTAGAGCGGTATTGGGGGCCTCCTGATGATCGAGACACTTATTATGACGGTGATGCATTTATTATGACCTATTATTATTATAATGAAGGAATTTTCATCGAGTTCTATCAAGATCGAGTTGATTTTATCGGGGACCTATAGTTTATAACGTACGGTTAGTATAAGGGTCCGACACTTATCTTTCGTACTTTTCACCATATTTTAGTAGCTTGCCTACTTGTTCCACCTTCATTGAAAAATATACGATGAAATTCAGGGAATTGATCCATACCGAGAAAGATATCGCCTTTATAATTGGCAATGGGATTAATCGATATCCAAATAACCCAAATGCATTATCTTGGGAAGAATTGCTTCTCAAATTATGGCATCAATTTTCTCCTGAAGCATATAAATTCGTTCCTAAGGGCATTACGATCACAGAATTTTATGATTTGCTAGATTTAGCAAGTATTGACAGTACTGCCCATCCATTTCAAATTCAAAAAAAAGTTAGCCGTTTACTAAAGGACTGGCAACCACTTGATCATCATACTTCATTTGTAAAGTGGGCTGAAAGACATAATGCTCCTATATTGACAACAAACTTTGACCGAACACTTTCATCGCTACCCTCATTGAGGCAATTTCGCTTTAAAGCTCCCTTTACCGACTTTTATCCGTGGTCAACCTATTTCTCCTCTCATCAGTTAAGAAATCCCTTGGAAGGTTTTGGTATATGGTTTATCAATGGATTCGTCAGCTATCATAGAAGCATTCGCCTGGGGCTTTCTCACTATATGGGATCCATAGAAAAAGCAAGAAACTATATTTATAAAGGTGGCACACGCAATCTTTTTAACAGTAAAAATCGAATGATTTGGAACGGAGCAAACACATGGCTTCATATTCTTTTCAATAAGCAGCTCTGTATATTCGGGCTCGGCTTGGAGGAAAATGAGATTTTTATCCGATGGCTGCTGATAGAACGTGCAAAATACTATCGAAAATTCCCGAGTCGAAGAAAAAAGGCCTGGTATATTGTTCCAAAGAAAGAAAAGCCGAACGAGCAAAGCTCGGGTAAGATGCAATTTCTGCAAGGAATTGGTATTAATTTGATTGAAGCAGAAGGCTATCCCGAAATATACGAAGAGCCCTGGCAATAACTCAATCGCTATTCTATTTTTACAAAAAAATTATATTGGTGTTACTTTTCTCCCTTTAAAAAGCAAGATATTTGCCGCGGATTCCATTAAGGAGCTACTTTTTTTGTCTGCTACTCAGCTAAATATGTTTTAATGAATATCATCGGAAAGATACTTTTTTCTACCCGAACTATGGGTTTTATGTTATTGTTGTATGCCCTCTCTATGGCGGTGGCAACCTTTGTTGAAAATGATTATGGTACCCCTGTAGCCAAAGCGCTCATTTATAATAGTTGGTGGTTCGAACTAATTATGATCATACTGGTGCTTAATTTCATTGGAAATATCAAACGTTATCAGCTATTTCAGCGCAAAAAATGGCCATTATTAGTTTTCCACTTGTCTTTTATATTGATTTTCATTGGCGGGGCCATTACACGCTATATCAGTTTCGAAGGCTCGATGCATATTCGCGAAGGTGAATCGAATAATGAAATTATTTCCGATGCTTCTTTTTTTAAGGTACAGATCACGAATGGTGAAGAAGCGCTGGCTTATAATGATGTGCCGGTTATTCTAACTTCCCAACAGGTCCCCTTTTACTTAAAGCCCTTTAAAAAAGAATATGCTGCAGAATATGATTTTATGGGTCAGCGTTTGAGAATGCGCGTTTTGGATTACATTCCCAGGGCCCAAGATTCATTAGTAGCATCACCATCGGGAAAAAGCATTCTACATCTTGTTGCTTTAATTGAGGGCAAAAGAGAGAACAAGTACATCCCTTCCGGGAGCGTACAACTCATTCAAAATATGCTTGTTAGTTATAACAAAGAAACGCCGGGGGCAGTAAACATACAGGGAGAAAGAGGAAATCTGAGCATCAATTCACCCGTAGGTGGAGGTTATATGATCATGGCTTCGCAAGAGCGAGGCGAACTCCAAGCAGAACGGCAACAATCTTTTCACCTCCGAAGCCTCTATACCCTTGGCGGACTTACATTTGTTGTACCTCAACTACCGAGCTCAGGAGAAATCATGCATTTTGAAGGCGATAAACGTACCCACGAAAGTGATGCTGATTTAGTTAAATTAGAGCTCTCCACAGCTCATGCTGTCGATACGGTATTATTTTATGGTGGCAAGGGAATCACCAGCTTTCAGCACCAATCGGAAATCGGTGGATTAACCGTATCCATAGGCTATGGTTCTAAAATATATTATACCCCTTTTGAACTTAAACTTCGAAAATTTAAGATGGAAAAATATCCTGGAAGCAATAGCCCTGCATCCTATTCATCGGATCTAGCAATTGTAGAAAAAAAATCGGAGGAACCCTATACTATCTTTATGAATCATGTTTTGGACCACGGTGGCTACCGCTTCTTCCAATCAAGTTTTGATCCGGACGAAAAGGGCACCGTTTTATCTGTTAACCACGATTACTGGGGAACTACTGTAACTTATATAGGTTATACATTTCTTTTTCTGGGCATGTTTGTAACCTTATTTTGGAAAGGGACTCGTTTTTCTAAACTAAATGAGCAATTACGATCTTTGTCAAAACAAAAAGCCTTACTCCTATTCCTTTTGTTTTTACCTTTTGGTATCAGTTATGGGCAAGAAATAGATATGCATGGTCCTTCAAAAGGAGATCAGTTATTGAAAGGTGATGAGCAAGAGCACCAACATGACCATGACCATGTGCATCTACATGATTCGAGTCGACAATCAGCAACTACCACACCTCTTCCTGTGGCTCAGCCAAACAAAATACTAGATCCCGAACATTTTGCAACATCATTAAAAATCAACAAATCTCACGCGGCTAGTTTTGGGAGTCTTTTGGTCCAGAATTTTGACGGAAGAATTGAGCCTATAAATACCTTGGGTTTAGAAATTCTACGAAAGCTCTATCATAAAGATCAGTTTTATGGATTAGATGCCAATCAATTTCTTTTGTCAGTATCAACGCAACCCTTTGATTGGGCACAAATTCCTCTAATTAAAGTAAATGCAAAGGGCGGCCCGGAACTACTCCATCTTGTAAAAGCAGACGCGAACGGTTATACGTCCCTTCTTAATTTAATTACTTTGAGCGATGACAAAGCAACGTTTGTCCTCGAAGATGCTTACCAACGCGCATTCGCAAAAAAGCCTGCCGATCAAAATAGCTATGACAAAGAGCTTATCGAACTGAATGATAAACTTCAGGTTATGCAATACCTCATCAGCGGACAATATTTGCGTGTATTACCCATACCTAATGATCCGAACAATACTTGGGTTGCTTGGGGTAGCGAACATGCGAGTCATAATACTGATATTAAAAATCCTTTCGCCACCTATCTTAAGGAGGTGATTTATGCACAAACTACGCAAAATTGGCAGCAGGCGGATCAACAGTTGGAAAAATTAAAGTCGCTGCAAAAGGAAATCGGTAAAGACATCATACCCTCAGAAGCAAAGATAAAGTGGGAAATCAGATACAATTCCTGGAATATTTTCTTTAAGCTCATGATTGTATATGCTTTGTTGGGAAGTCTTATTCTCGCATTAGCATTTATTAAGCTTTTCTCAGATGCCATAATTGTGAGTCGAATAATCGCCGTTTTACTTATTATTGTAATGACAGCAGCCAGTTTACAAGCACTGGGTCTTGGCATCCGATGGTACATATCCGGCCACGAACCGTGGAGTAATGGTTATGAAGCGGTCATGTTTATTAGTTGGATAGGGATACTGTCAGGTCTCATATTATATCGTAATAGTAATGCATTTATTCCGGCCGCAGGATGTCTTATTGCTGTTATATTAATGGGTTTTGCACATGGTGGGTCACAGATGAACCCTCAAATCACCCCACTCGTACCTGTTTTAAAGTCTTATTGGCTCATGATACATGTAGCTATCATTACCTCCAGTTACGGTTTTTTCGGATTAAGTGCGCTCATTGGTATGGTGACACTTTTGTTGCATATCATCAACAACAACAAAATTGCATCAAAAGTCAGTTCATCCTTAAACGAACTGACAATCGTCAATGAAATGTCGCTTACCGTTGGACTATTTTTATTAACCGTCGGCACCTTTCTTGGAGGTATCTGGGCAAACGAAAGTTGGGGACGTTATTGGAGCTGGGATCCCAAAGAGACTTGGGCTTTCATTTCCATTATCATATATGCCTTTGTTTTACACATCCGCTTAATCCCGGGGTTAAAGGGGAAGTTTTTATTCAATTTACTTTCATTGCTCAGTTTTTCAAGTGTTATTATGACCTACTTTGGGGTTAACTATTACCTTTCCGGTTTACATTCTTACGCAAAAGGCGATCCTGTTCCCGTCCCGTCCTGGGTGTATGTTACGGTAACGTCAATTTTTGCAGTTGCCCTCATTTCATATATCAGATATAAGCAGTTTGGAAAAAGCCGCGCGCCGGAAAAAAGACTGAGTAAAAAACCGAGATTGGAACACGCATAATACAGCAAGACTTTGATTATGCCCAACATATGGAGCCATTATTTGATAAGAAAATACTAGCTTTACGATATGTTAACGGATGAGATTAAAAATGCGATTGATAAAAGCGTCTTATGTTGGCTGGCAACAGCTTCTAAGGAGGGTATTCCCAATGTTTCTCCGAAAGAGATTTTTACCCATTATGGACAACATTTATTAATTGCCGATATTGCCTCACCCCAATCTGTCAAGAACATAATCGAGAACAGCCATGTTTGTATTAGCTTCATCGATATTTTAGTGCAAAAAGGGTGGCAATTGAAAGGAAAAGCCGCTCTTATAGATGCAAGTCATATCCATTTCAATTCAATGCTGCAAAGCTTAACACAGTTAACCCAAGGTAAATTCCCAATAAAAAATATAATTTCGGTTCAAATAGAAAAAGCCAAACCGATCCTTGCCCCAAGATACCTACTGTATCCAGATACAACGGAGGAGGAGCAAATAGCAAATGCCGCCAAAGTATACAGACTTTAATTTGCCTGAAATAATTCAGGTTAAGAAATCTGCGGTGTCCATTTTATGACGATATTACATCATGATCTTATTTCCCTTCTCATAAAACTATAATAGGAGCCTGCAAAACATAATATAGTCGCGGCCAACAAACCTGTCAGCTGTGGCCACACAATAGTTAAACTCTCAAGGATCGGTAGCGGGCTCGGTATAGCACCATAAACCTGTTCCATTGTCAAAGGACCTAAACTACGAACAGAAGGCATCAGAAGGGTTGTGGTAGCGTCACTATAGAGCTGACTAGGCACAATTCGGAGCAGATCATTGATCAGTTTTTGATAATTTAAAGTTTGGTCGGTTTCAATAGCCGTTGTCGGTATAATTGCTTTAGCAATAAGGCTGACTATAATTTGATAAAACACAGTAAAAAATAGCCAAACCGCAATAGCCGTCAACGCAGAGGTCGCTGCTTGTCTAAATCGTATGGAAAAGAAAATAGCCAAATTTAACCAGAAAGCCACGTAAAATATGCTGAGAAAAATAAAGAGAAAAATCCGTAAGAGCTCTTGTGGCGTTGGTGGTACACCAATAATGATAATTCCTAAACCTATAACTGCCAATCCTAAAGCCAAAAAGAGTGTACTGATCACAATTAAAGCGCCCGCAAACTTTGCATTGATGAGATAATCGCGGTGGATAGGTTGTGCCATAACACGACTCAAGGTCCCGGCATTCTGCTCGGAATTAATTGCATCAAAGCCCAAACTAATTCCTAGAAGGGGCCCCAGAAAACCAATAAAAACGTGAAAAGGAGGTAAGGTTCCATCAGATAGTGTAAACAATTTCAGCAATAAAAAAGTATTTTCCGGATCATCCGGTTTCGCAACCGTTTTACTGATACTGCTGAGGGACGTATATAAAGAACTGATGCAAGTTAGAAGAATAAGAGCGAGTAAAATGATAAAACGCCAACTTCGGATATGGTCACTGATTTCTTTGGCTACTAAAACTCCGAAAGGATGTGAAGATTTTTCATCTTTCAGACCAGGAGCAATTGGCTTAAAATGAAACAATTTATGCATGATTATGCCCTCCCTCAAAATAAAGCTGATAAATTTCATCCAGCCCATATTGCCGCTGGAACAAATGGGTAAGATCTATACCTGAATAAACAATTGTTCGTGCTATTGTCGCTATTTCATCCATAGAACACTCGATCAATAATCGATTTTCTTCATATGCAACGCTACAGACACCATCGATGTTTCTTAAATCGGTTACCAGTTGCTCCCTCTTCTCCAACGTTCGCCAAACGACACCCGCCTCTACAGTGAACAACTTATTACCAAATAGTTGACCAGAAAGCTCCGGTATCGGGCCGTTAGCAATCAACTTACCACTGACAAAAATGCCTACACGATCACACACCTGTTGCACCTGATGTAGATGATGAGATGAAAGCAAAACAGTCAGCCCATCTGCCCTGCTTAGCTGCACAATCAAACCTAAGAACGCTTTAACACCGCTAGGGTCGATACCAAGCGTTGGTTCGTCCAAAACAATTACTTCTGGCTTTTTGATCAAAACTTCAGCTAAACCAAGTCGTTGACGCATACCCCTGGAATAGGTTCCTACCTTCTTGTTGGCCGCATCCGTTAAACCTACACGGTTTAGCAGATCGAACGCCCGATTTCTTGCCTCGGCGCTTGTTGCACGATTCAGTTTAGCAATAAAAATTAGGTTGTCCAAACCTGTTTGATTTTCATAAAATCCGACATTATCGGGTAGATAACCAACCTTCCTTTTTACCTCTACAGGATTACTAGTAGAATCGATACCACAAACCTTAATCGAACCTTCGTTCGGTTCAGTTAGGCCTAACATCATTAAGATAGTTGTTGATTTACCCGCACCATTTGGTCCGAGAAGACCATAGATCTCACCCTTCCGGATTCCGAGACTTAAGTCATCAACCGCCTTCAAAGAACCGTAACATTTGGTAACACCCTTTAATTCAATAACGTCTGCCACCTCTTACCTCCTTCCATACTTACGAATAAGGTAATATACGCAAGCAATCGCCCCAAAAATTATAAAAATCCCCATCCATCCCCATAATAGGGAAGTTTCCACAGATACACGAAACGAAGCCTTTGAAGAAATCTCCGGTGTTTTCGCTTCCAATTCCGTTACATAATCGCCCGCTATCGCTTTTTTATCTGCTTTTATGGTTGCGAAAACATCAACAGTTGCATGGGGCCTTAACAACGGAATTTTCGTGGGTTCAAAAATGACATCCCAGTTTGCCGGCGCAGAAAATTTCATCTCGATATTTTTCAGATCAGCCGATCCGCTATTTTTTAAAGCAAGCTGCACTCGCTTGTTTTCACCTGCCGTAACACGAGTACTGAGCAAACCTGTTGGCGTACCTAATTCCATTTTATAAGATCCCATGATAACCACTTCAAATTCCAAATTAGCGGACGTATTTGCCGTACTCGCTAAAACAGGAATTTTATAGGAACCTGCCTTCATTTCATCCGATGGATCTATTTCAACAGTGATATTTTGGCTTTGGTTTGCCACCATATCTATCGACGATACCTGTTTGCCATTTGCTTTAAAAGATACATTCCATCCAGGAAGCGTTTGCGCTGTCAACGCATAAACTTGATTATCGCCAGTTTGGTTTCTTAGCGTAGCATTAAAAGTGAACATCGAATTTGCCGCCCCTTCCATATTTCGTTGATCTGAAGAAAACGCGGTTTTATAGGTTCCTTGTTCCGATACAAGTACAATTAGTGGCAAAGAGGCGTAAGCCCCCGCCTGCACCCGGAAACGAAAAATCCCTTTGTTAACCTTCATCGGGACATTAACCTTCAAAGTAAAATTTTTCTTTTCCTTTGGAAGAACAGAAAGCTGAGCAACATCCCAGTTGCCTGATTTTAGGTCATAGCTCCAATCTTTTGGCAAACCCACGACGCTAATATCACTGGTTTTTATGGCACTGCTACTGTTGATCAAATCAATTGAATAATCGATCGATCCACCAGGTGGCATTGAAATTTTTGGATAGGGCGTATAAAGTGAAAGACCTTGAGCGAAACAAGTTTCGTATGTGCTATAAGGTAGCAGCCCCAATAAAAAAAACAGAATAGGATAAAACGGATAGAATCGTTTTGCACGCGCTAACATAAAAAAACATTTATAATTTTTAACAGTACAAAGTGGTTAGATTTTTAAATCACAGGCTCTTGGGGCTAGGCCAACATTCAGCCATGCTGCCAAATGAGTCCGATTTAAAATGTAAGCGCTAATTTATTAAAAAGATGCATCTTTCATAAAATGCAACAAAAAAATTATAATCAGGGCAAAAACAAGTACACTTAGAGGTATTGTAAGATAGGTTGATCGGCCGCCACCCAATCCAATGTTTTTAGCTTGTCCTTGGGCAACCATATCGCTTGAATGTGTTCCGTTAACGTAATCTTACGTGAAGTGGAACTACATTGAAAAGCAGTCAGTGTGATCATGAAGTCGGGGTATTGATAATTCACAACAGCTATTTTCCTATTCACATTGATCGTTAATGCCAACTCTTCTTCGATCTCCCTAATCAGCGCATCTTCGTCTCGTTCATCGCCTTCCACTTTTCCACCGGGAAATTCATATTTGTACCGTAAATAGTGGTGCATATGTTCACCTTTTTGGGTGCAAAGAATGGCGCCCTCATGTTCTATGACTGCAGCTACCACTTTATAATGCTTCATTGCCCTATTGTCCATTGTAAAACTCAAAACATTCTTATTTAGATACCGAAAGTAAAAGAAAAATCGGCCGCCTTAGTTCATGAACCATATCTGGATAATCTTTTAACGCCTGTGCTGACGGTTTAGGTTCACAAAGCCTATTAATTGCAAAACCAGCATCCAACAAGTTTGACAAATAGCTTTCAACGGTCCGGTGATATTTTACGACCTCTTCTTGAAGAAATTGAGTTTTCCTTAATCCTTCGCTAAAATAATGATCCACAGGCCAATGTGATCGATGCCCCTGTTCATCATAAAACCAATCTTGAGAAGCCATTGCTGTAAAAATAGGATGTTCTACGGAGAAAACAAATACGCCCCCTGGAACCAAACAATGATAAACACGCTGGCAAACCTGTTGAAAATCCTGCACGTAATGAAGGGCGAGCGAACTGATAACAACATCAAAGGTAGCTTCATCATATACGACATCCTCAATAGCCCGACACTCATATCGGATTCCGCTATGCTCTGTTAACGCTTTAGCTTTCTCAAGCATTTTCTTAGATAAATCAATTCCGATAACTTGTTTCGCTTTTTGCTCCATTGCATAACGGCAGTGCCATCCGTAACCACATCCCAAGTCTAATATACTTTTGTTGGCTAAATTCGGCAATAAAGCTCGAAAAGTTGGCCATTCCCCGGCAGCTTCAAGGCCAACGACAGAACGTGGCATCGCACTGTAATTTACAAAGAAATTGAGATCATCATATTTGTTTTCCTTCATTGCAAAATCCTTAACGATTATTGTAAAGATAAAAACGAGTATCTAAGTTTGCAATTATAAGCGTGCGAGCAGCGCAATTTGGAAATAACATTCACCATAAAAACTGACGAATTATATGGTCATTTTCCTATTTAACCGAAATACGAAGTACATAACACAGAACGACAGCCCGGTAAGAATCAGATAACTACCTGCCAGGTTACCGGCATCTTTGGCCGGTAACATATAAATAACACCGGAACTTAACATCGAAACAATGATATAACAAACACCTCCAGTTAATCCTCCCGCTATACCAGCGTTCTTAGGGAATTTCCCTAAACAATAGGTAAAATAGTTGTTATACGTATAGCCTGCACCAATATGAATCATAAATGCGAAGAACAACAATGATATTAGATGATCTAACCACAACAAGCTACATAACATCATCAATCCGAATAGAAATTGCATTGCAATATTAATATTCATCTTCTTCACAAAAGGCTTTTCGATCGTTGCTTTTCCGATGAAACCACCAACCATCCACGCGAAACCTAAGAGTAATGAACTATAGCCGGCAACAACCGGCGATTGATTAAAATGGTGCTCCACAATAAACGGCCCGGTCATATTATAAACCATTACCATACAATAGGCCAATCCCAGCATAGCAATACCTAAAGAGAAACTTGCAGTACGGACCATATGGTAATATATCGCTAAAATTTTACGCCAGTCAAAAGTCGTTCGATGCTGCAAACTTTCGTCACTGAAACCTAGTTCCAGAAAAAAAAGAAGAGCAGCAAAAAGAGCCAGAAAATAAAAATTCGATTCCCAACCAAAATGAACTTGTAAATATCCCCCGATGAACGGGGCAACAATAGGTCCCGTTGACCAGATGATTGTAAACAGACTCAGGTAATGCTTTAAGCGCTCGCCCGTATACAGATCAACGAAAAAGGCCCTTTTAGCAACTACAATAGCCGCAACAGTTAATCCATGGATCACACGCATAGCATAAATAATATATATGTTATTGGTGTTTGCAATCAGAATACAAGACAGCGAAAATAGAACCAACGAAATGAGTGAGATCCGATAACGACCAAAACTATCCAGTATACCACCTATAAAAAGCTGTGATAGGCCATAACTAATTAGAAAAAGGCTTAAGGTAAACTGTGCATTGACGTCTGTAGTTTGTAATTTTACTGCCATGGCAGGTAGAGAAGGTAAATATATATCGGTCGCAAAACCGGACAAAGGTATTAAGGCAAATGCCAAGAGCGTTGCGATTCCTAAATTGCCGTCAATAGTTTGGGTCGATGAGAGAGATCTGTTTGCCACTATGTTCCTTTCATTTTAAGGGATTCCCTATGTTATCAAGATTATAGAGGCGCCAAAAGTAGACTTTAAAATTAATAAAGCGAAAGGTTCCCGCCCCTTCTCTTTTATTTTACATCCGTAAAACATTCCAATGAAGCTACGATGACCAAAACGAATGATTCAGCCGCAGAGTGAGTATTAAAAGTCGACATCAAATAGCCAAGCTATCTGTTTTTTTGTAATGGTTTTCGGAATTGAGCGCAGCAAACTGTTACGAATAGTACACAGAAAGGGGCTTTCTAAATGTGCCATCCAACCAAGTAACCGCGACAGCAAGATGATCCGTTTTGTTCTTTTAACTCTTCTTTTTTCATATTCATCAAGTGCAGTCACAACACTTCCTTTCTTTGCAATACAGGTTGCTAAAATCACCGCATCCTCAATTGCTTGGCAAGCACCTTGCCCCATATTAGGTGTTGTTGCATGTGCTGCATCTCCTAAAAGAACGATGTTTTTCTCATAGACAAAATGCTTAAGTGGCCTAATATCAAACACATCACTCCAAATGAGTTGCTCAGGGGCCGTATTCCGAATAACCTCCGCTATTGGGGGATGTACATTGCGGAAGTAAGCGGCCAATTCGCTGGGCATCATTTTTTTCATATAGGTATTGTTCTGCTCCGCCTTCATGCAACAATACCAATAAATACGGTTGTTCGGTAAAGCGGACATCCCCACTCTGCCGACAGCTGTCCAGGTTTCAGCAGATACCGATTCATTTAAGTCGATATTTGGATTTTCTATAACAGCGCGCCAGCAAGTATAACCTGCATATCGGGGCTTGCTGTCCGGTATAAGTTGTTGCCTTATTACGGATCGAATGCCGTCTGCCGCGATCAACAAATCGGCAATTGCTTGCGAACCATCCGAGAAGTAAAGAATAAATTCTTTCTCTGCCTGCTTAAACGAAAGCAATTTTTTACCTAAATGCAGCGAATTGGGTATTAACTTACTTAATAAGACTTCATGGAGTTCTGCTCGGTGAATCACCATGTTTGCGTTTGCGAAGGCAGGTCCTAACAATTCGGTATTCTGGTTGCTGATGATTTTTCCATCCGCATCCAGCATACGAAGCGACGAAACCGGCTGTCCTCTATCATAAACCTCTTGTGCTATCCCCAACCTCTTCAGTCCCAATATAGCATTGGCGGCAAGCCCTATTCCTGCACCTAAAGGCTTAATTTGCGGTGCAGCTTCATAAACATGAACATTTAAGTCTAATTTTTGCAGGGCTACGGCAGTACATAAGCCACCTATTCCTGCTCCTACAATTGCAATCTTCATGGAGTGCCAAAGGTACTAAATGACTTGGACAATCTATTTATGGATTTTTATAAGATCTTTGTTCACTTCAGGAAGCTGTTTATCCGAGAAACCAGCTACATGCGAAAGGGCATATTTAATAACTTCCAATCGAGCTTCTTTTTTGTTATCGGTACGCACTTCAATCCATGGTAATTTCTCTGTGCCACTTTTTTTGAGCATCTTATCAATATAATGCGTGTAATCGTCCCACTTCTCTTGTGCCTTTTCGTCCAAATCGCCAACCTTCCATCGCTTCATTGGATCCTTTCTTCTATCCTCCAATCGCTCTTGTTGTTCTTCTTTGGAAATTGTCAGAAAAAATTTCATTATAAGAATGTCGTCATCCAGCAGCAGCTGCTCCACTGAGTTTACTTGTTTCATAAACAATGCATATTGCGCGTCAGAACAAAAGCCAAACACAGGCTCCACCACTGCCCGGTTATACCAGCTGCGATCAAAAAAAACCATCTCCCCCCTATTGGGCAATTGTTTTATGTATCGTTGAAAATACCACTGTCCACCTTCTTCTTCTGTTGGCTTTGGCAACGCAACCACCCTTACTTTTTTCGGATTCAACTTCGCAATCATTCGGCTGATAGCACCACCTTTGCCTGCAGCGTCTCGACCTTCGAAAATCAATAATAAACGTTTTTTATTTTCAACAATATATTGCTGCAAGCGAAGTAATTCAAACTGCAGTTTAGAAAGCTCCTTTTCGTAAGCGAGTTGCTCTCGAAATTTTTTCTCTTTGATGATACCATTTGCGACCAGAAAATCCAACACTTCTTCGCTTTTGTTGATCTTTTCTAAATCTCCAAGGTCAAATTCGGCCATATATAAACAGATTGATTCATAATAGTTTTAACATTTTTATCGAGAATAAGTTTTGATGTCATTCGAAACCTGTTAAATTACATTTTCTTCATTTTAAGGTTCTGGTTTATTACCTTCGTTTACGTGACGATTCAAAAAACTTGCACATGATAACTCCATTTGGCAAATCTCATCATTTATATACGTCATCTTTCAGCATTCATTTTTTATCGGAAAGTGCCATCACCATTGTGTTTGGACAGGGAATTGACGAAATAACATTTGATAGCGTTCATCAATTCAATGCACAATTAAATCGTCTACCCTTTGAAGGCTTTATAAGTACGGTTCCTGCCTATGCGTCTTTAACCGTTTTCTATGATCCGCTGGTGGTCATGCATGCACAAGAGCTTCAGGGCCTCAACGGTTTTGAGCGGGTATGCAATTACTTAATTGAGTTGCAGCAAAAAAGTCCCTTAATTAAAAAAAAGAAAAGAGAACAGGTCCATTTACCGGTATGTTATGACGAAGCGCTTGCTCCAGATTTGGCATATGTAGCTTCGTACCATAATATATCACCTGAAGAACTTATTAATTTACATAGCGGTGCCATCTATCAAGTTTATATGATCGGCTTCGTCCCTGGGTTCGCTTATTTAGGTGGGATGCCCTCAATATTGGAAACACCTCGAAAGGAAATCCCTCGTAAGCAAGTACCCGCTGGTTCAATTGGCATTGCAGGAAAACAGACCGGTATCTATCCCTTACAAATTTCGGGTGGTTGGCAAATCATAGGATGTACCCCCCTTCAACTCTTCAATATCGAACGTCCTTCGCCAAGCTTATTGGAGGCCGGTGATGAAGTGCTATTTGAAATCATCGATTTACAAGAGTTTAAATTTTTAAGCGGTAGCAATTCATGAAAGTTACATTCCTTAAACCCGGTATGCTGAGTACCATACAAGATATGGGACGACATCTTTATCGTGCGCAGGGTATCCCTTCTGCTGGTGCGATGGACACACTCTCTATGCGACTTGCCAACCTTAGTTTGGGTAATCCTTCAAATGCAGCAGTCATAGAAATGACTTATGCGGATGTATTAATAAAAGCCGAAACCGATCTTTTAATTGCCTATTCGGGAACGAGCTCCGTCCTCTATGTTTCAGGTAAAGCCCTACAAGACAACCGCCCTCTTTTTATCCCGGCAGGACAAAACCTGGAATTTAAACATCAGGATACCGGTTCAAGAACCTACTTAGCCGTTGCAGGTGGTTGGGATGTCCCCACGGTCTTGGGAAGCAAAAGCACCTATCTTACGGGAAAATTCGGTGGCTTAAAGGGACGCATTTTAAAAAAAGGAGATTCGCTTATAAACACAAATGATTTAACCGAGGTAAATGCGTACTTATTGTCACGCCTAAAAAGCTCACAAATCAATTTTACTAATTGGAGTATTCATAAAGAGCACTTTTCACCACCCGACAAAAACATAATCAGAATCGTTCCTGGTAACGAATTTACATGGTTTAGAGCCGATTCCTTATTGAATTTTTTATCTTCAACTTACACTTTAGGACGTAACGCAGACCGTATGGGATATCACTTTGCTGGTCCCCCGCTGATGCGTTCTCTTCAAACTGAATTACTTTCTACGGGTGTTGTTCCAGGAACCCTGCAAGTAACTCATAATGGCTCTTTAGTTTTGTTAATGGCAGACGGCCAAACAACAGGCGGCTATCCGCGCATCGGACAAGTCGCTCAGATTGATTTACCGCTTTGTGCGCAATTAAAACCCGGGGATTCTATTCAATTTTCTGCGATCAGCCGCACCGAAGCGGAAAAGCTATACTTGAAGAGGGAATACGAACTTAGAAAACTTGCGATTGCTATTCACATGATCCTTAAATAAGTTCCATAGAAAGTATATGTAACGATCGTTTCCAGTTCATGTTTACAAAAGAGAGCTAGTTTCCAAAATGATTGCTTTTACCTATTGATTTCGTAAATTGCTTGATCAAGAACGTATATTTCATGATTATCTTGTTGTCTATGTATTCTGTTGATATTAATTGTGATCTCGGGGAGAATTTCGGCTCATACATCCTTCCCAACCAAGATGTACTATTTGATTACATCAGCTCAGCCAATATTGCATGTGGGTTTCACGCAGGAGATCCGGATGTGATGCAATATACGGTAGCAAAAGCGATTGAAAAGAAAGTAGCTATTGGCGCACATCCCGGTTTTTACGATATACAAGGTTTTGGAAGACGAGCGATTTATATGACTCCAAAAGAAGTGTATAATATGGTACTTTATCAAATTGGTGCACTGTATGGGTTTGTAAAAGCGGCGGGAGGACGATTACATCATGTAAAACCTCATGGAGCTTTGTACAATATGGCTGCTCGAGATAAAAATTTGGCCACGGCTATTGCACAGGCGGTCTTCGACTTCGACCAACAACTCTATCTTTATGGCTTAGCAGGAAGTGAATTAATCGCAGCAGCAAACAAAATAGGCCTTCCCGCTGCGTCCGAAGTTTTTGCGGACCGAACGTATCAAGATAATGGAGGGCTTACCTCTAGAAGTCAAGATAATGCCGTTATTACCGATGCGTTACAAGCAATCCGGCAGGTTTCTCTTATGATCACACAACAGCAAGTAGCTTCCATCAATCAGCAACTTATTCGTATTAAAGCCGACACGCTATGTATACATGGCGATAATGCACAAGCATTATTACTAACAAAAAACATTCATAATCACCTTCTTAAAGAAGGTATTACCATCAAAGCCCCGTCCAATGAAGCCGATTAATTGGCGTCCGTTGTTAGGTGCAGCCTTCCTCATGGCTACTTCCGCTATCGGACCGGGCTTTCTAACGCAAACAGCTGTATTTACTGCTCAACTTGGCGCCAGTTTCGGTTTTATTATCCTCCTATCAATCATACTAGACACCATAGTTCAACTTAATATTTGGCGTATCATTGCCGTGACCGGTCTTCCTGCGCAACAAATTGCCAATAAGCTCTTCAAAGGCTTAGGTTATTTTATCGCCTTTTTAGTTTTTCTGGGGGGACTAGCTTTCAATATAGGAAATATAGGTGGAGCAGGACTGGGATTAGCAGCCTTATTCGGGATAGACAGCCAATATGGTGCGGTTATCAGTCTTTTAATTGCACTTGCGATCTTCATCTATAAGGAAGCTACCAAGTTAATGGATATTTTCGCTAAAAGCTTAGGGATATTAATGATCGCACTGATGTTATATGTTGCCATAACAAGTGCCCCTCCATTAAGAGAAGTGGTTATAAAAAGCCTAGCACCTACACATTTCGATTTTACCGCACTGCTAACCATTGTTGGCGGAACGGTAGGAGGATATATAACATTTGCAGGTGCCCATCGCTTGTTGGATACCGGTATTTCCGGTACGAGTCAGCTTGCTTCTGTCAACCGGGGAGCAGCTAGTGCTATCGGTATTGCTTCAATAATGCGTATACTGTTATTTTTAGCGGCTATTGGTATTGTTAATAAAGGATTCAATCTTGATGAGGGGAATCCAGCTGCTTCCGTCTTTAAGTTAGCTAGCGGTGAATTTGGACATAAGTTATTCGGATTGGTCATGTGGTCAGCAGCTATTACTTCAGTAATAGGTTCCGCTTATACATCCATCTCTTTTATCCGGAGCTTCCATCCCCTAGTGGAAAAATTTCAGCAGCATTTCATTATCGTGTTTATACTCATCTCCGGTCTCATTTTTATTCGCTTTGGCCAACCTGTAAAAACATTGATTATTGCCGGTGCACTCAACGGACTTATACTCCCTATTTCATTAAGTGTAATCTTGCTTGCTTCCTATAAACGCAAAATAGTGGGGCACTATAAGCAACCATCTTGGTTAACAATTACCGGGATTATCGTTATCTTGTTGATGAGTTGGATGGGATACAAAACAATTTCGGAATTATTAAATTAAATGACGATCAGAAATAATATCTAAAAACAACAGGATTTCACTTTTAAATCGTTCCTTTAATATAAGGACCTTCGGTGTATTAAAGTGAAATCTCAATTTTAGCAATAAAAACCGATAGTCATAAAAAATTAAGAAAATATAGGTTGACAATTTACAAATTGTGTATCTTTATCGCTGTTTATCACAACTCCTTATGTTACGAGAAGCATTCACGTGGTCCGATCTGAAAGCATTTCAAAAACCGCTTTATAATAAGCGATTGTAGCATCCTTTCTGCTATTGTTCTTGAGAACAAAGAATTATAATTCTTGACCTACAACCTATTAATATGTCATTTGAAATGCATAAAGCAATACGATATAAGACGTTCTATACTTTAGTACTTGTTGCCACGCTGCTCCTTTCCTGTAGAAAAAGGGATGATACGACGCAACAAAAAATTGTTGGCTCCTGGAAAAGCACGAATACAGTCACCCAGCTATACGAAGATGACAACCTAAGGGAATCATATACACATGAATCAGATGAATATAGCGGTAGCGTGATGGAATTTTATACCAACGGAAGCTTTAAATCGTCCGGTAAATATGCTACGACCGATGCGGACTCAATTACCATCGTAAGGCTTGAAGATCAAAAAGGCCATTATCAGGTGATCGACAACAAATTAATAACAAAAATAGAGAATATCGATAAGGAGGCAGAAATGACAGTAGAATTTAAAGGAAATGATGTCTTAATCATCACTTCAGATCCGCTGGCATTACCCCATTTAGATAAATTTAACAACAACAAATATTTCGTTTCAACCGTTACCTATGTAAGAAATCATTAGCATATTTATCGTACGTTGTGAATCAGAAAATTGCATATATCGTTATTAAAAAATCTGATGGAATTTATCTTCGTCCAGCTGACGACGTGGATCAAAGCTACTTATATGGAGGTGAGCTGAATTTAACTCCTGGCGATAGGGTGACATCCGATCAAGTGACGAAGGTGCTTCAGGCAGAATTAAATGCTAAGTGGATCAATGTCGACGGATTCCATCCACTTCTCTCCCCTTCCTTACCCTATCAAACGAGATACATTTTTTTAGACAAGCAAAAGGTATCCTCCGAAGAGCACAGCAATCCATGGATAGCCCTAAATAAGCAGATTCCCGACGAAATGCAAGAATGTTTGTTCACCAAATTTGAATACACAGAACATACGCAAACACCTGGCCCCATTATCCACGGAATACATCTTAAGAACGGTCTATTCCGACCATTACATGTTAAAGCTACTCATCTTTTTAAACCCACCCATTGGATGTCCATTCCTTAATGTTAAGCTTTCAGGTACCCCTGATTACTATTTGGTAATACAAATTCCTTAAGTCCTTCGTATTTTGTATCTTTAAGAATGGAATTTGTAACCCTTAAAGTTTTTGATAATCCCATAGAGGCTCACTTACTCAAAACAAAGCTAGAAGGTGAAGGTATCCCTTGTTTTCTACAAGACGAACATATCGTTTCGCTCAATCCTTTATATAACTACGCCGTTGGCGGTATAAAACTTGTTATCCACTCAGCCGACACAGATGCAGCCTATTCGATCATTCAAGAAATCGATAACAGTCCTTCATTAAATGAAGAAAACACAGCGATTATTTGTCCACAATGTGGGTCGTCCAATTTATACACGAATTACAAATCCATGAGGGGGTCGAAAGGTCTGTTCGCTGCGATATTGTCTTTTCTAATGGGTGTGTTCCCCATCTATTATAAAAATGTTTATAAGTGTAAGGCTTGTGGAAATGAGTTCAACGTAAATCATTAAGCCTATTGCTCAAGCACTTGCTTTAAATTGCTTAGTCCCGTCTGTAAATCATTCCCAATCATTGCTTCCATGTCCATGAACAGACACATAAGATTCATTGGGTAAGGCATTCTTCCTTTCATACCCCATTTGACTTTTGTTTGCCCATCGCTTACCTGTTCCGTTTTCATATAAATGGGTGAAGTTGACTCAATTGGTTCTTTAAACCGTACTTCAAAATCAATACGCTCTCCTTTTACGATGTTCTTGATTTCCTGCTCCCCCTTACCTACATTGTCTTGTTTACTTTCCCAAGCATAAATAAATCCAGGTGTGCCATCAGTCCCTTGATAACTTTTCTTCATACCTGGATCCAGTTGATTCCATTTGCTATAGTTGTCTTGATTTTTCAAATACTTTATGTATTCGAAAACTTCTTGTTTAGGTTTGTTGATTACCACTTCTCTTTCTGCTGAATACTCCCTTTTAACAAACAAAGCCGTAATGAGTGCAATACCTATGAGCACTAATACGGTAAACAATAAAACCTTGATAATTTTCATAACGATATTTATAATTGGTAAATAATATCTTTGAAATAGTGATTAAAAATACAACAATTATGTTACAATAAAACATAAAGCCGTGCACTTTTTACTGCGCCAAAATAGTTGATAGCTTGGCCAATTTTATCTATAAATCATACGCTTAAATTTACTCTCTTGCGATTAGCGCTAAAATTAGACAAGAATCTTTATGATCTGTGTCAAAAAATTTAACCAAAAACAGCTCGATATGAAGAAAATAGCAGCGATGCTTATTGCAGCAACTTGCTTAAGTCTGGCTTACGCCCAGAAAAATGTAGATTTAAACCAGTGGCCTGCGGAGAAATCACCGATCGAAATAGGTCGTAAGATTGCTTGGCATTTTATTGAAACACCACATCCAAATTTCGGAAAATCTACTCCCCCAAAAGTAATTACCTATCCAGAAACCTGTACCTGGTACGGTGCTTTAGCATTCGCCAAAGAAAGCGGAGATAAAAAATTATCCAAAGCATTAGCAGATAGGTTTGAGCCACTGTTTTCTACCGAGGCAACGATGATTCCTGTGCCTGACCATGTAGATTATGCGGTGTTCGGTTCCGTTCCATTGGAACTTTATCGGCTTACCAAGCAACAACGTTATTATGATTTAGGTATTCGAATAGCCAATAAACAATGGGGGCCGCCGGAAGGACCAAGAGTTACTTCGGAATCGCATCAATATTATCATATGGGATTGACCTGGCAAACCAGGCTATGGATTGACGATATGTATATGATTACCGTATTGCAAGCACAGGCCTATCGTGTTACCAAAGAAGAGAAGTACATTAATCAAGCTGCAGAAGAAATGGTATTTTATTTAGACAAGCTACAAAAACCGAACGGTCTTTTTTATCACGCACCTGACGTTCCTTTTTTTTGGGGCAGAGGAAACGGCTGGATGGCGGCAGGCATGGCAGAATTGTTACGTTCCTTACCAAAACAGAACCCCAACTTCAAACGAATTATGAAAGGTTATCAGCTTATGATGGCATCGCTATTGAAGTATCAAAGTACAGCGGGTGCTTGGCGACAATTAATTGATGATGAAGCATCTTGGCCGGAAACCTCTTCAACGGGTATGTTTACCTATGCTATGATCACCGGTATAAAAAAAGGGTGGTTGGATAAACGTATATATGTACCTGCCGTACGTAAAGCCTGGTTAACACTCATTACTTATCTCAACGACCAGCATGATATCCGCAACGTTTGTGAAGGTACGAATAAGAAAAATGATCATCAGTATTATTTAGATAGGAAACGAATTACGGGCGACATGCATGGACAAGCTCCATTATTATGGTGTGCAGCTGCTTTTTTAAGAGAAAAATAACTTTATAGATTCATGGTTTACCCTTCAAATTGAATCAACCATGAATCTATAAATTAATGTTAGTAGCCTTCGTTTTGCTGCCAAACCCCATTCATTCTATCCATCTCTGCTAGTGGGATAGGAAACAGGTATGCTTTAAATCGGCGTTTGTTACCCTGTTTATCGTATACAATTTGCGGAATCACCTCATCGGCTATTTCCCACCTGATAAGATCGTTGTAGCGTAGTCCTTCAAAAGCCAATTCAACTCTTCTTTCATTTCGGATCGCCGCACGCGTCAATTCAGTTAGTGGCGCCAAATTAACACTTGGTCTAGTCCTTATATCATTTAATGCTTTTAACGCTCTTGGATCGGCACCCTGTCCACTTTCAAACATTGCCTCTGCATACATCAGCAACAGATCCGCATATCGGATTTTAACAAAATGCTGATCGCTCAACGTAGCTCCTGATGCATTGTTAACGGTTGTATCTACATATTTTTTAAAGGCCATGGTATTGAATGGAATTTGCCCTTCTGCCGTACTTCCCGTTTGCATGAAACCTTGCGGGTTATAGGCCCAAGGATCCCCTTCCTCAAAAATCGTCATCTTCCGCCGCGGATCGCCCATTTCATACGAATCCCTCAATTCTGCTGTAGGGAACACAGACATTCTACCACCAATTACCTGGTCCATAGAATGATAATCAGTAGGTGCGGTAAATAATACAGAAAACATGATTTCCTTATTATTATTTTGTTCACCAAAGAAAATACCGGCATAATTGGAATATAAACCAAAAGGATTGTTTGGATCGCCTATCAAACTCCAAGCAGTCTCGGCGGCCTCCTGATACCTTTTACCATTGAGCAATACACGTGTCTTTAGGCCAATTGCCGAACCTTTAACAGCTCGCCCATCACTATAGGCCACCTGAGGTAGATTAGCGATCGCAACATCTAAATCTTGCAATATTTGTTCTACGACAATTGATTTTGCTGTTCGCGGTCTTTGTTGAAAATCACCATCTAATGTTTCCGGTTCCAGGTTCAACGGTACATCTCCAAACAGTTGAACTAGATCATTATAATAATACGCTCTTAAAAACGACGCTTCTCCCTTCATACGCTTACTCTCTACTTCTGACAACGCATTTACGCGGCGATCTACATTCGCCAAAAAATAATTACAGTTCGCAATTCCTTGAAAGGCAAATTGCCATGTTTTGGTCACAACACCTGCGGTTGTACTAGGATCAAAATCTCCCCGCATGATTACGTCAAAACCTTCCCATCCGGAAGTGTTTAATGCATTATCAGATAAAGCTTCCCAATACAAGCTATTTCCACTTTGGTTTGGACCTCCGGAAAATAATGGTTCTTTAAGTTTTGCATAACAGGCAATCAGTGCTTTTTGTGCTTCTATTGTGGTATTCCAATAATTAGTAGAACTTGGATTCGTGAGCGGGTCTTTGTCCAATACACTTGAGCAAGACATGAGCATAGTCATGAATATCAATAAACTATATTTTGTTTTATAAGTTTTCATTTTTCAATGTTTAGTAATTTATAAAAGTGCCTTAACTCCCATCGTATAAATTTTAGCTTGGGGATAAATAGCCATCCGAGAATTGGCGGCTAATCTTTCGGGATCGCCTCCATCAAAAAATTTCGTAAACGTAAATAGGTTGTCTCCCGAAAGGAAAATTCGCAGTCTTTGAAAACCAATTTTGTTTACAAGAGAACCTGGAAAAGTATATCCTATTTGTATATTCTTTACTCTTAAATAAGAGGCGTCCTGCAGCCACCACGTAGACACCTGGGTATTAGGAGCGTAATTTTCATTAAAAATATGTGGAATTGTATTGGATGTTCCCGGTCCGTCCCAAGCGTTCAACCAAAATGTCGGAGGAGGACCGGATTGCCTGAATGGCGCTATTCCCCATTCTTTCACATAGATCTTTCTTCCTTCCACGCCTTGTAGGAAAAAACTAAAATCGAAGTTTTTATAATCCGCACTAAAAGTTAGGCCATAATTGAAGCTGGGAAAGGCTCCATCAACCACCATGCGATCATTAGCATCAATTTTACCGTCGGGTACGCCATCAGGACCACTAATGTCCTTGTAGCGCATATCGCCTGGTTTTGTTAACGCACTGATTGGTGTTGGGCCATTCGCTATTTCTTCCTGTGTTTGATAGATACCGTCAAACACATACATAAAATAAGAATTATAAGGTAATCCTTCCTGTCGGATCAATCCGCTTCCATTGTCAATTTCGCGTGCGCCAAACTTTACTAATTTATTTTTGTAGGTTTCGAAATTTGCTTGGATCTTGTAATTAAACGAATTTAGCTTATTCTGATATCCCAGCAACACCTCCAAACCACTATTTCGCATTTCTCCGCGATTTACTGTGGGCCCGTTTAGTCCTATAAAATCCGGGACCTGTAATGTTCTCAAGATATCCGTTGTATACTTCGTATACCAATCTACAGAACCGAATACACTTGATTTAAACAAATCAAAATCAAGCCCAATATTCGTAGCTGTGGTGGTCTCCCATTTTAGATTCGAATTGTTCAGGTCCTCCAAACTCATCCCCTGCTGCAAAGCCCCACCGATATTATACTCAATCGGACTCAAGATTGCCTGGTAGGGATAATTTCCAATATTCTGATTACCGAGCTGTCCCCATGAAAAACGCATCTTTAAATTATTGATCCAGTCGGTACTGGTTAAAAAACTTTCTTCCGACAACCTCCACCCTATCGATGCGGATGGAAAGAATCCCCATCTTTTTCCTGAGGGTAATCGCGAGGTGCCATCATACCTGAAATTAGCTTCAAAAAGGTATCGTTGTTTGTAATTATAATTTAATCTACCATATATCGACCTAATCGCCCACTCATATGCCTGTCCCTCTGCAATCTGTCCAGCCGATGAATAGGCATCCAGCTCCGTCAGGTTATCAGTAGGTGCATTTCTTCTAAACCCTTGTAAACGATCATATTTGAACGTTTCTTGGTTATAACCGAGTAAGGCATTTATGTTATGAATGTCGCTGAAGCTCTTCGCGTAATTAAAATTCAAATAATAAGTCAGCTGTAACTCTCGCTCACCGCGCACCGTTAAGTTATTTTCACCAACTGTACCATTATATTGCGTATTGTATATGTATTCGCCCCTTTCATCCGGTTGATATAAATAGGCAGGAATTCCTACGACATGTACTTTTGACTGCCCATCCTGATATCTAACCGCCCCCTTCAATTCTCCTTTCAACCCAGGAAGGATATCTACATTAATATAGGAAGAAGCTAAAGCATAATAATTGTCTGAGGTTTTTCCCCCATTTTCTGCAATGGCAACTGGATTTTTATTACCTGATTCAAAAATATAGGCCTTGGAAGCATAGCGTCCGCTACCATCCGGTAATTTAGGCTTAAACGTTGGATTTGCAGCCAATGCGCTCAATATCTGATCTTCTGTGGTATTACCATCAAAGTTGCCATTCAGTGCTGTTTCGTGTCGATCCCCTTTTGAAAGCGAGATATTTGAACCAAAGGTAACCCGGCCGCCTAAATTCGTTTTGAAATTAAGTTGTGCATCGTATCGCTTATAACCAGTCGCTATCAGCATCCCGTCTTGGTTGAGATAACCCAATCCAAAATTATAAGTTGTCCCATCTTTTCCTCCATTGACACTTAGGAAATGTTGTTGCATAGGTGCCGTTCTAAAAACAGCATCCATCCAATCATAGTTGGGGAATTGCTCGGAGTTGCTGATTGTTCCTTGTCGATAAGCTTCTATTTGTTCATCCGAATAGAGTTGATTAGTACTTGTTCCCGTATGATTAATGGCTTTATTTAGCAACTCCATAAATTGAACCGAGTTAGTGACACGTTCGTACATGGAAGTTGCTTTCTGTCGACTATAGTTGTAGCTGTAATCGATGTTCAACCTTCCGGCTTTTCCACTTTTAGTGGTAACCAATATGACACCGTTGGCTGCTCTTGATCCATAGATCGATGCAGATGCAGCATCTTTTAGAACGGAGATATTCTCGATTACATTCGGGTTTAGATTATTGAGATTGCCTTCTACACCATCAATAAGAATTAATGGATTATTTCCCGCACCACTAAAGGTGCCCATTCCGCGAATCTGAATATTAGCGTTTTCAGCGCCGGGCTGGCCAGAATTCTGCGTAATCTGCACACCTGGTGCTCTACCTTGCAACAAAGAGGTCGTATTGGGTGCTTGCCGGGTAGTCAGTTCCTCCGACGAGATTGTTGCAACAGCGCCCGTTAAATTAACCTTCTTTTGCGTTCCATACCCAACAACCACCACCTCGTCCAATGCCGCAGCATCCGTTAATAGTGTAATTTCAAATGACGTTTTGTTGTTAACCGGGATTTGCTGCGTTAAATAACCTAAGTAAGACACCATCAAGACCTGGTTGGCAGTGGCCTTAATAGAAAATACGCCGTTTGCATCCGTAACAACACCTTTTTTAGTACCCACTATTTTAATGCTTACACCTCCCAGCGGCCCTCCGCTGTCCGACACCCTCCCTTTACGCACAATCTCCTCTTGTTTATCCATATTTTCGAGGGATACATTATCCAATGCCGATACATTGGTGCTAGCTAATACACCAATGAGCATTAATAAACAAGTCGTTTTTAAATAAAAAATTTTCATCTTTTTAGGTTTTTTGATCAAAAAGTATTACGTGCTATGATACCCCGTTTTGAATTGGTTAGGATAAAATTGGCTTCGCAATAAAGGAAGAAATAAGCATCTTTTTGTGAACAAAATTGGCTTAATACTAAACCACCTTTACATGACTTTATTCATTGTTTCTTGTGAAAACGAATGCTTTTCTATACGTCAACGGGCTTTTACCGGTTACTTTCCGAAAACATTTAAAAAAACTCGTAAAATTATTGAACCCACTATTATCGCATACCTGCTTAATGTCTAGCTGGTCCTCAATCAATAATTTGCATGCATGGCCTATTCTTATTTCGGTTAAAAACTGAGAGTATGTTTTTTTTGTTTGGGTTTTGAAATATCGACAAAAGGAATGGGGACTTATCTTAGCCACTTCCGCAATCTCCGTTAACCGGATTTTTTCCTTAAAATGGGCATAAGAGTAATCGTGTATTTTTTTTATTCGGTGGTCGCAAAACTCATCTTGCATAGTACTGTTAAAGCCGACGGAAGAAAGGGGCTCGAGCTTACAATATTTGGCGATTTGTACTAAGATTTGCATCAAAATAATAATCCTTTCCGAAGCCTCAGCGCTGAGCATTTCCTCCAGCAGTTTGGCGACATAATCCTTATGCTTACCCAGGACACTCACGCCTCGCTTTGCCCTTTCCATGACTAGCTTTAGCATCTTGTTCTCCGGAAGATCTAAAAATCCTCCACCCCAAATTTCTTTTTCAAAATGAGCTACATGCACATCAATGCTTCCTGTTGTTATTTTATTTCCGAAGGTATCATCAAATTTTACGTAATGAGGTAACTTCGATCCAACAAGTACCATATCGCCCGACTTAAATCGTTTGATACTATCGCCAATGAAGTTGGTACCTTCACCTTTACAGAAATATATTAATTCGAGCTCAGCATGATAATGCCACCTGGTGTTAAGTGGTTCCATATCCCGTCTTACACTGAATGATTGAGCCGGCTCCTTCATGAGCTTAAGAAGTTGTGGTTTCATTTTTTCTAATTGGTTAGGGTAAAATTCAGTAGAAAGAATGGATTAAAAAGGGTAATAACTGGTTATTTTAAGGGTAAAAATTGACTTTTGATCAGAAAAAACCTATTACGTGTTAGAACATTGTTATCGCTAAGTAATATTATAACCAATACCGTTGAAGATTCCCCTAATCAATTAGTTTAAACCGTAAATTTAGCGTTCAAACAAGTTAAATATATGAGAACCATTATTGTTGCTACTGACTTTTCAGATATAGCAGAAAATGCTGTTGAGTACGCCGCCACGGGAGCCAGTATAATAAATGCCAGGATTGTACTATTCAACGCGTTTAAACTACCACTACATGCGTCGAATACCATTCTCTCGGTAGAGAATGTTCAAAGCATGATCGACAAAAATAAGCTTAGGTTAGAAAATAGGGCCAACGATCTAATTAAACGACATGACATTGAGGTAGCGATTGAATCTAGTTTATTGAATGTTGAAGACGAAGTGGAACGCCTCATCGAGGAATACGATGCGGAGATGGTGATTATGGGTATGGCGAAACGATCGCTGGAACAAGACCTACTCGGAAATACAACCACCAATGTTATACAGAAGCTCAAATTTCCCGTACTAGCAGTACCGCAAGGAGTAAGCTTTAAACCGGTAAAACGAATTTTATATGCCTGTGATGTTGTTCGCGGTATACACAAAACGATACTGGAACGCATCAAGGATATTGCTCGATCTTGGAATGCGGAAGTAGAAGTTTTTAATGTACAGGAGAAAATAGTAGAATTACAGGAAGGATCGTTATCGACCAATGATCCGTTAAAGGAAGAAATGACAGATATTCAATATCTTTATAAAAATATTGCTTCCAATACGATCATTAAAGAAATAAGAAATGAAATTGTAAGCTACCAGCCGGACGTATTAATTATGGTTCCCAATCGGTATGGTTTTTGGTCATCTATTGTACATCGAAGTAAAACCAGAATGATGGCCGCAGGCCTGGATGTGCCGCTGCTCTCCATCCCCATTTAACAAAAGATCTTTATGGATATTTCACTGACAGGAAAAAATGCATTAATCTGTGGCAGTAGTGATGGTATAGGCTTAGCCGCAGCTCAAGTTCTAGCTCAACTAGGGGCTAACTGCATTCTTTTTGCAAGAAATGAGGTAAAGTTGAAAACAGCATTGGCAGGTCTTCAAACAACAGCCGGACAACAACATCGATATATGGTAGCCGACTTTAATAAGTTGGAGGAAGTGGAAATCGCTATCGATCGTCTAACGGAAGAATTAGACATACAAATTCTTATTAATAATAGCGGAGGACCATCACCCGGACCGCTCCTAAAAGCTTCGTCCATGAACTTCCGCGATGCTTTCAACAGACATCTTCTATGTAGTCAACTTTTAGCACAGGCAGTGATTCCAGGAATGAAGCGTGCGCTATATGGGCGTATAATCAACATTATTTCTACCTCAGTTAAAACGCCATTGGCCAATTTAGGTGTTTCTAATACCATTCGAGCAGCTGTTGCAGCCTGGGCGAAAAGTTTATCAAACGAATTAGACGCTGTTAATATTACGGTAAATAATGTGCTACCAGGGGCCACAAAAACCAATAGATTATCCGGTTTGATAAAAGACAATGCAGAAGCCCAGCAAAAGACAGTCTCCCAAGTGGAAGACGACATGCTACAGCATATTCCCATGAAGCGATTTGGAGCCGCAAAGGAAGTTGCTCATGCGATTGCATTCCTTGCCTCTCCGGCCGCCTCTTATATAACCGGAATTAATCTACCAGTTGATGGCGGTAGAACGCCATCTTTATAATGCTTTTACATTAACCACAACACAGATGGTACACAGTGATTTTTCTTGTGTACTATCTGTTTAAATGTTTTAATCAATGAGCAATAAACACTAACTCGTCATATTTCCCGGGTTTGTTACATAGCTAAACAAAATTTGCTTCTCTCAGGGGCGTGTGTAATAACGAACAAAATCTATCCTCATCGTTGCAGGAAAAACAGTGTCATCGATCCCTTTTTTCCCACCCCAATTTCCGCCAACCGCAATATTCAAAAGTAAATGAAAGCGTTGATCAAATGGCCATTCCTCACTTGTGCCTGTACCTCTATTAAACTGATAGTAACGCACATTGTCCAAAAAGAAATTGATACCCTTGAAGCTTCCATACTGATTGCCCATGCACTACCAAGAAACAAGCACACCCAAGTATTGTTAAAAATAAGACTCTAACGCTGTTCATGAGGTCTTTCATATGCAATATAATTGGCGAGCAATACGCTAACGAATATAGTCGTTTCTTCTCATATCTATTGGGCGAGCAATAAAATTTCTACCAACAAATGGCATTGATCACCCTGCCCTAAATATTCAATTAGCCGCTAGAACATATCTGAGGGAATTCGATAGGTTGGATCTTCTAAAATATTCACTTCAATCATATCTCCTGCATTTTTTAAAAGCGTCCTACAATCTTCACTCAAGTGTCTTAGATGAAGCGTCTTTCCTGCGAGCTTATACCTTTCCGTTAGTTTGTTTAGCGCATTAATACCCGACATATCGGCCACACGACTTTCTTTGAAATCCAGGATCACTTCTTTCGGATCGCTAGCTATATCAAATTTCTCCATAAAAGCCATCGTAGAGCCAAAAAACAAAGGTCCATATAACTCATAATGCTTAATGCCTCGTTCATCGACATACTTTCTTGCGCGGATACGCTTTGCACTTTCCCAGGCAAATACCAACGCAGCAATGATAACCCCAAGTAGAACCGCTAAGGCCAAATTATGCAATAGTACCGTAATTACAGCGACTAAAACACCCACCAGAATATCCGATTTCGGCATTTTATTGACAATCCGTAAGCTCATCCATTCGAAAGTTCCAATGGCAACCATCATCATCACCCCAACTAGGGCGGCCATGGGGACGCGCTCAATAATAGGTGCCCCAAAAAGAACGACTAAAAGAATAGTGAGAGATGCTATAATACCAGAGAGCCGTGCTCGGGATCCAGCAGAAAGGTTGACAAATGTCTGGGCGATCATCGCACAGCCCCCCATTCCGGAAAAAAAACCATTAAGCATATTGGCCGTCCCCTGAGCGACACTTTCCTGATTACCCCTCCCTCTATTTCCTACGATTTCATCAACCACGTTTAGCGTAAGCAATGTTTCAACAAGTCCCACACCCGCCATAACGAGCGAGTAAGGAAAAATAATTTTTACTGTTTCCCAACTAATCGGTACAGCAGGAATATGGAGAGGAGGAAATCCACCACTAATAGAGGCAATATCCCTCACCGTCTTTGTATCAATATGCAATCCGAGTACCAACAGATATATTGTTATAATAGCTACCAGAGATGCCGGAACAGCTTTCGTAAATTTAGGAAAAAACCAAACGATGGCAACAGTAAGCAATACCAGCCCTAACATAATATACAACCGGGTTCCGCTAAGCCAAACACTCTCTGCACCTTCCCCTGCCTTAAACTGCTCCAACTGCGCCATAAAAATAATAACCGCCAAACCATTTACAAAACCATACATAACCGGTTGCGGTACCAAACGAATAAATTTTGCCAACTTAAAAAGCCCCACCAGCACCTGTAGTGTACCCGCAAGAGCAACCGCTGCAAAAACATACTCCATTCCATGAGATTGCATTAAGGCAATTAATACAACGACGGTAGCACCGGCTCCTCCTGACACCAT
This sequence comes from Olivibacter sp. CPCC 100613, assembly GCF_036959255.1. NCBI lineage: Bacteria > Pseudomonadati > Bacteroidota > Sphingobacteriia > Sphingobacteriales > Sphingobacteriaceae > Olivibacter > Olivibacter sp. CPCC 100613. Next base: position 33,698 of record NZ_JAWMTI010000006.1, read on the forward strand.
TCCAGGTCTTCCTCCAAAAATGGCAGTCACGAACCCCATAATAAAAGCCGCGTACAACCCCGTTAATGGTGAAAAACCAGCTAGTATGGCGAAAGAAAGCGACTCGGGAATCATCGTCATCGCAACGGTTAAACCTGCCAGTATTTCATTTTTATAGTTAACCTTTTGGTTAAAATCGAACAAACGTAAGAACATGAGGAAATTAAAAGGAAAAATTACAGATCACTTGAATAGGTCTTATGCTTTCTTTTAAAAACACAACGCCTTTAGAGCTCCCCGATGCTGAATCAAGGTGGTGTAATAGGGGTGTTTGTGATAAGTCTGATCATCGACTACAAAGATACATTATTTACTTACCCTTATAAAAAGTAGTTGTAATTAAAGCACTAATTGCTCAAATAACCGGTTCAGTTTAGCCTCAGGGTTTTCACATAAACCTAAGTGAACTTTTGAAGTTTGTAAGATGGTGCTTCGTGTTGCCGTTAGCCATCGAAATCGGTCAGCCTGACCAAGTTGACCGATCGCCCCCCCGGCCTTACCGCCGATACAGATTTTTTTAAATGACTCTAAATGAGCTACAACCTCATCTGCTTCGACCTTTTCGTCAACTACATACCATTTTTCTATATCAATGTGATATTGCATTTGTAGAAACTTATGTTTTGCACAATAAAGTACTAACCCGATATTCAGAAACTCCTCACGTTCTACACGCGGCACCAAACGTATCACAGCATACTCAAACACGTGCCGTTCTTGCTTCATTAACTCCATTAATAAAAATTTCAGAATTTCTCAATCGCGAATTTAAAAAGTAAGCATAAGCTTGGCGATGTTCCATAGTCGATTGAAAGTTCGGCTCGTTCTCCAACCAATCGTCCGGGATCAATGCTACAACCTCTTGTATGAACACTTCATTTAATAACTCTTTTGCGAAATGGTCAACCTCATTTAATAGAGATGCCTGCTTTAATAAAACATGGTCTTTAATCTGAACAAAGGGTTTCAACGCTTGTTCCTTCCAGTTGAGCCAACTATGATGAAAATATAAAGAAGCCCCCTGGTCGATCAGCCACAGCTCTTTATGCCACATGAGCATGTTCGTATTTTTAACGGTACGGTCGACATTCATCAACAAGGCGTCCAACCAGACAATTTTTGAAGCCAATAATGCCTCTATCGTATTAACTACAGGATCAAACGTAATCGCGCCTGACAGATAATGCACGCCGAGGTTTAGGCCTACACTAAACTTTAACAAATCTTGAATTTCTTCATCTGGTTCGAGACGACCAAAATCAGCTTCCAAATGAGCAAAAACCAGCTCAGGCACTTTCAAACCAAGCGCGCGGGCTATTTCACTTCCTATAAGTTCAGCAATCAGGGCTCTTGTGCCTTGCCCTGCTCCCCTAAATTTCAACACATATAAAAAATCGTCATCTGCCTCCACAATGGCAGGCATTGAGCCTCCCTCTCTTAATGGCGTTACATAACGAACCACATTCACATTTCTAAATTGCAACTCCTTCATTGTTTTACAAGCCCATTGATTGCATCCAACATGCCATCTTTAAAGGTATCTAAAGTAAGTTCCCAAAACATAATTCCGCCCAATTTATGGTTCAAAGCATAGTTGGTTTTCGCTCTCACAGAGCTCAGGTCGTCACCTGTGGCGAAAAGTCTTTGCTTTTTATTATACCAATAAGACGCCTGTGCTTTCTTATCCCAAAAATAGACCCATCCATTTTGTGTGGTTAAATTGGTCTCGTAGGATTTGAAATCATAACCACTTCTATGTTTCCCAGCTTGATACAGGCCGTTATTCACATCATTGACATTTTCCCAAACACGCGTGTAGAATGCTGCTCCAATAACCAGTTTATGAGCAGGAATACCCTTCCTCAATAGAAATTGTACCGCTCTATCCGTAGATTCTTCCTTACTATCCGTGCTGAACACCGGTGTATGATGCCCGGTAACCGTTGCATAGCCATTCACTAAATCATAACTCATGATATTAACACGATCAACCAGTGGCATAATTTTTTCCCATTCCACAGATTCGTCCAAGTATTTCTGAAAACCACCTGCAGCAAAACTTAATTCATGCGTCCCCAACGTTTGTCTCAATTCTTGAATCAAGGCTGTAAAGTTTTGTTTATCCTGCGCTTGGTACAAATGGCCTGGATGTCCTTCTATGGTAGGGTATTCCCAATCAAGATCAATGCCGTCCGTCTGAAAATAATCGTTCACTTTTTTCACCGAACGTGCGAATTTTGTCCGGCCGGCAGCCGTAGAAAAAGCTTCTGAGCATGGAGCACAACCGCCCCATCCGCCTAAAGATAACATGATCTTCAGTTTAGGATGACGTTTCTTTAACGAAACAAGATACTTGATGGTTGTCGAATCCTTTGCATTATCCACATGCAATTCACCATCCTCAAGATGACAAAAGCTGAAAATAATATGACTTAATTTAGTTACCTCAAACTGGTCTATCTGTTTATCATTTCCCGTATAATAGGCGATAACCGAAAAGTCATTGTCCACCTGAGCAGATAAATTGGTAAATAGGAAAAGAGATACGAATGCAATAAGTAATTTTCTGTACATATAAATTGATTTTAGAAAATATAAAACCAAACTTAGGTAAAATGCCTCGTATTACGAACAGAATACAACAAATTCAGCAGAGAAATCCAGTTGACATTTTGGGATAATCCACTCCAATATGCTCCTAGCTTGATAAACCAGTAAATTGTAATATTTGCTTTCAAAGACTGAGAATAATTATAAAAACAGGCTGTAAAATCGTAGCTTTGTTTAGCTGGTTTAAAGGTATAATGTTCAGTAAAGCAAGCCCGTATGTAGGCAAAACAGGGCTGAAGGAATAAGAAAGTTATTTTGCCAAAAAGTTAGTCTAGTACGTAACACACAAAATGAATGAAAGACGAATTCAGCACCCTTGAACTAATCAAAAATACGACGAATAGTCGATTTGAACTCCTTGTGGAAAATCAGAAAGCTTTTATTGATTTCAAGGAACGCAATAAGAAAATATACCTAATACATACGGAGGTCCCCGGGCAACTGGAAGGAAAGGGAGTGTCTTCTGCCCTTATCGAGAAAACGCTCCTGTACATCGAGCAAAACGGCTATAAGTTAATTGCTTTATGTCCGGCAGTAGTTGCTTTTATAAGAAGGCATCCGGAATGGAAACGCTTGCTTGATCTGGAACAAAGTGACATTGTTTAAATTCTTCGTTTCGCCTATTTATTTTTCTTCTTGCTTGTTTGCTTTAATGGATCCGGTAGATAACGTAATATCAGGAAAGAGGCCACCGCTAACAAAAGCGAGCCCACAAAAGTAGTAATAGCAAAATAAATGTTATCTTGAAGGGCATTATTCAATGCGCCAAATAGAAACCATATTTGTAAGCTTACAAAAAAGATCAACAATAAAATGATCCCTAACATCAAGGTGTTGGTTTTATTAGGATGCGCCTCATTCTGAGAAGTTCTAAAATCACTCATAGTTTAAAAATTAAGTAAGACGTTGTTTCACATACACTTTTCCTTCCCGTACAACAACCTCTAATTGAGGTAGCGGACGTGGAGGCGGCCCCTGCAGCACTTCGCCGGTATCTGCACTGAAAAAACCATGATGACAAGGGCATTCGATTTTTTTCAAATCATCACGATAGCGTACAGCGCAAGTAAGATGAGTACATTTTTGTTCAAAAGCGCGCCATTCATTGGCGGCTAAATGAATTAATATGTAAGGAACAATACGATTTCCCTCAATTTCAAACTGAAACATTTCACCTAACGGAACATCCTGCTCTTGACAAACAAAATGCTCCCCTTCTAAGGGCTTAGCAGGAAAAAGCAAAGACCGAATAACGATAATGCCATTCGCCAATGCAAGTGTACCGGAAAACAGTGCTAAAAACTTTGCAAATTCCCTTCGACTGACATGGGTTGCTTTTTTTTGTTGAATAGGAAAATCACTTTTCCAATTGGGTAAATTTTCTGGCTCTTGAAGTGTATTTTTTTGCGTCATAGCTATTCGACTATCAATTGACTGGTTCCCTTCGGCATCATCACATAAACCTTCGTTGTTACTTCCTGATTTCCAAACTTAAATGAATTTACAGGTACACTGTTCGGTCTCATTCGCTCAATCTCTTCCCGTGTACCATAAAAAAGTGCCTGACTAGGACATACGGTAGCACACATTGGTTTCTTACCTGCACTTGTTCGATCATAACACATGTTGCACTTCATCATCAATTCTGCTTCTTCGATCTTCTTGGGAACCCCGAAAGGACAAGCCAACACGCAATTCGAACAACCGATGCAACGCGGTGTATTTGCGGAGTGAACAACCCCAAAATCATCTTGATGAATCGCATCAGCAGGGCAAACATTCGCACAAGCCGGATTTTCACAATGCATACAAACTTGTACCGTTGTCTGTACACTTACGGCCCGATCTACATAATTGACGTGTATCATACTTTCCTGCCCATTGGTTTCGCATTCCGCACAAGCCATTTCACAAGCATGGCAACCAATACAGCGCTGCATATCTACAAAGAACGCCATATCCATATTGTAATTCGTTTCCGGCATGTTAAATTCGATTTGTTTATGAATCTTCTTAATTACTTCTTATGTTATAAATGGCTTTGATAAGCCATTTCTTTTACTTTCTCAGAGGCAACCTTACCTGTTGGAATAAGCTGACAGGCACATACCTTGAATTCCGGTATCTTTGAAACGGGATCGAGATTGCCAATGGTTAGTTGATTTGCTGCGTGCTTCCCTCCCCAATGGTAGGGAATAAACACGGTATCTTCCCGAATCGTTTCTACTACTTGAGCAGGAAACTCGGCTTCGCCCCTTCTTGTTTTTACACGGATCATATCTCCATTCTGAATGCCATAGCGGAATGCCAGTTCCGGATGTATTTCCAAGAGTGGTTCCGGGTATTGGTCAACCAGCTTCCCTATTCGTCGCGTTGATGTACCACTTAGGTACTGTGATACGACCCGTCCGGTGGTCAGCACAACAGGATACTCCTTATCCGTTACTTCAGACGGTGGTTTAAAACTAACTGGGTTAAAGTGAGCTTTCCCATCCTGTGTTTTAAATTTTCTATCCTCCCATAGTCTTGGTGTACCAGGGTGATCGAGTGAAGGACACGGCCAGAATACCCCCATATTATTTACAACTTTTTCGTAAGTGATGCCAAAATAATCAGCAGTTCCACCTTTCGATGCGAGTCGTAATTCATTAAAAATTGCCTCGCTCGAATCATAGCTGAATTTATCCTTTACGTTCAACCTCGCAGCCAATTCCATTAGAATTTCACCATCCTTTCTTGCATTCCCAGGCGGAGTAACGGCGGCGTTGATCTTCACCACTCTTCCCTCCGCGGTAGTAACGGTTCCTTCTTCTTCCTCATGTAAGGATCCTGCCATAATTATATCCGCGTATCGGGCCGTTTCACTTAGAAAGCTATCAATACACATGTAAAACTCGAGCTTTTCTAAAGCTTCTCGCACATAATTATTATTCGGTAAAGACACCAATGGATTAAAACAAATAGAAATCAATCCCTTAATTTCTCCCCGATGGATAGCCTCAATTTGTTCATAAGCTGTTAAGCCCTTACCAGGCATATCGTGCTCATTAATTCCCCACACATCCGCTATGTAATTACGATGTTCAGGATTGGTAATATCTCGGTTACCAGGCAGCTGATCGCATTTATGACCGTGTTCTCGCCCCCCCTGCCCATTGCCTTGGCCCGTAATGGTTCCATAACCACAATAGGGCTTACCTATACGTCCCGTAGCCAATACCAAGTTAATACAACTCAACACATTATCTACCCCTTTAGTATGGTGTTCAATTCCACGTGCATGTAGTAAAAAACTCGTCTTCGCCTTCCCCCAAAGACGCGCGGCTTCAAAAATCTTCGCTTTGGCTACGCCGGTATGTTTTTCTGCCCAATCTAAATCATAATCCTTCACAGTCTCAATTGTTTCCTGAAAACCACTGGTATGATCGGCTATAAATTCGTGGTCCAACCAATCATTATCAACCAATACCTTAAGCATCGCTCCAAAAAGAGCAGAATCCCCTCCAGGTCTTACATCCAAGTGCAGATCTGCCGTACGGGCCAACGGAATGACCCGCGGATCAACCACAATCAATTTGGCGCCATTATCCCGTGCTCGCCAAATATAATGTGTAAGCGTAGGAAAAGTTTCGCTGATATTAGCCCCAGCAACAATGATCACTTCCGCATGGGCCAAATCGGCCCAGCTGTTCGAGCTCCTATCTAAGCCAAACGCTTTTTTGTTCCCTGCTCCTGCACTCACCATACAAAGTCGACCATTATAATCCAGATTAGCTGTTTTAAGCGCTACTCGGGCAAACTTTCCGATCATGTAGCTTTTTTCATTCGTTAGGGAAACACCGCTTAACATAGCAAAAGCATCCTTACCGTAACTTTCCTGTATACGTTTTATCTCGTTGATTGTCTTATCCATCGCCTCGTTCCACGACACCTCTTCAAAACCTCTTCCTTCTACTCGCTTTAATGGCGCTAATAACCTATCAGGATGATTATTCTGAAGATAACGCTCAACGCCTTTCGGACATAGCCGTCCTTCATTAAAAGGAAACTCCATCCACGGCTCAAACCCAACTACCTTATTTTCTTTCACTTTTAACTGAATCCCACATTGCATGCCACAATAACAGCAGTGTGTCTTCACTAAATCGTCCGGTTCGTGGGAACCATAAAAACCGGCTTGAGGGGCATATGCCTTATGTGGACCAAATTGGGCGATTAGCTCATCAACCGTTACAGGAAGTGTTGCCATAATATTATTTTAAATTAGCCAAAAAAGCGACCAGCATCCCTTCTGGCTTCAAAATGAGCTCTTGCTAAAGCAGAACGCTTTCCTTCCGGACTCAAATCCAGATGGCTCGAACCATCGGGTTTACTAAAATCAAACCCAAGTTCCTTTGTTACCTCTTTTAAATCTTCAATATGTGTTTTCGATGCAAATTCTTTTTTAGTATGGGGACATACAGCCATACCCCGGCGTGAACCCTCTATTTTATACAGATTCGCCCCCAATTGAGCAAAACGCTGGTAGATATGAAAAAATTTACCGAATGGTAGCCATAACAGAAATAAAATGACCGTGATCGCATGTGTAACCGCCATAAACTGATAGGTTTTTCCCTCCAGAAATGTGTAATCATAGGAAATTCCCAATCCTGTAACAGAAATAGCTATCAATAATATCAAGGGCAGCAAATCGTCATCAAAAGTCTGTATAGCAATTAATCCGCCGTTTGTAAATCGACGTCTCATCATAATTATAGCCCCTATCGTAACCAGAACGGAGCACCAGACCAAGCAATGAAAAGCGAAAAAAGCTAAAGGAGATCCGAGCTGAAAGGTTCCTGCTTCAAAACCAAAGAGCATAGCATGATAGGTGGTATCATCTCCCGATCCTAACTCAAAATGAATCCATCCAAAAGTAAGGGGGATCGTAACGGCAAATGCCATCAAACAACCACTAGCCAGTAGGAAATGTCCGAACCATCTAGTTTTACTTCGATAAGCGATAAACCGTTGAAAAAGAATATTCCTAAAAAATAATTGTATAGTTCGCCATAAATAAGGAAAGAAATGCACACTAAAAAGGAAACCGATGCTTCTTCGCCAATAAAGTTTAGTAGGTGGCCGTTGCACCCAAACCGCGTAACGGTAAGTAGTTCCAAAAACGGCAAAGATCGTACCCGTTAAATAAGCAATTAACGCCGGATCAAAATTCTGCAGTTTGCGCGAACCGATCCAAACGAAAACAACTACTAAAACCGTCATTGTCAAAGCTTTTAAGAAAGCACGTCGATTTAAGGTTTGGAAGAGCTTGTACATAACTTAGTAAATATTTCCGATGGTTCACCACATTGAAGCAATACGCTTCATTAACAATTCTTCCCCATAATTGTTTGCTTTATTTAAAGAATTATATAACCTCCTGTTCTTTTCCTTTTTTTCCGCCAAGCGATAAAAGATATCTGATAAATCCTAAAACGACAGCTGCCCATGCAAACAAGGCGATATATATAAAGGTAGTAGGAATGATTTTAAGGAAAGAAATGGCAAGTGCATCGCTGAGTCGGAACGTACAAACGGTATACATGCCTAAGGGAAAAACCATGGCCCAATACGTAGGGTCGTAACCTTTCGCACTAGTTGGGACAGGCACTCGCTTGATCGCATGACGCCAAAACCCTAGTAACAATAAGAGTGGTATCCACCAGGTTCCTGCCGCCCAATAGAATAACGTAAAGCCCTTTAAAAAAGGAAGGATTTGAGAAAGGAAATCAAAATCGTCCGCATGAAGAATAAGCATTGATCCCGCTAAAGTCGAAATTGCAGTTGCTCCCATATTGATCCAGTAAGGAGCGCCAAACTCAGTAGCATGCAAGGAAAAAAAAGAGAGACGGTATATAATGAGCGACATAATATACAAATAAAAAATACAGCCTAACAAGAAGAAACACAAGGCTACAAATAAACCAATGTAACTTAAACTCCCCAACCCCTCGGCAATAAAGGAAATAAGAACAGACAGGGCTTGTATTGCGACGATAAACACCAGCCAAGTACCGTTAATCCCTTCGTTTAAAGGTTTTTTATCTTCTGTCACCGTTATATGAAAAAAAAATCCGTAACCTATTAGCAGCCAAACGAGTAGCGCCAACAAAAGTATCAGACGGGCCAATGCAAAAGCTTGATAAAATAAAATAACCTGATTCCCCAGTATACACAAAGCTGCTATGATTGTAAAAAAACCAGGTCCTCTTTGATAGCTTTTAAAATCTTGCCAAACTTCTGCACGATAATAAATAATTCTGTAAATGAACAAAACGGACAAAGCCAGAAAAAAAAACAGGTTGGCGTAGAAAAGAAACCAGGCTAACGTGCTAAAACCAACTAGAAGTGCAGCAATTGAAATAATACCCGTTGCCATTACCATCGCAAAATAACCTGGCAATAAGTTTCTGACTTTCTGCTCGAGCAGGTGTTTCATCATAATCGGTATGTACTTTAGATTGTGATTTATCACAACCATGATATAAACGGACAGCCAGTTTACCAATTTATACGGTAAGCTAATCGCTATCGTAACAAATCTAGTAAATAAAAGATTTAATTGCTTCACCTATTTTCACGATAAAACGTGGAAACTACCGATTTATCATAGGAAAGACATTCAGAAAAGAGGTATTATACGAAGGACGCCGGTCTAACGTTCGTTAGACCGGCAAGGAAAATAAGATGGTTTATACTACGGATGTATTTATTTTTCGGAGTGCCTCTTGAAGCTCTATGAAATCACCAATTTGAGCATCAGCAGATTCATTCCCAACAACTGAAAGGTCTTCTTGAATACCATCTACATTAAGCCAAATGGTTTTACAACCAACTTCCTTTGCAGGAATAATATCTTTCTTGAAAGAATCGCCGATCACAGCACACTCTGCAGCTTTAAAGCCGATATGATCCACTCCAAGTTGATAAATAGCCGGATTCGGTTTGCGTACACCTACTACTGCTGATTCCACAATATATTCAAAATAGTGGGCCAACCCGAAATCCGATAACACCGATTGAATATTACCATAAAAATTGGATACGAGTACCATTGGATATTGTCCTGCCAATTCATCAAGTGTTTTTTTTGCCTCCGAAACAGTTGCAACAACGAGCTCCATACAGCGACTAACAACTTCTTCTATTTTCGGATACCAATCATCTTTCAATTTCAGATGTGAAAATTGTAACTCTATTTTCAAACGTAATACATCACTGAAAATGTGATGAGGTTTAATGATAGGATTAATAGCCAAAGATTTTTCTCCGAAGGCATAAGCTTCCATGAATTGCTCGAAGCTAGTCTCTATCCCTGTTGCTTGATACGCTTCCCAGATAACGTTTGCCCAATGTCTCCCATTCGTATCAATCGTTCCGCCATAATCAAATAATAAACCTTTAATCATAGTTACCGTATATTCATGTTGTTTACTTCTTCTAACGTTTCATTCGGTTCTGCCTTTGTCTTTGACATGCGCATCAGCGCAAGGCCTATCATAATCCAAACAACTTCACGTATGCGCATAATAATGCCAATAAAAATACCTGCCGATGCCGGCATACCTACGCTTTTTAATGCCAATGCCAAGCCCCCTTCGCGTGTCCCCAACTGCATGGGAAAGAAAAAGATAAGATTAGCAAATAACGATGAACCGGAGCTAATAATGAGGGATTGCACAATACTCATGTTCAAACCGATCGCCTTCGCTGTACAAAAAATTTCCAGGCATCCCACAACCCTGGCAATGAATTCGAAAGCCAAAGACTTAAAAAAACGTTCTCTTCGCTCTGCGTACAACTCCGTAATTTGATTGTCGATTTCTTTAAGGCTATCGTATTTTTCTGTTACAAAGGCACCCACTTTTTTCTTTAGACCAGGAATCTTTGCCAACACCTTAAATGTACTTAAGGTAAATCCTTTCTTATAAACACGTCCAAACCAATAATATAGAACAATACCCGTAATGAACATCACAGCACATCCGATCACCATAATAGCGTTGATAGGAACGTATATTAAAATCAATATAATGGATCCCAGCCAGAATAACACATGCGAGAACATGTGCATTAAGCTATAGAGCAAAACAGACGAGCTGGCCTTTTGGATTCCCAACCGTGGTTTCAGTTCCATAATGCGATACGGTTCACCACCAAGCGCAACAAAAGGTGTAATATAATTAATGGCGTAACCACTAATTGTCAGTTTGAGTACCGCTAAAAAAGAAAGATTACTTGCAGGAATTTTGGGTTCTTGAATAATTGCTTTAAAAGCGACTGCATTCAGTATGTATATAACAAGCCAACTGCCGATGACGGGTAAAAACCACCATCCTGTCTTTTTTATGTTATCCCATATGACGTCCACGCCGAGGGCATATACCATATAGCATAAGGTTGCTATTCCGATAGCAAAAAAAAGTATTTTATAAATTTTGCTTGCCATTTACTCTTTGTATTCGTTAATGCGCTCATAAAAATGTGCACTCACCTTTTCTTGTCTATTACACATATAGATCAAAATGGGATTCAGAACAAAAAGATCAAAGAAGAAGTAAATCCAGGCATAGTCTATGAATAGCCATAAGAATAGAAAAATAACCCGCGTGTTAAATTGGACAATATTGGTATACTTCATCAAGGGCTTGTTCATTTGCCTAAAGTCATGAATTAAATTAACGGGCAAACCTTCTTTAAATTCACGACGTATAACACCTAATAACCGTTGCAACTTAGGCGAAAAGCGCTCTTGCATCTTGGTATAATTCAAATAGCCTCGAGAAACAAATTTTGTCCAGGCTTGCTTCGACCAGCTCATCTGATCGTACTCTTCCTGTAAATCTTTACTATTATCCAATTCACTTCCATTGGTTCCTTTAATAAAGAAAAGATGGACATTCCTATAATAATCAGCCATGGCCGATTGAACCAGATGCGATAAACCGGCGAGAATACCAAAGATCCAAATAGCGGCAGACCAGCCCTCATTCATCGCACGTAGGCAAATTGCAATATGAATGGAGGCAAACCAGAAATCACCGGCAAAACCATCGAGGATTCTACCAAATCTACTTTTGTTATTGGTAAGGCGCGCCAATTGTCCATCCGCACTATCAAGCGAATTAGCAAACATCAGCAGCAACATCCCAACAACATTAACAGATAGTGAGGGATAATAAAAAAGAACACCTGCTCCAACGCCAAAGAAGATGCTGATAATCGTTACTGCGTTTGGTGTTAAGCCCACCTTTTGACAGAAAAAAGCAATTTGAAGGCCTATAGGTCGATAGAAATAAATGTCTATTTTTTCTTCAGTATCATTTGATTTCAATGAACTCTCAAAAATGTCTTTATTCTCTTGCTTTTTATTTTTCACTTGCAATGACTCCATCTAGCTGTTTCTGAAAGATATTTACTAATAGTTGGGCTATAGCGGATGCGGCCGGTTCCCTACAAGGAGCGAAGCTTGGCCAATCATTCAAGTCGATAACAATAATATGGCCATCAGGGTCAATTATTGCGTCTCCTCCAAAAATATGTACCTTAAGCACCTCCGCTGCATCCAACGCTATTTGTTTCAATTTATCTTCATCAAACGGATTATATACCAATTTACTATTTATCTGTTCGTAATGGGCATATTTATGATGATTATGTTCATAAGGGTAAAACCAGTAGAAGAAATCGGTTCCTCGAACACCATAGAACTTGACCAAATCACCTGCCAGATGTTTTGAAATAACGGCATCAGGAATCCCTCTCAACGCATATTCCCTCAGTATTTCCAACCCTTCCTCTCTTGACGATACAAAGGTGACATCTTCTTTATGAATAGCATGAAAATCTCCACGTTTAATCCAAACACCAGGTTGGGGAAATTCGTTGAATAGGCGCTCATCGCGACAGTCGGTAGATACAATGATACTCTTCGGGTAAGGTATCTTATTGTCTATCAGTAAGTTGGTCATGTTTGTACGAAAACAATTCTCCACGCCAAAAGCCGAATTGATAACACGGGCTCCTTTCTCCTCTAATTGTTGTAATTTCTTCACCACCGCCTTCTCACGCGCCATTGAAACGATATAAGCATCTGCAGGGATTGTATTGTCCTGTAGAAACTCCTCCTCACTATAAATAAGCACATCGCAACCTTCCCTTTTCAGCGCCTCCACACTTAACAAAAAGATGGCTTCATCGTTCCCGATATGATTTGGAGAAAATGTTCTTCCTCGTCGAACACCTATTATTTTAATATTTTTCACTTCTTTTTTATTGCGATATCTTTAATCATCAAGCCATGCTTCTGCCTGCTGCAAATCGGCCAAATGATCGATATCTATTATTTTATCAAAGGTAAAGGCCTTTACATTTAAGTGCTCCGTTAATAGCAGCCGCTGAAAATTACGCATACGTTCGACATTGCTATTAATTGCTTTCGTTACACAATCCAATGCCTTTCGTCTTAAACAATAAATTCCACCGGAAACCAAGATATCCACGTCGTCCTTTGTATCATCATTAAATGCAACAATATCCGCATGCTGATTTGTCTTCACATACAGCGGACTTTCATCCTCAACAAAAGGGGTAACCGCCATCAAGGCATCTAATTTAGTATTGCTCCTAAATGCTTCCAGATAGTGTTCGAATTCATTTTCTTTAAAAATCGTATCTACGGTTGTTGCGCACAATTCATTCACATCAGGAAGTGATTTAATTAACTCATAAAAGCTATTTAGTGAGCTTGGCGTCGTCTTTTGTACTAGGCGTATATGAACATCGCCTGTGTAAGACTGCAATAAATCGGCCAATGCCGATGATTCTTCATTAACAATTATATGAATTGTATCGGCTCCCTGGCTTGCAAAAATCGCGATCAATCTTTCCACTAGCGATACACCATTCAACCGAGCTAACGGCTTTGGATAAGGATAGCCGCTTTTCGCTAAACGAGATCCTTCACCGGCAGCAATTATTGCAAAATCCATACGTAATTGTTATTTTTTAGCGCACAAACTTAGATAAAGTTTCGTTTAATTGAAAGTTCAACGCGCGATCCCGCTAAGATTTATTTTGTCAATTTAGCCAAAAAAAATTATTCAGCACCACTGATTTACTTTTAAAATCTATCGAGAAACCCCCAATACATCCTATTCGACTATGCCGTTTATAAATTGACCGAAGCTATACTTAAACATTTTTATTTTTTTTCCAAAAAAGTCAAACCGTCAAAAACACTTATTTTTTTACACAAAAAAAACAAAGACTAGGAACGGGTAGAAGTTTCTAGTGCGATAAGGGCTGCTTGATCATTAATATTCTGAAAGCAGTGCGCCACATCTTTTGAAAATACTCTCAACACTGTCTTTTCAGATGTCTCCGCAAATCTTATCATCCTTAACTGATCGGCCATGATCTGCTTTCGAACTTCGGCTATTAACGTACGTGGGTACAATGAAAATAGCGGATTTGGTTTGTCTTCTACAACTGAAAGAACGAGATGCTCGCTGTCGACTGATGAAATTAAATAGTGTATCATCTCAATAGATATAAGCGGCATATCGCATCCTACCAACAGTACTAGATCCGCAGTTGTATTTTCCAAGGCAGTCAAAAGTCCCCCCATTGGCCCTTTCTCAACAACACTATCTTTATATAATGGAAGATTGAATTTTTTATAGGCAGGGTGATGAGCAATGATCCGTACCGGTAATCCAGCTCTTTGTAACGTCTGTATGACATAAGACACCATTGGTTTCCCTCTTAAAGGCATCAAACCTTTGTCTTGCCCCATTCGGGAACTCTGTCCCCCCGCTAACACGAACGCTTCTATAGTCGTCAAATTCCTTTTTTGGTTGGAGATCATTCACATTTTATAAGTCAGACACGTGAAGATGGATCTTCGTTCTTCAACAAATTCTAAAAACTTTCACTAATTTAGAGAAAAAAACGAATTAGACCTGCATGAATTTTTCACTTCGCTTCCAACTCTCCTTTATGATGTTTTTAGAATATTTCATAAAAGGCGCTTGGTTTGTCACCTTAGGCACTTATCTCACCAGCAATTTAAAAGCTACCGGATTGGAAACCGCTAATATATTCTCTACGCACTCTTTAGGTGCCGTGGTTGCCCCCTTTTTTGTCGGCCTAATTGCCGACAAATATTTCCGTGCAGAACGATTGCTAGGTATATTGCATCTTTCTGGTGCCTTTTTACTGTTTTTAATGTATCAGGCGAATAATGCTCATGAATTTTATCCCTATATTTTAGCGTATTTTATTGTTTACATGTCTTCTTTAGCCATTAGTAATGCGATTTCATTTCGGCATTTGCCTATGCCCCGTGAACAGTTTCCAGCTATTCGCGTATGGGGTACTATTGGCTGGATCATTGCCGGTGTAGCAATCAGTTATATCTTTCACTGGGATAAAAGCGAAGCCATCGCTTCCGGTGCCCTGAAAAACACATTCCTACTCGGTTGCTGCTCGTCCTTACTGCTGGGTATATTCAGCTTTACACTTCCTTCTACGCCACCTATCAAAACTGAAAAAAACAAAGGTTGGAGCTCATTAATAGGCCTAGATGCCCTCCAACTGTTAAAGCAGAAGGATTTTCTTATTTTTTTTGTATCGGCCATATTAATCTGTATTCCCCTAGCCTTTTATTATCAAAATGCCAATCCCTTTTTAACCGCCATCGGTTTGCCTAATCCTACGGCGAAAATGGCATTAGGACAATTTTCCGAAGCCATTTGTCTGTTATTTATCCCTTTCTTTTTCTCTAGATTGGGTTATAAAAAGACCATTCTTATAGGCATCTCGGCATGGATTATACGCTATTTGCTTTTTGCTTACGGAAATGCAGACGACTTATCCTTTATGTTATTAACAGCCATTTTACTACATGGCGTTTGTTATGATTTTCTGTTCGTTGTGGGCCAAATTTATACAGATACCATTGCCGGTGAGCGATTTAAATCGTCCGCCCAGGGATTGGTTACCATTGCCATGTATGGTGTGGGCATGTTAATTGGTTTTTGGGTTGCCGGCTTTATAGCTGAGTATTTAAAAGCGCAACAGGTGATAAACTTTTGGAAGCAATTATGGATTTCTCCGGCTATTATTGCGGCTCTTGTTTTCGTGCTGTTTCTTTTCTTTTTTAAAGATCAAAGGAACAAATAAAAGCAAAGTCGTACGCAGCAAGCCATTCGCCTGTTTATGTATATTTTATCGCTTCGTAAAGGTGTTCAACCAGGTCACAATTTCATTGTCATCAACTGAAAAAATAAAAACTAACAGGATGATGATTAGTGAAAACAGTAATATACTGGAAAAATCAACCGTATTTTGTTTTTCCAAAAAAGTAACACCGTGTCTAGGTCTTCGTTTACCATTTCGTTGATTGTGGTTTATTCTTCTCGCGTACATAATAGGTTTTTTAATACTGACAAACTAAATTACCAAAATATTAAACGAGAAGATTGAGAAAGCAACGAATGATGCGCTTTTGTAATTTTTTGCACACAATTACATATAAATTAAAAAAAGAAGAGTGGGTATCCCACTCTTCGGAAGCTATTTATTGTGCTAATTGATATACCCCCATAGCAGATGCTGTTGCGGCAGTGCCTCCAACAAGATTTGCCCAGGCAACCCCACCCGGTAATACCGACATTTTTAAATTTGCGTCCTAGAGGGTGTAACCTATCGAAACTAAATAATTCCGAGGTGCTCCAGGGAAAAGTCGATTAAAATCAAAGCCACCCACCCAATAGGTTTTATTAAATACATTATTAAAATTGGCCTGTATCTTGAATTTATCAATACGATAGTATAATGCAGCATTCGCTATCCAATAGGCTGGTAGTTGTAAAATATCACTGTCTGTATTTCTGCGCGTGGCATAATTGGTACCAAAAGCGACACCAATTCCATCCAAGGCATTACCGGTAAAATTATATTTCATCCAAAGATTTCCTTGACTCTTGGGAGCATTCGGCATCATCTTCCCGATCTCACTTACATCATCACTTTCGGTTATCTTGGCAATATTGTACGAAAAATTACCCGTAATACTGAAATTGGGTGTTACATTTCCATAGGCTTCCAGCTCCACCCCCTTAGCCTGTTGCTGTCCTATCTGTCGAAGCAGGTCCGGGTTTCCCTCCGCTCCCGCATTTACTAAAATATTATTCTGTTCAATTCTGTAAATTGCTGTAGTAACGGATAAATTCTTGTTAAAAAATTCCATTTTTGCACCGGCTTCCACCATATTGCTGATCAATGGATCAAAGGGGCCGCCATAGGTTTCCGGATCTCCTATAGTGCTAACTGTTTGTGGTTGATACCCTTCTGTATAGGTTGCATAAAAACTTACAGGCTCAATTGGCGTATAGACAACACCAATTCTTGGAATAAACGCCTTCTGCTGTACATGCCTTTCATCTGCCTTTGTGTAGTTAAGCACATCAGTATAAAATTCCTGTCTAAAACCTAATAGAATTTGTAAGGCATTCCATTTCAATTGCTCCTGTACATATAATCCATTTACAAAATATTTAGTCGGCATTTCCTCTCGCGAAACATTAATATACTGCGAAATCTCGGAGATGGAGTAATCCGGATTCGCTAGATCAAAGTAAGGTACATTGGGTACCGGAATGTTATTTATAAATTGATATCGCTCCGGGTGCTGTGGGTCATAGGTACTATAAGTCCGTGTCCCGTCGCTACTTAAAAAACCGCTGGCATTATAGGTGGAGTTTCCTTTTGGAAATGTTTCTTGAATGTGATCATAACCAAGCAATAATTTATGTTCAAAAGGGCCTGTTTTGAAGTCGAAATTAAAATAGGTACTGAGGTTATCAATATAATTCTTTCGCAAACGACGGATGGTTTGCATTCCCATTAAAGTTGGAACTTGATTACCAATTGAATCTACCGCATATTGATTGGATGTACGGTGTTCCAACAAGTCTTCATCATAAAAAGATTTAAGGTATGATGCGTTGAAGGTAATGTGGTCAGAAAACCGATGTTGCAGCGAGATTGTTGAAAAAAGATTCAGCTCATTTTGGTAATCATTTTTCCGTCCAACGGCAAAAGATACGGGTGTCGAGTAAAGATCCGTACCAGCGGATGCCCCAAAAATAGGTTGTCCGCGATCAAGTCGACCTTTATTATATTGATACACCAAATCAAAATTAACGCGCGTTCGCTCATTCGGTATAAAAGAAAAAGAAGGGGCTAATACCAATGCGGAGCCATCTTGTAGTATACGGAAAGATTCTGCGTTCTGATAGGCTAAGTTAAGCCGGTACAGCAATGTTTTACGATCGTTCATGGGCCCTGTAAAATCCATGCTTGTCCGATAAGTATTATAGCTCCCTGTTGTAAAACTGATCGATTTGCGTGCCTCGTCCAAGGGCTTTTTGGTCACGGTGTTTATCGTACCTCCCGGGTCGGTATTAGCAAAAAGAGCGGACGCGGGTCCTTTGATCACCTCAATTCGCTCCACATAAGGTAACAAATTCTGTGCCCAGCCGCGGGTGGAAATACGCAAACCATTTATCAAGGTATTACTGGCGCGGAAACCTCTTAATACAAAATCATTATTATTGTACGAATATTGGTTCACACCACTCACGTTCTTAATCGCATCACTGGTTTTAAAAGCAAGCTGATCATCGAGGGTCTCTTTGGTCACATAACTGATTGATTGCGGAACTTCTTTAATGGGTGTTGCTGTTTTTGTACCACTAAAGCTATTGGTATTCTTGTACCCGCTTTCTTTCCGTCCAATCACCTCCACTGATTGTAACGCCTCTTGGTTTGATTCAAGCTGGATATTCAGGGGTAGGTTTTCCCCTTCTTTTACGGATAGATTCATCTCGTAATGCTTATAACCAATAAAACTTAAATGTAGGCTGTGTGCGCCTGATGCTACAATAAATTGGAAACGCCCCTCTTGATCGGTTTTAGCGATAGTTGATTTACTGTCTAACCAAATGGTCACGCCGGGCAGCGGATCACCCTGTTGATCTTTGACGATCCCCTGTAGCTGCGCTTGCCGCTTATCGATTTGTGCTGTCAGTGTTGAGCAGGAGAAAAGCGTAATAAGTAGGAGGAAAAGTTGATATTTCATGCAATATTATTTAAACTGATTCTAAAGAGAACGCAAATATAAAAATATCCAGCCCTTTATTTAGAATCAGTAAAAATAATTTTCAAAACGTCGGATAAGTTAACCAATAATGGTACGGAACTACTTCACGACATACCTCTTTTTTAAGTCGCGCATTAACTTCTTCACGACCGCTTTGCCTGCATTGAATCCGTTTGTTCCATTCGGACTTGCTTTATAGGTAGTCGATTCCCAAAGCACTCCCCCTTTTTTGTCTACTATTTTTGCAGTCAATGCATAAGAGGTTCCTCCCCATGACGTGGCGGTGATGCCCTTCGATGCTTCCACATTCATCTTCAGCAGCAAATCGGCCTTGTCCGATGTGGAGACCAGTGTCCAGTAATTCCACTCCGCTAATCGGTTTGCTAGTTCTTCCGCTGTTTTCAACACTTGTTCATTTTTGGAATCCACCTCTATAAAGAGTTTTTCCTTCGAGCCATCGTCTCGGCCAAATAAGGGGCCCATGATGAATAAGAACCATATGCTGCTTATTAATAATTTCATTCGTTCCTTTTGTTTTATGATTTATCACGAAACTAAGGTCTTATTCATTCATTTTCAATCGCAGAAAACCATTAATTTTTAATCAGGCAGGTTAGATTTATCCGACGCTATCAATATCAATTTCCGCTAAAACAATTTATTGTAGCGAAAGCCTGCGCATAAACGTTAAAAGACCAATACGGCTATGCAGATATCATAAATCAAGCCGAATAATACCAAAGAAAAAATTAACATATATATAAATGAAACACACAAACAAAATTTTATTCCTCCTTTTTGGAGCAGTAATCGCCTTTTCAGCCTGTAACAAGACTGACTTTGATGAGCTACAAAGAGAACAAGAAAGACAGGATTCCATCGAAAGAGTACGTATCGAAAAACTGATTGCAGAACAGACGCCCTTATTGAAGGCATATGTGGAAGATAAATGGGAAAACCCAATTCGCGATACAACGACCGGCATTTGGTTTGAAATATTAGCTCCCGGACAACAGGATTCTTATACTTACAAACGCAATTCTATGGGCCAAATCGTTGCTCCTACCATTGAGGTCAAATACAAAGGGCAATTGTTAAACGGTACTATTTTTGGCGAGACCAGTGAAGAATCGGCAAACAATAAAACGTTGAAAATAAATTTGGCTGATCAAAGCCGAGATATTGTTGTTTTAGCGTGGCACTCGGCCTTTTTACCAAAAGAAATTCCTTACAATGGTCAAAACCATAGAACCGGTGGTTTAACTGCAAACGGACTAAAAAAAGGTTCAAAAATTCGTTTTGCGACTCCTTCACCTTGGGGCTATGACACTCGGTCAAGAGACAAAATCCCAGCCAACTCACCTTTAGTATTTGAAATTGAAGTGGTTAACATCAGCGATGAAGTATAGGTATCTAGAGGTTCACGCAAAAACATTTGTTTATTTCAAATCATTGTTGCCCGGCGAAAAATAAAAAGGAGCAGTAGAAATTAATCAAACCGCTCCGAGATTTATACTTTTGAGTTGTCACACCAAAAAGTATGAACAAAGTAATTATTTCAGTGGACAGCCACTGGTCAGTCAGCCGATAAAATATCTTGACAGGGAAGAAATTACCCTGACA
The DNA here is from genome assembly GCF_036959255.1 of Olivibacter sp. CPCC 100613. NCBI lineage: Bacteria > Pseudomonadati > Bacteroidota > Sphingobacteriia > Sphingobacteriales > Sphingobacteriaceae > Olivibacter > Olivibacter sp. CPCC 100613. The sequence goes on from NZ_JAWMTI010000006.1 coordinate 54,180, forward strand.
GCCAAAGGAGAAGGTAGATGGGCTTTCTCCAATATCGCCTCCTTTGTAAGACACCACGCCCTCACTTATATTAATCTATTTAAGTTTCTGGATAATCCTAATATCGATTGGAATAAATTAGCTCCCCCAAATCACGAACAGTTAAATATCTTTCAGACATAACCATGCTATTAAAATTTTTCCCCAATCCGCTTCTAAATCCTGTTTGCTACAGTAAATGCTTCTGTTACAAATTTTAACCGGACACTAGTGGTTTTAAAGTTTTGGACGGTAGTGTTTGACACTTAAGAATACGTTTAGCTTAAATCAATTTTACACACTTCCTTATGCCGGTCAAGTCTTATCTCTAATCAGTCCCCTATGGAATAATAGGACCAAAATTATAACCGTATCGATACAGTCGTATACGTATAATATTCATCGTCATATGTGAATCAGAAACTGCAGTATTTCTAGGTGCGAAGCTAATGACTATATATGCTGGTTTTCCATATACGGCCTCGTCTGGATCTGGTAAAAGTCCTTGGGCACCAACACTCGCTCTGGCCATTCTAGAACCACCAGGTAAGTACTCCCAGCTCATAATTGATTTACCTTCAAAGCCTATAGATGGTTGGCCTGCCTTCTCAAATAACTGTGGAGCCGTATGCCATGGAAACCTTTCCCTAAAGATATAACATTCTATGAAAGGATCTCTATTTTGCGAAGGGTGTCCATTCCCACTGGTGCTAAGATTATCAGTAAGGGCATACTCGACTGTAATTGTATAATAGCCAGGTTTTGAAAAGAAATCATGTTTTATAACTATCGCTTGCGCCTTTTTGTTGGGAGCATAAGGGAGGGGGCTGCCGTTTCTTATATTAATGGCCTTCAATTCGACGGTTCCTCTCCACCTCGACTGAACAGGATTTCCAATACCAGCCAATTCAGATCCGTCTGGGATTGTTACGAATGACCAACCGTAAATTTCTGATGACAGATTGTTCACTGAAAACGCAGTATTTATTGTCCTTGTGTCCAGTAATTGTAACTGTGCAAAAGAATACGACGTTATCATCAATAACATAAAACTAAGTAAAAGTTTATTTTTCATTTTCTTAATTGGGTTTAATTTTGTCATTTGCACTTCCGTCAATTACTTTATTTTTTTATATACCATTTGGATTATTTCCTGATTTTCACCATTTTTAGATGTATTTCTAACAAGCATTCTGTCTTTTCCCTGTTTGGAATAGAAAAACTTCTCCTTGTTAATCGTAACAATAAATTCGTTGTCCTCGATGTGAGAAAGAGTATATTCGATGTCCGACGACGTTTGATTATTAGAGATGATACACAGTTTAGATTCATCAAACTTTATGGAAATATTGGTTTTTCCTACTATTACCGAGTCTATCGGTTCTCCTTCATTAAGTGTTACATTTTTTATACTTTCAACACTCCAAGTCCCTATAAGATTTTCATTAAACAATGGAGCATTATTCGAAATTCCTTCCTTTTTACAGCCGAAAATCACTAAAGTAAAAAATGCAAATAATTTACTTGATAAGTTTAGTTTCATAATTTATATAATTTTTTTTTCAAAAATAACATTTTTTTTAAAAAAACAACAATTATAAGTCAATTTTTGAAATTATCGAAAAATACTTTTTGAAGAATATATGATAGCGATTTTCGGAAGAAACTCCGTTAAGATTGTCTTATTATATTCTGAAATGTATAGTTACATTGATTGACCAATTGAATTATGTACCCTCCGACCTCTAATCAAGTCAATCATAAGCATTCTTTGGATCGGCGGCAAACAGAACATAGTGCCAATTCTATACGAAACTAATGGATTACCGTTATAGCGAGACTCACCAAATTGGCTGGATATCAAAACCCAGACTGCTTGTATGAGGCCCAACAGACATTTAAGACTCAATAAAAATGGTGAACTCGTGATCAGCCTCCTGGCAGTGGACGATATTACTTACCTCCGAAGTAGCTGACCTAATTCAGAGACAAGGGTTTAACATCTAGCCTATAAAACAAACGAGATACGTATTCATATTCATATGGCTGTAAAAAGCTATCAACGAGGGATCAAACGGCACTTTCACCCGACCGACAAGCTTGGAAACTCCCTATTGATCCCCATTTGATCCCTTCGATATCCTTATCCAAACGAACAAGGTACGAAGCTGGTACGACAATGGACTTAGCGTTTGACATCAAATTAAAGATGTAAAAAATATGCGTGGATATTGGAAGTAAATCTATTTTTTCGCCTCTCCTATCCGCCGCAATTAGTCTACTATTTTTATCGAGAATATTTATGTAATTAGATAGCTCCTTCTTATTTTTATAGACGAATCATATAGAAAATGAGGAATGCAGGCATTTAAGATAAAAGAGAAAATAGGTTTAGACAAAACATTTAAAATTGCACCTTTCCGAAAACACATCCGACACACCGAGCCTCACAAGCATAAAAATTATTTCGAAGTTATCTTTTTATGGAAAGGCGACGGCATCCATCAGATAGATAGTGCGAGATATCCGATCGCAGCACCGGTTATCTTCATCCTCAAGAAGGACCAGATCCACGCTTGGGATATGGTAAGTGAACCGGAGGGCTTTGTCCTGATCGTAAAAGATGAATTCATAAATCACAGTAAAGATACAGAGCTGAAAGCCTTGTTCCATCTGTTCTGGAGAATTGAACAATTGCCGCTCCAGCACGATGTACTACATACAATTCGAACACTTTTTGAAAGTCTATATAATGCCTATCTACAAGAACAACGCTTCCAAAATCTAATTATCGAGGGTTTATTAAAGAGTATTTTGGGTACGCTGTTACAAGAAGGATTTAAACAAGATCTAGATAATAGATACCTTGATCTGTATACACTCTTTATTGATCAAATCGCTGCCCATAAGGGAACAAATAGAAACATCAGCTTCTACGCTGAAAAGCTAAACATTCCATCTAAAGCACTTAATGACATCTGTAAGAATATAACAGGAAAAACTGCAAAGAAAATGATCGAAGCCTTTACCTTATCCGAAGCCAAGCGCTATTTACAATTTAGCAACCTCACCATTAGCGAGATTGCCTTCCGACTGCAATTTAATGACCCTTCTTATTTCGTGAAGTTTTTTAAGAAGCACGCTGGTGTAACCCCCCATCATTTTCGTGCTTTCCCATAAATTACCATAGATAGATCGATTTTCACCATTTTTTTCGCCATAACTGTCTTAGTTTAGCGCTGGCATGAAAAATCTGTACATATTTTCTATTTTGTTATTTTCGCTTTCTTTTTCTACAGTAGCACAAGAAGCCCGGATTTCTGGTCAGGCATACGATTCGTTAAGCCATAAGCCCATAAGCTACGCCAGTGTAAGCATTCATAAAAACGATCGTGACACGGCCTTCGTCGATGGGGTTATGACTGATGAAAGCGGCTCTTTCTCACTCGCCAACTTAAAAGCGGGGCAATATCTACTTAAAATACGGTTTTTAGGCTATGAAACACAGGTAATTAAACTGGCACCCCTGCATGCAGGCGAGCATTTAGAAATAAAAGCAATCGAATTGAAACCATCCGCGACCTTTTTGAACGAGGTAATTATTTCTGATCAACCCACTCTAAATTACCATAAGATCGATAAACAAATATATAAGGCTAAGCAATTCGAAACGGCAAAAGGTGGCACCGCGATTGATCTCATTAAGAACATGCCGTCCATCGCAATTAACGGCCAAGGAGAAATTACCTTAAGAGGATCCAGCGGTTTTTTCGTGTTGATAAATGGCAAACCAGTACAAACGGATGCACAAACCATATTAAGTCAACTTCCCGCTAATGTTGTGGAAAACATTGAACTGATTACAGCGCCTTCGGCGAAATACGATCCGGACGGCAAAGGTGGAATTATCAACATTACTACAAAGACCGGGGTGGATAATGGCTCTTTCCTTGCAATAAACCTGCAAACGGGCTTTCCCAGCTTTAACGATTACAATAATAAAGAAAGTCAAAAACGTTATGGCGCCGATGTTTCCTTCAACTATAAAAATAACCGATGGGATCTCACGGCAAGTGCTAACTACCTGCGCAATGACAATGCAGGGTTCAGGGAAGGCGATGTTTATACCATTATCGATCAAATTAAAACAACGTTTCCCTCCAATGGCGAACGCAGCTTTGATAAGTATAATTACGGCGGGCGTTTTAATATTGAATTAAAGGCCGATGACAAGAACACGTTTTCGCTCGGTTTTTTTGCAGGACATAAATTTCAGGACCGGGTAGCTGATATTTACTACAACAATACAAAAACAGCTTTAGAAAGACAGGAAATTATAGGAAAAACTTCTTATTTCAATGCCAATCTCCAAACGAAACAAGGCAATTTTGTACTTGGAAATTTTGGCTACACCCATCAATTTAATGATCAATCGAATCTATCCCTTTCGGTGCTTTACGAATATGCCGATTTATACGGTTCGACAGATAATAAAAATATCGAGGGCAGTACGATCGTTCAACATACCTTGAACACCTATAAAAATCCGCTCAACGGATTACGAGCTAAACTGGATTATTCGGTAAAAATCGGTGAAGGGAATTGGGAAAGTGGTTATCAATTCAGAGAAGACAAACAAAATGGGGATTTTATTTACGCAACAAAACAAGGAGAAACTTTCATCGTTGATCCCGAATTTTCCGGTTTGATAAACACAAGAAATTCGATTCATTCCCTATATAGTCAGTATGCGGGTAAGCATAAAAAGCTCGAATATAGTGGTGGTCTCCGCTATGAACACGCTGAACGAAACGTAGATTTACAACAGGAAGAAGCACCTCATGCACTGACTTTGGACAACCTGTTTCCGTCTGCTAATATACGTTATACGCTCAGTCGAGGCTGGCAGAGCAAAGCTGGCTTCAGTAGAAGAGTGCAGCGCACAAATAACTTCGAATTAAACCCCATACCCGAACGCGAACATTCGGAGACATTGGAGCAGGGAGATGCAGATTTATTACCCGAGTTTATTTATCTAGCAGAATTCGGATTCATTAAAACTTTCAAAAAGGGATCATTTTTTTCAACCTTATACTACCAGGATATTAAAAACCCCATTCAACGCGTAAACAGCGTGTACACAGATACCATTTTAAATCGTATTTATACGAATGCAGGCAAGGCTTATAGCTATGGTCTAGAAGCCGGTATCAATGCGCAAGCAACGAAGCGATGGCAATTTTATGTCGGCGCAAACTTGTATAAATATCAGATAAAAGGAAGTTTATTTGACGAAGAAGTCCATGTTGAGAACAGCGATTGGGTCTATACCATCAATTTTAACACAAACTATCAAATAAATTCGACGCTTAACGTTCAGGGAAATCTGAATTATTTGTCGGCCCGTCCTACGGCTCAAGGGAAGGATTCGCGTTTTGTAACGCCCAACCTTGCATTGAAGAAAACTTTTATGGACGGTCGATTCAGTGCGCAGCTTCAATGGCAAAACATCGATATGGGATTCATTAACGCCAATGAGCAACGAATTACTACCGTTGGTACTGATTTTTATACAACTACGAACTATATTTACGAAAAAGATATCTTGCTTTTGAACCTTAGTTTTCAATTAAATAAGTTGAAAAATAAGCTAAAACTACCCGAAAGCGAATTCGGTAACAAGGAATTTTAGCTTATTTATTTTTGTCATATTATTGTCATCCCGTATTTTGCTATTTTTAATAGGTCTAAATAACTATACATTTGTGCCGATTAAATTTCAAGCATCTTACCCAGACGTAAATGAAGCAATTTTTACTTTTAGCCAGCTTATACTTATTAGCCGTGTCATTATCCTTTGCACAATCACAAGAGGGAACGTTAGAAGGTCATGTCACCGATGATAAAGGTTCGCCACTGCAAGATGTAACTATCAACCTACTTGACAGTACCGATCTACGAAAAACAAGTTTGAAAACCGATCAAGGAGGTAAGTTTACCTTAAATGGGTTGTCGGAAGGAACTTATAAACTTGTTGTTAGTTATATTGGCTACAAAGAAACGACAAAAACAATTCAACTCAGCTCCAGCAAAGCAGCCAAGGTCGAAATTATACTGAGCCAGGATATAGTGCTCAATGAGGTTGTGATTACGGCTGGACGTAAGCCGGAAAGCATTGATGAAGTGCCTTCATCTATCAGCATTCTCAATGCACAAGAGGTCAAAGAACAAAGCAATATCAATCCATCCATTTCAACCATCTTAGGAAATACCATTCCCGGCTTGGGCACCGGAACGAACAAAGCAACAAATAGCGGACAGACTTTACGCGGTCGACAAGTATTGGTACTGATCGATGGGATTCCTCAATCCACTCCCCTGATGAATGGTGCACGTGATATCCGCACACTTGATCCCGCGATTATAGAGCGAGTGGAAGTAATCAAAGGAGCTACCTCCATATACGGCAACGGATCAGGAGGCGGTATCATTAACTTTATTACCAAAACACCTGAGACCGGTAAACATTTCGGCGGAGCTACCAGTATTGGAACAAGCGGAAATTTGGCTTACCCCTCCAATACGATCGGATATCGGATATCACAACTATTTGAAGGCACAATTGATAAATTCTCCTATGTTGTAAGCGGAACCTACAATTATACAGGCGTATTAAAAGACGCCAAAGGGAAAGTGAACGCACAAGCCGATGGTCTAGGTGAAAACAAACTCTATAACACGTTTATTAAACTCGCTTATAAGCCAAATGAACACAGTGCTTTTACAGCATCGTATAACCTCTTTAGAAGCGTTCAACACAGTGATTATATCAATGCGATCGGAAAATATGGAGAAACACCTTCTGTCGGCATTAAAGGCGATGACCCGGGTGAACCTGCGGGAACACCTTACAACCACAACGTTCTTCTTTCTTATCACCATAATGCATTGCCCTATAACACCTCCCTGGACATAACAGCGTATTACAATCGCTTCGTGTCCATGAATCGCTATGTCGAACAGGGAACTGCTTGGTATGGCCCGGGGCAAACAAAAATTCAGTCTTTTAAAAAAGGGATACGCTTAAACCTCAATACGCCTTGGACGATAAATGATAACTTTCAGGCAGAGATTACCTATGGACTCGATCTGTTAAATGACCGAACCAATCAAATTTTAACGGATGGACGCGTCTATATCCCAGATATGGACATGGTTAACCTTGCACCCTACGCACAGCTTAAACTTGATATGTGGAATCATCTAGTGCTGAAGGGCGGTGTTCGTTATGAGAATGCCCGTGTAAAAGTAGAAGACTTCAATACCATTGCTACGGGGCCTAATGGAGAAGGTAGCATAGCCGTTTCCGGAGGAAAAATTCCTTACCACGCCACCATGTTCAATGTTGGCTTACGCTACAATAAATATGATTTCTTAAACCCGTTCATTAGCTTTTCGCAAGGTTTTGCCATTAATGAATTAGGACGTATTCTCCGCAGAGCCACACAAAGTACCTTGGAAAGTATTGAAACCGATCCCATCATCACCAATAATTACGAAATCGGTATCAGCAGTCGTTTTGATATCCTCCATCTTACCGCAGCTTATTACATAAGCACCTCTAATTTTGGCGCTAATTTGGTTGACGTAGGTGGTTATTTAGTACCACAACGCGAGCCTGAACGTGTATACGGTTACGAAGTAACTGCCGACGCTTTCCTCCATCCACAATGGACAGTTGGTGCCAGCTATTCCTTTGTAGAAGGTAAGTCAGAGCAGGAAGACGGAACCAAAGTATATATGAATGGTATTCGTATTGCTCCACCCAAAGCAACGGCTTACCTTGCTTTTCGTCCGTCAGCAGCTTTCGATCTTAAATTAAATTGGGTGTATACCAGTAGCCGAGATCGTTTCGAACCTCGGTCAAACGGTTTATATGCAAACAGCGAAGGCCCGGTAGATGCGGTCAGCTTAGTCAATTTATCTGCGCTGTATAGAATCAATAGCAAGCTTTCATTAGGAATGGGTGTCGAAAATCTCTTAAACAGTTCGTATTATCCAGTGGTTAGCCAATATCGCGCCATAGATGCAGAATATGTTCGTGGCAATGGTGCTACGCTGAGCATGAATTTGTCCTATCGTTTTTAACCGAAGAAGGAACGTGTCTGAAAAGCAGGATCCGATGATCAGTATTCCTTGGCTGTTTTTTTCTTAAATTCCTGCTCCACTTCATCTTTGAAATGCTTGATCTTTTCCTTCCAAGCAGGTGCTCTATCTTTTATATCATCCACCATCGATCGACCATTTGCGTCTTTTTTTGTCACATACTTATAAGCTCCGTAGGCCGCAGCACCAAGTATTATTGTCTTAAATAATCCCATTTTTTTATCGTTTCTGTGTTAACAAATCGAGCATCGAATTGTTTTACCGGATTTCCTTCCACCATTCCTGAAAACGTTGCGTATCGTCATCAAGTGCTACTATTTGGCCGATCATAGGTGTAATGAATGATAAGTTTTCCGATTTCGCGAGCGCGCTTATCCTTTTTAAAGGTTCGTCCCAAGGATGTAACGAAAGTGCAAATTTTGATGAGTGTACCGGAAAAAAGCGTTTAGCCCCTAAGTCTTTGGCAGCCATCACAACTTCTTCAGGAAGCATGTGTATGGCCTGCCACGCTACATTGTACTGCCCGTTATCGAGAATGGCCAAATCAATCGGTCCGAATTGCTTACCGATCGCAGAAAAGTGGGTATCATAACCACTATCCCCTCCTATATAAATTTTTCGTGTCGGTGTTTCGAGTAAAAAAGACAGCCAAAGCGTGTTGTTTCGGCTAAAGCTTCGGCCAGCGAAATGACGTGTAGGGAAGGTATGCAAGGTTGTTAGGGAATTTAATACGACACGTTCATTCCAATCTTTTTCAATAATGCGGTCAGTATCATAACCCCAATGCTCCAAGTGTGCCCCCACCCCCAATCCGCAAATCACCTTCGATACCTTGTTATTCAAAGCTACGATGGTTTCATAATCGAGGTGATCGTAATGATCGTGCGTAATTAACAGGTAATCAATAGGCGGCATGTCTGCAGCAGTATAAATGTCGGTTCCTTTAAAACTTCTATTCGATTTTGGAATAGGTGAGGCATTTCCGCAAAATACAGGATCTATCAAATAACGTTTACCATCCAGCTGCAGTAAATAGGAAGAGTGTCCAAACCAAATCAGGAGATTCGCGTCAGAATCCAATTGCAGCAAATTTGTTTTCACAGATGGAAGCCGGTCAACAGGCCTATTTCTTGGATCCCGACCAAAAAGAAAGTCATAAAGTATACCGAAAAAAGAGTATCCCTTTGTTAGATTAGGTGTAAAATGCAAGTTTTGAAATTGCCCGTCCCGATAATTCGGTGATTGCCTTATTCGCTCCAATCGTTCTCCCGAAGGTGCTTGACCGAATTTATCTTGGCGAATATAAAAGAAAACCGTAATCGTTAACAAAACGACGGCGCTGAGAAGAATGATTATCATATGTTTTAATATCCTTATTGATCTCTTCATTGTACGAGATCGTGCTTACCATCACTAATTATCACAATTGTCACTGCAGGGTTGGAAACATCAGCAGATAAAAAGCATAGCAAGATAACAATTAAATCTCTTTGATCGTGCTGCTCTCTCCATTCATCCGAATCTTTCTCAACACCTGCAACAGCGAAAATATCACAATAGCCATGGCAAAATAACAGATTGCCAAGGTACACTGGTCACTGACTTTAACTAGACTCACCGTACTATAACTTAATACGGATGTAATTAGATAAGAACCTCCGCTGGTAATACCGCTTGATATGCCGGCATTTTGCGGAAAACGTGTTAAGCAGAAGGTAAAATAAACATTGTAAACGAAACCCGAACAAATATGCATTATTAATACAAAAAACATCAGCACATATAGATTAGTAAACAAGGTACCGGTAAAAAACATCGTAATAGCGATGATGCATTCTGTAAAATTGGCCACACGCAGTTTTTTTAGTAATGGGCGACTGGTTAATTGTTTTGCTAGCATTCCTCCGATAAAAAGACCTAAACCCGAGATGAGCGCACAATAACCCGTTACGACAGAGGAGAAATGGAATTGGTCTTCAATAATAAAGGGAGCCGTCATACCAAAAATCAGAACCATGGAATAGCTTGCAGCCAAAACGAAGAGTCCCAATGAAAATTCAGCTGTTCCCAATACCTTACGATAGCTCCTAATAATAGTAGGTATGCGGAATGCTTGTGTCAGGCGCATGGCCTCTCCACAGAAAATATACTCTAACAGCCATGAAAACAAGGCATAGAAGCCCAAGAAAATAAAGTTGGATGTCCAACCCCAATAGGATTGCAAATATCCACCTAAAAAAGGAGCTGTAATAGGACCGAGTGCCCAAACGACCGAAAGTAAGCCCATATAATGCTTCAGCTTTTCACCAGCGTATATATCAACCAAGAAAGCGCGCTTGGCAACCACGATCAACGCAGTCAGTATCCCTTGCAATATGCGTATCGCATAGAGGAAGTAAAGATCATGTACATAAGCGATTGAAAAATTGCTCAATGCAAATAACAATAAAGCGCCTAATACAATCTTATATCTTCCATAACTATCTACCAAGCTCCCTGCAACGAACATGGTAATACCATAACTGATCAAAAAGCAAGAAAGTGTCAGCTGAATACCGGCCGCCGTGGTATGAAAAACGGATTGCATTTCGGGAAACGAGGGAATATAAACATCCGTAACAAGCCCCGACAAGGGAATTAGAATAAAAGTCGATATGGTACTTATCTTTTCATATTTACTGTTATATAGCTTCATGATACCCCACTTTTTAGAGATACAAAACTAGGAGGCAGGAATCGATAGAAAAATAAGCAAATCAAAGATTAGTTAATGAAATCAAATATCATGTAATAAAAGGCTCCGATATTCTTTTGGACTTTTACCAGTTTTCCGTTTAAAGAAATTATTAAAATGTTGTGGATATTCGAATCCTAGACTAAAGGCAATCTCCGTAATTCGCCAATGACTATACTGCAGTAAATCGAGTGCTTCCTGGATGATCCGCTCTTGAATAAGATCACTGGTTGTTTTACCGAAATACGATCGCAAACTATAGTTCAAATGGTTGACATGAACCTGCAGCTGTAATGCATAATCGGCCGGGCTTTTTAAAGTCAGTGCATTATCCGGTGATTCGATCGGAAATTGCTTTTCCAGCAGGCTACAGAACCTGTTCACCAAATCACTGTCGGGCACCTTTTTTTCCAATACGCCTTGCCCCATTCGCAACTTAATAGTCGTGTAAGTGATTAAACGAAGAAAATCTTCAATAATGTGCTTCTTATAAACAAACTCACTATTATACTCTTTGAGCATCCATTCAAAATACTGAGATAATAAATCGTATTGTTCCGTTTCCAAAAAAAGAAAAGAGTATACATCATTACGAAACAAATTAAATAGATTAGACAGGGCCTTCCTGAGTTCATTGCCTATAAATAAATCATTAAATAAACATACGTAACCCTTTTGTGCCGGCGACGTATTTTCCCAGCCAAATCTCACATTGGTATTGGAAAAGAAAATGGCGGGTTTATCAATGGCAATTGTACCGTTATCCGTATGTAAAACGGCCTTACCTTGTGTCAAACAGATCTTGTAATAATCTTTACGGGAAAAGTGCAAACTTGCATAACAATTGTTTCTTTTTAACACATTGAAGTGTGCATTATTACCACCTCCTTCTAACAAATCGGGTGGCATTTTCCGACATGTCCTCCTATAGTATTCCTGTAAGGTTTCTGCTTTCTCCATCCATCAATAAGTTAATTAATTCAAAGATACAAAAATTAGGCACCTCATTAATATTTTAGATTGGGGAGATTACAATCGTCATCTTCACCTAGCACATCAAGAATAATCGAATTCAAGTTTATATAAAAATACGGTCAAGTTGTATCCTAAGCTTATGAATCGTGCCAATTAATAATTGCAATTGTTCTTCAAATTCTTGATAGTGCCCCTCCTCCAAAGCCTCACGGATGCCAGGTAATGTTTTAACTCCATAGCCCGTATAAAATCCAGGTGCATAAATACTATGCCGATACCAGGGGCGTCGGGGCAAGCCTTTTTCTAATAGCAAAGATTTTTCCGCTTGAAAAAGCTGTTGGTTTGCTATTTCCAGCGTTTTTTTACCTCCTTCGAAACGTTGCTGCCTTTGCTTGAGACGTTCAATAGCCTTGCCGAGGCTATCTATACCATTTTGTAAGCCATCAAAAGAAAATGTAGGCACGGCTGTCTTGAGTTTAGGCTGTACGAAAGTTTCCTTCGGATCAGCTGCGAATGCATATACAGAGTCATTTATTAAACGGTTTTCAACTGCAGAAGAAAGACGAAGATCATCAGTCAGTTTTTTTATCTCCTTTATATAGTTTTTAACAGCCTCCTGCAGACCTTCAAAGTGAAAAGGTAAGACATCGGCTTCCGATAATCGTAAAACAGCTCTACCTGCAACCTGAGACAAGGCAACTCCATAACTGAAGTCCGGATCTTTGAATCGGGTATAATGTGCATATGAGTCGTAGATGCTATGATAATCACCTCCTTCGCTTTCTCCACCAAAAGAAAAGTTAAGGCTTGGTATTCCAAGATGCTGTAAAAACGCAGAATAATCGGAACCGGTCCCTAACGCCTGCAAATCAAAGTCTTTTTTTTCGAGCAAGCTTTGTTTTTGTTGTAAAGAACTTGCCGATACAATCGAGTGCGCCAGTTTTCGGTCCAATACCGTTTTACCTGTTAAGGGATCGCGCACCCTGCCTGCTATCTCCGTTACAAAATCCTTCAATGCATGTGACCCACCGGCACTTAAAAAACCACGGCCGTTACCGTCTGTATTAATATATGCTATCGCTTTCTGCTCCAACTCCTTTGCATGTTGTTCTACCCATTCCGTTGATCCGAGCAAAGATTGCTCCTCACCATCCCAAGCACAATAAACAAGTGTCCTTTTTGGCTTAAACCCCTGCTTAACCAACGTTCCAATAGCTTTTGCTTCTTCTAACATAGCAGATAAACCCGCCACCGGATCGTCAGCGCCATTAACCCACGCATCGTGATGATTGCCACGAACAACCCACTCATCAGGAAAGGTACTGCCCTTGATCTTGGCGATCACATTATAGGCCGGTACAATGTTCCAATTTTGCTTTACCTTCAAATGCACTTTAGACTGGCTCCCACCCCCTACTCTGTAGGTAATAGGAAGCGCACCCCGCCAGGCTGCCGGCACCACAGGTCCGTCGAGGGCCTCTAATAAAGGTTTCGCATCGTGGTAACTGATGGGTAATACAGGAATCTTAAGAATAGTGGTCGCTTCTTCTTTCGTCAGACGCTTTGCATCCTTTGTTGCGCCGACCCAAGGAGTTAACGGATCCCCGGGATAAACGACCATATCCATAACAGAGCCTCGCTGCACCATGTATTCATTTTTAAAAGGTCCATCCGGATAACCAGCACCTTGGAAATAACCATCCTCTTTCGGATCAGAGTAAATGATACAGCCTATGGCACCGTGCTCATAAGCAATCTTGGGTTTTATACCGCGCCAGCTATTCCCATACTTGGCAATCACGATTTTCCCCTTTACATTCACTCCCAGACGCTCCAATTGCTCATAATCAGCCGGTAAACCGTAATTTACAAACACAAGTGGCGCCGTTACATCGCCGTCAGCACCCCAAGCATTATAGGTCGGCAATTGATCTTCCTGATTGGACACAGGGTCTCCTGTGACAGGCATTTCCTTCAATACGGCCCGGTAATGCGTTGGAGCCAATAATTCAAGTTGCCGTTCAAGGGGGGTCGGGAACAACACATGGTAAGTTTCTAATTCGGCATTCCAACCGTATTTTTTAAACCAATCTAAAATTTTCTCCGCAACCACCTTTCCTCTGGCGGACCCCAGATGATGGGGAAAGGCCGATAATTCCTGAATATTACTACCAATGCTCTCTTTCTGTAATAAGGCATCGAAGCGCTCTTCCAACACCTCCCCTGGTTGCGCCTTAAGTGCGGTAATTGTGCAGGTAAAAAAAAGGAAGAGAAAAGAAAATAGTTTAGTGAAATGTACTTGCATATAATTGGTCATCGTTACGATTTGGGTTATTCTTTTGTTAATTCATCCACTGCCTGAACCAATTGGGCAAACTCAGTTTCATCATACAACCGAGTCAGAAAACGTATTTTACCTGTGCGATCAATCAGCACATTTCGCGTCACCCCGGCTTTTTTATTGGCAAATTGTTGAAAGATGGCAGCCCCTGGATCCAGCGCCAAGGGATATGTAATCCCCATGTCCTGATGAAACTTTAAAACCGTCTCTAGCGGTTCGTCACGATCAACGCCAATCAATACTACATCTTTATTCTTATAAGCTTGCCAGATATCACGCTCGAGAAAAGGCATCTCTTTCCTACAAACAACACACCAAGAAGCTGTAAACTGCAGGATAACAATCCTCCCTCGTAAGGCCTTTAACGAAGTCTTACGACCATCGTGTAACACCAATTCAAAATCATCTGGCGCCTGGTCGCCAACCTGAACAATATAACCGCGGTCAACATCTTTGACTTGCGCGGAATCTCGCACTTCTTTAGCCATTGCGCAAAAAACAAGGCTCGTAAATAGTCCGATTAATAAGAGTCGTCTTATTTTCATCTCAGGCGTCTTTAGTATCTTATTTACTAATTTACTTATTGAAAGGTTCGGCAGGAATTTCTGCAATTCGACCTATAATAAGCAAATATATATAAAATCCACCATTATTATAGATTTTAGTCTAAAAACCACCTCGTTTATTAGAATACCATTAAAATCACATCATATTAGTTGCGAAAGCTTAACAATTTGCTGACATCTTCGTATAATAGCGCCGCTAAATTTGTAACATGTTGCAATTCTTCAGAAGTGCCCTTTTACGTCACACCATCGGATTATTCTTAATCAGCTTATTTGCATTGAAAATGATCGGAACTGTAACCGCTATTGTAAAGGAGAAATACTTTTCGAGCTTTAAGATTTGCACCGATTCGGAAAAGTCCGAAAAAGAGGAAAAGAAAGATCCGGAAAAGCAACAAAAAACCTTTGAATTTTTTGCGAAAAATGAAGAGAGCAATGCCCGGGTCGTAGAGCTAAGTAGCGAAAATTCGGGAAATTCACATGATTTTGCCTATTGTATTCCACATTTCGCTTCGGTTCCATCGCCGCCTCCCGACCTAGCCTGTTAAATTCCCTTTTTTCGAACGAGAAAATCACCCTAACATTTTATTTATATTTTATGAAGAAAAAGCACGCAGGTTTTACGCCTACGCCATTGCAACGGCTTCTCAGCATGTTGCATCCCGAACGTAAGACCATTAATTACATCTTTCTATATGCAATTATCATCGGGATATTTAGTCTAAGCATTCCCATTGGAATTACCGCCATTTTCAACCTGCTCAGCAATGGTGCTATGTATAGTTCGACCTATATTCTCATCATGATCGTCATTGCCGGTGTTGTACTCGGAGGAAGTTTACTCATCGGACAACTGAGTTTGGTCGAATACCTCGAACAAAAAATCTTTTTAAAATCGTCACTCGAATTTGCTTACCGTCTCCCACGGATCAAGCCCTCAGAATTGGAAGGTGAGAATTTATCTGAGCTTGTGAACCGTTTCTTCGATGTTATTATCATTCAGAAAGGAATTATAAAATTATTGATTGATATTATGGCGGCAATCGTTACCATTTTCTTTAGTGTTATCCTCTTATCATTCTATCACCCCGTTTTCCTAAGTTTTGGTCTCGTTGTAATCGTTGCTATAGCCGTTATCTTGGTTATCTACTACAAGCGCGGGCTCGATTCAAGTATTGAAGAATCTGCACATAAATATGAAACCGTTGCCTATTTAGAAGACGTCGCCACCCATATTGACAATTATCGAGGTAACCACGAGATGATGAAAAAAGTAATTACCGATACGGATCATATTACGAGTAAATATCTTGCTTCTCGAAACGAACATTTCAAAGTGTTAAAGCGCTTTTTTGCAGGTTCTGTGCTCATTCGAACGATTCTTTTCGGTGCGATGTTATTACTCGGCTCTTATTTTGTGGTTGAACGGGAAATGACTTTCGGGCAATTCGTTGCCGCAGAGGTTGTCATTGTACAGATTGGATATGCCATCGAAAAGCTCCTAACGAATCTAGACACGATTTTCGACATGTTAACCGGTAGTGTCAAGCTAGCAACTGTAACAGATCTTGAACTGGATGAGGAGGCCGATCATGGAAACTAAAATGAGTAGCCGGATAGCGGCTAACAAGTGGGAAAGTCTTTCCACCGCAGGACGCGATCAATTATTAAAAAACCGAGGAGCGATTCTTCTTGGTAGAATATTGCTTTTCGCAGGAGCTCTTTTCTTAATTATATTATTTTTGCCCTGGCGACAGACGATCCCTGGTAGAGGAACCGTAACTGCATTAAAACCTGAGGAAAGACCACAAACCATTCAAAATCAAATTGGGGGTCGTATTGAACACTGGGCGGTACAAGATGGTGATGAAGTACAAGCAGGTGATACGATTTTGGTAATTTCCGAAACGGCACCCTCCTACTTTGATCCCGAATTACCACAACGATTGAACGAACAACTATCTGCCAAAAAGAGCAGTGAGATGGCTGCGGATCAAAAGATGGTAGCAACAAAAGCGCAGATCGAAGCCTTAACTAAGGGACTACATTATCAGCTAGAGGCTGCACGGAACAAGGTTATACAGGCGCGAAACATGGTAAAAATAGATAGTGCGGATCTGGTAGCTACCGAAAGTTTCTATGAAACCAGTAAAGCACGCTTGCTACGCTACGAACAAGGCTATAAGAATGGACTTTTTTCACTTACCGATATTGAAACTCGTCGTTTAAATCTGCAAAACGATGAGGCAAAAGTCATAAGTGCTCAAAATAAGCTCACAAATTCTCGGCAAAGTTTGATCAATGCTGCAATTGACCTCGATAATATTCAGGCTAAATATAATGAATCGTTGGCCAAAGCGCAATCAGATCTAGGTTCTGCACTCTCGGGTAAGGCTTCAGCACAGGGTGATATTGCTAAATTAAGAAACGAAATTGCTAACATCGATGTACGACGGGATCATTATGTTGTACGCGCTCCACAGAGCGGATATATTGTAAAAACACTGAAAGCAGGTATAGGTGAGAACATTAAAGAGGGCGAATCGATCGCTACCTTACAGCCTAGCATAACGGTGATGGCGGTAGAATTATACGTAAATGCGATGGATGTACCGCTCATTCTTGATGAAAGTGATACACGTCTTCAATTCGAAGGATGGCCATCCGTACAATTCTCGGGGTGGCCCTCTGTAGCTGTCGGTACGTTTGCCGGTAAAGTAGCTGTTATTGACAAAGTTAGCAGCAAGGATGGAAAATACCGCTTACTTATCAAACCAACCACGCCGGTTCCCGTTAAGGACGAACCTTGGCCAAAGCAATTAAGACTAGGCTCCGGTGTATACGGCCGAGTTATTTTAAATGCCGTACCACTCTGGTACGAAATATGGCGTCAGCTAAATGGCTTTCCACCAAGTTTAGAGAAAGAACCAAAACCAACGGAAAAGTAGGGATTATGACAGGGAAAACAATACTTATTTTATTGGCGATCTTCGTTGGATTATCAATAAGCCAAGCGCAAGAGAATATTCGCGGTTCCGAATTAAGGGAGTTTACGCTCGATGATTTAGAAGATCTTTTAATGGCCAATCATCCTGTAGTTAAGCAAGCGAAACTTTTAAGTGAAACAGCAAAGGCACAGGTTGCACAAGCGCGTGGAAAATTTGATCCTGCGTTGAAAGCAGCTTTTAATAACAAACATTTTGGTAATACGCACTATTACAATCATTGGAATAGCGAGCTGAAAATACCTGTCTGGTTAGCGGGAGCAGATTTAAAATTGGCTTATGATCGGAATGTAGGCGCCTACACAAATCCGGAAACCACCACCTCTACAGCGGGTTTGTCCGGACTTGGCATCAGTATTCCGCTAGGGCAGGGTTTGCTCATTGATAGCAGACGCAATACATTAAAGCAGGCCAAGATTATGGTCAGTTACGCAGAAGCAGAACAACTGAAACAAATAAATGCGATTTGGTTTCTGGCTGTTAAAGACTATTGGGATTGGTATTATGCATTCCAGCAATATACCTTGTTGGCAGATGGCGTCAAACTTGCGGAAGAAAGATTTAAGGCAATTAGTATGCAAACACGATTGGGTGACAAACCCCCAATTGATTCGGTAGAAGCAGCAATAACGGTTCAGGAACGAAAAATGCAGCTGGCAAAGTACACGGTTGTGTTGAAGAACAGTCGACTCATTCTATCCAATCATTTATGGGATGCTACGCAGCAACCGATGGAATTGCCTGACAATGCAGTTCCATCAACGATAGACCATACGGAACTATCACCAAACCCGGCTACCCTCGGAAATCTGTTGCGACAAGCAGAAGAAATACATCCCGAGCTATCAAAACTTTGGAGCAAAGAGCAACAATTGTACATCGAAGAACGTTATCGCAAAGAAATGCTGAAACCCAAATTAAATGTATCCAGTACTTTACTATCCAGTCGCAGGAACTTCAACGAATATATACCTGATTATTACGACTTCAATTGGAGTAATTACAAGTTTGGACTTGAGTTTGCTTTTCCCCTATTTCTTCGGACTGAACGAGGAAAACTTAAGGAAGTGAAGTTAAAGCAAGAACAGTTACAATATGATTTGCTCATAACGGGCCGTAATATTAAGAATGATATAACGAGTAAATATAACGATCTTACCGCTTATAGCGTACAACTTGAGTTACAGGCAGCAAGCATTCATAATCAAGAAGCACTCTTGACCGGCGAGTTGCAAAAATTCGATCTAGGGGAAAGCACACTTTTCATCATTAATACTCGGGAGAGTAAACTGATCGATATGAAAATGAAAAAGGAAGATCTGATCGCTACTTATAATAAGGCTCTTGCCGAACTGTATTATAAGGCAGGATCAAGATTTGAAACAAATTAAATTTTAATGCATATGGCCCAACTTCTTTGTCCTTAATAAAGGCAACGCAAACAACCAAATAATCATCATTATTATAGTAGATAATAATTTATATTATTTTTATAATATAAAATTGCCTTCTACTTTTGTGCTGTCAATAAAGAAAATGGACATGAAAAAAATATTTATTATTAATGCAGCACAAAGTTTCGGTCATTCCGGTGGCCGCTTTAACAATACAGTTACCCTCGAAACAGCCAACTTTTTCCGTAACCTTGGAGCGGAGGTAAAAATTACTAACATTGCCGATGGCTATGATCTTCAAGAAGAAGTAGATAAATATGTTTGGGCAGACTTCGTTGTTTATCACACACCGATCTGGTGGTTTCAAGTACCTTTTGGTTTTAAAAAGTACATAGACGAGGTTTTCACACAAGGACATCAACGCGGAATATACCGAAGTGATGGCCGCAGATCAGCTAATCCACAAATCAACTACGGAACAGGAGGAATGCTTCACGGCAGAAGATACATGCTAACAAGTAGCTGGAATGCTCCTGAAACCGCGTTTACACTTCCCGGTGAGTTCTTTAAACAGCACAGCGTAGATGAAGGTCCACTCTTCGGCTTTCACCGGATGAACGCGTTTACCGGTATGGAACCTCTGAAAAGCTTCCATTTTCACGATGTCGAAAAAAATGTGCAAGTGGATCGCGATATGACACGGTATCGCTCCCATTTACAGGAAGTGTTCACCCCCCTCTTGCATGAGCTAAAGGCTTCTTAATTCGTTAGAAAAGAAACAATGTATATGAAAATTCATTTAATAGCAATAATCAAAAGCAAGCCCGAGCATACAGAAGAAGTAAAAGATAAATTGCAGGGCATGGTCATGCACAGCCGACAGGAAAAAGCCTGCCTTCAATATGATCTACATCAAGATCTTGAAGATCCATCACGCTTCACCTTCTATGAAATCTGGCAAGATGAAGCTGCCTTAAGCTTGCATAACGAGCAACCGTACATCAAAGACTTTCAAGCCTTGGCAGAAACGAAGTTACAAGATGCGCCGCTCATTTACAAAACGAAACTAATTTAAAAATGGAATATAGAAAACTCGGAAATACAGATTTAAAATTATCCGTTATTACACATGGTGCTTTTGCCATTGGTGGAAATATGTGGGGAGGAAACAACAAACAAGATTCCATCAACTCGATTTTAGCCTCGCTCGATCACGGGGTAAGCGCTATTGATACCGCACCTTTTTATGGCTTTGGTTTAAGCGAAAAACTTGTTGGCGAAGCAATTAAAACACGAGATCGCTCAACCATTCAATTACTCACCAAATTTGGTTTGGTATGGGATGGCAGCAATAAAGGAAAAGGTGTTTTCTTTTTTGATGCAGAAGAAGATGGCAAAAAAATCCCTGTGTATCAATATGCCGGGCAAGATAACATCATCAAAGAGGTAGAAGAGAGTTTAAAAAGACTGGGTACTGATTACATCGATCTCTTACAATTACATTGGCCAGATCAAACAAGCCCCATAGGGGAAACCATGGAGGCTTTGGAAAAATTAATAAAACAAGGTAAAATTCGTGCAGCTGGGGTCAGCAACTACAGTACCTCACAACTAAAAGAGGCAACAACAACCTTTCCGCCGGCTAGCAACCAAGTTCCGTACAGCATGCTCAATCGCGAAATTGAAAAAGAATTAGTACCTCATGCTATCGCAAACAATATTGGAATCATTGCTTATAGCCCAATGGAAAGAGGTTTATTGAGTGGTAAGTATTTCCGTGACGGTAAATTAAAAGAAGATGATCATCGACATGGTTATTTTGCACAATTTAATCTGGATAAGGTTCAGGATTTAGTACAAACGCTGGAGCCAATTGCAATGGATAAGCAGGCGACCTTATCTCAATTAGTGCTAAGATGGACTAGTTTACAAACGGGTATTACTGCCGTGCTGGCTGGCGCTCGCAATGCACAACAAGCAAGAGAGAATGCACTGGCTGCGCAAATTAATTTATCTGCTGAAGATTTAAAAACGATAAACAACGCACTGGGAAAATTGTAGCAGAGATAATCAGCTGTCTAATTTTTTGACAGCTGATTTAAATAAAGAAGTTTAATCCAAAATACTTTAACGATGTCGAACCGGCCAGTATGCTTGGAAGCATAGCCTGGCAAGATGAGAAACCAAGTATCCCATTTGCACGGTGTAGTAGCGAGTAAGGATTTTATAGCTCAAGGTGGTCACATCCTTGAAGGTACAGTTAGCAAAGGTTTCTTAGAAATCATGATCATTCCACACGATAGCAAATTGGAGCGGGTATTTGAAAAAGATTTAGGAGCAAATGTATTACATTTGAAACGCTAAAACAGATGGTATAAATAAATGTTCCCTCAACATCACCGTAAAACGGTTTTTATTCTTGCACCTCCTGCTATCGTCTGGGAATTCCTGACAAATCCAACTTTAATGCAAAAGTGGCTGTCAGACGATTCTATAGAAGTCATTACGGACTGGAAAATCGGGGGGCCTATAAGGATACTAGTAGATTTACATGGAATTCCCATGGAAAATAGAGGTGTTATTCTACAGTTTGAGCCTTTCCGTCTTTTATGCTACAGTCACTTAAGCTCTATTTCCCAGCTTGAAGACAACCTTGAAAATTATACAAACCTTGCATTTAATCTCGAAGCCCATCCAACGCATACTGCACTAACCTTAGATCTATCTAATTTCCCTACAGCGTCAATCTACAAGCATTTGGCTTTTTATTGGAACGTTACGCTTGAGTTACTAAAAAAAGTAATCGAGGAGCACGGATAGCTAGCCGTAGTAATCGCTATGATGGAAATCATTAATGATTATAGGGTGGATTGACAACAAATTGTTGTCTTTTCTTGTTATTTTTAAGACTAACACCACCACATTATGAAAACGATGATCCTATTTAAAACGATGCTGTTCTCCGTTTTGCTTTTTAATTTACCTACAAAAGCAGGTGCGCAAACGATGAAACAAGAAGAACTGGATAAGCGGGTACTGCAGTTTCTGAAGGACAAACAACAGCAATGGCATAACCTAAATGTACCGTACGCAGATGGACAACTATTACATGATCTCATTATCAAGAACAACTATCAGTCCGCTTTAGAAATTGGCACGTCCACAGGGCATTCCACCGTCTGGATCGCTTGGGCACTAAGTAAAACCGGTGGAAAACTGACAACGATCGAGCTAAATAAAGAACGTCAACGGGAAGCCATCGAAAACCTGAAGACGATCGGCCTATCGCATATCGTTGAATTTAAGCTTGGTGATGCCCATCAGGTTGTCAAGGAGGTGAAAGGCCCTTTTGACTTTGTTTTCTCCGATGCGGATAAAGATTGGTATATTCAGTATTTTAAGGATATAGATCCTAAACTCAAAAAAGGGGGGACTTTCACGGCCCATAATGTACTTCAATCGATCTCCGGTATCAGCGAATATTTAGATTTTCTCAGCCAACAATCAAGCTATGAAACAACGATAGACAAAACGAGTCGCTCCGGTATTGCTATCAGTCGCAAAAAATAACTCCCGGCAGCACGTCCGGGAGCATAACCAATATAAACCAACAACCAACCCTGTGCATTTCCATAATGCTTCCATCTATTCTTCTAGCAAATTTAACATCGTCAGACAACCTACATGATGTTATAATCATCAAAAAAACAGTAAATATGTTTTAGCCAACCAACGCATAGTACAGCGTATTTCCCATAGACATTATTGCTACTATTTTAAACATTCGTGCTACCCGCATAGATCTCTATAGCATTAGCTTTGACGTAAGTGACTTTATATCGGGTTAACAGTTATCGAAACGATCTCAAACAGCCCCTACGTTAATCAAGACCACAAAAACCATATTATAAACTAAATTTTACGCAAATGAAGAAACACATGATACAAACAGCGCTTTATACCGTCGCAGTTTACATGCTTAGTATGGGGTTATTTTTCTCCACAGCTGTTGCGGTAGAGCCATCCATCCAAAAAACAATCGTTGGAAAGGTAAGTGATGAAAATGGGCAAGCACTTGCGGGTGTTAGCGTCAAATTGAAGGGAACCAATAGCAGTACAAGCACCGATCAAAATGGATCTTTCAGTATCAGCATTTCGGACGATCAAGCTGTTTTAATGTTTAGCTATGTAGGCTTTTTAGCCCAAGAAGTGTCAATAGACGGAAAAACAAGCCTCGAAGTGGTATTAAAGAGTGACTCACAGGCATTAAGTGAAGTTGTGGTGGTTGGTTACGGTACCCAGCGGCGATCAAGCATTACAGGGGCGGTATCCTCTGTAAGCGCCAAAACGCTCACCGAATTACCAGTAGCCAGCACCGATCAGGCCTTACAGGGGCGAGTTACCGGTTTAACCGTTACTAATAACGGCTCACCCGGAACTTCCCCTATTGTAGCGATAAGGGGTATCAGTTCGATCAGTTTTGCTTCCGACCCACTTTATGTAGTGGATGGTTTTCCCACCGCTATATCAAACATTGATGCCCGGGATATCGAATCAGTTGACGTCCTTAAGGACGCAAGTTCTGCTGCCATATATGGTTCCCGTGCTACCAATGGTGTGGTGATGATTACCACCAAAAAAGGCGCGGCACGCGATCGCATACAGGTAAATTTCGATTCTTATTTCGGCATACAAAGTCCGAGTAAGAAGTTCAACTTATTAAATACTGCACAGTATTTACAATATGAACGGGCACTGAACGGCGCCGATGCGGCACTTCCTCCTCGTTTGGAACCTGAAAATTTTAATCAACCGATCTATGATGGTGCTACACAAACTTTTGCGCAAACGAATACGGATTGGCAGGATGCCTATTTTCGCAATAACCAGCCCCTTCAGCAATACAACCTTTCATTGAACGGTGGAAATGAGCAGTCACATTTCTATACGGGTGCCGGTTATTTCGATCAACAAGGTATTGCCGAAGGTCTCTATTATAAACGACTTAATTATCGGCTTAATTCCGAACACGTGATCAGTAAACTTTTCTCTTTTGGTGAGAATTTTTATGTGAGTCAATCCAAGCAACGTTTTGATGTGCCTGCGGGCAATCGCACACCCATTGTGAATATGATCCGTATGCAACCCTACCTACCGGTTTATAATCCCCACAATCTCGGCGGCTTCATGGGACCTCAAAACAGCTTCGATGCATCCGATCCCGTCAATCCCGTAGAAATAGCCAATCTCGTCGAAAATATCAACAATACCACACGTATCTTGGGAACGGCATATATAAGATTGACGCTTACACCCTGGTTGAAATTTACGTCCACTTATGGCGTAGATCATTCCAACATTGCTATACAAAATTACACCCCTATACATAACGACGGAGGTACCTCCATTGTCAATATCGCTACGATTGAAAACCAACGGCAATTATATACTACGCATCTTTTTACACAACAGCTGAGTTTCGACAAATCTTTCAATAACCATAACCTAGGTGCTACCCTTGTTTACGAAAGCCAGGGCCAACGTTATCGTAACGAAACGGCCAGCGGCAACCAGAGTACCAATCTTGTTAAAACACTTAACGGTGCTACCAACGTCACAGCAAATAGCTTATATGAAACAAACCTAATCCGTTCGATGTTGGCTCGTGTAACCTACGATTATGATGGAAGGTACCTATTCACCGCTTCCATTCGACGCGATGGACTGTCTGTTTTCGCACCGGGAAACAAATATGAAAATTTCCCGGCGGTATCGGCTGGGTGGAAGATAGATCGTGAATCCTTCATGGAGAACACGCCTTGGATTTCCGAATTTAAAGTGCGCGGAGGTTATGGTATCACCGGCATCAACGGCATCTTGCTAGGTAACTATCCTTACTTACAGCCTATTCAACGAAATCAAGCTACTTATGCGTTCAATGGAACCATTGTAAATGGGAATGGATCATTTTATAATGGTTTGAGCAATCCTGATTTAGCCTGGGAGAAAACGAAACAAACCAATATTGGCTTGGATCTTGGCTTTTTGGACAATAGAATCACCTTGGTAGCGGAGTATTTTAAACGAAAAACGGACAACCTGATTCTTACGGTACCCACTCCCACCAGCTTTGGTTTTAATGGCACGGGTACGCTAGCCAATGTGGCTGCCATGCAGAATCAAGGATTTGAGTTTCAATTAGGATACCATAAAACCAGCGGTGATTTCACTTGGAATGTCACCGGCCTGATGAGCATTATCCGTAATAAAGTTTTACGTTTAAGTAGCGAAAACGCATCGATCACAGCCGGCGGGGATGCCGACTTCGGAGGGGGCGGTCCACTCACGAACACCGTTGTAGGCCAGCCCGTCCAATCATTTTACGGCTACATTGTCGACGGCATATTCCAAGATCAAACAGAAATCGATGCTCATGCTACGCAAAATGGGGCAGCACCTGGTGATCTGAAATTTAGGGATTTAGACGGCAATGGTATAATCAATGATGCAGATCGGACCTTTATTGGCAGCTTTATGCCTAAATTCAGCTATTCATTGAACTTTTCGGCTAATTATAAACATGTCGATCTTAGCTTATTTTTTCAAGGTGTGCAAGGCAACGACATCTTCAATGCCACCCGCATCATTCGCGAAGGTATGCCACGACTTTTCAACGCTGATCAATCGGTATTGAACGCTTGGACTCCACAAAACACCAACACCTCCATTCCGCGTGCCGTTAATGGAGATCCTAATCAAAACGTACGACCATCTACCCGTTGGATCGAAGATGGATCTTATTTGCGATTAAAGAATATTATGCTTGGGTACACTGCACCGGAACAATGGATAAAGGGACTCGGTTGGACAAGCATCAGCCAACTTCGGTTTTACGTATCCGCCCAGAATCTGTTCACGGTGACGGACTATACCGGGCTGGATCCGGAAATCGGTTCCAAAAACGGCACGCTAACCAACGGTGTCGACTATGGACAATATCCAAGTCCACGCTCTTTCCAAGTAGGCATTCAGGCATCATTTTAATTATAATCCGATGAAGACGAAAAAACGAATCATACAATTCCTTGCAATTTCAATAGGATTCAGTTTATATGCGTGTAAAAAAGACGCATTGAATACCAATAATGAAAATGTGGTATCAACTGATCAATACTTTAAAACAGCCAATGAGCTACAAGCTGGCACTAACGCCATTTATGCCACCGTAAGAGGCATCAATTTGGTTGCCCGTGAATGGTATTTTCTTCACGACCTACGTAGTGACGACGTCGCTGCCGGAGGAAGTCAACTGGAGGTACCCAGAGCGCAGATACTAAACGGGAACGTCGATCCGACCAATAGCGTGATGAATGCTGTTTGGAACGGACTTTATACGGTTGTTCATAGAGCCAATACCGTTATTGAAAACGGTCCTAATGTAAGCGATGATCCGGCATTACGCGACCGCTGTTTAGCAGAAGCTAAATTTTTACGCGCCTGGGCCTATTTTGAACTGGTATCGAAATGGGGTGCTGTGCCACTATACACTGAAACCGTTAAGTCACCTTCCGATTACCAAGCACGAGCGGAGGTTGGCACCGTGTATCAATTCATTATGCAAGACCTACAAGAGGCTGCGAATATATTACCAGGTAAATCCACTACAGAGAATGGCCGAATAACACATGCGGCAGCTAATGCCTTACTCGGACGCGTGCTGATGCAACAGGGCGATTATACAGGTGCCAAAGAAGCGCTTCTCAAAATTCCAACTGCCGGTGCAGATGGTTATCGTTTAACCGACCGTTATCTAGATAATTTTGAAGAGGAGACTGAATTTAACAGTGAATCAATTTTCGAAGTTATTTATGTCGATAAAGGCGATAATGATTTTAATTGGAGTACTGATGATACGCCAAATGCAGCTCAATCGACCATACGGAACCAAGAGTATAATCCCGTTGCCTGGCGCAACTTAATTCCTTCCAACAAGCTGCTAAATGAATTTGAAAATACAGAAACAGGTGCCGAAAAAACAGATCCGAGATTCTCTTATAGCTTTTATCAAACCGGTGACCGCTACAACAATGGCGCAGATGTACTCACCGATGCAGATCAAAACAACAATTCATCCATTGTAAACGGGGTCCGCAAGAAGGTTAGCTTTCGGAAATTCATGATTATTTACAAGGAAAGTAAAAGCAGAGCTAGTTATCACCCGGGTGGTAATAACCAGCGAATTATCCGCTATGCTGAAGTGCTGATCAATTTAGCAGAGTGCGAAGCAGAACTGGGCAACCTGACTGCAGCTGTGAACTATTTAAATCAAGTGCGCGCCAGAGCAAGTGTTGCAATGCCTCCCTACCCTACCGCTCAATTTCCGGTATCAACGAAGGAAGACATGATCAAAGCCATTATACACGAAAAGTCCGTTGAATTATCAAACGAATCGTTGCGCAATATCGATATTTTACGCTGGCGGTCAAAGGGCTACTTTAGCGTTGAGCCCATCGCTTATTTCCGTCCGGGCAGAGACGAGTTATTGCCCATCCCTCAAGCTGAACTAGACAACAACCCACAAATCAGTGGCAATCAAAACCCAGGTTACTAATATTCGTTTAAACAAAATAAGAAATCAATAAATATGAGAAAAAAGATGTCCGTTTGGCTACTAGCCGTTCCGTTTATCTATGCTTGTTCTGGAAATCATCAACAACAGCAATCACAGAAAATCGACAAAGCAGAACAGAAGAAGCAAAGCTTTCTATCCGCTCCATTGATTCATTCCATTTACACGGCCGACCCATCCGCCCACGTTTTCGATGGTAAAATTTATATTTATCCTTCGCATGATATTGACGCAGGAACGACTGAAAATGATAATGGAGACCACTTTGCCATGCGTGATTATCACGTCTTATCGATGGATAGTATCAGCGGATCGGCAACCGATCATGGTGTTACGCTATCGGTTGAAGATATTCCCTGGGCAAAGCGACAGCTGTGGGCTCCGGACGCTGCTTATAAAGACGGCACCTATTATCTATATTTCCCCGCAAAGGATAAGGAAGATGTTTTCCGGATCGGTGTAGCGAGGGCCACAAAGCCAACAGGTCCTTTCAAAGCTTTCAAAGAACCGATCGCAGGAAGTTATAGTATCGATCCAGCGGTATTTGTAGACGATGACGGCACCGCCTATATGTATTTTGGCGGTATTTGGGGAGGACAACTGCAGCGTTGGGAAACCGGCACCTACCAAGCAAATGGTTCGCTCACCGACTTAAAGCAGGATGATGCACCCGCTATTAGCTGCCGCGTGGCCAAACTGAAAGCAAATATGATTGAATTTGATGGACCCGTGGAGAAAGCCATGCTTATCGACAGTGCCGGGAAGCCTATTTTAGGAGGCGATCATGATCGACGTTTCTTCGAAGGTGCCTGGATGCATAAATATAAAGACCGATATTACTTCACTTATTCTACCGGCGACACCCATTTTTTAGCCTATGCGATAGGCGATTCTCCCATGGGCCCTTTTACTTATGCCGGTCATTTTATGAAGCCTGTTCAAGGTTGGACGACGCACCACTCCATTATAGAATTCAAAGGAAAATGGTATATATTTTATCATGACACGGAGTTGTCGGGAAAAACACATTTACGGAATATAAAAGTAACGGAGCTTACCCACAATCCAGACGGAACATTGGGAATGATCGATCCGTTTGAAACCAATACAGCCCTGAATCAATAAAACCATATCGTGAATCACATCTTAATACATGACACTGCGCACAACCGCCATATATCAAGCAAATACCGGCGCCTCTTAAGCTTATTTAGCTTCTTAACCATTATATCATTAACATCACAGGCGACGATTAAACTACCGAGGCTCATTGCGAATGACATGGTGCTTCAGCGCGGCCGGCCGATTCATCTCTGGGGCTGGGCAAAACCTGGAGAATTGATAACAATAAACTTCCAAGGGCATCAACGCACAACAAAAGCCAACTCGATAGGTGACTGGCAGGTCCACCTACCTGCTATGCCGGCAGGTGGACCTTATGACATGGTTATTCAGGGAGAGAATACGATCCAATTGAACAACATCTTATTGGGCGACGTATGGTTCTGTTCCGGCCAGTCGAATATGGAACTACCGATTTCACGGGTAGCACCAAAATATCAGCAGGAAATCGATACGGCCAGGTCATTTACTATTCGCCAGTTCAAAGTGCCTTTAGACTATGATTTTAATAGTACCGCAACTGACGTCGCTTCAGGGAGCTGGAAATCAGTTACGCCGGATGAAGTGCTTAATTTCTCAGCTGTTGGCTACTTCTTTGCTAAACATTTGCAAGAAAAGCTACAAGTTCCCATTGGTATCATCCACTGTGCTGTGGGAGGCTCTCCGATTGAGGCTTGGTTATCGGAAGAGACTATACAGAAATACCCTGATTTATTAGCCAAAACACACCTGTATAAAGACAGTTTAGTAGTTGATAGCATAAAAAAAATCGATCAACGAAAAACCGAAATTTGGCATGCAACTTTGGATGCAAAAGATAAAGGATTGACGGAAATTCCAAAATGGTATGAAAGTCCCTATAGGTTTCAAACAGATCAAGTTATTCAAATACCGGGGAGATGGAATGAGTGTGGAAGCGTTTGGTTAAAAAAAGATTTTAACGTACCATCTTCTCTTCTTAGGAAAGAAGCAATGCTGCACTTAGGAAGAATTATAGATAGCGACCAAGCTTATATCAATGGTATTTTAGTTGGCTCTACCGGATATCAATACCCACCGCGGCGCTATAAGATCCCGCCCGGGCTTTTAAAGCCGGGAAAAAACACCTTGGTGGTTCGTGTAGTAACTCAAAGCAAGCATGGTGAATTTATACCGGATAAAGATTATGCGCTAACAACCTATTCTGACACCATCAGCCTAAAAGGAGACTGGAGCTTTCAAGTCGGTGCCCTTACACAAGCCTTCCCAACCGATCTTGTAACCTTTCAATACCAACCAACCGGGCTATCTAATGCAATGGCAGCCCCTCTTTTTCCGTATAGCATCAAAGGCATATTATGGTACCAGGGTGAATCGAATATCGCAACTTATCAACGTTATACTGCTTTGCTTAGGGATTTAATCAATGAGTGGAGAAAAAAATGGAACGATCAGAACTTGCCTTTTCTATATGTGCAACTACCAAACTATAATCCCAAACAGCAACAACCGACAGAGAGCGCTTGGGCAAATTTACGCGAAGCGCAACGACTTGGCTTAAAAACTGCTCATACCAACATGGCTGTGGCCATTGATTTGGGGGAATGGAATGATATACATCCTTTGGATAAAAAAAATGTAGCCAAGCGACTGGCCTTATTGGCTCTGAAAGATGTATACCACCAGAAAGGGATTGTGGCTTCTGGTCCCGTACTGAAATCATGGAAAGTAAAGGGCAATCGGGTCGAACTTCTATTTGATAATCAAGGAGCGAGCTTGGATGTGCGACTTGAAAACAATTTATCAGGTTTTACATTAGCCGGTAAAGATGGTAAATTTGTTTGGGCGAACACTGAAATACAAGGAAACACGCTTATCCTTACAGCTCCTGATATTGAGCGACCGACAAAAGTACAATACGCCTGGGCGGACAATCCCATAGCAGGGCTTTACAATACTGCTGGTTTACCTGCTTCGCCATTTGAGATCGATTTAAGTAAACAAGCTCCTTGACAGGGTTTAGCCATTTCTATCACAATGAAGGTATACAATGAATACAATTGATCCTTGACGATAGCTTCGCATACGGTTTAAATGCGTATGATAAATATCGATTTACAAATTAGTTTTTGAAATCAACGACTTTATAGTAAGCTTTTTTACGTTCAAGATTGCGATCAAATAGCAAGGGATAATTCTTCCTACCCTGTACAGGATAATGATCTAACCACGAATAACGGTCCGATAAATTCCAGAAGGTCACACTCGTGATATGACTTTTATATTTTCTAAAAACGGAAAAGATCATTTCATACTGTGCTATTTGCTTTTCTTCAAGTGCTGGGGTTAAAGCATCGATCTCACCCGGGCGTTTCCTTCTTCTTTCTTTTTCCCAAGGATACACAGATACGTCCAGTTCAGTAAAATGTAGCTGCAAACCAAGCGAAGCGTAACGTTCAATGGCTTGTTCTAGATCAGAAGTTGAAGGCTCGAAAATTGACCAATGTCCCTGTAACCCTATCCCATGAATAGGGACACCGTCATCCACTAGTTTTTTCACCAAACGGTATATCCTTTCTCTCTTCTCCGGACGTTCGCTGTTATAATCGTTATAAAATAGGAGGGCATTCGGATCAACTTCATGCGCATACTCAAAAGCCTTCGCCAGTATCTCTTCACCGGCAATCTCCAACCACTTAGATTGGCGCAGAAACTGCTTCGGATTGTCATCGATCGCTTCATTCAGCACATCCCAAGCATAAACTTTCCCTTTGTAACGCCCAACCACCGTCGTAATATGGTCTTTCAATCTTTTTAACAATGTATCTTTAGAAACCAACGCTCCTTGATCATCAAGAAAAAACCAATCGGGAACTTGTTCATGCCAAAGCAGCGTATGGCCTCTAACACGCAACCGATTTTTCTGTGCAAAGGCAACGATACTATCCGCAAGGGCCCAGTTATACACGTGTTCTTGGGGGTGTATGACTTCCATTTTCATGGCATTCTCCAGTGTAACACTATTAAACTCTTTTTGTAATAAATGCGCCTCTTTTCCGGCAAGCGAATGTCCATTAACTGCTACACCTATGGGGAAAAAATTCTTATAGTAATCCTTTAATCCCTTCGTTTCATCTTGTGCTCTCAGTGACTGCATACCTAGTAGGATGAAGAATAAATAAATAGAGATTGTACGAGATGAAGAGATGGTATTCGTTTTTAATTTCTGATATAACATATTGGCTATAATAAGTCTGGTTACGAATATATTGTTAATAAGTACTTATCAAAAGTATCCGTTTACTGAATGATTACGCCGATGTTAATTGAGAAAAAAAAGATAAAAATGTTTAAATCTAGCTAAAATTTCAATTTCTTCCCTATACTTCCCTCACTCTACGAAGATCTCCCTGTTCTTGGAAACTGATTGCATAAACTCAGAAGGGGTTAACTGGTATTTCGCTTTAAAGACTTTAGTGAAATAATTAGGATTGGCAAAGCCGGTCTCATAAGCCACCTCAGCCACATTCATATCGCTCTTCTCCAGTAAATAGGCTGCTCGTTCTAATTTCGCGGTCCGTATAAATTCAACTGGCGTCATACCGGTAAATTCCAATAGGCGGTTATAAAGTGATGCCCTACTAATAAACAGGTGTGCACTTACACTTTCGACTGACAATTGGCTATTGCCCATATTTTCGTGTATATAAGCGACAACTTTCTGTAAAAACTTTTCTCGTTCAGAAACGACTTCATCTTCGGGTACGGTAACACTTATCTGCCTTGAATAAGTGTCTTTAAACGCTTGGTTTAAAGACAATAAATTAGCGATCTTCGTCTGCAAGACGGCAAAGTCAAAAGGCTTAGTCATATAATCCGTTGCTCCTGATTCCAAACCAAGCAAGAGCCCTTTTTCTTCATTCGATGCGGTCAGCAAAATAACCGGAATATGCTTCGTTCGTTTATCCGACTTCAATTTCCGCACCAAATCCAGTCCATTCATCACCGGCATTTGAATATCACAAACAATGATATCCGGGTGATGAAAAAGGGCCCGTTGCCATCCCTCCTTTCCATCGGTAGCTTCAAATACCCGATAGAAAGATTTTAAGTTATCTTTGATATAAAAGCGAAAATCATCGTCATCCTCTATAATAAGAACGGAAGCATGCGGAGCAACCAACTCATGTTCCATTGGCACCTTATCGTATAGCCTGGTCAGCGTTGTTTCGTGTGCCACCGGCATTGTTCCGTCTAATGAAGACGTTGCCCGTTTAAGCTTCACATCAAAAGAAAAAACACTTCCTTTACCGGGTTCGCTTATTACTTGTAATTTACCATCATGCATATTTACAAAGGTGCGAGCAATGGATAAGCCGATACCTGTCCCCTGGTTCAGTATCGCTACTCCTGTGTCATATTGAAAGAAACTATCAAATATTCGCTGTTGGGCTTTCTTCGGAATACCAATGCCCGAGTCTTTTACCGCAATATGCAAGGAAATAAACTCATCACTCGTATCATGCTGTACCTCCTCCAAGTTTACGGATATTGCTCCACCCTCCGGGGTAAATTTGAACGCATTGGATAAGAGATTGAACAAGATCCGTTCGATCTTATCGTGGTCGAACCATACGGATGCGGTTGATAAGGAGGTATAAAATGCATAATCGATTTTTTTTCGGTTTGCGAGATCGTTAAAGGAATCACTGACTTCTTCAATAAAGAAAACAAAATTACCCGGCGTACACTGCAGACGTAATTCCTTCTCCTCCATTTTTCTAAAATCAAGCAGTTGATTCACTAGGTTCAGTAATCGACGGGTATTTCGCTTAATCAAATTCAGCTGGCTGGATTGCCCTGGTTCCCGTGCCTGTTCTATCAAATTATCAACTGGGCCCATAATGAGCGAAATCGGCGTACGAAATTCGTGACTCAGATTTGTGAGGAATTTGATTTTCATCCGATCCAATTGATGTAAATGCTCGGCTTCTTTCCGTTCTTGCTCTAAAAGCTGTTTCGCATGCAGTCGCTCTTGTTCCAATGCAAACTTTGTTTCGAGTTTCTTTATACCGCGATGACGTATATACAATAAAACACCTCCTATTAGCAGTGTGTATACGATATAGGCATAGATGGTACGCCAAAAGGGAGGGGCCACCACAATCCGTATCTTTCTACCTTCGTAATTCCAAATGCCATCGTTATTACTTGCTTGTACATGGAATATATACTCGCCCGGATCCAAATTCGTATAATAGGCACGATGTTCCCTCTCTGCTGCAATCCAATTTTTGTCAAATCCCTCCAGTTTGTACCGATATCGATTCTCTTCGGGCACCGTAAAATTCAATGCTTCAAAAGAGATCGAAAAGTTTTGTTTATAGGCCAATCGTATCTCGTCAGCCATCAATAGCGAAATGCCAATTGGGCCTTCTTTTGCAGGTGAAATCTGCTGATTATCGATTTTCAGATCCGTTAAAATCACTGGCGGCACGTTTTTATTTATCTTTAATTGTGCCGGATTAAAATGGTTGAAGCCCTTTTGTCCACCGAAGAAAATTTCGCCGTCGCTAAGACACAAACCCGACCCCAACATGAAGGCACCTGTCTGCAAACCGGCATGATAAGAATAATTTTTAAAACTATTTTCTTTAACATCATACGAACTTAATCCTTTATTGGTACTGAACCACAACTTGCCGGAATTATCCTCAAGAATTTTCTGAACCACTCCGTTGATCAAACCATCATTTTCTGATAGGGTGATAAACTTTTCGCTTCCTTTTTTTAGATATCCTACTCCATTGCCTCCCGTGCCAACCCAAATATTCCCTGCTCGATCTTCCTTAATGGTTAACACGTAATTACTGGGCAACCCACTATTGCCTTTATTGTAAAATGAAAACCTGTTATTTTCAGGATGATAGATAGAGATCCCGGACCCAAAGGTACCGATCCAAATGCGACCGTCTTGATCCTCTTCAATGGACCGGATGTAATTACTCGCAGGTTGTTTCGGGTCATCTTCGCGTATCGCTGTATGGACAAATTTATCTATACGATCGCTGTCGACATACAGCAAATTAACCCCTCCACCATTTGTTCCAATCCAAAGGTTGCCCTTTCTGTCTTCTTTCAGACAAAAAATATCGGCATGGTTTAAATGCTTCTCCCCCTTGCCCTTTATATATTGCTTGCTACGTTTGCTTTTAGGATCGTATAAAAACAGGCCATCCATATAAGTTCCCAACCACAAGCGATTGTTATGTCCCATTTCCATAGCCAAGACGCTCAAGTCATGTTCGCAATCACGTTTTAGCTTAGGTATCTCCATATGTTTCAACAAATTCGAGGAACGATCATATAGATGTATCCCCCCTCCATCGGTACCGACAAATACCTTCTGGTCATATTCCGCAAAAGCCGTTACAATCGACGAATGCAGCCCATAAGGGTCGAAAATATTCCCCTCCTTCAAATTAAATTGACTCAGGTTTTTGTCATATTTATTGAGCCCGCCCTGATAAGTACCTACCCAGTAAATCCCTGCACTATCAATAAAAATAGAACGGATCGATCGGCTGCTTAAACTCTGCATATTTCGTTTATCCGGTTTAAAACTATGGATTTTGAGAGCGGACACATCCAATACATCTAAACCTTCGTCGGTACCTATCCAAAGCCCGTTGACACCATCGGGGGTCAAAGCATATACTTTATCACTACTGATTTTTAATGCCGCTGAGGTTGAATGATAGTTTACGAATGTCCATTTCTCCTTTTCCAACATACTGAGCCCCCCCATTGTTCCCACCCAAAGATGCCCCACCCCATCCTCTGCGATGGAGGTTACATAATCGTCTGCCAGGCTCCGCTTGTCGGAATCCCGATGTTTAAATGTACCCAATAATTTGAGCTTATGGTCATAAACATACAGACCGCTATCTGTACCGATCCACATTTGTTGTTTTTTATCTCTAAAAACAACAAATGTATTCTTTCCGGAAAAAGTGCGCATCAATTTAACATAGCCGTCATGATCAACGAGGCGCTTCGTATGGGGATTAAAGATATATAAAGCACCATAGGAAGCGACCCAAATATTTCCTCGGCTATCATCCCCGATGCTCGTAATAGCCGTACTGAATTTTTTTCGGAGCGGTTGTCCCCTGTAATTAATGATGGCATCTTTATGACGATCATAAAAACTCAAGGCACCCCCATTAGTTCCGATCCAAAGACATCCATCTTTACCTTCGTACAAAGCGGTAATGTGGTTTGCCCGGAGACTTCCATTTTGTTGGGGATTGTGCCGATATACCTTAAAATTCGTTCCATCAAACCGGTTGAGGCCATCTTCGGTAGCCAACCATAACAAACCAAAGCGGTCCTTCCAAATACCAAACACCGTATTGGAGGAAAGACCATCTTTTGTAGAATAGCTATTAAAACCAGTAGGTAACTCGAGCCCATGTATAACGCAAGCAAAAAAACATAGACAAAAAGTGACCAATATAGCGTAACGACAAGTATTGCTTCGCATCATAACAGGCTCCTTTCAGAAAAACTGATTAATTAGTTAGTTGATGCCAAAATAAGAAATTAGAACTATATTTTCATATAAAAATACTCAATAAACGTTTTAGCGACACTAAAAAATAAATATTTCATTATTAACATGTTACAAACACAACCAACGTTGGCAATTTTAACACTCATTTACAAGAAATAAGTACTATAATTTATTGATAGGACCATCGGCTTTTTGCTTTAAAACAAAGGTTTTGCTTTAATAATACAGGAGAAGGTGTCTATATTAAAGGAACCTTCTTCTTAATCAACTTTTCTTGATAAAAGTTGAGCAAAATCAAGGCGATCCAGTTCTCACTAAAAATTCGGTTTCCATCCCTCTGTTCTGCGGAGCCGCCCCCATTCACAGTTCCTTCCCTTCGCTTTTTCGCATAACACTTTGGCCTGCCCTGCTAACCGAATTTTCTTTACGCTCATCCTGGAAGGCCGTTGTGCCCTGCGTTATAGCCCCTTTGCAAAACCGTTCCGAAGGATGTCAATGGCCTAGTCTATTGAGGCAGCAACTGGCAGTCAAAGATGGCCTGCCCAGTTACCAAGCGAAGCATCCGAAAATCAGTGAATCGACGAACGAAGGGCATGGCCATTGCGCAAGAGGGTGACTCCGATTCACGGATGGACATCTGACCACGGGTTGCAACGGAATAGACAAGCCAAGCACCTTGCCCCACTTGGGTGCTTCCAAGTGGGATGTATAAAATAAAGGTTCGATAATCATTCTATTAAAACGCAACAACTTTTTGCGAGACACAATGGTCATTTAAATAATTTTTGGCTGAACCAGTACAGGTCGTTCTTCCATACTTTAAAATCGTGTCCACCGGATTCAACGTAATAAATATGGGGCACTTGGTGTTTTTCCAAATAATCATGCAGTCGGCTGCTAAAGGTGATTAAGCGATCTTCATCTCCACATGAAATCCATAGAAGCTTAAGCTTGCTTTTAGCGTAAGCGGCGTCAGGAACAAGTTCTTCGGGCATTTTAGTATTAGGGGCCGACGAGAAACCACCTATCCAAGCAAAGCTCTCAAGATGACCGAGGCCGAAATTTAATGACTGTCCCCCTCCCATTGAAAGCCCCGCCAATGCACGATGTTCCTGATCAGTATACACCGGATAATTTTGCTCGATAAAAGGTATCAAGTCCTGGAGCAGCTCTTGTTCAAATCGAGCAAAGGCTTGTACTTTTACACTGTCGAAAACATTGCCAACAGCACGATCATCCTCCATTGCACGGCCATTCGGGAGTACAACCAACATTGGTTCTATTTTCCCTTCTGCATATAGATTATCCAAGATGATATGCGGTTGCCCATTAATAAACCATTCTTTTTCATCTCCTCCAATGCCATGCAAAAGATATAAAACCGGATACTTTTTCTTGACGGAAAAGCCAGGCGGTGTATAGATGAGTGCCTTACGATCTTTCCCTACTACAGTAGATGGATAAGATATCGTATCAATTTTACCCTGTGGAATATTGTTCTGCAGTTTATCGAAGCCCACTGGTGCAGCTCCAAGCTTATCCTGTGCTAAACAACTGCATGTCAATGCAATTAGTCCAATTAAAAGAGCACAACCTGTTGTTTTCATCCAATTATTTTCTTTTATTTATTTTTTTACTCGCTTTTATAAGCACCATGCTGCCTTCGGCGTTTAATCGCTTTTTGGGCTTATATCATTTGCCTTGGTAGCATATAGTCCAATAAGTGCACCGGTAAAGCCACCGGCTACATCCGTTGACAGGATATCTCCCGAAACAGTCCCACCCAGGTTTTTAAAATTCTTTCCGTCAAAAGCATAGTTGAATTGGTAACGATCCCCTTCGGCCGAAACCTGCAATTCAATGGCTTTGCCTTCCTCAATTGGTTCACTCGCGATAAGTTCAGATTGACCATTCTGCGTGCGTTGTAAAACAAGGTAATGCTGTTGCTGTTTTTTGGTAATACCGAAGACATAATGAAACGTCTCCTTTTGTAAGCAAACAATCCCTGCAAGTTCTTTTTCGGATGTCGGTTGATAGGACATACGGACTGTTGCAGAAAAATTTTTATGTTGTTGTCTATAAAACAGGGTCGAGGTGGGCTTCACTTCGTTCATGTTAACTTCGAAAGGTTTTATTCGTAGTCCTTCTCGACCGATTTGGATGAAGTTTTCTCGAGGGCCTCTTACACCGATCCATCGCAAATCCAAGGTCTTTCCCTTAAAATCATCATTAAACACAAAGTTTCCATTGGGCAGAAAGCCATTTTTTCCGGTCTTGTTTATCACACCTGATGGCACTTTCAATTTCACAGGCATTGGCTCTAGCCCCCCCTCAAACACGGGGAACTCACCGGACCAATCAACGGGCAATAAGAAGGTCTCCCTACCGGTGTTCACACGGTTTGCCTCATTAGGTCTAACACCTAAAAAAACACCGTAATATTTCCCATCGGGACCTTCCACCAAATCGGCATGGCCTGCCCAATCCACCTTATTTTCTCTATCCTTTGGCAAATGCCGTTGACTCAGAATCGGATTTTTAGGTGCTGGTTTGAAAGGTCCTTTAGGGTTTTCGCTAACAAAAACAACTTCACTATGTTGATCCCCCGTACCACCTTCTGCACACATCAAATAATACCGCCCATTTCTTTTATAGAGATGCGGGCCTTCTATCCAGATAGGCTTCTTACTGATATCGACGCCACCGTCAACAATCACCCTATCTGAACCTGGTATGATCTGATCACGCTCCAAATCGTAATCCCATATTTTTATAACTCGATGACCATTATATTGCTCCTTGCCCTTCTCGGGTGCATCGTTATGCACAACGTAAGCTTTTCCGTTGTCGTCAAAAAACAGCGCTGGATCAATTCCTTCAAAATCAAGTTTAATCGGGTCGCTCCATCCCTTCAGTGGATCTTTCGTTTTTACCACCATGTTCCCTATCCCCCCCGCAAACTGAGTTGTGATCATATAAAAGGTCTCGTTATGAGGATTGTAGCTAATATCCGGTGCATATATTCCCTCGCTCATACCCGCATTTGTTACCTTCAGCTGCGAAGGTCTATCAAGCACATGACCGATTTGTTTCCAGTTTACCAAATCATTGGAATGAAAAATAGGAACCCCCGGAAAGAACGCGAAAGACGAGTTTACCAAGTAATAATCATTGCCGCGGCGGGTAATGCTTGGATCGGGATAACAACCCTGCAATATCGGCGTATAGAACTCATTAGTGTTTAACGGATTTTTTTTATAGACCTCATCCTTTCCCTCATATTTAAAATAGGTAAAAAGCGGAGTGGAATTCAATCGATTCTCGGCATTATTGTTTATCTGCGCTCGCGAAGGCCATGGAAAAAACGCAAAAAATACAAGTAAAAAAACAGGACCGATCGGAAAGCGCAACGACTTACTTTTAGTTTTCTTCATCATATAAATTCTATTATTGTTTTTTGTCTTCTGTCTGTATGATCGTATTCTCATCTTCGTTTGTATTCACTTTGTGGAGGGCCTAAATACGAAGGTTTCAATCCACCCATATCCAATAGAATCTTCTGAAACACAATACCTGGATCCAATGGGCGGATGCGAAGCGTATGAAGTCCGGGCTTTTCAATGAGGTGTGTAGTAGCGGTTTCTATAATCCGCTTCGCCTGCCACTCCCCCAGCTCCCCTCTATAATGTCCATTGATATTCACTTCTTGCTCCGCTCCTCCGTCGATTGACACTGCGTAACGCAAGCCTTTATTCGCATTGAAATTTAAGCTTGGCGAGGTTAATATCACCAATTTCACTTCGCCCGTCGTCCGGAGATCTACCTTATACTCGAGATATACCTGCTCATCCGGAGTTTTTGTCACAGGAGAAGTTGTCACGCCAGAAAGTGTTTTTCCGAGATCAGGTATGACCGTCCACGAAACGCCACCACCGCCACTACTAGCATCATAATTTTCAGCCTCCATTGATACATAACCCTCGACTTCCATGAAAATTTTGGGCATCGGCTTCATGGTAGGCAAATAGCTTACATGAGGCATGGTACTTTTGCGTGGTTCCTGCCAGATCTTATAGCCAATCCGTACCTGATCCATCATATGTGACCATTTCCCATTTGCTATATCTTTATTATAATGTACGGTTAATATCGAATCGCGTTCAAAACAGGCTTTTACCTTATCAGCCCAATAGTTAGCCTGTTCGTCATTCTTACTGGCAAAATATTTATTTTTGGCTACAGCATAGTACATTTCATATAAATTGGAACAGGCATTGATCGGAAAAAGCACCAATTCATCAA
Source organism: Olivibacter sp. CPCC 100613 (assembly GCF_036959255.1). Taxonomy (NCBI): domain Bacteria; kingdom Pseudomonadati; phylum Bacteroidota; class Sphingobacteriia; order Sphingobacteriales; family Sphingobacteriaceae; genus Olivibacter; species Olivibacter sp. CPCC 100613. The sequence goes on from NZ_JAWMTI010000006.1 coordinate 94,987, forward strand.
AGGCATCCCTATATTGTTGGGGCAATATATAGTAAAGCCTCATGGCATCAATCAATAAATTGCGATAGTCCATAACCACCTGTTCAAACTCACCATAATGCTGCAAACTATAAGTATTTTCGTCTAACAACTCGGGTGTAACACGATGATTATATTTCGTATAGGTATTAATCAAACGGGCCGATTCTTTTGCATATTGTTCGCCGAACTGCTGTGCGCACCAAGCTTCGGTATGTTGTAATAAATTGGATGCTTTAAACTGATCGGGGTTCCATGCCATATCCAGAAAGAATGAAATCGGATATTCCATCGGTTTTAAATCACCCACATTTACAATCCATATCTGATCTACACCATATTGATAGGCTAGGTTCATCTGCTCCCAGACCCGCTGCACCTGGCTTACATTAATCCATTTGGAATTTCTAGGACCCCCTACGTAATCGAAATGGTAATAAATTCCATAGCCTCCACTTCTTTTTTTCGCAGTAAGGTCGGGTAGTTTACGTATATTTCCCCAATTATCGTCGCAAAGTAACAGGGTTACATCATCAGGTACACGCATTCCCCTATCATAATAATCCTGCACTTCCTTATAGAGTGCCCATAGTTGCGGTGTTTCTTTTGCTGCTTTGCCTGTCTCCTTTCCAATAATTTTTCGTTGATCGTTCACAATTCGCTCCAATAGCTGAATGTTGTTCTCCTCGCTCATAGGCTCGTCTCCATCACCACGCATGCCAATCGTAACGAGGCTTTCTCTTGCTCCCATCCTACGGATACCATCTCGCCAAAAATTCCGAAGGTTTTCCTCATTTTTCTGATAGTCCCACGGTCCTTCACCATAACGTCGCCATTCATCATGGGCCCTAGTCAGCGGTTCATGATGTGATGTACCCATAACCACTCCCATCCTATCGGCCCAAATTGCATTTTCGGGATCATCATCATAGAAAGCGCTTCCCCACATAGCCGGCCAGAGGTAATTACCTTTTAGGCGCAGAATAAGCTCAAAAACATGCTTATAAAATTCATGGTTAAAGCCCCCAAACTTTTCTTTGGCCCAACCAGATAATGCGGGTGCTTCGTCGTTCAGAAAAATGCCTCGATACTTTACTTTCGGCCGGCTGATTGCCCTGATCGAACGGGCATAGACAGCGGGATGCCGCTGTATGGGAACGTCTGCCCACCAATACCAAGGGGAGACACCCATCTGTTTAGATAGCTCATAAATACCATAAATTGTTCCACGCCGATCACTCCCCACGATAAGTAAGGCTTTTTCAACACCTGGTAACGGGTTGTCTATCGTTTGCGTTAACGATGCTTCCCACTGCCCATGGATTGCAGATACATCGATCTTTTTCTGTTTTACTAATTGATCGATCAATGGATTCTGACCCAAGGTTCCTATTAAGAGCAATGTTTTACTTCCTTTCGGCACTTGATTATGTGCTGCTGTAGGCTTAACACCCGTTACCTTTTCAAAATCTTGTCGCAGCTGATCTATTGCCCAAACAACAGCCTCCGCTTCATTTTCTCCCCGCACAATAGGAATTGTATTAGCACCTTCCACCAGAGGCAGATAACCCGGTTGCTCCGCAAAATCAACGTATACCGGTACATCAGTGGTCGCAGCCATCACAAGTGGGTTCATCTGTAACATCAAACCCATTAGCACCAAAAATCGAAAGATAGATCGAACTGTTGTCAGGTTATTTATCTTCATCATTTATGGTTTTGTAATCAAAAAAATCAACATCCACATATCCTCCTGCATTTTTAGTTGCGTAATTAAATAATCCAAATCGATACCCCATAAAGTGAGGTAAGGTATATGTCATTTTCAATGGTGTTCCAATGGAAATCCATTTTTTCCCATCTAGACTAAAAAAGAAATTGGCAACATCCTTCTTATCCCTAAAATCGCATGCAGCTTTCAGATATACGCGCTGCTGATTTAATGGAACTTTTGCAAGCTCTTTAGGACTATCACTTGAAGCATTAATCATGACCAAATACTTTTGATTACCCGCCGATCGGACACCGAGTATGCCATATTTTTTTTGCAAAAGAGACAACCCTGCAAAATCACCATCTTTCATTTCGGCCACTTCTAGGGCAATAGTGCCACTACAAGTAGGACCTATTGTACGTTGCGTTAATGTATTTCTTGCTTGTAGGAAGTTGGTATCAATGCGGCCGGTTTTCAACCGCAGATATCCTTTACGCTCAGTTACCGACCAAAGGCTATCCACTGGATTATGATTCCACTGCCATACCGGCGGCAAGTTTGGCTCCCCTTTTTTGCGGCTGAAATCATCCGAATTAACGATGCCTGGAACCAAGCCTTTACTTGGAGGTAGATTTAGCGCCTCGGGCACCTTACCATCAATGCCCAAAACTGGCCAACCATCCTTCCATTGAACCGGTACCAAAAACGGAATACGACCAACCGCACCATAATCTTGGAACAGATAAGCGTACCATTCGCCATTAGGTCGATCAATCAAGCCTCCTTGTGCTACCCCTTTATCCTGCAACATCACCCGTCCTTCATAAGGTCCTTTCAATTGATCAGCACGATGGACAATGACGGTACGCATGCCCCCTGGAGGCCAAGAAATGTTGAACAAGTAATACTTACCATTTACTTTAAACAGTTGTGAACCTTCTGCCGGTAGTCCACCTTGGGTACCACTAGGTGTGCTGGGTAAAGTTGCATTATCGATCAACACCTGTTGGGTTTCTGGTTTTATACCGGAAAAGTCTGGCAATAACTCCACGATATGCAGTTGCCCGCTGCCCCAAATCATATATGCTTTATCGTTCTCAAAAAAAAGTGTATGATCGTGCATGCTCGGCTTGAACTCTTTTATTTCCCAAGGACCTTTTTCTATATCCTTCGTCATATAGATATAGGTTTTGCCCGTAGTCTGTGCAAATGTACTTACATAATACGTCCCCTTGTGATATCGAAGGCTACTGGCCCAAGAGCCTTTCCCATAGCTATTTTTACCATTACTCAAATTGAGTTCATCCATATCGGCCAAAGCCTGATGCGTGTAACCAATTAGTTCCCAGTTGACCAGATCTTTGGACTTCATTAAAGGTAAGCCCGGATTCATATGCATCGTCGTACTACTCATATAATAGGTATCTCCAACACGGATCATCGACATATCCGGCACATCTGAAAAAATAACAGGATTTTGTGCTTTTCGATTTTGGGCTATACTATTTAAGGGAATCAATATCATCAGTAACGCCCCACTTAAAATTAAGAATCTTTTCATCGTTTGTTTTAATTGACAACCACCATAATATGCCGCCTTCATTATTTTATAACTAATTATATCCCGGATTTTGATACGCAGCTTTTTCCGCCTCCGTCATTTGCATACCATCTAATTGCCCTTGTGGTATAGGACGCAGATAGTGGAAGGGCTGAATACTACGCGTTACTGTCGTCGGCGTATGATCGCCAATACCGCTACCACCTATACGATAGCTAGAAGACAGTTCAGTCCATTTTTGCGTCCGTACTAAATCATACCAACGGTAACCTTCTCCGTAATACTCCCGAGAACGCTCAGCCAAGATATAGTTAATATCAATCATTGTAGGCGTAGCAGTTGTCATTTGTTCACTGTAATCCGCCATCTTTTCCATATTCCCTGCATTGTCAAACGTCCATTTTCCCGCCCGTGCCCGGATCACATTAATGAGTTCTCTAGCGGATTTTCCTCCCTGTGCCGCAGCCCCTTTTACGGCTGCTTCTGCGGCTATAAAATAAAGTTCAGAAAATTTGGCAATATTGAAAGGCCTTGTACTTCCTGCATTTGGCTGACCTAGGCCATCGCCATTATCCGTGCGATAGGTTCCCAATTTCCAAAGTCCGGGATGTCTTAACCTGCTAAGTCCTTCCGGCGAAATAACAAAATCTGCCCGACCTGGCAAGGCTCCGGCACCGACATTACTTTTTGTTGCCCAATTCGTATAATCAATTGGTGTTTCCGGTTCTTCGTTCAAAAACGTCAATATCGGATCCCCCGGATTCACCGGTAAGTTATTCGCATTGTATAAGATCGTCTGAGAAACTCCGGCCTTTGGCCAATTTCCGCGATAAACGGTCACAAAGGTGCCATCATATCTGGAATCATTTATTTTATCCGCAAAGGTATTTTTTATCACATCGATGGTTGGCGCCATCCGCGTCCAGGGGCGACCCAACGACTGCACTGCCTCGCGCTGCACGGAGCTCACGGCATTCGACCAAGAAGCATCACTACTACTTCTAAGCAGCGTGTAATTCCAGGTAAACATCCAAACAGCGAAATTATCAGGGGCACCACCGCTTCCGTACTCTAAACTTCCTCCATTATAAAATGCACTCTTCTCCGTATGATCCGCATACAGTAAAATCTCATTGTTGCGATCATTAGATCCAATGTGTATGTCATAATAACTTGGTTGTAATCCAAAGGGACCCGGAGAATCAATAGCTTCCACCGCTATATTGTAAGCCTGTTGAAAATACCACGTCGCGTCATGTCCGTCCGGATCGGTTCTCCCAACCTCTGGATAAGTAGGGATGTTATTTGGGTTTTCAAGCCACCACGCGTAGGTAAGATATGCTTTCGCTAAATAAAGTCGTGCAAGCGTTTTTGTTACTCCACCCGTTACCCGTCCGGCATCCGGCAGATTCTCCACCGCTAAGAGTAAATCGGGAAAGATCGCTTTCGTATACACTTCGGGCACGGTATTACGCACTGAAAAACGAACGGGGTTGGTATTGAATTGCAGTTCGCCGGCACCTAAATCCAGCGGCACCCCCCCATAGGTTTGCACCAGTAAAAAATAATCAAAGGCACGAAAAAAACGGGCTTCAGCCACAATTGATTCAGCCACGCCGACATTAGCCGCATTTTCGATGATTCCACTGGCCGTATTTATATTCGGGAAGCTTACATTCCATACAAAACTAGTGGGGTGGCTCGTAGCACTAATCTGCCCGACACCTGACAAGTCCATATCTCTAAAGTTTCCATCTGCACTCTGTGCGTAAGTCGCTTCGTCTGTACCCGTGATACAAGAATTATAATAATAGGCCTCGCCATATAAATAGCGCAAATGTGCATACATAGATGTTATGCCCCCCAAAACACCTTTTTCAGTGGAAAAATAATCTGGAGTAAAAATACTCCGTGGCTGTTCGTCTAAAATTTTTGAGCAACCAGCCATTAACAATAGCGCCAAGGCAGCCGTAAGATAACGTTTTATATTTATAATCGATTTCATTTTTTATTTCTTTAATGATTAGCAACCTAGGTAATTAAAAAACGAGATTAAGACCCACTACATAATTACGTGTCGCAGGCGCATTCGTACCAATTGTCAAGATCCGATTCGGATAAGACGATACCGCTGAATTTTCATCACCGAAAGAGTTCGTTTCCGGATCCATGCCAGATTCACGATGGTAAGGAGAAAACATAACAAAAGGATTTTGTACGGTAAAATATGCGCGTAAGCGCATATTCGGGCTTTTAATTAAACTTCGATTGAAGTCGTACCCCAAAGAAATCGTACGCAGCTTCAAAAAGGAAGCGTCAAAATACCCTAAGGTGCTACCATACTTCGGATTATCGCCGCTAAGTGGCCCAGCAGGGTTTGGATACTTTGCATCTGTATTCTCCGGTGTCCAATAATCGACTTTCACGTTATTGTTACGGGTAGTGAGCGTATTCAGGTAGCCCCCTGATCCATACAAAGTACTCACCAGTAATCCGCCGCTTTTGAAAAAACCCACCACACTTAAATCGAATCCTTTGTAGGCTAAGCGCGTATTAAAACCACCTTCAAAATCAGGATCAACGTTCATCACTTGTCGATCATCCGCATTAACGGGTCTAACCGGTGTACCGTCTTCATTGTAACCACCCGTATACTTCACCTTAATCATTCCTACACTACCCCCAGGTTCCAAAATGTTCAAATAGGAATCTCCTTCCTGCCATAAACCTATTTTTTCATAGTCATAAATTGCGTTGATATTATAGCCAACAAACCAGGAGTTGCCCACATCCTGCGTGGCGCCTGATGCAAGCGCAGTCAGCTTATTCCGGTTTGCATAAAGGTTAAATCCGAGATCCCAGGTTAAACCGTCTCGCCCACCAGCTAAAATATTCCCATTTAAGGTCAACTCGATTCCCTTATTCTGTGTCTGCCCGATATTCGCTGTATAACTCTGTACACCTGAAGTAGGTGGCAAACCGACACCTAACAATAAATCTTTCGTATGGGTTGTATAATATTCAATTGTACCCGATAAACGATTGTTCAACAACGAAAAATCAAGCCCATAATTCCACGTTTCTGAAAATTCCCACCCCAGGTTGCTATTCGGCAGCTGGGTTACATAATAACCAACAGCATAATTTTCCTCACCGAAATTGTAAGGCCTTGTGCTTAAACGCCCTAAGGTAGCATAAGGAGCAATGGCTTGATTGGACGTTTGTCCGTAGCCTACACGCAACTTCAACATATTTATCCAGCTCAGACTTTTCATAAACGATTCATTGGCGATATTCCAACCCGCAGACACCGCAGGATAAGTATGCCAACGATGTTCAGGTGCCAACCTAGAAGAAGCGTCTGATCGAAGCGTCGCCGATAGCATATAGCGATTATCATAATCATACATAACTCTTCCCATCCATGACATCAAGCCCCATAAGGTATAATTCTGCTGATCTGGATTTATCGTAATCTCTCCCGTGGCTTGTCCTAGATTATAGAACTGGAAAGCCTCAGACGGAATATCCCTGGCCGACATCGCCGAAGAATTAAACTTTTGTCGTTCCGCAGAATAGAGTCCAGTGAAATTCAAATGATGTTTTTCCGCGATCGTCTTATCATAAGTGATCAGATTTTCCACGGTCCAATGATACGTATGCGCGTTACTGATTCCCGCAGTAGATATCGTTTGTGGATTCACATTGTTGACACCCTCTCCGGTATAATTACCATTATTACTTTGAATAAAATCCAGCCCAAGGTTAACACGGTATTTCAAACCTTCTACCCAAGGGATACTCACCTCACCATACATCGAATTATAGGTAGCAAAACTCCTGGTTTCATTGAGCCACATCCCATCATCATGAAGCCCCTCTACCACTTTTCTCGTCAACACGTAATTGTCGCCTAACGCGGTATTCACGGTTCTTTTCAGCGTGCCATCTTCGTTATAAGGGTTAAGGATCGGTGAAGCAGCCAATGTTCCAAATAGCCCAAGCTGATTACCTGCACTTATATTATAATTGCTATTGGTAGTGAAACCCACACGAAAGTGTTTACCAATCCCTTGATCAATTGAACTCCGTAACGAGTACCTTTTGTATTCTTGCGTAGGAATCAATCCTTGATTTTGATAGAATGCAGCCCCAACATTATAGCTTCCCTTTTCCGTACCACCCGAAATTCCAATGTCATGACTATTTACTGCTCCGGTTTGGTAATTCAGATCCTGCCAGTCTGTGTTCACATGATCAGCTTCATCCACGCCATTTGAAAAAATACCGGCAGCCTTACGTAAAGCTACAAACTCCTCCCCGTTCATCATGGGATATGGCGCAAATAACGTCTGTGCGCCATAATAAGCATTATAACTAAACTTTGCCTGCTCACCTTGTCGCCCCTTGTTAGTGGTTACCAATATCACGCCATTTGCACCTCGTGAACCATATATAGCCGTTGCGGAGGCATCCTTTAACACATCTATACTTTTGATATCATTTGGATTAATGTCTCCAATTGAACCAGGAAACGGGATACCATCCAAAACGATTAACGGATTATTGTCCGCTGTTAAGGAACGTGTACCACGGATACGGATTTGCATGGTTGCGCCCGGCCGTGTGGATGTTTGTGCTAATTGCACGCCCGGCAAGCGCCCTTGCAATGCTTGTGAGATATTCGGAGTAGGCACCTGATTTAAGTCACTTCCGCTAATCGACGCCACAGAACCTGTGACCGACTCTTTCCGCTGCGTACCATAACCCACCACTACTACTTCAGAGAGTATTTCCGCATTTTGGGAAAGGTTTATATTAATTAACGTTTGTCCTGACACTTTTACTTCTTGTGGTATATAACCCATATAGGAAAAAACCAAGGCAGCATCTTCACTTGGTACATTTAGCGAATAATAACCATCTTCATTAGTTTTGGTTCCTATCGTAGTGCCTTTTACTTGAATACTGGCTCCTGGAAAGCCATTACCTGATTCATCAACTACCCTTCCCTTTACCGCATGCTGCGCTTGCACATCCAAAGTCGATAGTATAAAAAAGGAGACCATCAAAGCAAGGCCAAAAAGTTTCAGCCATCGCCCTTGCCCCATAACATAGGTTTGTAAAATTGGGTATTCCATAAAATAATTGTTAGCTTATAACATAGGTTAAATTGTATATAACTCTTGTGACTCAGAAGTTGATCAATCCGCCTATCAATAAAATCATTTGCATAAAAAAGTAAAGACTTTTTGGGCTGGTTTATATATGTTGATCACAACGAAACAAAAGTATCTATACGCACAAAGGAACAGCCTATAAAAATGTCGATATTCTTAGCAAAAATGTTTAATCAGAGGTTAAAAAACATCATTTTTTAGCCAAACGGCGTAATTTAGGTAGTTTTTAACGCCAACGTTAGCATTAATTTGAATTTGCTTTTAAACAAATAAGGTCTGATTGTTTCGCTGATCGCTTCTTAAACAAAAGAAGTGCTATACAATACCGCCATGGTCTTTATAGCTTAAACAAAAATGCCCCTTACGGGGCACACTTTCACCAATAACCGATCATTTATATAAAAAATCCTATGAGTTATTAACTAATCTTAAGTACATAAGCTGGCTGGTCCTTATCTATGTCCTCAGGCAAGGTCACTGCTAACCCAGTCAGGGTTTGTTCGAATTTTAGTTTACTACTAGTACCAAGGAGCGTTACTCTCTTTACTTTATAACTATCTACCTTCAAATTTTTAATCAAAACATTTCCAGTCTCGGACAGCCCCATTAGAATGGCATATATTATTCCGGCCTTTGTTGTGAAGCGTATGTCTTCAGCGGTTAAAGGCTTGTTCTTATCCTCATTGAACCCTGGGCCAGATAGTGGGGCGGTACCTTCAGTCGCTGGCCCCTCGCCGAACACCTTCCAAGGCCTCGTCGCAATGATAGCCTCACTGTTAACGCTCATCCAGGAAGCGATCCCCTCCACCGTTTTCAACGCTTCTGAATCAATGGAGCCATCGCCACGGAGTGGTATGCTTAATAAAAGGTTGCCATTCTTACTGACGATATCAGCCAGGGTATGGATTACCGTTTTCGCACTTTTGTAACTTTTATTGTCATAGATTCGTCGATCGTAATGCCAAGATCCGATGCAGGTACAGGTTTGCCAGGGCTCTTTTTCTATCTTGTCGCTTTGCCCTCGTTCTATATCCCATACCATGCATTTTCGTTGCTGCTCATTCAATATTTTACCATTGATAACCGCTTCCAACTTTCCTTTATTTTTTTGCTGATTGACATTGTAGTAATGAGCGGCAATCCGCAAGCCGGCATCATCAATTGGCCAAAGAGGGAGTACGGTATCATCAAAATAAACCAGATCGGGGTCATAGTTGTCTATTAGCTCAACTGTCCGATCATGAAAGTTTTCACAATAAGCTTTGGAAGGAACACTCACTCCCGAGCTCACATCCCAGCTCCATTGGCGGTGAATCATGTTGTGGTCTTCGCTGTTTTCGCTCAAAGGGTGGTTCTGCGCATACAGCTCTTGCGGGTCAAGACCATCCCACCATTTTCCGGTTCCTTCGGCCTTTGTTATCTTTCCGTCATAGGGAACACCTTTGAGTGGGCCCTTGTTATCGGCCCCTTGGGCAGTTTCATACCAGGTCCAGGCATGTGCAGCGTGTACACTTACACCAAAACGCAGTCCGCGTTTCTTGGCTGCCTTTGCCCAACCGGCAACCAAATCTTTTTTCGGCCCTATTTTGGTTGAATTCCAAGGCTGGTGACTGCTATCATAAAGATCCATATTATCATGGTGATTGGCTAGTGCTACAAAATATTGAGCGCCGGCACGCTTATATAAATCCAACAGCTTTTCGGGATCCCACTGATCGGCCTTCCATTCGTTGATTACGTCTTTAAAACCGAATTTAGAGGGATGACCGTACTTCTCCACATGGTAATTGTATTGGTCGCTGCCCTCCTGGTACATACCCCTTGCATACCAATCACCTCTTTCGGGCTGACATTGTGGCCCCCAATGAGCCCAAATACCAAATTTTGCATCACGGAACCAATCAGGAACCTGATATTGCTCCAACGATTTCCAATCCGGTTTAAAATCGACTTTTGCAATAGGCGCATGGGCATGCAATGTATTAATACTCGACCCAACCATTGATTTGCTCACCCAAAGTGAGGGGATAGCCATTCCCAAAGCCTTTATTACAGTTCTTCTTTTCATTAATTTCTTCTTAAATGTTCTTATTGGTATGAAGGTGATGTTAAAAAGTTTATTCTTTGGTTTTATAACAGGATATTACCAACTTTTCAAAGCTAGGGATATCTATGGTATCCGTTTTGTCCATTATCGACAAATTATATCACTTTTTCGATTTTTTCTTTCTGTTAAACCTTGCTCTAGTTCTCATTGTTTTATTCTTTATTCATACTGAAAACTGTACTTTATCGACTTTTCTTATTATATTTAGAAAACATAAAGATGGCATGGATGAAAAGAAGACTAAACGGGAATTTATCTTATTGAATGTCGGGCAAGCCGTTCATCATGCGGATTGGAACTGGAAAAATATACACAGTCCTTTTGCCCGTATTCATTTCATCGAAAGTGGATCGGCCGAAATCCTACGTGAAGATCACTCCTATACATTAAAAGCGGGACACTTGTACCTAACACCACCCCATACCAAACATAGTTATAGCTGCACGGGTAAGCTGTCACTTTACTATATTCATATCTATGAAACTTTAGGCAAACAGCTGAGTATTTTCGATATGCTCGATTTTCCCGTTGAGATTAAAGCCGATGAGTTACTCGTTTTCCTTATTAAGCGCTTGGCTGCTATCAATCCCAAGCTTGAACTACAAGCCTATGATCCGAAAGATTATGATAATTCGCCAACGTTGATAAAAAACATCAGTCAGTATACACAAAACCACCCCGGGTTAGAGATGGAAACGGAGGGTATCCTGAAACAGATCTTATCGCGCTTTCTGGTAGCGGCTTCTGACAGAAACTTAGGGCTGGATGAACGCATTTTGAAGGTTATTCAATACATTCACGGCAATATAGACAAGCCAATAAGCATTAAAGAACTGGCGCAAATATCCTGCCTGACGGAAGATCACTTCATTCGCCTTTTCAGCAAACAGATGCAATGCACGCCTGGAAAATACATCAATCAGAAAAAGATCGAGCAGGCACAACTGCTAATGCTGGTAAAGAACATCAGCATCAAAGAACTTGCCTATCAACTGGGCTTTGAAAACATATCCTATTTCAATCGTCTTTTCAAAAAAATAGCGGGCGAAAACCCGGGTAAGATGCAACGCCGCATGTTGGCACCCAAGGAGCCACCACGGTCGAGATAATGATTACATGAAGCGCTATTTATAATGGAAATAGTCAACATCCACATACCCCTCTTCCGTTATGTCATTAAAACAGTAAATTCCTAAGCGGTCGCCCCGGTAATTACCCCAGGCCAATTGATAGGGTTCTCCAAAGGAGATAAAATCCGCCCCATTAAAACTATAGAAAAACTGGGACATACCATCCAATCCCCATTCCGATTTCAGCCAGATAAATTGTGATGAAAGCTGCCTCGCTCTTATGACATGATCGTTTTTTCTATATTCTAAATAACAATTGCCTTCTTCCTTCACGATGCCGATAGCCGCATGCTGAGAGGAAAAATGACAAAGACCATTTTTCTGTCCTTCTGCCATATTCGAAACATCCATTTTGACAATAACTTTGTTTTCTGCCTTTCTGAAACTCCGCTGGGTAAGAGTATTGCCCGCATACATCAGTTTATTTAACTGCAAAGGACGGTAAGCTTTTAGGCGCAACCATCCCGGACGTTCCGATAATGAAAATTTTTCTTTTCGTGGTTGGTAATTCCACTGCCATTGTGATGCTAATCCATGACGATCGAAATCATCGCTCCGTTCGATGCTCAATTTTTCCTTTTCTTTAATCGGAATACGGCCACACCAGGTCATTGTTCCAATTTTCTGCGGGAGCACCTTCCCGATTATCGGCCAATCATTTATCCAAGTAACAGGCAAAAGACTTACAATACGCCCACTCCAATCACCGGTACCGTGGTGCGTTAGAAAATACCAAGCCGAGTCCGGTCCCAAAACGATACCACCTTGGTTGGGTTCAAGCGCTTCGAGGTTGGGCAATGCAAGCTGCTTTTCCTCTTGATAAGGCCCGATCACTTTTCTTGATCGCTTTGCCATCACATAACGCCCAATACCCTCTTTATGCTCACTAAAGATCAAGTAATACCATCGGTTAACCTTTATTAACTTATTTGCTTCCCTCCCATTACCGGAATTGATCAAGACAGCGGATTTCCGATCTATACTTCTTCCGTCTGACGACATATTGAAAAGATAGGTTTTGTACTCATCCGAAAAATGGGTACCAACAAAATATCCTTTTCCGTCATCATCCCACATTACCGTACAGTCATCCCAACCTTTATCGGAGAGCAAATGCGTCAGTGGCTCCCATGGTCCCTTCGGGTGCGAAGCAGAAGTCATAAAATATCCTTCATCGGGGGTTCCAAAGAACAAGTAGAATCGCTTGTTATGATATCTCAATGTCCCTGCCCAGACACCTTTACCATAGCGGTTCATGCGCGTCCAGTTCAATTCTTCGCTTATCTGGGTCAGGTCGGTTATTGCATTTCCACATATTTGCCAATTCACAAGGTCTTTGGAATGCAGGATAGTCATCCCTGGAGAGAACTGAAAAGTGGAGGATATGGCATAGTAATCATTGCCTACGCGAATACAGTCCATGTCGCTATAGTCAGAAGGGATGATCGGATTGAGGTAAGTTCCATCGCCCTGATCTCCCCATTTTTGCCAGTCACCCCATTCTCTCTGTTGTTGGGCAAAAGAAAAGAAGCCAATGAGTAGACTGCATACAATGGCAAGTACATGTTTCATCTGTAAATAATTTTTATTGATCGGTTTCTAATAATTTATAGTACCCCTACGTATATCTCCAGTATCTTTTCCAGTTACTTTAAATGACTGCTACAAAGCGACGTCTCTTTACGCTTTTAGTGGCTTTAATTGGTTTCTATACGATTGCTCAAAGATACAGGAATTAGCAGGCAGCCTTTTACTTCTTATCGACTTATTATTGCACTTTACCGATTTCTCTATCTACAACAATACGCTAAAGGTAATGACCTGTAATTGTCGTTACCCTGATTTCGAACTTCGGTTTAGCGCATCATTTCTCGTCTCTTTTTAACAAGTTCTTTTTATACTCATTGGGTGTAACACCAAATTCGTCCTTAAAGTATTTTCTGAAATATTTGGCTTCGTTAAATCCTACCAAAAGGGCAATCTCGCTTACATATAGCTGGCTTTTTGCAAGTAAATCTGCAGCTCGCTTTAGGCGGATGAATCGAATGAATTCGGATGGAGTCTTATCAGTCAATGCCACTATCTTTTTATAGAAATTAACCCGACTCATTCCCATTTCTTTGCATAAATCCTCAACTAAAAACTCAGCGTTGTTGATATTCTCTTCAACGATGGATACGGCTCTTTTTACAAATTTCTCGTCCATTGAGACTATTTCAATTTTGCCAGGAGAAATATCGACCTTTGCTTTGAATCTGTTCTGTAACAGTTTTTGTTTTTCGATGATTTTAACAATCTTTAACTTAAGAATCTCTATATTAAATGGTTTAGAAATATAGTCATCTGCTCCCGCTTCAATTCCTGAATATCTGTTTTTGTCAGATGATTTAGCAGTAAGCAGTATTACGGGGATATGCGATGTACGCATATCTTCTTTTATTTTTTCACAAAATTCGTATCCGTCCATTTTTGGCATCATTACATCACATAGAATCATGTCAGGCCATTGATTAAATACAATGTGATGGCCTTCTTCTCCATTGTTGGCAATAGCAATACGATAATCGTTACAAAACAGACCGGTTAAGAAACTACAGAAATCCTCATTATCGTCAATAATCAAAAGTAACGGTAAGCTGTTATTTTGCGGCAATTTATTCAAATTAGCCTCGGTGTCTAAGGATATTTCATTTTTTACGCTTCCGGGATAAATGATATCTTGATTTTTCAGTACGTCCAATGTGGAATTTGTCATGGGAATTAATACCGTAAATATGGAACCTTTCTCTACAACACTTTCAACAGATATTTCTCCGGCATGGAGCTTTACGAACTCGCTGACCAGATGCAATCCTACTCCCGTACCAGGAATACCATGTACTTCAGCACTCTCGATACGGAAAAACCTTTCAAAAATTTTATTCAAATATTCCGGGTTAATGCCAGATCCCGTGTCTGACACTTGAAAGCAGAACTGCTTTTCTATAACTTTATTGCAAATCCTTTCCGAAAGAAAAACGCTGACATCGATATGTCCTTCACGTGTGTATTTAAAAGCATTGGAAATGAGGTTTACCATGATCATATACATTTTTTCCCTATCAAACTGCATCGATAAATCTTTCTGAAAAGTTGTGAAGGTGAGTTTAATAGATTTTTCGGCGGCCAGCGGAGAAAAAGACGCGCAAATATCTTTGGCAAATTCGATAATATTCCCTTTAGATAAGTTCAAAGTCAATTGATTTTGATCAAGCTTTCTAAAATCAAGTATTTCATTTACCATATCCAATAACCGCCGCGCATTTTTATACATCATATGTAAAGTCGACTTTTCATCTGGATTTATAGGAGACGTTAGGAGCTTTTCCAACGGACTGATTATTAATGAAAGCGGTGTTTTAAACTCATGGCTAATATTTGTAAAAAATTTAAGTTTAAGTTGATCGACCTCATGTAATTTTTCTGCTTCCAACAGCCTTTGTGCATGCTCGAATTTTTCTTTTTGCTTGTTCAGCTTATGTTTTATGAATAATGTAATAAAAAGGCCGGCAGTGACGATATAAAAAGTCCATGCCCACCAGGAAAACCAAAAGGGTGGTCTAACAATAATCTTTAGGACTATCGGTTTTTCTGACCAAATATTATCTTCGTTCCCCGCGTACACTTTAAGCTTATAGCTGCCGGCGTTGAGATTGGAGTACGATACGGCACCAACACCATTCGCTATCTCTATCCATTGCTCTTCTAATCCCTCCAAGATGTATCTATATTTATTCTTTTCAGGATGGATAAAGCTGAGGCCGGAGAAATGAACGGTGAAATTGGTTTCATCATGTTGAAGAACAAGCTGATCTAGATCGACTATCGATTTATTAATAATGATGCGTCCGTTATAATTCACATGGGGCTTGATCACTTGGCCGGCTATTAAAAGATCGGTGAATCTAGGTTTGGGAACAAAATTATTTACCGGAATATCTCGTGGGTTAAATGCTACATAACCCGCGGTTGTGCCCATGTAAATTATACCCCTCTTATCTTTAAAGACAGCATTGGGGTTAAAGCTGGAACTCGGTAACCCATCATTGATGTCAAAAGAGATAATATTCGGTTTAATTTCAGGCATTTTATGGTTAAAATAAATACGATTCAGCCCATTGCTTGTTCCCGCCCAAATATTTCCATCGCTGTCTTCTACCAACGATCGCACATCATTGCTTGACAAACCATTGATAGTGGTTATACGATGAAACGTTTTTGCCTTCGGATCATAAATATTAATTCCGTTTTTCGTTGCCATCCACATAAGTCCCTTGGCATCAGTCATTAATTGAGATACGGGCATGCTCGAAATGGAATCTTGAAGCCTAGAATCGGAAAAAAAAGGAACAATTTCATTTTTTTTATAAATCCGATAGATACCTATGTCTGAACAGAAGTAAATCTTTTTGGAAGAGTCAGTAAAAGTTGACAAGATGAAATCTGATCGCAGCGGACTATTCTCCCTATTATAGTGTGTGAATACCTTTCGCTGAGGATCCAAACGGTTGATTCCTCCGCCAAGTGTGGCTATCCATAAATTATGAGCAGGATCTTCCGTTAAAGCATAAACACTTCGGTTGGACAACGAATTGGGATTGTTTTCATCAAATCGGTATTGTTTAAAACCTTGATTCTTATATGCATTTAAACCGCCTAAAAATGTACCGATCCAAATTGTCTTTTGACTGTCCTCGAAAATCGAGGTGATAATATCAGACGATATACTATATTCATCGTTCAAGTTGCTACGAAAACGTTGGATACTTCCAGCTTGTTCGTTATATTTTATTAAGCCTTTACCATTGGTACCAACCCATAAATTGCCCTGCTGATCTTTATAAAGACTACTACAATCAAAAATTTCCGCATTCCGAATAAATAGGTAATATAAAGGCGATTTCCAAAATTTAAACATACTGGGGTGATAGTACGATACGCCATTTTTATAAGAACCAGCCCATACGATACCGTCATTATCGCAATAAAGACTAATAATGGAATTTTGACTCAGCGAATGTTTATTATAAACATTATTTTCAACGATACGGATTGCCTTGCGTTTTTTGTCATAAATATTTATTCCTCCATGATCAGTACCTATCCAAATCATACCTTTCGAATCTTGTATAACACATCTTGCAAAGCTATGAGAAAGTGCAGGGTTAGTATCCACGCCCAACAAAGTCCAATTATTTTGTTTCAAATTAAAGTATAGGGCTCCTTTATCATTAATTCCAGGGTATACCCAGATATCTTTATCTGCATCTAGGAAAATATTTTTAGGTATGGTAGCACTTTTTGATTTTTCTTTTATATAGGTATTACGAACATCAACCCCCCCGGTCTTTGTATTGACGCGCTCTAAAACGCCATCCTCGTGCAATACCCACATAAAATAATCTTGGATTTTCATATCGGTAATAGGCGATGGAATAAGATCTTTCGTATGGGGTGATTGCTTAAAAACCGATACCTTCTTTGCGCTCACGTCATATTTGTAAATTCCTTTTCCGAAGTAGGCTACATAAAAGTTTTTGTCTTTATCCACTTGTACGGAAATAGGATATGAAGGTAACCCCATCTTGTTTAAAACGGAATCGATATTACTTGTAAATGATTCGGTACGCCAATTATAGAATAGGTAGGTATTTCCTTGTAGCCATAAATTGCCGTTTATATCTTCGACAATTTTTCTCAGATTCTCATATAGATAGCTATTTGTGCCATTTATATCCCCATTAAATGTTTTGAATGCAATACCGTCAAAGCGATTTAATCCGGTACTTGTACCGAACCAAAGGAAGCCCCTACTATCTTTAAATATACTAAGTACTTCGTTACCCGACAGTCCATTTCTGTTATCAAAGTGTGCGAACTCATAAGGTTGAGCATAGGTGAATACAAATCCAAATAGAACTATTGTTAATAAAAGTACTAGTTTCTTCATTGGTTGACCGGTTCGGTAATTAGCCTCGGCAAAATAAACAAATAGTGTCAAGTAAATCGGCAGCTGATCATTTTATCCCGTAATTAGAAACATATTATCCCCTTAAAGAGAAATATTGATCCCCTATTACATACATTTCATCACCTGTTATTTAATTACCTGCCGCTATTTTTGTTTCAAAGGAGCCTTCATGGTTTTAAAGCGATTGGTATACACTGTTTCGCTAAGCTCCCAATTATAAACATTCTTTCATCTAATTTATTAACTTATGAAGAAAAAAATTCTATGCGGAATTATTCCGGTGTTCTTAATGTTTTCCTGTGCCAAAATTCATGAAACCGTATCTCCTGGCAATAAAACGGCGGTAAGATCTAAACTTGCATCAACGCGTCAGCAGCAAATACCACCCGATATGAGTGGGATGAGCAGTAATGCCTTTCAACTAGTTTCCAAAATGCATGTCGGATGGAATCTCGGCAATACATTGGAAGCAATTGGCGGCGAAACCTATTGGGGAAATCCGCTCACTACGGAAGCCATGATCAGAGCTGTTAAAAATGCAGGAATCAACGCCGTCCGTCTTCCCTGTTCCTGGAATCAATACTTAGAGGATCAAACAACATATAAAATAAAAGAAAGTTGGTTAGCGCGCGTAAAGGAAGTCGTCGATTATTGTGTAAACAACGATATGTATACCATCCTAAACATCCATTGGGATGAGGGGTGGTTAGAAAAAAATTGCACGCCCGAGATGCAAGAATCGGTTAATAAAAAACAAAAAGCATTATGGGAACAGATCGCCGTTTATTTCCGTGATTATGATGAACATTTACTATTTGCAAGCAGTAACGAGCCTGATGTAAACAACAGTCAAGAGATGGCGGTTCTTCATTCCTATTATCAAACATTTGTTGATGCAGTACGCAATAGCGGAGGCCGAAATACCTATAGAAATTTGGTGGTTCAAGGACCTTTGACAAACATCGATTTATCGGACGAATTGATGACGCTACCCCACGACCCAACGGGAACGGGTAGAATGATCATGGAAGTGCATTATTATGCTCCTTATAACTTCTGTCTGATGCCGAAGGATGAAGATTGGGGCAAAATGTTCTATTTCTGGGGCGAAGAATTTAGAAATTACGCGGTGGGCGAGTATGAAGGCCGTTGGGCAAACTGGGGCGGAGAAGATTACGTACGCGAACAATTCAATAAAATGAAGCGCAGATTTACCGATCAGGGAATCCCGGGAATCCTCGGTGAATTTTGTTCTGTTAAAAGAACCTTTAGCGACCCGACTATTCAGAACGCGCATGATGAATCGAGGAACCGCTTTCATGCATGTGTGGCTCAAGAGGCGAAAAACGCCGGATTTACACCTTTCTTATGGGATGTGGGGGGCGTTTTAGATCGCCGTAACAATATGGCGGTAATTGATCCATATATCTTTTATGGTTTGATGTGGGGAGCAAATACGGGTAGATATCCATTTTAGCATTCATTTAGCGGTTGGGGTATATGGTGATACAGCTTTGAACTTCAAATAAGTTTATCAACGCCCAAGGAAAGGAACCTTGGGCGTTTGAATGAATACGGAAAATTCCCTCGCCTTTTTCTAATAGAACCATCTATATTATGGAATAATAGCCTTCATTAACATTTTCGCATCACATCTGTAACATTCTATGCCCTTCTGTATTTTACCCTGTATTTACCTTTACAGAACCAACTAGGGTAGCATAAAACCAAAACTGTTATAAACTTAATTAACCATGAACTTAGCCAAATTACCTGGAAAAGGTTTTTTGCCTGTAATCAGGCATTGGAAGCAGACAATTTTGTACCTGCTTTTTTATTTGAGCCTAACACCTCTGTTAGCACAAAGTACAGACAATATTAATGTCTCAGGAATTGTAACCAATCGAACAAATGGCGCTAGATTATCCGGTGTATCAGTACTTGTCAAAGGCACAACAAATCGTACCCTTTCTGATGAAAATGGCAAATACGCCATTGCGGCTATCAAAGGCAAAACCTTAGTATTTTCTTATTTAGGTTATGTTACGCTAGAAGTAACGGTAACAGGCCCTAGTATGGATGTTTCTTTAGAAGAGAACACCCAGACATTAAGTGAAGTTGTTGTTGTTGGCTACGGAACGATGAAACGTAGCGATCTCACCGGATCTGTGATTACCATTACTGCCGACGATATAAGCAAATCCGTCAATACTTCATTAGACCAGGCCTTACAAGGAAGAGTTGCCGGAGTAGCCGTTACACAAAACTCGGGCGCTCCGGGAGGAGGTATCTCGGTCAGTATACGCGGAACAAACTCGTTTAGCGGTAATGAGCCCTTATACGTCATTGATGGTGTGCTTATTGATGGTAACACGCGCGACAATTCCAGCGCATTATCTTCGATTAACCCCGCAGATATCATGTCAATGGAAATTCTCAAAGATGCTTCAGCTACTGCCATTTATGGGACAAGGGCTGCAAACGGCGTGGTAATGATCACCACCAAACGCGGGCAAGCAGGGAAAACAAAAGTTGCTTATGAAGGATACTTGGGATTACAACAATTACCAAAGACCTTAGACGTGTTAAACTTAAGAGAATATGCAAGCTATCAAAATTTACGCAGTAGTGTCATCGGCTTTGGTGAGCGAGAAGAGTTTATGGATCCTTCTCTTTTGGGGGAAGGAACGAATTGGCAAAAGGAAATCTTCCGTACTTCTCCAATGCACAACCATCAACTAAGTACCAGCGGTGGCACAGAAAATAATCGCTTTGCTATTACCGGAGGGTACTTCAATCAAGAAGGTATTGCGTTAGGATCAAATTTTACACGCTATTCACTTAGGATGAACTTCGATTCCAAAATAAACAAATGGTTAAGCACCGGCGTGAGTGCCTATACTGCTCGCCTTGAAAATGTAAACACAATTGACAACTGGGGAATTATATCATTAGCTATCAGACAATTACCTGAGGTTCCTTCCAGAAATCCCGACGGAAGTTGGGGTTCGCAACAAGAAAACATGTATGGAACTTATTTTGCTAATCCGGTAGAAGAAGCCCTTACGCGAGAAAACTATACGAAAGGTACACAGACCAATATAAGCGCTTTTGCTGATATTACGCCACTGAAAGATTTAGTTCTTAGAATAGAAGGAAATACCAGCTTCAATTACAATAATGCCTATCAATTTACGCCTTCGTATGACTATGGTACTTTTAAGCAGCAGTCTTCAGGTTCTCGGTCTGCTAGTAACTCGTCTTTTACCAACCTCAAAACCTATTTAACCTACTCGAAAAATTTCAATGACCGGCATAACCTTTCGATCATGGCGGGGCATGAAACACAAGAGAACAGATGGGAGTCGCTATCCGGCAGCCGCGTCAATTACTTTCTAAACTCCGTGCACGAGTTAGACGCAGGAGATGCAAATACAGCTAGAAATAGCAGTTCACGGTCGTCCGGAGCTATTGAATCCTATTTTGGAAGGTTAAACTACGGATTCCATGATCGTTACTTATTAACAGCTACCATCCGTAAAGACGGATCCGATAAATTTGGCCGGAACAACCGATGGGGAACGTTCCCTTCTCTAGCCGCTGCTTGGAAAATAAAAAATGAATCATTTTTAAAGAACATCGATGCGGTTGATAATCTAAAATTAAGGCTCGGTTGGGGCTTAGTAGGAAACCAAGCAGCAAGCGCTTATGCCTATGGTGTAACGATGGCGCCTGCGGCTTCGATATGGGGAACGGGTTTCTATCCCGGAAATTTTGCTAATCCTGATTTAAAATGGGAAAAAACGAACGCTTACAATATAGGTATAGATTTGAATCTGTTCAACAACCGAGTTGAATTCATTGCCGATGGCTATTTGAAGAAGATTGATAACTTACTTATGCAAGCAGTTCTTCCCGATTACATCAGTGGGCTGATTGCTGCCCCTTGGGTGAATGCGGGATCAATGACCAACAAGGGGTTGGAATTTACGTTGAATACCATCAATATCAATAAAAAAGGCTTCTTCTGGAAGTCGGGACTTAACTTCTCACTGAATAGAAACAAGGTAACCGATTTATATACGGAAACCGCGACTATATTGGGAAAAATCGGTGCTGAAACTTTTACCTATACCAAGGTGGGTGGCCCTGTTGGTCAGTTTTATGGCTACAAAGTAATCGGTATGTTTCATGACGAAAGCGATTTTTATAAAAAAGATCAATACAACAATTTTGTGCTAGATGAAAGTGGCAACAGAATACCTATTGCACTCCCTAAAGATAAAAACATCGATGTAAATGGCATTTGGGTAGGCGACTTCATTTTCGAAGACCTGAACGGAGATGGAAAGATTGATGAGCAAGACCGCGATTTTATTGGAAACCCTCAGCCTAAATTTTTATTCGGCATCAATAATTACTTTTCCTATAAAGGATTTGATTTGAATATCTTCATTAACGGTGTATTTGGAAATAAAATATACAATCAACTCCGAAAAGATTTTACCAATCCAATGAACAATTCGGGCATGTTGAAAGAAACAACGGGGATAGCGATCATCGAAAGAATAAATCCGGATGGCTCTGATCAGGATATTTCAAATGTCAGAATCGTAAATCCCGATGCTACTATACAACGCATAACGGTGAGCGATGCTAATGACAACAGCCGTATGAGCGACCGCTTTATTGAGGATGGTTCCTATTTACGAATTAGAAACGTTTCTTTGGGTTATACAATACCCAATAAACTATTATCTAAGTTGCAGGTTGAAAATCTGCGGGTATACATGAATATCCAAAACCTACATACCTTCACTAAATATAAAGGTTATGATCCGGAAATCGGATCCTATAACCAAAGTGTATTACTCAGCGGAATTGATTATGCACGTTACCCCGCTCAAAGAATTTACACATTTGGATTGAACCTCACCTTTTAATGGATAAACTTAAAATCGCCAAATCGAGCTCTAAGTAATAGAATATACTCATTAATGATTATTTACACCGAACTCGTCAGTCATAAAAAATAAAGAGATGAAAAGATTATATATACTTACAACGTTAGTATCAGCGCTGTTTATTGCTGCATGCAGTAAAAGCTTTCTTGATCGGGAGCCGGAAGGTTCTTACGTTGACGCGACCTTTTATACATCGCCCGAGGCCCTCAAAGCTGCAACTGCCCCTTTATATAATCGGGCCTGGTTTGATTATAATAAACGACCTGCTGTTGCTATTGGAAGCCTACGGGCAAATGATGCTTATAATCCCTGGATGAATCCTTCCTATACCTTATTCACTGTAACCTCATTAGATGATGGACTTTCCGACTCATGGAAATCTTTCTATGGAGTTATTACGATGGCCAATGCAACCATTGAAGCCATTAACAATAAGGCCAAGAATGTCACAGATGCGCAAAAAAATCTAGCAATAGCGGAAGCTCGTCTGATGAGAGGCATCTCATATTTCTTCTTACTTCGTACTTGGGGACCTGTAATTCTGATTGAAAGCAACGAGGAAGTGATCAAGAACCCTTTGTTACCTCGCCATCGTGAAGAAGATGTCTTCCAATTTATTATCAATGACCTGTTATATGCTGTGGAGAACCTGCCGTCAACATGGGATAAAGGACGCGCAACCAGCTGGGGAGCTAAAGGAATGTTAGCAAAAGTATACTTAGCCCGTTCCGGTTGGAAAAAAGGCGGAACGCGTGACGAAGCGGATCTGGCAAAAGCACGCGAATATGCAGGAGACGTGTGCATGAATAGTGGTTTAGCTTTATATCCTAAATATGAAGATTTGTTTAAATATAAACACAATAACAATCCGGAATCATTAATTGCCATGCAATGGGTACCTTTAGGAGATTGGGGCGTATGTAACACCCTTTTGGCCGATTTAGCCTTTTCATCAGATGTAACCGGTGGCGTAAATGTTTGGGGAGGTGGTTTAAATGGAACCATTGATATATTGAAATTATACGAGCGCGCTGATTCTTTGCGGAGAAATGCCACCTATTTCACACAGTACGCTCATTATCCATACATAAGTATCGACAAGGGGGGCTACACCTACACGGGAACAGGATCGTCTATTAAGAAAGGAGTTGTGGGCGGTCCTAATGACGATAATGATGGATATGTTCAATCGATGAACTCTCCGCTTAACACGTATATACTGCGCTTAGCAGATGTATACTTAACGTTTGCCGAGGCAAGTCTCGGCAATAATAATAGCCTGGACGGCGGGGAGGGTTTAACATACTTCAACAAAGTACGCGAGCGCGCTAAAATCGGACGAAAGACTGCTATTACATTAGAGGATATCATAGCTGAAAGACGCGTTGAATTTGCGATGGAATATAACAATTGGTACGACATGGTGAGTTGGTATTGTTATAAACCGGAAAAAATGCTGAAATATTTTAACGATCAGCAACGTGGGTGGACTACGGCTTCCATAACAAAAGATGAAGACGGGAACCTTGTTTTTGAAGAACCAACACCCCCTACTGCCCCGGTAGTCGTTACTAAAGATAATATTTTCTTTCCGTACCCGGAGAATGACCTGATACAGAACCCACGGTTAAAAGAGGAACCTCAACCTTACACCTTTAACGAATAAAACGCTAAAACATGAAAACATTCTTTTTTTTCCATCAGCCTATATTGCTATGGATAGCCTTAATAGGAATAGCGACATTTATCGCCTGCAGTAAAAAAGACGACCCAAGTGGATCGCCTGAAATTTATAGCGTAAGGCTTACCGATCCAACAAAAGCTGACAGCACATTCACGGGCGCTTTCCCGGGAAAAATGATCGCCGTTATCGGAAACAACTTGGGAGGTATACAAAAGATATATATTAATGACCAAGAAGTTAGTTTCAATACTAACTATTGTACCGCTACCAGTGCAATCTTTACCATTCCTGGCGATTTAATATTGACAGGCACCAATCCGGAACTTTCCAATGAAATCCGTATCGAAACCAATCGGGGTGTAGCTAAGTATGCGTTTCATATATATTCACCGGCACCCGAAATTCACCGCATAACGTTGAAATATCCGGCAACACCTGGCGAAAATTTAAAAATTTTCGGAGCTAATTTTTATGAAATACAGAAAGTAGTTTTCGAAAGTACAAGGGGAAACAGTGTTGGGGTATTGGATTACACCGTTAGCAACGATTATAATATCATTGATTTGATCATACCGCCAGGGGTGCAGGACGGCCGCTTAGTGGTATATTGCTATACCGACTCGGTGAGTATTCCGTTTTCAACCAATGTTGCTCCCCCGACGATTAAAACATTTAGTAGCGATATGCCCATCATAGGCGATCTCGCTTATATTACAGGGGATTACTTCATTGATGTAACAAGTCTCGATATCAATGGTGAATTTACAATACCGGCATCTGATCTCCTCGTTTCAAATAGTAATGATACACTATATTTCCGATTACCTAAAGCACCTAGCAAAGGAGGTGTCGTTACGATAACAGCTGCTGGAGGAAATTCGAATTCACCCAAAGCATTTTATCCCATTGAAAATGTGGTGCTCAACTGGGACAATATAGGTACGTATAGCTGGGGTGATAATAACGAAGCGGTAGTTGCAGACGGCTCTAAAGCTCCCTATGTTTCCACCGGCACCTGCTACCGTATATTCGGTAAGCCCGGCGCTTGGCAATATTGGTGGGGCAATCTATCCAATGATGGCGTATATCCAACAACCAATATAATACCCGCCAACACACCAATAGCGAATCTTGCCCTTCGTTTTGAATGTTATATGAGTGAATCTTTAGCTCCCGCCTCATTCGAAATCCAATTGAAAGGCAACGGGGATCAGATGGTAGCGGATTACCTACCCAGAGATAAAAATTCAAGCAAAACAGTAACGGGTAAATGGATAACCTGTGATATCGCTTTATCAAAATTCACAGCAGCAACAGACTATGCGGGTTTTGCGGCAATTGCAAATACCGGCCTAGGCATTTTCACCAAAAATAAGTCGGACGATGCCGATGTAAATGTTGATGTGTACTTTGATAATTTTAGAATTGTTGATATCACCAAATAAAAAATTAGTTGATCACCTTAGATAAAACACTTTAGACTTAAGAAGAAATTATGAAACAACCGCTAATAGTCGTATTTATCCTGTGCACTTTATGTGCCTGTAGTGAGAAAGTTCCCTCAAAAATGTCGTTATCCGAAATGGATAACGACAGAAACCACGGAATACGTCTCCGGATAGAAAAAATTATGATTATCGGCTTTTCTCTCTAAAACAGGGATTACCTTCGATGAACTTCCGTTGGTCGGTTTCACCTTTAACATACAGATAAAGATGTTTATATTAAAAGAACGTTTATTTTATACATCCCACTTGCTGCGCCCATTGGGGCAAGGTGCTTGGCTTGTCTATTCCGTTGCAACCCGTGGTCAGATGTCCATCCGTGAATCGGAGCCACCCTCTCGCGCAATGCTAAGCCCTTCGTTCGTCGATTCACTGATTACCGGATGCTTCGCTTAATAATAGAGATGGGCCATCTTTGACTGCCGGTTGCCGCCTCCATAGACTAGGCCATTGACGTCCTTCGGAACGGTTATGCAAGGAACTACCGTGGGCCGGAAAGAACGGCCTCACAGCGTGAGCGTTAAGAAGATTTAGGATAGCCAGGGCAAAAAAATCATGTGAAAAGCGAAGCATAGATTGAAGGGAGGGGCGGCTCCACATGATTTGAGCGACGGACCTAAATCTTTAACGAAGGATGTGCTGCCTTGACTTTTTTGGTTCTCGTATGTTTGAAAAGTATTAAGTTTCTTTGGAGAACCGGCTAAGGAATGGAAGAAATATTTTGGTTCAGGTAGTCTTAATGATATACCGAAAAAAGAAAGATTCTCCATTTCTATGCTTCTCCGAATCTGAACAGTACTTAGGGAACTGATGTATCCCGTATAAATGCGAGAAAAGATTGTAGGAAGCTTGTAACGAACTATTTTTTTCGTATAATGTTCCGTTTACTCACTGATAACTTTCACATCCCATGCATCGAGTGCAATTTCCTTACCGGTTTGATGGCCAGAAAGGAGCTCGCTTCCACCGGGATAAGGATTATTTACCATTTGACTTTTATTGCTGTAATTGAATAGATAATGAATCGTTTTGCCTGATTGATTTTTCCCGGAACGGACAATAATGGGAAAGCGGTAATTATTTGCGACCGTGGTGACGCCTGCATCCTTTGCCGTTTGTAAGACAATTTTTTCCAGCAATTCCTGTGAAGGATAGGTGCCGATATATACCAATTTTCCTTTTCCGTAATTGTTTTCGGTTATAACAGGCCATTTGCCATAGAAAGGATGATCGGCATAGGCCAAGGGTTTTGCCGTTTCGGGTATTAAAAACTCATACCATTCGCTTATCTCCTTTCCACCTAATCCAAAAGCGCTCTTTTTTAGAGGCAAAGCGGGAATATTGGCATATTCCTGATAATAAAAGCCTGCGGCCTTTCGCAATGGTCCCGGAGCAAGTGTTGCGCGAACGGCGGAATGCTCATTGGTGTATCCGCTTTTATAGAGCATAACCACATAGCCGCCATTTTTTACAAATTCATCGATTTGCTCCAATAAACGATCGCTTGCTACATACAATGGAGGAATAACCAGCATGTTGTATTTGCTAAAATCCGTCTGCTCATCACAAGGAACAATATCCGTTTCAATATTCTGATTGTATAATGCACGATGAACGAATCCTGCCGGATAATGGTCCTTATTGGTGTAGGGCATAAAACTCAACGCGTGATAAGAATCATGACTGAACAGAATGGCTACCTTGTTTTCCTTTTTCAGATTGACCAGGTTTTTACCAATATGCTTGAGTTCTTTGGCCGTAGCAGCGAACTCCTTATAAATTCGATTAGGCTGTAGGTCTTGCCCTAATATTCCGCGCCAATAAGTTTCCTGTCCATAATGCAGGGTATGCCAATGCCAATACTCAACCATGTTGGCACCTGAGGCCAGATGGGCAAATACGTTTTGCCTTAGTTGTCCGTCATATGGAGGTTTTTGGTTTTTGGCATCCCATCCCGTAGCCTGTGCATTGGTTTCAGTTATTAGATAATTCCCTTTCGCAACCGTACGCATGTAATCGCCTGAATAGGCAATGAATTGCCCATTTTGCCCATCCTGCACATCATGGTAAACATTGATAGCGGGATATTGCATTTGTCTGAAACTCTCCGGTTGATCTATGTTTTGGAAAGACGGCATAAAACAATGGGTAACAAATTGATCTTTTCTTTTATACTCGTTTACGATATCAACCTGCCAGTTCAGAAACTCCGCAACGCGATACCGATTGTATCGTTCCCATTCGTTTTTATACGACGGGTTGGTCGCCCCATCACGTGGGTAAAATTCGTCCCAGGTATTGATGTTCATTCCCCAATAATTCAGTCCCCATTCCTTGTTCAGCAATTTAAGGTCTCCGTTGAATTTCTTTTTTATATAATCAACAAAACCCTGAAAATACCCGGGGTTGTTAATTCCTCTTGCTTCCACTTCATTGTCTACCTGAAAGCCGATAACAGCTGGATGTTTGGCAAAATGTTCCATCATTTTACGGATCACTCTTTCAGATAATTTGCGATATATGGGATTGGTAATATCCATGTTTTGGCGGATACCGTAATAGGCCTTTCTTCCCCCGGTATGCGCTGCTAACACCTCCGGGTATTTATGGGCCATCCACGCTGGAATGGAATAAGTGGGTGTGCCTAGGATAACTTTGATATCGGCGGCATGCATTTTATTGAGGATGGTATCCATCCAGGCGAATTCAAAAACACCTTCCTGTGGCTCAAACAACGACCAAGTCGACTCACCTACTCGCACGACTGTTAAGTCGGCTTCCTTCATCATGCGTATGTCTTCATCCAAACGGGCAGACGGCATATATTCGTGATAATAAGCGGCACCATAAAGTACATTCTCAAAACGGTATTGAGCTTTTGCCTGAAATATGAGCAGACAAGTCAGTATTGCCGGTAGACCGCATTTGCTGAGATTAAATACTACAGTACGGTAGTTTATTAATTTTTGTTTCATCTGTAAATAATTATTCGTTTGTGTTTTATATTTAAGGTACTCATGAACCGTAAAGCGGTTTTTTTATCCATCGGTCAGATGGAGCTTCCCCATGTTAAAACCCCGAAAAGCTCGCTAACGCACCTGAATGCTAAACCCGTGAATAAATTTACATTTCCCTATGTGATAAAAATGAAATTTTAAACCTGGACGGCTCATAACCGTGTTTATGGAATGGTTAATTTAATCATAAATTGCGAACAAAGGATCATGTAATAACTGATTTTTGATCAATTTCACAGTTTTGAAACACGGTAGTCAAAATAATCAAAATAAGCCTTTGATGAAGTTTTCTGTCCGTTAGCGGACACGTAAAGTCCGATCATAACACCCGTAAAGCCACCTGCCACTTCCGTACTTAAATACCTGGTATCCAAATTTTTTAATTCCACAAACTTACCGGCCTTTGTATTGAAGTAGCTAAAGGTATAATTCAAAGGTTTTCCTACTACTTGAAGACGAACCGTCGGTTCATCGATCAACTCTTCTGCGGCGAGATAGGAAAGCGAGCCAACTACAACGCGAAGCTGTACAGCAAATCTTTTTCCTTTACGTTTAAGCAGAAGATCGTAATGATGCGTATTGTTTTGTATAAGGGTTAAACCGGCCTCCTCTTCTTCTTTGGTGGACACTATTTCCAAACTAGTTTCTGCCGTAAAATCGTGTTCAGTTTGTCGTCGGCCAATAAAACTAACCGACTCCAGCTCATTAAGCTTAAAAGGCGAAGCATTTATCCGTAAAAATCCTTTTCGTTCGGTGAGTGAATAATTTGCTGAAACAGGGTTTCTAAGGTATTGCCATTCGTAGCCTAATTTAGGTTCGTCAAATTCGGTTCGACTTACCGGTTCTTCAAACGGTTGGAGCGGCAAAGTTGGCACTTGCATATCAATATTTATGGTGCCGTTTCCATTAACCTGTGGCCATCCGTTTTTAGGCCAGTCTACCGGAGCAAGAAATGTTTCTCTACCCAATATATGATAATATGAATAAGGTTTAGTAACCCTAAAGCCCAAAAAAACTGCCCACCATGAACTGTCAGCTGCTTGAATAAGATCAGCATGCCCTACTCCTTGTATTTGGTTAGCTTGTCCCAGTCGATTGCTATGCGATAAGATAGGATTTAACGGACAGTTTTCGTAAGGACCAAAAAGATATTTACTACGTCCTATGGTCGCGCTGTGAGCGTACTCCGTACCACCTTCACCAAGCAACAGGTAATAATAACCGTCTTTTTTGTAAACATGGGGTGCCTCGGGAAAACGCCCGCCTGTACCACCCCAAACTAATCGTTCCGGTGAAAGCGCTTTTCCGGTAAGCAGATCGATTTCCGTAATCCGTATTCCCTCATTACCCTGTGTCACAAAGTATGTTTTACCATCATCATCCCAAAAAATATCCGGGTCAATACTTTTTATATCCACCCATATTGGGTCGCTCCAAGGACCGGCGGGATTATCAGCTGTGCAATAAAAATTGCCACCACCTGATACATTGGTGCAGATTACATAAAATTTGCCATTATGGTACCTTAAAGATGGGGCGAAAAGCCCACCGGAAGAAAATGCCTTATGTAATGGAAGCTGGGATTCGCGTGTTAAGCAGTGTCCTATCTGCTGCCAGTTTATTAAATCCTTGCTGTGATAGATCGGTAATCCGGGAAAATATTCGAACGAAGACGTAACCAAATAGAAATCATCATTAACCCTGCAAATGCTAGGATCGGGATTAAAGCCACGTAATATCGGGTTTTTATACCCGAACTGGGCAATAAGGGCTTTGGGCAAAACGAAAAGGAGTGTGCAGACAAAATAGAAACTGAATTTTCGTGTCATAGTGATTTGGTCTATTATTTATGTTGAAAATAAATTACATGTTGCAACGGACGATTTATAAACCAGCGAGTTGACACAAAGCTAGCGGAAAGCCTCGATAAGCAGGGACCGCTTTTGTTAATATTTTGGGCTTGTTTTGTTAACTATTATACATCTATGCGGGAACGGGAGGCTATGGAATAAAAATCTATCATCCGGAAACAAACACCTTGATTGATCCAAACCTGGCGTTCACGACATTTAGTCTTTCTACTACAAAAACAACCGCTATCCTGGAAAACCAGGCCGGCAACCTATGGAAAGGGGGCCTCAGAAAGCTATGTTTTTTACATGAACATAACAGCTAGAAGAGCTCTTTACTCCTTCCAAACCAATACCTCTGCAGGTTTCAATGTTTTCTCACCAACAAAAACGGTAGAAGTTTCGGTAATAGGCATGGTATATTCGGTAGAAGAATAATTTACAGCCAAATAAAAACCATCTCTCCAATAGACATACACACCGGGAGGATAATCTTCCGTAGTCGCTCCTGCCTGCGTATAAATGTTACGCAACAAATCCTTTTCGAGCTTAAAATCGTCCGTAGCTACACCTATGTAAGTAACGGATCCTTTACCAATTTTCTGTTTTACAACAGCCGCCGCTCCCTTATAAAACTGGTTTTCATAGCTTGCAAGCACTTTCGTATTTTGATAAGGCTTTAGCAGATCCGCCCAGTTATTCCAAACATAGTGTGTGGATTCCATTTGAACGTCTCCTTTTCCATAAGCCGAAAGCATGTCTGTTGCCGTAACCTGCGCCCCTATAAGATCAGAAATAGGTGCTGCGAGCTTAGCCTCCCAGAAGTGCCCCATTCGATTTTTAGTTGCTGTACGGCAGGTAATAATCAACTGTCCGCCATTGGTTACATAATTATTCCATTTTTTTACTAAAGCCGAATCCACCATTTCGTAAGCAGGAATAATGACAACCTTATATTTCGACAAATCGCTGGTCTCAGGTATCACATCAACCAGGGCTCCTAAAGACTTGGCCGTCTCCATGAACTTAACCGGATAATTCCATGTTTCCCATTGGGCGGTCTGCTTTTGCCTGTCTATCGTCCAGTAATTTTCGAGGTTCCAGAGAATGGCCGTTGAACGCGCCGCCAATTTTTCCGGCATCTTAATGCCCTGCCTATACTGCTTCCGCAGCTCTTTTATTTCTTTCATGAACTGCGTATAGTCTTCACCTCCGGGTGAAAGTGTTATCCCATCTGTTTGTATAATGCCCGCATGGTATTGTTCTGAGCTATATATAATCTGCCTGAACCGATAAGAACAGGCCAATTTTCCACCCGCAGCAAATGTATGGTACAACCACATGCGCACTGTGCCTGGTAATAGAAGTGGGTTGTAGTTTCCCCAATTTACCGGACCTGGCTGAATTTCCATTACGCCGGATGTCCCTCCCAAATGTTTAAAGTATGCGGACGCAAAAAGGATTACTCTGCTATCGCCTAACCTGAATCCAAGTTCGCCAATATTATCGCTGCCGCCATTAGGATAGGCCGTATAAGCCGCAAAATCGAGTTTTTTGGTTCGCTGCGGATCAGCCCCGGGAGAAACAGCTGTATAATTAGTGGTAATATATTGATCCTTTGAAATATGACTCCGCAAAATACCGGCCTGAAAGTCAAGAAATTCTGCCTGCGTATCCGCACAATAACGTTTAAAATCAAGCAAAGCATGCGGATTATTCCCCCACCAACCTACCAGATTGGTATTATGGATCGTAATCTGGTTGAAATCATTATACCACTGACTCCAAAATGCTGTACCCCAGGCATCATTTAACGCTTCAACCGTTTTGTATTTGTTTTTTAGCCATTGCCTGAAAGCATCTTGAGCGGATGGACTATAATCAGGCTTGGCATCGGGCTCATTATCCAGCTGCCATCCAATCACATTTTTATTTTGCCCATAGCGCCGGGCCATTTCGGTTACAATCTTTTCAACGAACAGCCGATATTTGGAATTAACGATTGAACCGAGCCCCCGTGTTCCGTGTTCGGCACGAATATAATGTCCATCCATTATAAAGGTTTCGGGATAATTTACCCGCATCCAGGCTGGTGTAGTTGCCGAAGGTGTGCACATAAGCACTTTAAGTTTGTGTTTAACACAAAGAGCCACCACCTTGTCAAGCCAGGCAAAATCAAATCTCCCTTCTGCTGGCTCCATCTTAAACCAGGCAAATTCAGCCAGATGAACAAACTCATACCCCATATCAGCAATCTTCTTGATATCTCGTTCCCACTGGCTTTCCTTCCAGTGTTCGGGATAGTAGTATATTCCAGTGGTGATCAAATCCTTTTCAGGAAAAAAACGATTGACTTCTTGCGATTTTACAGTTAATATCGAAACAAGTATTGTTAATATGACTAATGGTATAATCTTCTTTACCATAGTAAGTTTATTTTTTGTCTTGAAATTCTTATTATTAAACCATGCGGCCGCACCATTCAATTTTATAACCCGTGATGGGCAATATTACTGAATTGATTCCCTCTTTTTCTTTTAAAGAATGTCCCCCAAAAGAAGACGCACCATAACTTAGGTTAGATACTTTCATACCTGTTTTGTCGATTTCTCCGTATTTCCATGGTTTATTGAATGGTTTAACCTGTGTGAGAGCAAATGTACTCATTGGATAGTAGGCAATGTGTATTCATTTTCGATAAAAAATAGCACTTTATCGACATTTCCTTAGCAGTTTACTTCAAAAGGAATGACTATCTGAATGGAAGAAGGATTAAATGGAATTTTATTTTACTTAACATGGGTTATGCTGCACAAATATTCCAAAGGCTAGTACGTATATGCAATACCCCAAATATAGATCACAGTTCTATTCGACATTCTTACTATCCTTTTAAACAAATTTACTCGCCCTTTAAATCTCTCTTTGTTAGCTTTGTTAGTATAGAGTCAAGCGCATTAACTGATAAGGCAATAACCAATTATAACTTAGGGCTCAAACCATTTAAGCGGTGAAGCTGGGTGCAGCCGTGATATATTCGTATATACTACTGAAGGGCCATTAAGAAATCACCGGGTGCATCTGATAAGCATCAATTTACGGTAGCGGCTTTCAGAGAAGTGCCAATAAACCAATACGATGATGAAAATCATAAACTTAATTCCACTGATGTGTATGTTAATACTTACTACTTTAAAGGAGGTAAGGGCACAATCAGGTAAATTATTCACAGTTGAATCCGGTTTATCCAGTAGCATGGTAACGGACGTCCACCAATCCCGTAATGGGTTTGTGTGGGTGGCTACGGAGGATGGATTAAATCGTTTCGATGGTGCTAAGAATACCTTGTATCGGTTCGACAAAAATGTGCCCGGTTCTGTGTTAAGTGATATGGTCACGACATTAGGAGCAGACGCAACGGGTGTTATGTATGTGGGATACTTGAATGGACTGCAGTACTATCACGAAGCAAGTGACTCGTTCTTTACTGTACCACTTTGGACCGATAAAGGGGAACTCGCAGAACCTCATGTAACGTCGGTCTTGCAACGGAAAAACGGACAATTACTGGTTGGTACCTCGGGTTACGGAATCTTTGAAATACATCGTAGTGAAAACGGTCAACCTTATGGTCAACGACTGATAAATTTTGAACCCAGCAATTTCATTGTCCGTCTTTTTGAAAACAACCGACAAGAGCTTTGGATTGCAACGGAAAATCGTGGACTATTCAAATTTTCCGATCAAGAAAAACAATGTTATTTCACCAACAAAAAAGGCCAAAAAAATGTAATTATGAGTATTTGTGAGGATAAATATGGTGCACTATTGGTGGGTAAATTAAATGGTGGTCTACACCGCTACAACGCCTCAACGGATACTTTTGATCAGATTCCCTCGCCTGACCTATCAAACTCCACTGTTTTAGATCTTTATGTGGGGGCAGATAATCACATCTATGTAGGAACGGAAGGCTATGGGATGAAAATCTATTATCCGGAAACAAACGCCTTGATTGATCTAAATCCGGCGTTCACGACGTTTAGTCTTTCTACTACAAAAACGACCGCTATTTTGGAAGACCGGGCCGGCAATCTATGGATCGGGGTCTCTCAAAAAGGTGTGTTTTTTTTACATAAACATAAAAACCGATTCAGCTATATAGGAAACCGTTCCGGCAAACAAGATTTCATTGGCGATAATGCGGTTACATCCATGCTCGAGGAACGATCAGGACGATTATTGGTAGGAACCGATCGAGATGGTCTGTATCAATTGGACCGCAATCGTACAAAAAGTACACGGTATAGAGCAATCAGCAAATGCCAACCTCCTTCGTCTATTATGGCAATATTTGAAGACACTGACGGCGACTTATGGTTAGGTGGGAGTAAGGAAGGGCTTATCAATTTAAATCGCCGAACCGGTATTTGCCGAGCGATACCCGGATTGACAGATAAAAATGGTGATCATGTGGAACTGATCCACAGCATTTGTGAGGATAAACAACGTCGATTGTGGATTGGAAGTATGGGAGCAGGATTGTTTTGTCTAGAAAAAAATTCCGGTGCGATAAAGAACTTTTGCTTCGTCAAGTCTAAAATTCCCCATTTAGGGAAAGGGTATCTGCCCAACAATTGGATCAATTGCTTACTTGTTGCGCCATCAGACAAGTTATACATTGGTACGTATGACGGATTGGCCTGCTTAGATCTCAGCAATGAAAGCTTTATTTCCACTTTTGGCACCGACAAGCTCTTTGCCGGTAGTGTCGTATATGCATTGTTGGATGACCAACGTGGTAATTTATGGGTCGGAACGTCAAAGGGTCTAACGCGTTTAGATATGAGAACCGGGAAAACTCAACACTATCAGACTGACCATGGACTTCCCAGCAATACCGTTTATGCGATCGAAATGGATGCACAAAGTAATCTCTGGTTGAGCACAAATCGCGGTTTAGCCAAAATGGACATGCATGATAACCGTTTCATCAGTTTCTATTCAGATGATGGACTGCAAGGCAATGAATTTACAAGAGGAACCTCCTTGCTTTCCGCATCGGGGGAATTATATTTTGGTGGAATAAACGGCATATCGCATTTCAATCCGTTGGAAATTGAGGTGCGCCCAAAATCACTGTCTGTCAATATTGTAGATTTTTACATCCATGACAAAGCCGTAAAAAAAGGGATGAAATCGGGTAGATACCAAATAATTGATACGGTGATTACAAAGGCTGACGTATTTAATTTAGCACATAATGACAATTCTTTCACCGTTGAGTTTTCAACCATGGATTTCAGTCAGTCCGAACGTGTACAATTTGAATATCAAATAAATGATAATGATTGGATCATACTCAGACCCGGTTTGAATCGTGTCACTTTTGACCACTTAGAAACGGGTAAACATCTCTTGCGCTATCGTGCAAAAGTTAATGAAACTTATTCGCCTATACAGCAAGCTCAAATTGTGATAAATTCGGTGTGGTTTCTATCTCTTCCTGCTAAGATACTATACGCATTGTTCACCATTCTTAGTGCCTTGTGGATTTTTAAAACGTTGCAAAAT
Organism: Olivibacter sp. CPCC 100613; assembly: GCF_036959255.1. NCBI lineage: Bacteria > Pseudomonadati > Bacteroidota > Sphingobacteriia > Sphingobacteriales > Sphingobacteriaceae > Olivibacter > Olivibacter sp. CPCC 100613. Next base: position 131,301 of record NZ_JAWMTI010000006.1, read on the forward strand.
CGGCAACGGTTTAAAAAACAAATGTTGGCCCATCGTCATGCCGAAGAAATCAATGAGGCAAAACTTCAGTTTTTCATCCATATTGCACACGAAATCAGAACTCCTTTAACATTAGTTATAAATCCACTAAAAAAACTCTTAACCCGAACAGAGGTGAGCAATCAGGATGGTCTGTATCGGATTATCGACCATAATATGCAAAGGATGTTGGACCTGGTTAACCAATTAATGGATATTCGAAAAATTGAAAACGGTCAAATGAATTTAAACATTAGCCGTGTGGAAATGGTCGGTTTTGTTAAATCTATCTCGTCCTTATTCAATGAGGAATTTACAATCAAGGGGATAAAATTTCAGATATTCAATCAGTCTAATAAAATATATGCCCAAATTGACACACGCAATTTTGATAAAGTGCTGATTAACCTTCTATCAAATGCGTGTAAATTCACACCAAATGAGGGCAAAATCAGAATGGCTATGACAAAAACAGATAGCGCTGTGCCAAACGCCCCGTCAATGCTCCGCATTGAGATCGCTGATTCAGGGCAGCTATTAAACAATGATGAATTTGAACGTATCTTCAATTGCTTCTATCAAGCAGAAAATTCAAAAACTTATCAGGGTTATAGTACGGGTATCGGATTGTACTTAACACGACAACTGGTGGAAATGCATAAAGGGAGTATCCGTGTAGAAAACGTACCTGATTGGGGTTATGCTTTTGTCGTTGAAATCCCGCTCGACGCGGATCAAGAAAGTACGGACCAGATTAGAGACCATACTTTTGGCAACTACCCACAATCGCTTATGTTAACTTCACCCTTCGGAAAAAGGCGGAAGATAGCTAAAACAACCAAACGGATTCTTGTGGTCGATGACGATACCGATATCCGCGAGTTTTTGAGGCGAGAGCTTTCTCCCGCTTATTTGGTTAATACGTATACGAATGGCGAAGACGCTTATAAAAGTATCCTAAGGGCAATTCCTGATTTGGTAATAAGCGATGTTATGATGCCTATCATGGATGGAATGATGCTTTGCAAAAAAATACGTGAAAGTCCGCTAACGCATCATGTACCTATTGTACTGCTAACGGCGAAAAGTGAAGACGATCACCAATTACAAGGTTTAGGACTTGGTGCAGACCTCTATATCGTTAAACCTTTTAATATGGATGTTCTGGCCGAAAACATCAGGACTTTACTCAGAAACCGCGAAATTGTTCGCATTGATGAAAGGGAAGCATGTTTGCAAGGCACCTATATTTCGAAGGTCAATCTGAAAAGCGCAGATGAAAAATTATTAGAGAAAGTACATCAGTTGATTGAAGAGCACATCGCGAATCCTTCCTTAACGGTAGAAATGATCGCTTCCAAAATAGGTATTAGCCGTGTACATCTGCATCGAAAATTGAAAGAGCTCACACATTTAACAACCAAAGACCTGATAAAAAGCATCCGTCTGAAACAGGCAGCAGGTTTACTAATTTCTAAAAAACTAACCGTATCTGAAGTAGCCTACGCCGTTGGGTATAATGATGTTAATAGTTTCTCGCTTGCTTTTAAGACACTTTATGGTCTGGTACCAAAGGAATTCGTCCTGCAGAAAAATACCTAATATATAATTTATCAGGCCTCGCATAAATGCTGCGAGGCCTGATAAGTAACTGGATTATTCGATATCCCAGAATACACGGGCCGATAAATTATCCCCTCCCATTGCCGTTACCGCCGCTTGATAATTAGTCGGGTTCTCTGACATTTCATCATCCGGATAAGCCATGCGTCTTACAAAACCTCCGTTAAGATTATTATTGTATCGATTAGGTGTCAATGCGGGAAAGCCGCTTCTTCGAAAGTTCGCAAAGGATTCGGTTCCATTTCCAATATTGGAAACCCAATATTGCGTATTGATTAGCTCCAATGCATTGCTTGTGTTGAATACAACTTGGGGATGATTGATATAACTTTCTTTTTCCTGCTCGCTAATCGCGTTACCAGGTGTGTTCGGATAAAGTGACCACTGGTCCATGCTGGCACGTATTCCCTCCTCATAATAGGCTTGGGCCGAACCGCCTATCCAGTTACGATAGGCTGCTTCGGCCATCAACAGTTTTGTTTGCGAATGCGTGATATAAAAAAGAGGCGCGAAGGGGTTTCCGATAATGGCGTAGTTAAGCTGTGAATAATTAAAACCTGTACCTGCCCGACCACGAAAGTTAGGATGCTGAGCCACGTTATTTTGATCATAACCGACAGGAAATCCGAACTGGTTGGCAAGCGTAACGTCGGGCACCGAACTAAGTACAGCATTCGGGTCTGCATACTTGCCGGCAATATACTTAGCGCGGGGATCTTCGGTTGATTTCAATTGATTGACGAAGGGTTCCGCCAAGTAATAATAGTAGGCATTCACAACCGGTCCATCGTTGAGTGTACTGTTATATGCATTGGTGAAAACCATATAGGCATCGTCATCATTTGATTGCATCACACCACCATCTACCGCCTCTTGCACAATTGCACGGGCTTTTTCCGGATCGACTTTCGTATAGCGCATTCCAAGTCGCAACAATAAGGAGTTCCCCAAGCGTTGCCATTTCGCAACTTGTGCTGCAGCTGAACCCGTGGCTCCATAGAAAAAATCTTCGGTAACATAATCAGCTGCTGGGTTCATACTTGCAATAGCAGATTTCAATTCATTATAAAGGTCTTCATAGATCACCCTGTCGTCATCATAAATCGGATAGAAAATAATCTGCTGATAGGCCTTTCCGGCTTCGCTATAGGGCACGTCTCCATAGGTATCCACCAAGGTCATAAATACATAAGCCTTCCATATTCGCATCATGCTCATCAAATTGACCCGCTCTGGCGTCTCTTCCGCCATTTGAATGGCTTCAACTAGCAATTTAACGGCATTCTCATAGCAGCTATTCCACTTTGGGATATTGAAATTGTTATTGTCTTCATTGAAATTGAAACCTGCTGTAGCACCCAGGTTATACGCATTCACAAACTGTTGAACAATGGTTTGCTCACCTTCCCAAGCTCCTACATGCGTTAACCTTTCGGCATTAGAAAACAACAGGGCCGGATCAATATTGGTTACTCCATATTCGTTGGTGTTTACTGTTTCAAAATTCTTATCGCACCCGTTTAACGCGCAACATATCGTTCCTAAAAGCGTTAAATATTTTATCTTTTTCATGATGGTTAGAATATAATGTTTAAGTTGAAAGCATAATTTCGTGTCGTGGGCACGGTTGCTTGCTCATACCCCACTCTATTGTCGCCCGAAGAGGCGAACGCCTCGGGATCGTAGTCTGGTAAGTCCTTATATAAAAGTGCGACATTTCGACAGGAGGCCGTCAAGGTAAGACCTTTGATGAAACCGAATTTATTTTTCACATAGTCACTTAGGTTATAGGTTAGCGCAATGTTTCTGAACTTAATAAAGTCAGATTTGAAAATGAAAGGATCTGCGATCTGTAGGTTGCGATAATCTGTATAAAAGTCTTGCGGGTTAACCGCAGTTGTATTTTTTTCGCCGTTTTGATATACACCATCAAACACAACACCATTTTCACCTTCACGACGACCAATCAGTGATGCCTTGGTGTGCCCTTGTCGCAAGCCGTTCAAGGCGCTTGAGGACAAGACCTTTCCTCCCGCTTTGAAATCAAAGTGCATGGAAAGACTCAGGTTCTTATAGGTAAAGGTATTGGTCCAACCACCAACCCATTTTGGAAGGGCACTTCCAAAATTTACAACCGGTCCCTGAAGCAGACGTCCGTTATCATTTAAAAGTATTTCACCATTTTCGTTTCTTAGATAGGTATTGGCTGACAGCTGATTCAAGGGTAATCCTACCTCATACACCAAGGCTCCGATAAATTCGTTTCCTTCGAAACGCTGAGCTACAAATCGGTCGGTACCGGGAGCGATAGACAGCACCTTCGTGGTATTTAATGAGGCATTGAAGGCGCTTGTCCATCGAAAATTATCCCGTTTCATAGGGATTACTTCCAACATAAACTCCATGCCCCGATTTTGCAGCGAACCGACATTTTGCTGCGTATCAGTATAACCTGAGGCATTCGAAATTTGTACGGGTAATATCTGATCGGTTGTGACTTTTTCATAGGCAGCAATATCAAGGTTTACCCTACTATCAAAAAACCGTAACTCTAAACCAAGCTCGCGTTCTTCTACACTAAAAGGTCTCAGCAAGGCATTTGGAGAACGGGTTCCTAATATCGTACCCAGTGTCCTTCCATGTAACTGATTGGGTAATATATCATAAAAAAGATGGTTGGAAAAGGGAGGGATTCCATTAGCACTACCCACTTGTGCCCAAGATCCTCTTAGCTTACCATAAGAAAGCCACGACTGCTCCTTCATTAGTTCAGAAAAAATGAAACTACCGGATACCGATGGATAAAACTCGCTGTTCGCCTCTGGGTTCAACACGGAAAACCAATCCTGCCGACCTGTCAAATTAACATATAGCATGCCTTTATACCCGAATTCTGCAAATGCGTAGAGCGAATTGGTTTGATCACGAAAGATGGTATAGTTATTAATCGTTTTATTAATACCATTCTGAATAGAATAGAGGTCTCTAACGGTAAAATCCTCTACTTCATCAATAAAAGTTCCGACATCGCGCTTAAAAATATTTCCCCCTATACTTAAATCAACCGAAAAATCGCCAAATTCCTTGCTTGCACCCACGAGGAAGTCCGTATTTATTTCGGTACCTTTTGCCTGTTCTATATGATACATGCCATTAAAACCCGGTCCTTGCCCGTTATTGTTAAACGGTGTCGAAGTCCCTCTTCCGGTAGGCGTATTAAATTCAAGCTTAGAAACAGAATAATCGTAATTATATCTTCCTTGCACGTACAACCAATCCGTCACATCGTATCGCAAGGTTGCCGTTCCTAGGAAACGATCCCGATCGTTTAGGATAAACTCCCTGCCTTTAGCAAAATAGGGATTCAATAACGTACCTTGAAATCCAGACGTCTGTCGCTCGGTTCCATTTTCGGCAACTGCGCTTTCCCGGAAGGCTGCAAGCGGTATGGATGTTGACATCCTGGTAAGAAAGTTGGGTGCTCCCGGCCCCTGAGCACCTACTTGTGGTGGGTTCTCATTATTCTCTTTTGTATAATTCGCATTGAAGGAAAAATGCAGCGTTTTGGTTAAATCCTGATTGAGACCCAAATTGAAGATGCGTTTCGTATACCGATTATCGGGTGCGGGGGTAATGCCTTTTGCGCCTGAATTGGAAAAAGAGGCTCTGAAATTACCTTTATCACTCCCCCCCGATAAAGCAACGGTATTAGTGAACACTGTACCATCCCTGTAGAACTCCTTGATGCGATTTGGGTTTGGAGCGTATGGGCGCATAACCCCATCAAAATTGACAATGGGCTCTCCGTCCATCCTACTCCCCCAGCCTAACATACCTGTTGAAATAGCGCTACCCACATCCGTAGGTCGCTGTCCACCCTGTCCCTGGCCGAATTCCTGTTGAAAATCAGTAAAGTCCAACACACTATTAACTGTGAAATTTGACGTATATTCGATACCTATCCCTTGATCGCGTTGGCCATTTTTCGTGGTAATAATAATTGCACCGTTAGCAGCTCGAGAGCCGTATATCGCTGCGGCCGTAGCACCTTTCAAGACAGTCATACTTTCAATATCGTCCGGGTTAATCTGCTGCATGTTATCGCCGAGATCGTAAGCCGGTTGCCATCCGTTCGAACTACGGGCGCCCTGATCCATCGGTAACCCATTGATCACGATGAGTGGAGAGTTTGCAGCTCCTGCAAATGCTGATTGGCCCCGTAAGCGTATTTTAGTACTGGATCCGGCACCGGCGGCTGGCGGAGATATATCCAATCCAGCAACCTTGCCTTCCAAAGACTCCATTACATTGACTGTTCTGTTCTGTAGCAAATCCTGGCGTTTAACCGTCTCCGCCGAATAACCCAGTTTCTTTGATTCTTTCTTAATGCCAAGTGCCGTAACAACAACCTCCTCCATGCTCCTTGATTCAGAGCTCAGTTGGATGTTAAGTACTGCTTGGTTCTGGAGCGTTAATTCCCGGGATTGATATCCCATCAATGAAAACACCAAAATAGCGCCATTGGGTGCGTTGATACTGAAATTACCATTTGCATTGGTTGCCGTTGCAGTTTGGGTACCCTTAACCTGTACGGTAACTCCTTCCAAGGGTGTATTTTCGGTATCCCTTACTTGACCGCGTACCGATTTTTCCTGTCCGTGCAAAAAGGCAGGAATGATTCCCATCATGCCCACGATGGTGAGCACCTTGAGAAAAACCGACATCCTATCCCCTATAAGAAGTTGGTTTCTTTGTTTAATGTTACCTTTAATCATCATTTTTAATTGGTTTATAAGTCTTAAGTGGTTAGTTTTTAAGGGCAAACGAAAGATGGCGGTGCCCTTGTCTATAATGGATTCAATAGGTTAGTACATTCATTACCTTAGCATATTGTTCTTTTAAGTATCATTTTGACACTTATACTTCAGGAGTCCACGAAATGCTCTCGGTAAAGCAATAAATACGAAGTGATGTTAAGCAGGTGTATTATATGCAACCCTATTCCCTAAGGTGCCAATCGGCTCAATAGTAATGAGAACCTCGTCTTCGGGAAGCAGCGTAAAATCACTTGGGGGCACTAAACAGGTACCTGTCATAAGAAAACTGCCGTCCTTGAATGTAGATTCTCTATAAAGATAGGACACCAGCTCTGTCAAGGGACGTTTTATTCGGCTTATTGCCACTGAATCGCGGAACATCAGTTTTCCTTCCCTTAAAATATCCATCTCGATCAATGTACCAGGGTCTAACGGTGAAGCAGGAATATACAGACAAGGACCTAAAGCAGCACTTTTGTCATAAACTTTTGCCTGTGGCAAGTATAAGGCATTTTCTCCTTCGATGCTACGCGAACTCATGTCATTACCAATGGTGTAACCTTCTATAGTTCCGTGTGAATTAATAAACAAGGTCAGTTCGGGTTCGGGAACGTTCCATACGGAGTCCTTCCTGATCCCCACTATTCCCGTATGTCCAGATACCTTATGCGGTAGCGCCTTGAAAAACAACTCGGGCCGTTCTGCATGATATACCCGATCATACAGGTCGGCCCCTCCGGAATCCTTCGCTTCTTCCATCCGCGCTTCCATACTTCTTAAATAAGTGACACCTGCTGCCCAGACTTCCTGCGAACCTATTGGCGGCAAAATACCGTCCTCCAATAAGCTTTTAGCCTTTCCTTCTACTATTGCAGGTGCGGTGTTTAGCTGTGATTTCAAGTAGCCATAGAGATTCTGTCTATTAATCAACTGATCCCAGTTGCCAGGTATGACATGATAACTATTGTCTACCTTCAATAGGTTTTCTGTTTTCGTTTTATAGAGGTTCATATGTAAATATTTGTTTTTTAAAGTCCATATGGAATATCCACTTTATTTTACCGGTATCGACTAAACTGTGCCATATGGATATTTCATAAGCAATACGTATTATTAACATTAAATATCGTCTTTCGTTAGCTGTCCGTTTACACGGCGCCAAATAGACTCCGGGTTTTTGTTTTGCAACGCTGTCGGCAACAAATGTTGAGGATAATTCTGATAGGAAACGGGCCGTGTAAATCGGTAAATTGCCTGTGTGCCAACCGAAGTACTCCGTCCATCCGTAGTGGCCGGAAATGGCCCTCCGTGTACCATGGCATGACACACTTCCACGCCCGTCGGTGCACCATTGATAATCAGTCGTCCCGCCTTTTGTTCCAACACCTGAAAAAGCCTATTGAAGGTTTTGGTATCCTCCTCCGTGCACCATACGCTAACCGTTAGTTGTCCGCTTAATGAAGCGGCAATTTGTAGAAATTCTTCTTCGTTTGCTGCAATTACCAATATGGATGCCGGGCCAAAGTACTCCTTGCTGAATAAAGCCTGTGAAAGGAAATTGCTACCACTGATTTGGATCGCCGTTGGCACGGGTTGTTCGGTAGCCGTTACTTCCACGTTTCCACCAGCAAGTACAAAAGCCCCTTCTGCAGCTTTCAACTGAGCTACACCTTCACCATAAGCTTGATAAATACCGGCACTCAACATTCGATGTAACGATTGTCCTTGAAGCTGACCAGCATAAGATTCCAAAAATTTCGCTGTATCTTCCGAATCAATCAGTACAAGCAGTCCGGGATTCGTACAAAATTGCCCAGCTCCAAGCAGATTGGACGCCGCCAGCATCGCCGCTGTTTTTTCACCCTGTTCAGCTAATCGACCCGGTAATAGAAACACAGGATTAATACTGCTCATCTCTGCGTAAACGGGTATCGGAGTCGCGCGGCGCGTAGCAGCTTCGTATAAAGCCATACCACCTGTATAAGACCCGGTGAAGCCGACTGCTTTGACTGAAGGATGGCTTACGATCTTTATTCCAATAGCTTGCGTCGCAAGCCATAAAGACGTAAAAATGCCATCAGGCATCCCTGTTTTATGTGCTGCTTTTGCGATGCATGCAGCCGTCAGGTGCGCGGTTTCCGGTTGATTTGGGTGAACTTTATAGAGCACCGGGCAACCGGCAGCCAATGACGAGATCGTGTCGCCGCCTGCTACCGAGAAAGCGAACGGAAAGTTACTTGCTCCATATACGCAAACCGGTCCCAGTGGAACCTGCATCTGTCGGATATCTGGTTTTGCGACAGGTGTCCTATCGGAAATAGCCGTATCGATAATAGCATTGACCCAAGATCCTTCTTTTAACAGATCGGCAAACAGTTGAATCTGGTAAATCGTCCGATCCAATTCCCCATGGAGCCGAGCATCGGGAAGATGAGATTCTCGACGACAGGTTTCTATTAACTTTTCTCGGTTATTGGCAAGCTCTACGGCAATTTGTCGAAGAAAACCCTCTCTAGAACGACTTGGCAAACATCGATAAGCCTCAAACGCAGAAGCCGCTTTCTCAATATCCTGCGCTACCTCCGTCCACTCCTTTGGCCTGTGATGATTAATAGAATCTAATGTATCCATAATACAATCGGTTTTTTAATACTAAGTAAAAAAGGGATAATCGGGCGTGGCATATTTCTTCATCCCTTCCTCGTTGATATCTACGCCAATGCCGGGAACTTCGCGGAGTTTGATAAAGCCATCTTCTACCATCGATCCTTCAAAGGTGACAATATCCTTAAACATTGGGTCGGTATGAAAGTAGCTTTGCCATTCTAATATCATAAAATTCGGTACCGATGCACAAACGTGGCATGAGGCCATCGCTCCCAAGAAAGACGCCACCATATGCGGAGCAAATGGAACGTAATAAAGATTGGCCAAGTTGGCAATTCGTTGGCCTTCTCCAAGCCCTCCTGCTTTTTGAAGGTCCGGCATAATAATATCCGCTGCACCCAGCTCAAGTAGACGCCTAAAGCCATAAGCCAAATAGAGGTTTTCACCTGCACAGATAGGAGTTGATGTACTATCAGCAATAAGTTTATAAGCTTCTGCATTTTCAGCCGGTATAGGCTCTTCCAACCACATGAGATTTAAATGTTCCAAACGTTTCGCTACTTGCTGCCCGGTAACCAAATCGTAACGTCCGTGCATATCACAGCAGATATCAATATCCGGACCAACAGCTTCACGAGCCGCGGTCACTTGATCAACCATGCGCTGCAGCTCTTTAGGACTGGCTGTCCAGTTATATTGATCGTACTTATTAGGATCGTTTCCTTGATCAAGATCAAATTTAATCGCGGTGAAACCCATTTCCTTAGCTTTGGAGGCTGCGTTTGCGAAATCTTGCGGTGTTGGCAAATTTTGCTGGTAAAGCGCCGTATCACAATACACGCGTATTTTATCTCGGAATTTGCCACCAAGCAATTGATATACCGGCACACCGAGCGCCTTTCCGGTAATATCCCAAAGGGCTGTTTCAATGGCAGATAAAACAGCGATGTACATCCCCGCCTGAGCTCCCTGAAAGATACCTGATTTCCGCAGATCCTCAAAAATCCTGTGTACATTAAGTGGGTTTTTCCCAACAAGCCTGCGCTCGAGCAATTTTACGAAATGATAGGTCCCTGGCACCGCATCAACCCCTTCTCCGCAACCATAAATACCTTGATCCGTCTTTATTTTGACAAAAAGCCCGGAGCCATACCTTATAAAGGCGCATGCTACGCCGGTAATTTTAAGGGAGGAGGGTGCCGATTCTCTTGAGGATCGCTCCGCCGATTGCAGGAGTGTACTGCCGAAAGTATCCGACAAAGGGCTTAAGGCAGCGCCCATTACCATGGCTTTTTTAAAAAAAGCTCTTCTTGTTTTATTTGACATCGTTATTTAAATTAAAGTGAATAAGACCCTTACCAGGTGCGTTGTTTGAGTAGTTCATTTATTTGTTCTTTAGGTACGGGGAGTTTATCTGCATTCGCATCAAGCCATCCCCAAAAGTCTTTCTCTATTTCCTCCGACCAGCGCGTATCGATCTCACCGGGGGTATATTTCTGTTCGCGTAAGCGTTGATGACCAAACATGTCACGTAGGCGAACTACTTCAGAAGTACGGACAACTTTCTCAGCCAAGTGCGGTGGAATAAATATGACTCCCCCATCCCTACCAAGCACCACATCTCCCGGCATAACGGTTGCTTTACCAATCCGAGTAGGGGTATTTATTCCCACTAAAGTGGTATTTAACCGGCCCTTTGGATCATTGAGGTGATGAGAAGGATGATATGATCGGTAGAAAGAGGTAAAGGAACCGATCTCTTTTAAACCGCCAATATCACGTAGCGCACCATCGTACACCACGCCATTGCCCGTTTTTGCATAAATGGAATTACCTAGGTTATCTCCTACGGTTGGCCCATCAATATGGGCACCAAATTGATCAACCACATACACATCTCGCTTAATAAGCAGGTCTATTGTCCAGGAGTTTTGCGATTTTATCCGACCATCGCGACTATGTCCACGTTCGTCAATCGCACGGTGGATATCCGGCCGTCCCGGAACAAAAATGGCCGTCACCGCTCTACCAACCAGCACACTATCCGGATTAATACTCAACCAACCGTCCTCATACTGGTAGTTATAGTTTTCATTTCGCAATACAGCCCAAGCTTCTTCCAAGGTAACCGATTTCATGCGATCTAAAAGTTCGTCGGGAACTTTTGGACGTCCGTCCTCGAAACGCTCACCCTGCCATTCAGGTGTTAAAAAAATGAGCTCCTCTTTGCTGATTTGCTGTCCAAAGATGGAATTCCCCTGAAAGATGCTAACACAAACTGTCAGTATTAATATGCTAAAATGTTTCATAAACTCTTCTGTTTATTGGTCTGCTATTATTCATTGTCAATTTCGGTATGTCGATTCTGCAAGGGACGTGAACGCCACCATAGGGCAAGTGACGAACCGGTAATATTCATAATCGGTGAGAATACGGCAGATGCTAAACCGACCGTAGATAACTTGCCCATTGCCAAAGCCAAACTAGACCCTAAACCTGCATTTTGAAGCCCCACTTCAATGGCGATCGTCCGACAGTCCTTTTCTTCCATCCGTAACAAACGCGCAAGCCAATAACCAAGCACATAGCCGCTCGTATTATGTAAAAGCATCGCTAAAACCAAAGCAGGCCCAACAATCAACAAGTCTTTTTGACCCGCGGCAGTTATCACGATGATGATCAAGGCAATACCTGCCATGGATAATACTGGCATTACATCATCTAGCCACTTCGCTTTCCCGTGCAGAAATCGATTAAATAACAATCCTGCCAATACAGGTATGATGACAATTTTGGTAATGTCCCAAGCCATGTCCCAGAAATCAATCGATACATATTGCCCTGCTAACCACTGCATAAATAAGGATGTCATCAGGGGCGCCAGCAGCGTTGAGACCGCGGTAAGCGTCACCGAAAGCGCGAGGTTTGCGCGCGCTAAATAAGTCATTACATTAGAGGCTAATCCATTTGGACAGCTGCCAATCAAGATAATTCCTGCTGCTATTTCTGCCGGAAAATTGAAGATACGGGTAATAGCAAAAGCTACCGGGGGCATTACCATATAATGACATAGTACCCCTACAACTACACCTTTCGGCATTTTAGCGACACCAACGAAATCTTTCACACTCAACCCCGTTCCCATTCCGAACATGATAATTTGCATAAGCGGAACAATAAGTGCTGAAAGACGAAAATCCCCAATGCGGATAAAAAATTGTGGGTAATACATAGATACGCTTACAGCAGCAAATATCATTACAGTAAAGGAATAGCCTTTTAATAAGGAATAATAACGCAATCCAAAAGCTATAGCGAGAAAGAAACCCATCAGCAGCCAACCGCCGAAATTGTGAGCCTCCTTTAAGGTTGCGATAAGAAATGCGAATAGGAAGAGTCCTCCTATAGTAAAAAACACGATGGGTACGCCTTTTTTTGTCATTGAATTTTAATTGGTTGTCATGATACATAACTAGTTAAAAGCACGCGAGCATTATTCGTATCGGTGCACCTTCTTAAATGAAAGCGTTACTTATGGCCCCATAGTACCTCCTTGATTTCGGTTTATAATTTGGGTAAAGAATACCCGCTGCTGTGATTTATGACATTCAGCTATAATTGTTAGGCAATGGTACTTAAGAAAAAAAGAAAAGGTTGAAAATTTATGTTACAAAAAGGTCTTTAAATGTTACATAAAAAGCAAACAACTGTAAATCAAATAATTAAAATGAAATTTTCAATAAATAAAGGAATGACTACGTTGGACTTCCCGTATTTTACCACAAAGAATAACTCTCTTGGGAAAATATTTGTAAGTGACAAAGGCGAGCGCAGTAACTGTCTCATTACGTGAATCGCCGAGCTAAAGCTTATGCATTTATGTGGAATAGAAATGTGCATATCCAATAAAAGCTTGTGAAAAAAGTGACTTTATGTAAATTTGTTTATATTTAAATTGAGTGAAATGCAATCATGTTTAACCGATAACAGTTGTGTTTTCATGTAACAATTGTTCCGATAGAGAAAACACCCATAAATGATAAAACAATGCTTTTTTTTGTGCATACTGCTTTATTGCTTCTTCTTTAATCTGCGCGCGCAAGAAAACACACTTGCGCAATTTTTAGACAAGGCTTACACCGCTCGCTTAAAAGCCGACTACGACACGAATTTGCGACTGCTAAAAGAAGCAGAACAAATTAAAGAGCGTACACAGAACCCGATTCTTCTAGCCAAGCTTCACGTAGAGCTAAGCAAGCAATATCTCGTCAATGCCGGCTATAAAAAAGCCCTGGAGTATGCGAAGAAATGCCTGCAACTTGGTCATCGAACCAAAAATAAAACGGCCGAAGCTTATGGGTACCTAGCGATGGCCACCTATTATAATTACCTTAATATTGGAGACCTTGCGGTAAGCAATGCACAAAAAACCTTAAAGCTCGCAAAAGACCAAGATCATGCGCTGCGATCACGAGCTTATTATATCTTATATGGTGTTTATTCGGGATGGAATGATGTCGCGCTGTGCAAAAAATATGCAAGACTTACCATCATTGCCGCTATAGAAGGGGCCGATAATGAGATGCTTTCCAATGCCTACGCAGGCTATTCCACAGCTATGGAATTTCATTATGGAGAAACTAAGAATCGTCAGTATCTCGATAGCATGAAACACTATCTTCATTTGTCGACAGATGTTTATAAAAAATCTCCTGAAAAGGTAGGTGTTCGCACTTATTCAATTGCCAATATCAACTTGGCCAACTACTTTTTTCTCTATCAACCACTTAATAAGCAAGCCACGCAAGACAGCATTCTCTTTTACGCAAACATCGCCAAAAAATTTACTCGGACTTCCGATAAAAACTATACACTCATGGGTAATGTAAATGGTCTTCTTGCAGAACTGGCTAAGTTACAAGGCAAGGACCAATTAGCGGAAAGCTATTTAATGGATTCTTATATTCATTTAATGGAAGCATCAGCTCCTTCTTATTATACACTTTCCAATGTAGCACAAGGTCTGAGTGATCTTCACAATAAAAGAGGAGATTTCAAAAAGGCATTGTTTTACCAAAAGAAAAAAGAAACATTCAATAATAAAATCTTTGATGAGCGCAAAATGCTTCAAACAAGAAAGCTGGAGGCACAATATGAAAATGATAAGCTTCTAGAAGACATCAAAACGGCTGCTCAAAGAGCAGAGAGCCAAAAGATGCAAAAGTTTTTATTTGCCGGTATTTGTCTTCTTTTATTAATCAGTATTTTTTTATTGATAAGCTCATTCAAAAGTAAAACCAAGTTACAAGAAGAGAAATCCCGCCGCTTACAACAAGAAAAGCAAGATGCCGAACGTAATTCCAAGCTTCAATTGAAAATGCAGGCAGAAGAGCAGGCACGCTTACAGGCCGAACAACAACTTTTGCTGTTACAGAAAGAGCAAATGCAAAAGGAGGCGATGGCCGACGCCTTACAAATTGAACGTAAAAATCGACTCCTCCTCCAAATGAAAGACAAGCTACAGAAACTGGAAACTGAACAAAACAGAGGTTATGTAGAAAAGATAATCAAGGAAGAGATGCGCTTGGAAGAATCTGTTGAGCGATCCGCAAAAGAATTCGAAAGTATCAATCCCACCTTTTTCAGTAAGTTGAAAGAAATGTCTAATGATAAGCTTACTCCGTTAGAGCTTAAACATTGTGCATACCTCCGACTTCAACTGAATACGAAAGAAATAGCTGCTGCATTTTACATTGAACCCAAAAGCGTTCGTGTAAGTAAATACCGTATCAAACAGAAAATAGGGTTAGATAAAGACACTGATTTGGATCGTTTTTTACAGGAATTAAGCTAGAATAAAGTCAACCCCAAAAGCAACAATTAAGCATACTTCATTCATTTACAATAACTTAACAAATAAATTATTTATCTTGTAGTCACTTTGTAGTCGTTATTTCTGTAACATGTAGCTACTTTGCAGCGTTCATCTTCTTTAAAGAATGGGCGTTAAAAGTAATTTTGAAAAACTCCCCTTATCCGACGGTTAAGTGGCAGAAACCAATCGGTTCCTAAAGAAATGCTATATGAGTACACCAACATCAAAATTTCCGTTTTTAGAAGTCATTGAATGGGTAGAGCATGATCCTAATATCATGATGTGGAAAGTTGCGGATGGCGATAAAGAAATAAAAAACGGTGCAAAGCTGATTGTACGCGAAAGCCAATCGGTTTTGTTCTTAAATGAAGGAACTATTGCCGATATCTTTGCATCCGGCACCTATACACTGCACACCCAAAACATCCCCTTGTTGTCACGTCTTAAAGGATGGAAATATGGGTTCGAAAGTCCTTTCAAAGCAGATGTTTATTATTTTTCTGTTAAACAATTTGTAAACTTAAAATGGGGTACGCCGGCCCCCATTATATTAAGGGATACACAATTTGGACAGGTTCGTGTCCGTGCATTTGGCACTTACAATGTGCGCATAACCGATCTAGGTAAATTCTTTAAAGAATACGCCGGAACCTATCACCAACTCACAATCCATGAATTCGAACAGCAATTACGTGATTTCATTGCGCCTCAATTCGGTGAGGCCTTAGCAGGTTCCCGGATTTCGGTATTGGACATTGCCGGTAATATTTCCATACTCAATAAAAAAATAACACCACTTATTCAACCCTATTTCAACGAGTTTGGAATTGAAATTACGCAGTTTACTGTCACTTCCGCAACGCTACCTGACGAGGTAACACAATATTACGACAAGATCACCGGCATGAATATGGTTGGTAGCGACTCCGATAAATTCCAAAAATTCAATACAGCCATTGCAATAAGTCAGGAAGGTAATCCAATACAACAAGGGACACAACAAGGAGTAGCCCTTGGTGTATTAATGGGACAAGCAAATTCAGGTATTACCAACGACGCGAAAGATGAGTCTGCCATCAAGCTTCAAAAAATAAAAAGCCTTTTTGAAAATGGCTTAATAGATGAAAGTGAGTATAAAGCAAAAAAAGCAGAAATACTGTCGAAGTTGTAAACAACAATTTTATATGGAAAAACCATTATCAATTGTCGAACGCATGGAACAATTGGCCCTTCAGCAGAAGCGCGAGAAATTCACCGAAAAACAGGCTGGTATAACAACAGTCACTTGCCCAAATTGTGGGAGCGGACGGGCTAAAGACGATGGTCTTACCCGATGCGCCTATTGTGGTTTCGAGTTCATAAAGCAAACATTAAGCAATGGAGTCCATATAAAGGACCGCGATAATTCAAAATAAACAGCTTATTCATTAAAATAACTTGCAACAATGAATTACATCCTTGTTTTTAAATGCGACAGTTCATGCAGGTTTAATCTGAAAAAACACCGTGATGAATTTTTTCAATCTTTATAAGAAGATAAAAAGCAGTGCCACTGACTCAAACACGACAAATACGACCAGTAGTGCGAACACTCCTTTGGTTCAAAGGCTGGAAACTTTTTTGGATAAACTACACAAAAGAGCAGAAGAAATGCATGCGGAAATACAAGTATCCGGACAGCGGATAGCCGATGCCGATAGAGATCCTTTTAAAAGGAGCTTTTTGCAATTTAAAGCGGGTATGATCGCACAATTCACCGCCATCATACAGAAAGGATCTAACACCTATCAAGAGGAGGTTATACCTAAAGCATCAACTATGGAATTGGTCAAAATCTCCCAGATTTTTAACGACTGGCACGTTGGTGTTCTGAACATGATGACTTCTGCCTTTGACCAGATAAGCGAACGTGACCTGGAAAAAGAGTATGCTGATATCATGAAAACATATACGCATTATAAGGATCACTTTCATTGCATACAATGTGGAGGTAAATTGGAAATTTCAACATTCTATTTTACAGCAACCTATATTGCTTGCCCCTATTGCCGAACACAAAACACCTTTGATCCGGGCACCCAAGTTCGCTTGGTGGAACATTTAGCACGCCCGTTAGCTGAGTTGCGCTGCAACGAGCTCTACGAGCGTTATCAAGAGCATCGTCGTGCATTTGGCAGGGATAGTGCCAAAGAAAAGTATCAATTATATCTTCAAGCGCTTATCGATGAAATGAATCGTATACTACCTGGCTTAACGGCTCAACATCAGAATTTTTATGATCGTTTGTTAAGCGATTATGAACGCTTCGAGCCATTTAGTTAAGAGGAGACAAAATCAAACAATTTTTCACAATCAAATTTTAATCATCATGTTTAAGAAGTTTTTAAAGGGGCTCACTGATAACCTAGAGGACATAGCAAAAAATGCAGCAACGACACAACAAAAGGCTGATAACAGTACGAATAAAGAATTGTTCGATGCCTATCTTCAAGGTGACTATCAGAAAGCCTTTGATACCGGTGCAGCTTCTGCTGGTTATTCAACCATGAATACTGCAACAGAAGATCCCAATGACCCGCAATTACAACCTGTACATGGAATTACGATATTCGACTATGCCGCAGGGGCCGCCAAAATTGGAGAAGGTTGTTCGGAAGAGCAGATTTGTCTGGCCTTAGGCGTGGAAAGACCTATGTGGGACGAGGCACAGGTTACCTGGAACAACCGGATGCGCGATGATAAATCTTTTAACGTTGTCAGCGTCTATTCCAAATATTTTGGAATGATAAAAGAGCACGAAAAACTGGGCGGGTTACAACCCGAAAAAGCACCTGTTACGCAGGTAGAATCAGAAGCTGCAAAAGCCACCCTTCATCGTTTGGAAACCGACAAATACTACTTTTTTGAAATTCAAGGTGCTATGCAAGCTGCCTATGATAATGGAATAGACGGTGCACAATGGCTCATCGATGAACTTGGTTTGACGGTATCACAAGTAAACAGCGCGGGCACGAAATGGATGGGTGATTTTAATATCATGGCGCAAATGATAGATTATCAGGATCAAAAGAAGAAAGAATACAGTGAACGATTCTCCAGCGAGTCCGGAACGGGCGGTATTGCAGATGACATTAAGTTTTAAATGATGTAATTGACATCAAGAAGGCATTTATGGTACTAAGTATCCAAAAATGCCTTTTTACCTTTCCTATCATTCATACAGGCTTCAACCGATAAACCTTACTTTCTTATTTCATCCTTTTTTACGATAACGTTATCGTAAAAAAATAGGCAGTTTCCTCCTTCCTTCCAAACATATTCGGCGTATTTTGCCGTTGATTATCATAAATAGCGCTAGTCAGCCTGAACGGCAATGGCTTGAAGCAGAAAACTAACTATTACCGATTTTTCGATGTAAACTTAAAGAGATCATTATGAGCCCTAAAATCACTGAGTCTATAAGCACCCCCGAATTCCGTTTCAAACTACACGTGCGTAAATTCAAAGAACCCCTTTAACAGCTGGTAGTAAACCAAAGAGAGACTTTCGAAGTAAAGCCTAGATTTCCGTTGATATCTTCCTTTCGTAAAGGATAAGTCGATATTCCGGAGTCGCCATAGGTTACTTGTATTGTATTGTATTGTCTTGCAGAAATGAAAGCAAAGCCAAGTGCTGTAGACAAAAAACGCCTCAATCTGCCATTCAGCGAGCAAAACAAGCCTTTAAAGTCTCTAAACAAACATCAATGAATAATGCATTAAAAAACAACGTATGTCAATGAAAAAAAATTTAGCTAAAACACAGCTGAAGCGAGGCGTATTACTCTTGTCCTTGCTTTATTCACCTGGGTTATTGTCAACTGCAGTGGCAGTGGTCAATAACCCGGGAATGCCAAGCCTTTTGAAAGAATTTCAGGAACGAGAAATCAAAGGGCGCGTAGTAGATGAAAACAAGCAACCTCTCCCCGGCGCCACTGTTGCCATCAAAGGAACCACCAAAAAAGTTTCTACGAATGAAAATGGTGCGTTTGTGATTCAATCCAGTGCAGCATCTGATGTGCTAGTCGTTTCTTTTATCGGTTATGAGCCTGCCGAACAAATGCTTCGTTCCGGACAGACAGAACAAATTATAATTACCCTAAAACCAGATGACGATACTGCATTGGACGAAGTTGTGGTCGTTGGGTATGGTAGTCAGCGTAAGCAAGATGTAACCGGGGCGGTTTCCTCTGTCAGTGCACAATCTATTGCCGAAGTACCTGTAGCACAAGCATCACAGGCTTTGCAAGGGCGCGCCGCGGGGGTCTTAGTAACGAACACAAGTAATAAACCGGGAGGTGCTGCTACCGTCCGTATTCGTGGAAACCGATCTTTTTCAGCTGGAAATGATCCACTCTATGTCATTGATGGAATCCCGATTACCGGCGGACTGGAAGATTTTCCTCCACAGGATATCGCTTCCATGGAGGTATTAAAAGATGCCTCTGCTACTGCAATTTATGGTTCACGAGGAGCAAACGGTGTCATCATTGTAACCACAAAAAGAGGCACACCCAATAAAACGAATGTAACGTACGATAACTGGTTCGGTTTCTCCAATGTCTATAAGGAAATCGAAATGATGAATGGTCAACAGTTTGCGGAATTTAAACGTGAATCACGGAGAGCAACGGGAAATTACGATGATAGTGACCCAAACGCTGATCAAAATACACCTGGCTTATTCGATGCCGTTGAGCTTGCTTCCATTGCCCAAGGTCGAAGTACAAATTACCAAGATCTCATGTTGCAAACCGGACATAGCATGAATCACTCCTTGAGTGTGCTGGGCGGATCCGATAAAACACGTTTCAATGTAAGTTTTAATTACATGAAAGATAAAGGCATTATCCCTATACAGGATTTCAATCGCTATGCCATGCGTATAAATGTGGATCATAATATCAGTGATCGGATTCGCATCGGAGCTTCTATGTTAGGTAACTATAGTATTACCAACGGTAAAGATCTAAATCCCTACGATGATACCCTATTAGAAAACCCTTTAGGTGTCCCTTACGATGAACAAGGGAATCTTATTTTTCTTCCAACAACCGATGGTTTACGAAGCAACCCTTTAAGTGAACTAGTAAAAGGAGCCCTCCTCAATAAAAATAAACGTATGCGTTTGTTTAGCAGCATCTACGGGGAAGCCACCTTGGCCGAAGGGTTGACTTATCGCCTCAATTTTGGCCCCGATTTAATCCAGAATCGAATCGGTAACTTTCAAGGTAAATATACAAATGCTCGCTTAGGGGGTACTGCTGCTGCACAAGGAGAGGAGGATTTTGTATTCAATTATACCTTGGAAAACATTTTAAAATACAACAAAACATTTGCAGAAAAGCATGCATTGGAAGTCACTGGATTATTTGGTTTGCAGCAACGGCAACAAGAGGCTAGCAATATTAGCGTAAGAGGTATTCCTGTTGAAGAAATGCAGTATTTTAATTTTGGTGCTGCAGAAGAAATTCTAGGTACAGGAAGTGATTTTCAACGATGGAATATCATCTCGTACATGGGACGTGTCAATTACGTTTTTGATGACCGATTTCTTGCTACTGTAACCGCTCGGATTGACGGTTCTTCGCGTTTTGGAAGAAACCATCGCTATGGATTCTTCCCTTCTATGGCGCTCGGCTGGAATATCAATAATGAATCTTTTATGGAAGGCAATAAGATCTTTGATTTATTAAAATTAAGGGCTTCCTATGGTGAAACGGGTAATACCGGAATTGACCCTTACGGTACACAGGGGCTCTTGCAACGTACCACCTACGCCTTTGATGAAGCGGCCGGCTTCGGGTTCAGACCGAATCAACTACGAAATGATAACTTAAAATGGGAAACAACTCGCCAGTTTAATATCGGTTTAGATTACGCCATCTTAGGTGGTCGATTATCTGGAGCGGCTGAATTCTATACGCAGCAAACACGTGATTTATTAATGGAACGACAGCTTCCTTTCACTTCGGGTTATGGATCTATTATGGAAAATGTGGGTTCGACAAAGAATGTTGGTTTTGAGTTTAGCTTATCCTCTGTCAATATCAAACCAAAAGACGAAAACGGTTTTAGTTGGAATACTGATCTTAATCTTGCCACCAACAAAGAGAGCATCACAGAATTATACGGTGGAAAACAAGATGATGTGGGAAATCGTTGGTTTATTGGCCATCCGATACAGGTATATTATGACTTCGAAAAAATTGGCATTTGGCAAAGCAACGAAGTGGATGAGGCAGCCAGCTATGGTCGTGTACCCGGTGAAATAAAAGTGAAGGATCAAAATGGAGATGGCGTAATTAATGATTCCGATCGCGTCATTTTAGGGAACAACAGACCTACGCTTACCGGTGGCTTAACCAATCGTTTTGCGTATCATGGATTTGACTTATCCGTTTTCCTTTATTTCAATTTTGGCAACATGATTTACAGTACGTTTCATGAAGTACACAACACCTTGTTTGGTCGGTATAATAACTTAAATGTTGATTATTGGACACCCAATAACCCAACGAATGCGTATCCAAGGCCCAACCAAAATCAGGAACGCCCTGTTTACAATACAAGTATGGCTTACTTTAGTGGTTCTTTTCTCAAAATTAGAAATATTAATTTAGGTTATAACTTCCCAAAAAAATGGGCGTCTAAAATCGGTGCCGAATCATTACGGTTTTATGTAAGCGCACAACAGCCGCTTATCATTTCTTCTTATGTAAACAAACACCAAGGTGTTGACCCGGAGGGAATAGACTTTAACGCAGATGCGGAAAATCTGCCTGTTAATACACCTCCAACTCGTACTTGGTTATTTGGTTTAAACGTTAAATTTTAATAACAATGAGAACAATATTGATATTATCTATCCTTACGTTTGCTTTTTTTAGTTCTTGCAAGCGTTTACTAGATGAAGAAATTCACTCGCAGGTAAATGATGAGTACATGTCTACACCGGAAGGTTTTGAAGACGGTGTCAAAGCTGCTTATTCTACGCTTCGAACTTTTCATGCCAATGAACTGGGTATGACAATGACCGTTTTCGGGACAGATACCTATACCATGGGCTCGGACGGATCGTATAAATTTGTTAATGAATACACATCCCAATTTGATCCCAGAACAGCTTATGTGCGTGATTTATGGAACAGTCTATATGTTGGAATTAATACCTGTAACGCGGTTATTGATCGTGCAGATGGTATCACCGATATGGTAGAAGAGCAGCGCAACATTCGTAAAAGTGAGGCTCAGTTCTTAAGAGCCTATTATTATTTCACCCTGGTACAGCAATACGGCTCGGTTCATCTTACAACAAGTGAAACCAAAGAAGCCACCAGCACTGCTTCCCGTGCACCCATTACGGATATTTATCAGTTAATTGAAGATGATTTAAGGACGGCTATACAACACCTGCCAGCTGAACAATCAGATTATGGCCGAGCTACCAAACCTGCTGCTGAACATCTATTGGCACGGGTGTTATTGACAAGAGCGACTTCAGAAGCTGCAAAGGGCAGCGATTACCAAGACGCTGCAACACTGGCCGAACAAGTAATCACCGGTTATAACTTCCGCTTGTTGGATGACTTCGCTTCGGTTTTTGAGCAAGGTGCGGGTGAACGCAATGATGAAGTGATATGGGCTGTTCAATATACCAAAAATGCCATCACCAACGGAGCCGATGCCGATGCTGACGGAACAGGGAATTCAGCACATCGGTACTTCTTAATGGAATATGATGTGTTACCTGGAATGAACAGAAATATACAGGACGGGCAACCTTGGAAGCGCTTTATGCCTACTAATTATACGCTCGATGTCTTATTTGCGGATCGCGAAAATGACACGCGCTATAAAAAAAGTTTCAAAGATGTATTTTATTGCAGTAAACCGGGAACGTATAACGTGAATGGAAAGGAAGTAACCTATGCCTTAGGTGACACAGCTATTTGGTTGCCTGGTTATCAATTAGATCCCGCAGTAAAGGCCGCTAAGAATTTTATGGTCATCGAGCCGCAGTCTTATACCAAAAAGCTGTACCCAACCTTGATTAAATTTTTAGACCCTGAACGTCCCGATATCAATTATGAGTTTGGGTCACGCGATTTTCTGGCATTTCGTCTTGCCGAAACATGCCTGATTGCTGCAGAAGCGTTTATGTACAGTGGGGATATGGATAAGGCGGTCACGTATATGAATATGGTAAGAGCAAGGGCTGCTTATACGGGTATCGACGAAACCCAAGATGCTACCCACCGTCAAGCCATGTTAATTACAGCGGCCGATATGAACATCGATTTCATACTAGAAGAACGTGGTAGAGAATTGCTCGGGGAGCAACTTCGCTGGTATGATTTAGTAAGAACGCATCAATTGGTGACACGCGTACAGGCCTACAATCCGGATGGTGGAAAAAATATAAAAGATTATCATGTTCTACGTCCTATCCCTCAGGATCAGATCGATAGAACGGATGGAGGAGCGTCAAGTTTCCCACAAAACCCAGGCTACAACTAATAGATTAATCAAGACGGCGCATGTTGGTCCTCACCATATGCGCCGTCTTTTTAATTTTTCCTTACACGCCCTCCTATTACGACCTCAAAACTTCGACTAGTAAAAAATGAAATAAATTTATAAGTAAATGAATATTCATTTATATTTATGGCCCTTATGTGCTTCATACGAGAGGACTTTGCCTAACGAGTAGTGCGCTTTACTCTTTTCGCCAAGGAGATCATGGAATTGGTACATAGATGCGATTTTGAATACAAAATATTAAGCTGAAGCCAATGCAACCCCAAAAAAAAGCACTTTTTACACCTTACGAGCAATTAGTAATTTTAATACTGGCATTTACCCAATTCACAGTCATACTCGACTTCATGGTTATGTCGCCCTTAGGCGATATATTAATCAAAGCGATGGATATTCGTGCAAATTCTTTTGCATTGGCTGTATCTGCCTATGCCTTTAGTGCCGGTGCATCAGGGTTGCTAACGGCAGGCTTTGCAGACAGGTATGATCGCAAAAAATTATTGCTGTTTTTCTATGTAGGTTTCATCATCGGAACACTCCTCTGTGGTCTGGCGAATACACTTTTCACCCTGGTGGCTGCACGTATTATAACGGGCCTTTTTGGTGGTGTCATTGGGGCTATTTCGATGGCTATTATTACCGATCTTTTTACCTTGGAAAAACGTGGTCGTGTCATGGGTGTCGTGCAAATGGGTTTTGGTGCCAGTCAAGTATTAGGTATTCCGATAGGCTTGTTCATCGCGAATAAATGGGGTTGGGAGATGCCCTTCTTTATGATCGCGATATTGGCCGTACTGATTCTGATTGCGATTGCTTGCTGGCTGCGCCCGGTTACGGAGCATTTAGCTTTACAAAGCAAGGAAAACTCATTCGTACATCTTTATCGCACCATTGCCAATGGCGATTATCGCATCGGAATGTCGACCACTGCACTGTTATCAGTGGGAGGTTTCATGCTAATGCCTTATGCTACCGTATTTGCCGTAAACAACCTTGGTGTATCACATGAACAACTTCCTGTTCTATTTATGGTTTCCGGCTGCTTTTCATTGGTAATGATGCCCTCTCTAGGAAAATTGAGTGATAAAATCGACAAATATAAGTTGTTTGCCATAGCGAGTATAGGGCTCATGTGCATGAGTATCTTTTATACCCAACTTGGTCCAACTCCATTTTGGGCAGTACTCATTTTCAATGTACTGATCACCAGCACGGTAATAGGTCGTATGGTACCATCTACGGCGCTTATTAGTGCTGTACCCGAACAAAAGGACCGTGGTGCCTTTATGAGTATAAACGCGTCACTCCAACAAATAGCTGGTGGTATTGGCGCCACCATAGCAGGCATGTTAGTGAGTCAGATGGACAAAGATAGCGTACTGGAAGGTTACAATTATGTGGGCCTTGTAGTCGCCGCCGTTAGCTGCGTATCTCTTTTACTGCTTTACTTTGTTAAACGTATGGTAATGCGTAAAAACCGATGATAAGGTTACCTGTCTTCTAACCAGTGCAGAAAGTTCGTCGTTTTTTCCTTCCCGATCAGTAATTTATCCGGCGTTGCAACGAGTAGCCGTACAAATAATTTTCGCGCAAAATAATGCTCTACTTCTTTTATCGCACTGAAGTTTATCAGATACTGCCGATTCAGTCGATAGAACTGACGGGGTGATAATTGTTGTTGAACCTGATCCAGCGACTGGTTGATTACATACGCTTCTTCTTTAAAAGTGACGATGGAAGCCATATTATAACTTATATAGATAAAAGCAATTTGATCCGTCTGTACAGTCTGATATTTATTGTTCTTAAAAACCAGGAAACTACTTTTCCATTCCGTAAGTCCGATTCTTTTTAACAGCTGATCTACATCACTGCTTGCATGCTGCTGAAAGAAATTTTTCAAGCTCATAACCTTCTCAAACGCCATTTCAAGATCTGCTTCGGCAAAAGGTTTTAACAGATAATCAATGCCATTCGCTTTAATAGCTTCCATGGCATATTCGCCATAGGCCGTACAAAAAATAACCGGACAGCTAATTTTCACTTGACCGAATATTTCGAAACAGATACCGTCAGATAATTGGACATCCATGAAAAGTAGATCTGGCATACCATGATTAGAAAGATAGTTAACCGCACGTTCAACACTTTGCAACTGGCTTATTATCTTAGCTTCCGGTTTCAATTTATTTATTAAAGTAGCAAGCGATTTGGCTGCTTTCAGCTCGTCTTCAACGATAATTATGTTCATAAATAATAGGTAATTTTACGGTAAATAGACCACCTTCTATGGTAATAATGATTTCCTTACCCGCTAAATGGATGTAGCGTTGATTAATATTCTCTAAACCGAGCCCTGTTGAGGACTCCGACACAGCTTTCTTCTGTAAATTGTTGGTAAGCACAATATAATTCTCCTCCGAGTACAAGGCGAGGGTCAAAGGCTTTTCCAGGGAAATGATGTTATGCTTGATGCAATTCTCTACCAATAACTGTAAGGTAAATGGGGGCACAAAAGACGTTTTATGCTTTGCCGCTATCCGATTTGTAAAACGAATTCCCTCCTCAAATCGTGCCTTCTGTAAATACAGGTAAGCATGGAGAATCTCCAGCTCATCGGCTAAACTTATTAAATCCGATTTCCTGCTTTCCAAGGTAAACCGATAAAAGTCAGCTAACTTCAAAATAAAGGGTACCGCATGGGTGTCACCACTTTCCACCATATATTTCAATGTATTTAAGCTATTAAAAAGAAAATGGGGATTAACTTGCTGCTTGAGAAGCTCGTACTGTGCAGCGAGATTATGTGCTTGTGTTCGTTCCAATTCCATACTAACTTGTTGATTTAAAAAGCTCTGGTACATTAGATGAATAAACATATAAAATGCAACGCTGATTAAAACACCCCGTACCTCAAACATCAACATGACTGGACCAAAAGGCAAATGCGACAACAAATATTGTTGTATACAGGCAAGCAAAAACATTAACACCAAGCCGAATAACAGACCTTTAAATAATCGCCAAGTAGAAAAGCCGGACGCGTTACTTTTAGTGGTATAGGCCGGTAAGGTATAAATATTATAATACCAGATAATCAACGCAAACAATGCTGTCACAGACGAATCGACCAGTGCTTCATAAAAGTGAAAATGATGTTCAGCCATCTTCGGAATGGCAGTCAACAACCCTAAAAAAAGAGAACTTAACCAAATAATCTTGGTTGGGATGCGAAAAGTATTCGTTTTTTCCATGCGACAAAAACCTCAATTGGTCACCTTATTTTTCGGAGCGATGTAAATGTATTTAATATTTGTCAGTATACACGCCGCTTTTTTCTCCAATCAGGCGACTTAGGCCGTGAATTAGGCTATCTACTTTATCAAATAGTCTATGCGACATGTGGTGGTTTCCTTCGCTAACCTATTCAAATTGCCGTCTTCACGATCAAATTTGCCTAACTCGACATCTTCATATGCTGTATCCTAGGTTGAAGCCTTCATCTTTGGACAGTTAATACATAGCAAAATGAAAACAATACACGCTTTTATCGTGCTTTTCACCTTATTGATTTCCGCAGAGGCACAATCGTTACCTTCTAAAATGAAATTTCGGTGGGACTATACTGCTGACCGAGGTAATAGCACTTTTCAGTCTAGTTCATTAAAGAACTGGATTCCATTCCCAACAGCAACAAACCTATGGGCGAGCGATAAAGATTTTGTCTATTTCCCCTCGCTAAAGGACTCAACAAACGAACGGTACAGTCAGCGCATATCGATGAGCAATCCTTACCAAATTCAAGCGCGAACCAACCACCTAACGGAGAAACCCAATCTTTATCAGCAACAGCTCACCTTACCGGGTAAGTTCATTTTACGCGGCGCGGTCGAATTAATCCCTTGTAACGATTTAGGCTATTTTCTTCCAGAACCAATTGCACGTAACTATGAATAGAAATAATATGATGATCAAACTAAAAAAACCGGCCCTTAAGAAAATGATGTTATTGAGCGTATGCGGTGCTTTTGTATATTTCACCGGAGTGATCATGTCTCCACAGCAGCCGATCGGACCCGTCGCTATAACCGAAACGACTGACGGACAAGCAGCGTTAACCAAAATTTTCAAACGCGCTTGCTTTGACTGTCATTCCAATGAAACCAAATTTCAATGGTACGATCGCCTTCCTATCTTATCGTGGAAGATTAAAAAAGACGTTCAGCGGGCACGTGAGGTTATGAATTTTTCGGATTGGGAGCATCTTTCAACTGCCGAGAAAGAGGGAAAACTGTGGGCTATTCTCAATATGATGAAGGCAAGAAAAATGCCGTTGAAACCTTATGCCCTCACCCACCCCAATGCTCGTATTACGGCTGCTGATATTACTACTGTAGAACGCTATGTACGTAGTTTAGCAGACCATCAAATCGTTTCTGATACGATGCGGCAGCAAGCAGCAAATGCAGCCTTCGACACCTGGAAAAAGAAACAGCTATCCCTACAAAATCTTCCCATTTCGCCCAATGGTATCCCTTATTCAGATGCCTTCAAAAATTGGAAAGTCATTATCTGAGTACACTCTTCGATCATTCCATGCGCATTATTTACGGAAATGACATTGCCGTCAAAGCAATCCAAGAAGAAAATTTCCACCCTTGGCCAGATGGTGCCACGGTCGTTAAAGCCGTTTGGGAACAAGTAGAGAATGAATATGGTGAATTACGTCCCGGAAAGTTCCAAAATGTACAATTTATGGTAAAAGATACTAAAAAATTTAAGGATACAGAAGGTTGGGGTTTTGCTAAATTCTCTACGGAAACACGCATACCCACGGGTAAAACGGCATCCTTTGCCAAAGAATCGTGCATTAGTTGCCACCGTCAATTAGCAGAAAAAACCGGCTATTTATTTAATGTTCCACTAAAAACAAATCCGCTACCCCTTAATCATTGGAATATGAAACCAGTAAACATGTATATCTTAACATCATTGTTCCTTTTTCAAATAAGCTGCATACCTGAAAAAACCAGCGAGCAATTTAGTCGAATCGTTTTTGACCCTGCGGGACTGAAAGTTATTACTTCATCGGTTAACAGACAACTCGGAACCATGTCAATTTTATATGGTAATTCGCAATCTTATCAACAGGCTTTAACAGAAAGCACCGGGCATACAGCGGGGGAAGAATACAGTTTCGTAACCTGGAAATACGAAGGTAATCCATTGTATGATGGCAGTGATATCAATGGGGAATTACTGTGTGTCGAACATATTACAACCCAACGATCACAGGCGGGCAAGGTAACGATAACTTATGAGCTTAAACAAGGAAAACCCATGCCCGTAAAAGGGAAGTCTCTTAACAAGCTTGAACGCATACACTATATTATTGAACACCGCCCAGCCATACTGCCCTAAACATCTACTTCTTCGGTATCTTTTTTTGATTGTGCACGTTTTCTTTTGGCCAGTATATATTCCCTGTGCTGTTTGCCCCAAATAGCCAGGGAAGCGATAACCTCTTTCAATGAATCGCTATGAGATGTAAGTTCATAGTGAATCTGAACAGGAACGGTATTCAACACTTTTCTTTCTATAAATTCATTCAATTCCAGCTCTCTCAGTTCCTTTGAAAGCACCTTGGGTGTAATCTCACCAATCGATTTTTCAATTTCTGTAAAGCGTGTAGCACCTTCCGATAAGGCAATAATCACCAACAATTTCCATTTTCCATTCAGCACATATAAAGCATCTCGGACGGCCTGAATGTTTTCCGTGCAGGTCTCCTTGGTACAAGTTATTTTCATCATAAAGCAAAGGTAACACTTGCTACTATACAAAAGGATAGCACTATCCTTTTGTATAGTCATATCTTTTTGAAAGTAGGAGTTCCTACTTTTGAAAAAAAAATCAAAAAAATGAATATACTACATATCATATCCAGCCCACGAGGTAAGGACTCATTCAGCATCAAGCTTGGTAATGAAATTGTGGCCAGACTGCTGGTTAAGTATCCCGGAAGTGCAGTGAAGGTGCATAACTTAACAGAAACGAACTTCCCGCATTTAGAAGAGGCTCATCTCCATGCTTTTATGACTGAAGCTTCAAAACGAACAGAAGCGCAAGCGACTGCAATCAAACATTCAGATGAGGCTATCGCCGAGTTGCAAGACGCAGATATCATCATTATAGGAGCCCCTATGTACAATTTCGGAATACACTCCACGCTAAAAGCCTGGTTAGACCATGTGATGCGTGCAGGTGTTACCTTCAAATATGGCGCGGAGGGGCCGGAAGGATTACTAAAAAACAAGAAAGTTTATTTAGCCATTTCTTCTGGAGGTATATATGCTGAAGGGCCCATGCAGTCTTTTGATTTTACAGAACCTTATCTTACTAAAGTACTCAGTTTTATTGGTATGAATGACATCTCCACCTATCGTGTCGAGGGTGTTGCTATTCCGGGAATACAAGAAAATGCTTTTGAAAAGGCCGTAGATACATTGGCAATCTAAGTTGAGTTTATTTTTAGAGAGATTCAAAAACAAGGAGACCGTTTTTTTAAAGAAACGGTCTGCCTTGTTTTTTACTTTTTTTAAGGGTTAACCCTTTTTCATTTCGCATCGAAGTCAAAACGTGCTGCTTGCGAGATATGGCCATTTTGGAGGTTTTGCACAAACCCAATCAGCTCCCATCCTTGTTGATTGAAATCATCGGGAAGATAAAGTATCACTTCCTTTTTCCCACTCAAGCTTTTACGTGTTAGTTTTCTTACCACTTGTACATGGGACAGGTTTCTACCGGCATTTTCTCCCGCTTTTACCTTACTTGCCGTTGATTCTTGGACAAGGGCCAATACCAATTCTGCATTTTGCTGGTCAGCTACCCCTTCATAATGCACAACTGCTTTATCATCTTCAATGGCGCAATTCAAATGAAGGGATGACGACCTTTCTTCCGCTAGTTGTTGGTTGATTGCTTTTAATACTGAACCAGTTTCTGAACCGATCATTTGAACTGATCCATTTACAATTACCTGTGGAGTGTAAACTGTTTGAAGATTCATCCAATCCGCATATTGTCTTTGCCTAAGTGAAAAATCATGATCGCTAAATCGATCTTTCCATCCTTGATGGTCCCAATAATCTACATGAAAAGCCAGCATGTACAATTCTTTGTTCTTGTTTTCAGCCTGTATCCTTCCCATCAATTCGTCAGCCGGTGGACAACTTGAACAACCTTCAGAAGTAAACAACTCAACGACAGCAAGACCTTCACTTGTAGGTGATTGTATTTTTTTGATTTCCGTGTCGTACCCGAAATCGATAAAGGCAGCAGTTGTTACCAGCAGAACAGCCAGACTCGCTGCGGAAGCAATTATCTTGAATGTATTCATAACCCATATTTTTGATATAGATCAAAAGTAGGCAATGCCAATACCGACGCGAAGAATGAATGGGGTGAACCGGACAAAGCGAATCACGAACTAGACAGAATACGCACTCATAAGTCGCTGCCAACCACGATAAGCCTCCGCAACTTTGCTTACCTGCGCTGTTTTTGCAACAAGATATCGATCATAGAGCGATTGAATATGGCTTATATCAGTAAATATACCCGACTTAAACCCAGCCAGGAAACCAGCGCCAAAAGCCGATACATTTTTGTTCTCGTTCCTCATGACCTTAGCATGCAGTAAATCGCTCAAGAATTGCGTAACAAAGGCATTGCCACTGGCACCTCCGTTCACCATTAACTCTTGAATATGAATACCGGTGTCGCTGTTCATGGCCAACAAAACATCTTGAATCTGGTAGGCAATGGACTCTAAAGCTGCGCGCACAATATGATTTTTGTTGCTCGCAAACGTGAGCCCCTCGAGGGAAGCTTTTCTGTTCATATCCCAATAAGGCGCACCTAAACCACTAAAAGCCGGTATTAAATAAACACCGTTGTTATCACTTACAGCTGTTGCCATAGCCTCTGCCTCCGCAAAATCGGAGAGCAAACCAAGTTCTGTTTTTAACCAAGCTAATGGTGAAGCACAAGATACGATAATACCTTCCAATGCATAATCAATCCGATCTTCAGTACTCCAACAAATAGTCGAGACCATACCGGATTTCGAGTTTTTACGTTGGGCTCCTACATTAAATAAAATGGAACACCCCGTACCCAACGTGGCCTTTGCCGTGCCGGGATAGATACAAGCCTCCCCAAAGGCGGCGGCGTGCGAATCACCGATGAGCGCATTGATAGGCAATGCCTGCCTAAGCAATCCTTCAAAATGACTTGCGCCAAAGGCATAGGACGAAGGTTTTACTTCCGGTAATCGAATGCCCGTCAAATCAAAAAGAGCGATCAACTCGGTGTCCCAGCTTAAAGTATCCAAGTTAAATAAAAGTGTACGCGAGGCATTGGTATAATCGGTCAAATAAGATTCACCTTGTGTCAAACGATAAAGCAGCCATGTGTCCACGGTTCCAAAATAGGCTTGTCCTGTCTTGATCGCCTGACGAATTTCAGGATTATTTTGATATAACCAAACCAATTTCGTACCTGAAAAATAGGGATCGATAAACAAACCTGTTTTATCGTGTACAACTTCTGCCAAGCCACGACTTTCCATATCAACACAGACATTGGTGGATCGTTTACATTGCCATACGATGGCATTGCACAAAGGCGAACCCGCTTCATCCCATAGCAGAAAAGTTTCACGCTGATTGGAAATACCACAGGAAACAAGATCGGATAATGACGCGCCGGTTGCTTGATACTGTTTCAAACAGGTTTGAACGGATTGCAAAACATTCTGATAAATATCTTCAGGATCCTGCTCCACAAATCCGTCACCAAAATAACGGGTTTTTAACGAAATTGTTGCTTCTGCACAGATCGTTCCCTCACTATCAAATATAAGCGACTTGGTACCGCTGGTACCCTGATCAATCGCTAAAATGTAAGCATTTGCCATCGTATTACTCTTCTTTATGATTTGCCTTGTCAATCATAACAGCTAAAAGGATGACTCCGCCTTTTACCACCTGCTGCCAAAAGGGTGAAACATCCATTAACACTAAACCATTATTTAATACACCAATAATCATCGCACCTAAAACGGTCCCACCGATCGTTCCCCTCCCTCCGGAGAGTGAAGTGCCACCAATGACAACGGCTGCAATGGAATCGAGTTCATAACTTAAACCTGCGTTCGGCTGCGCAGAATTAAGGCGTGAAGTCACCATAATACCTCCGATCGCAGCTAAAATTCCAGCCAACGTATAAACCCAAATCTTTACGCGATCAATGTTGATACCCGACAATTTCGCCGCACTTTCGTTACCGCCAATGGCATAAATATATTTTCCAAAGGCTGTTCGATTCGTCAGGATGATAGCGGCTATCACAATCAAGGCGGCAATCCAAACAAGTACCGGCATACCCAAAAACCATCCCGTACCAATGTAGGCGAATTCCTTACCCAAAGAAGAAATCGGATATCCCTTTGTCCAAAGCATGGTAAAGCCTCTCGCAATGGTCAACATCGCCAAGGTTGCTACAAAGGGAGGCACTTTGAATTTCGTAATGACCAGACCATTAAAGGCTCCTAAAGCTGCTCCCACCAATAAACCTGCCAGTAAACCACCTAAAAGGGTAAATCCTATATATAAATCATACGTGGGTATTGCGATTCCAAACTTCAGTAAACCGGCAACAATTGCACCGCTGAACGCTAAAACCGAACCCACGGAGAGGTCGATACCAGCCGTTAAAATGATCAAAGTCATTCCTACAGAAATACAAATATTAACCGAAATCTGCCGTAGCACATTCCATCCATTGGCAGAAGTAAGGAATTTATCAGAAAGGAAAGACAGTATCACACACATTAAGATTAGTGCAATAAGCGATTGAAATTTGGCGATTTTGAAACGCTGTTGAATCATTTTTCTCTTATTTATTATATAGTTTTCGGAATAGCCGCCTTCAATACCTTATCCTCATTAGCTTCTTCGGCCTGAAAAGTAGCCGTTAAGCGCCCTTCGCTCATCACCATTACACGATCTGATAAGCTCAGAATTTCCGGCAGCTCGGAGGAAACAACCACAATGGCCATTCCCTGTTCTGCTAAACTTAGAATTAGTTTATATATTTCGTTTTTTGCATGCGGATCAATACCCCTTGTCGGCTCATCCAATAACAGCACTCGCGGTTTGGTGACAAGACACCGGGCCAGCACTACTTTTTGTTGATTTCCACCACTGAGATTTTTTGTTTGCTGGGTAAGTGAAGCACATTTGATTTTTAAAGAATCAACATAATGCTGTGCTAAGTTTATATTTTTCTTCTTATTGATAAACCCAAATTCACTTACCTCCCCCAGTCGACTAAGGCTGACATTCGTTTTAATATCGAGGCCTAAAACCAATCCATTTTTCTTTCGATCTTCGGGTACTAAAACAATTCCTGCCTCAATAGCTTGTTGAGGAGATTTTAAACGAAGCAACTTCCCTTCCAGTTCGATATCTCCACTTTTACGCGTATCATGCATCCCTACAATGGTCTCCAACAATTCGGTCCTGCCGGCCCCCATCAAACCAAAAAGCCCTAGAATTTCTCCTCGACGAACCTGAAAAGAAACATTATCGACAACAAAACGCTGTTTTGCATGAACATCACGCAGCTGTAATTTATCAACCCTTAATAACACCTCCTCTGCAACGACCCTAGTCCCTACATTCAGTAATTGAATTTCCCTGCCAACCATTTTATTAATGAGTACATCCTGATTTACATCGCGTAATTCACCACTTTCAATCACACAGCCATCCCGTAATACAACATAAGCATCCGCTATTTTGAACAATTCGTCTAGTTTATGCGATATATATACGATGGTTTTACCTTCACTTCGGAGTCTTTCGATAATGTCGAAAAGTACTTCCACTTCCTGTTCACTTATCGCTGAAGTTGGTTCATCCATAATTAGCACATCGGCATCTGTCAGTAACGCTTTAGCGATCTCTACCACCTGTTGTTGCCCGACCTTTAAATTACGTACAAGACAGTCTACCTTAAGATCAAGCTTCAATCGTTCCAGTAAAAGTTGCACTTGTTTACGCATTGCTTTCCTATCCACAAACCCCCAGGTATCTATCAGCTCCCGACCTAAGTAGATGTTTTCGAAAATCGAAAGATCAGGAATTAAATTAAGCTCTTGGTGAATGATGGCAATACCACTATTTTGTGCGTCCTTCGGATTTGCAAAATGCATCTCACGTCCCTTATATACAACCTGCCCTTCATAGGTCGTGTAAACACCGGAGAGTATCTTCATAAGTGTTGATTTTCCTGCACCGTTTTCACCAATGAGTGCTGTTACTTTTCCCGGCATCAATTTCAAATTGACCTTGTTGAGCGCTGTTACACCAGCAAATTTCTTTGTGATATTAATCGTCTCTAACATACACTACTCTTTTTTGTGTTGAAGTCGCTCCAAATGTAAAGGAATGATGGTCGCTTCGCTCAGCTTCGGGGCCTTCATACTTAAACCGAGCGCTCCTGTAAATTGGACGCTATCACCTGTGGCCAACTTCGCTGAGGCAGGTACTACTTCTTTCCGAATCAGCTCATTGATCTTTTCAGAAAGCTCATTAAACACCATCGTATTGTCAAAAGAATCCACGACGATCAAACCCGCAGCATCTCTTGCTGCGGTTCCGTATATATAGTTTGTTGCTAATTTATAGCGCTGTTGTTGGGAATCTTGGCTCCAAACATAATCCGAATCCTTTTGCGTAATCAATCCAGTACCTCTTACCATGAAATAACGGAAATCCCCATCGCTTGCAGCATGAGCATAGTTTGCAAAAGCTTTTGAAGCATTTTCGTCGATGGCTGTACGCAAGAAGTTGATATCAATAAAATCAGCTTCATACTGAGGGATCAATTTAAATAGGTAATTCTTTGCATAACTGTCCATATCAAGACCTTCTGAACTTGCTTTAACAGCTCGAAGGCTTTTGAAGTATATCGAATGATAGATTAATAGGGCACCCATGAGTACTATGAAAACATATTTAAGACCGCGCTTCATCATTACTTAGTTTTTCTTGCCATAAGCAATATATTGATCGATATTTTTTTGAGTTACCACGTCTACCGCTATGGGTAACTTTTTCCGAAACGTACGTTCTCCTTTAAAATAGGCATCTGCAAGCTGCGCCGCCTTCTCCGCAATTAATTTAGGAAATTGCATGGCTGTAGCTTGTATTTGTCCTTCTTTAACGGCATTTACTGCATCTTCTGCACCATCAAAACCATAAATTTTTATCTGATCTTGCTTCCCGGCGGCAACCGTTGCCTGATAAGCACCCATTGCCATTGCATCATTTCCACAAAAAACACCTTTAATATCCGGATGTCCTTGTAAAATCGATTCCATCACTTCCATTGCTTTATTTCGATCAAAATCGGCGCTCTGCCGGGCTACCATTTTCAAATCAGGAAAATTATCCACCACGCTGTGAAAACCCTTGGAGCGATTCCAGGTATTATTGTCCGAAACAATTCCCAATATTTCCGCATAATCTCCGTGCCTTTCCAAATCGTTGGCAAATAACTCCCCTAGCTGTACACAAGCAGCATAGGAATCCGATAAAATCTGTGAGGTTGCTGCAGTCCGCGAGTTGATCTCACGATCCATGCAGAAAACCGGGATATTGGCGTCCGTTGCTTTCGTTGCATTAACAACAGAGCCATCTGCGTCGGTTGGATTAAATAAAATAGCATCAAAACCTGCTGCTATCGCATTTTCAAAATGGTCCGTCTCTAAAGCAGTATTATTTTGTGAATCAAAAATTTTGGCCGTATAGCCCAACGCTTGGGCCTTTTCCGCGGCCGATTCCGCCAGAAAGACAAACCATGGGTTGTTGAGCGTAGAAACTACAATGGCAACTTGTTTGCCCTCGTTCTCTTTATTTCTGTTACTGCAGCCCAAACAGAGCAGCAATAGCATGGCCCATACATTTAGGTAGTTCATAAAATGGTTTGTTGTTTTGAATAAAATGGATGTATAAGATGCTTCTTATATCATCTTGCCCAGTATTGTTAAAGCTGTATTGGTCAAACCAGCTTCAGAAATACCATAATGATTAAAAATTTCAACCTGCGAACCGGTAACCGTATATTCGTCCGGTATCCCAACGATCTTAAAAGGTTTACGATAGTGATGTTGCAGAAGAAAAGATGCACAAGCCTCTCCCAGTCCGCCGTTTACACTGTGTTCTTCCACCGTCACCATTGCGCCGGCATGTGTCGCAAAGTACTGCAATATCTCCGTATCTAATGGCTTGATCGTATGCATACTCACCACGGCAATATCTAGTCCCTGCTCCTTTTTCAACCTCTGGGCGGCCGCTAAAGCAGGATAGACGGTCTCTCCGGTAGCAATAAAAACCAGATCTTGCCCCTTTTTAATAATCCGCGCTTTCCCCAAGTTAAATCTATTGGAAGATTCATTGGTCAGCAAGGGCATCGGTTTCTTCCCGAAGCGCAAATAAATCGGCTGATCAAGCCTATAGGCTTGCAAAATTGCCTGCTCAGTTTCATAATTATCTGCCGGTGCCAGAATCATCAAATTATTAATAGCTCGTAACGCGGCAAAATCATGTAAGCTGTGATGCGTTGAACCCAGTGCTCCATAGCTTACCCCCGCACTGATACCAATAAGCCTTACCGGATTATCAGAATAGGCCACATCATTCTTTATTTGCTCCAAAGCACGCGCAGTAAGAAAACAGGCCGGAGAAACAGCGAAAGCTTTTTTACCGGTAGAAGCCAAACCAGCTGCTATTCCAACCAAGTTCTGTTCTGCGATACCGACCTCCACCATTTGAGCCGGGTATTTTTTACCAAAGGGTACTAACTTACCCGACCCTCTGGAATCACTGGTTACAACCACTACATCGTGGTCTTGAGCTGCCAGGTTCTGTAAGGTAGCAGAAAACACCTCTAGATTCGGTTTGGTAGCCTGCAATTCGTCTGTTAATACATTTCCCATATCTTTATGCATTTAGTTCGGCTATCGCTTGCGCATATTGTTCCGCATTTGGTACACCGTGATGCCAACTAATATTGTGTTCCATAAAACTTACACCTTTACCTTTTATCGTGTGGGCAATAAGCAGACTTGGCTTCCCTTCTTCAAAAGGTACGCTTTCGAGCGCCTCCTTTACTGCCTGCAAATCATGCCCATCTACTTGTTTGACAGCCCAGCCAAAACTCTCGAATTTGAGGTCTACCGGATCGGTATTACAGACCTCTGCTGTTGGGCCCGTAATTTGTAAACTATTCTTATCAACAATAGCACACAGATTATCAAGCTTATAATGTGCCGCGGTCAGAGCCGCTTCCCAGTTAGATCCTTCGGGTAATTCGCCATCTCCCAATAAAGTAAATACCCGATATTTTTTTTTATCCATCTTTGCAGCTAGCGCCGTGCCAACACTGATCGGCAAACCATGCCCCAAGGCACCCGTATTTTGCTCCACACCGTTTACCTTTCGAGTAGGATGCCCGATATAGTGCGACTGATAATGGCAGAGTGTATTCAACTCTTCTTCCGGAAAAAAACCCTTGTCGGCCAATACGACGAATAAGGCTTCTACACAATGCCCTTTACTTTGAATATAGCGATCCCGATCAGGCGAGCTTATATTATCGGGACTAACATTTAGCACCACATTATAAAGCACATTTAAAATATCAATACAGGAGAGGCTCCCCCCCGTATGCCCGGCCTTTGCACCGATAATGTATTTTAAAATCTTTTGTCGATATTCTTTTGACTTCGCTATTAATTCACTTGCTACCATAATCGTTATGATTTAATTTCGGGACAATGCTGATAAATTTCCCATCCCATGTAATTACCTAAAGCTTCTTTTAGGATACTGGCGGTGTTCGAGGCATTCATGACTACATGATGTTCAAAACCGTTGCGACACACATACTGCATAAGCCCCTGCAAATCCGGTATTTGTGCTACCGCACGATTTCCAAAAGTATTCAGGGGATCGTCCGTTAACAAGCCTTCGCCGATATAAGCTTTAATAATTCCCTTCGGATCGTCCGTGCTAATGCGCCCATATGTTAAAGGTGAGGCAGGCGTACGACCATCAAGTGCCCCATACGTATTTTCTACACCAACAGAAGTTCCCAAAATCGGTGCATTACTGATTTCCATTGCCGGCAAGAATGACTTTGCCCAGTTACCGCAATGAAAAAGTACGCACTTATCGGCGTCATCGGCATAGTTATTATTCCAGTCAACCAATGCACTTGGTGAAGCCGAGGCCAACTGCATGGCATACATACTTAATGTGCCCGTCACATCTACCTCACAGGCGCTGGGTAGCATATTTTCGCTCATCATACTCATACTGGTGCATACATTGCAACCATAATTTGTTTGGAGCGATGTCCAACACTGGATAGCGGTAGCATCCAAATCATGCTCTTCCATAAATTGATGAAGAACTACATCAAGTTTGGCAATTTGTATCATTGCCTCATCCGGTGTCTTGCCACGAGAAGCATAAGCGTTAACCTTATCCAAATGTGCCTTCACCAAGGTATCTTCTTTGTTTAGTCGATTTGCCCTACCGAGGATTTCTGATAAATCAACGGTAACGACTGAAATACCATGCCGTTGTAAAAGCTTCTCGCTATATCGAACCGTATTGAAGCCCCCTGGTCGGGCACCTACCGCACCGATCCGTAAACGCTTCAGCCCTTGCACTACACGACAGACAGCCAAGAAATCAAGAAGTTCTCGAGCAAAAACGGGATCTTTGGGATGTAAAACATGTTGATCGGTAAGGGTATATTTAATACCATACTGATAAAGGTTATTACATACTGAAATCTTGCCGCACCATGAATCCCGTCTTCTTGCAAGATCCAGTTTATGCAACTCATCCGGATAAGCCTGTACCAGAACAGGAACATCAAGTCCAGCCAATTTCAAGGTTTCTGCTACACCCCGTTCATCGCCAAAGTTGGGTAATACAACCAGCACACCGACAATCTCTTCGGCATGCTTTCTAAATAGCTCAGCACATCGTTGTGCATCTTTAAAGGTTTCCACCCCGCCTAATTTTGTTTGAAGTTCATCCAGTATTACATACTTAATACCTAATTTTTGGAATTGCTCAATAAGCTCGAGACGCGCTTCTGAAACCAGTTTATCCGGAAAAAAATCACGATTTCCAATGATCACTCCCAAGGTTCCCTTATTATTCATATTTTAATGTTATAGTTTAGTTAGTCTTTATGTAATGCATTAGGCAAGTAGAATTTCGATGTCATTTTCTTCAAAGAGCTTCTTATCGCGCTCGTGGATATCGGAATCTGTAATAACGTAATCCACTAAGGATAAGGCCCCAAGACTTGCAAAAGAGCTTTTCCCGATTTTGGTGGAATCCGCCACTAAATACGTTGTTTCCGCAGCATCGATCATTGCTTTTTTTACCACAATATCGCTGATGCTCGGGTAGGTTAAACCAGCCTTTAGTGATAGCCCGGCAGTAGCCAGAAAGAGCTTCTGCACATAAATACCCTGAAAGAAATCAGCCGCCTTTTGCCCCGTAAGCGACAAAGTAGGTGGTTTAAACTCCCCTCCCGTGACAATTAAATCAATACCCGGTTCCGTCCCCAACATCATCGCTATGTTTAAAGCATTCGTAATGACAGTCAGGTTTTTAAAACCTTTTAACTTTTTTGCAATCTCCGTGGTCGTAGAACCGGAGTCAAGAATAATACTGTCTCCGCTTTCGATATATTCAACACATTTACTGGCAATCTTTTCCTTTTTATCCAGATTATCTTGATTACTCAATGATAAAGTCCTCACCTTATCCTCAATGTTCTTCAAATAAGCGCCTCCGTGCTCACGAATAAGTGCTCCCTCCTTTTCAAGCTTCTCCAAGTCCTGTCTAATCGTAACTTCCGTTACCTTGAAGATTTTTGCCAGATTGATCACTTTGGCAAAACCATCTTCTTTAAGTAACTCGATTATCTTTTCCCGCCGTTGATGAGGCAGTATCGTTTCCGACATATTTTATCTTCGTTTATTTTTGTTTATTTACGAAATCAAAAGTAAACAAAGATTATAACAAAAACAAAAGACCTATCATTTTCGTAACCGAAAGACAGCAAGCGATAAGCCGCCATAGATTGGTATAGGCGCTATCGTTACAACAGGGCGGCTATTCCCCTATATTGGAATCGATTGCGTAGTTTTTTACCGATTAATTAGCTAATTAATTAGGCCCATTTTTCTATCTTGCTTGAGCACATATTCTCAATTGGATTGAAATTGCACTACATATAAACCAGAAAATAAACCAGTTATGTCAAGCAAGTCATTAGAGAAACCTAGCCTCAACTACGTATACACTTCATTACTTAAGTGTTTTGAAATATGCAGGTGTGTATTAAGCGAAGCCCATCCAATAGAGGGTCCTCCTCGATAAAAGAATCACCATTTATCATTTAACATAAATACGCCCTATCCATGAAACGTAAAATAGCCATGACGCTGTTTGGGATTTGCTATGTCTTAACTTTACAGGCACAAACCCAATTAACAGACACCGTTGCCGGTTTTCCGGTAAATTATGATGAAGCCCGGGTGGGCCGATACGTACTTCCCGACCCATTGACTTTTAATGCAGGTGGTATCGTAGAAAACAAAGAAACATGGCAACATAAGCGCCGACAGGAGCTATGGAAGCTCTTCGAATGCGAGCAATTTGGTAAAGTTCCCGAAGAAGCCATCAAACAAGCAAGCTGGCAGTTGATCGAAGAAGATCGGAATGCAAAGTCCGGTCGTGCTATCCGAAAGCAACTAGTCGTTTATTTAACAGCGGATAGACAACAGTGTGTCAAGGTTCTTTATTATCTCCCCAAACAGGTAAAAGGAAAAGTTCCCATGCTTGTACACATCGCCTTCCAAGCGAACAACCAAGCTGTGTCCGACACCATGATCGCACCTTCTTTTGTGTACAATAAAATGGGTGAGCGGCTTCCGGCGCGAGCACAGAAACCACAAGTCCCACTCGACAGCCTTTTAGCCGCCGGTATCGGCTTTGCGACTTTCTATTATGGTGATATTGAACCCGATTACAAAATGGCTGTTCAAAAAGAAGGTATCCGCCATTATTTCCAAAACCATAAAAACGCAGCTGAAGGAAGTGCTTGGGGGGCTATTGCGGCTTGGGCATGGGGAACACAACGTATCATTGATTGCCTTCGGGCAGATCGCGAAATCGACCGTCAACGCATCGCTCTTTTTGGTGTATCGCGTCTAGGAAAGACCGTGCTATGGGCCGGTGCTTCTGACCCGCGCATCAAACTGGTGATTGCAAGTTGCTCCGGAGAAGGTGGGGCAGCGCTCAGTCGACGAGACTATGGAGAAAGCATTTCGCACATGACGGACACATCCCGCTATCATTATCAGTTTGCACCAAATCGTCACCGATATGCTAAGAACCCAGCAAGTGCTCCGGTAGACGCCCATGAGCTGATTGCATTGATGGCGCCAAGACCCCTCCTGCTTCAAACGGGAGATAAAGACTATTGGTCGGATCCAAAAGGTGAATATCTCGCCGCTGTTGCCGCTAGTCCGGTTTATCAATTATACAACATGGATCCTAAGCTTAAAGCTTTTCCAATCGGCGGCAGCACGGCATCTACGTTTTCACCACTCGGGTATTATATGCACATCGGCGGACACGGAACCATCGCTTCCGATTGGAAAATTTTCATTGAATACCTTCAAAAATTTCTA
This sequence comes from Olivibacter sp. CPCC 100613, assembly GCF_036959255.1. NCBI lineage: Bacteria > Pseudomonadati > Bacteroidota > Sphingobacteriia > Sphingobacteriales > Sphingobacteriaceae > Olivibacter > Olivibacter sp. CPCC 100613. Next base: position 173,679 of record NZ_JAWMTI010000006.1, read on the forward strand.
TAAATCAAATACCAAAAATTATGACGAAACAAGCTTTGTTAATCCTTTTCTTTATTGGGGTGCACATCCACATGGCTTCTGCACAACATCATGAAATAAAGGGCACCCTAAGTGATGTGCGATCGAAAGAAACTCTCCCCGGCGTAACTGTACGTGTTATGGGAGGAAAAGAAAGTACGCAAACCGACGCAATGGGTAATTTTGCTATAAAAACAAATGCGCCCCTACCTATAACGCTACAATTTAATTTCATCGGCTACCAAGAAACGAGCACCGAAGTGCGTTCTTTTTCCACGCCGGTTCTCGTTTCTTTGGAGCCATCTGAAGAAGCATTGGACGAGGTGGTTGTAGTCGGTTATGGCACCGTACGGAAAAGAGACCTAACCGGTGCCGTCACTTCCGTTAAAGCGAAAGACATTACTGCCATTCCCACAACAAATGCACTAAAATCGCTGCAAGGTAAAGTGGCGGGACTCGATGTTACTCAAAGTTCCGGACAACCAGGTGCCAATGTAGGAATCGTGTTACGTGGTAATCGATCGCTTAATGCTGACAATCAACCCTTGGTATTAGTGGATGGAATACAATATGGTTCTTTTGTGGACATCAACCCAAGTGACATTGCCTCCATTGAGGTATTGAAAGACATATCTTCCACGGCCATTTATGGTACCAGAGGAGCCAATGGTGTTATTATCATCACGACCAAAAAAGGCAACGCATCCGGTCGTACCAATGTTTCTTTCAACAGCTATCTATCGGTCAACAACAAACCCTTCTATCCGAAGATGATGGATGGCCCTACTTATGCACAGTTAAAGCGTGAAGCCTATCGTACGACAAATAATGATGAATATATGGCAGATGAAGATATCTTCAATGCAACGGAGCTCGAATATATCCGCTCCGGGCAATTCGTTGATTGGCAGGACTTGCTCTTCCACACTGGTTTATTGCAGAACTATGAAATGAACCTAAATGGGGGCAACGAAAAAACGCAATTTGCAATCTCCTTAGGTTATCAATACGACAAAGGAATGTTCAAAAACGATCATTTTAAACGATACAACGGTCGCTTAAGTGTAGATCATACCTTAAACAAAATTTTCAAAATTGGTTTAAGCATGCAATACACCTTTAAGAACCAGGATAAACGGGACAACCCAATGAACATGGCGAATAAAAATCTACCGATCGCTAAACCCTATAACGATGATGGCAGTGTAAACCTTTACCCTGCACCGGGATATAGTACTTTTATTAGCCCGCTGGCTGATGAACAGCCTGGCGTGTTTAAAAACAATATCAATGATAAACGTTTGTTCGGCTCGGGCTATATCGATATCCATTTGCATAAAGACCTTTTATTTAAAAGTACGATCGGGATCGATGTGCAGGATATACGCAATGGGTACTTCCGAGCCGCTAACACGTTAGCTAACGTAGGTAGAAATTCTTCTTCGGGTGATTCGACCACAACTATGGTAAAATATACCTGGGAAAACACCCTTAACTATCACAAAACAATCGGCGACCATGACTTCAATGCCCTGGCCGGTACGAGTACGATTAAATCAAAATACGAGCTTTTTGAAGGTTATGGCAACAATCAGGCATCCGATCTCACAGGCTTTTACGATATCGGTTCAAATACCTCCGCAAAAGACATTGGAAGCCGTTTAGAGGAAATCGGCCTGGCATCCTTCTTTGGACGACTTAATTATAAATTAAAAGACCGATACCTGTTCCAGGCATCTCTACGGGCAGACGGATCGTCCGTACTTTCCAAAGGGAACAAATGGGGTTATTTCCCGTCTCTTGCAGGAGCCTGGCGTATCATCGATGAACCCTTTATGTCAAAGGAAGGTCTCTTAAATGAATTGAAATTGAGACTCAGTTGGGGGAAGGCGGGAAACAGTGCAATTTCGCCTTATTCAACCCTCGGTGCACTCAGTAAATCTGCATACGCCTTTGGCTCATCTGCAGCCTTCGGTTATTGGCCGAGCGATCTCGTAAACCCCAACCTGACCTGGGAAACAACAGCTACCTGGAATCTGGGAATTGATTTCGGTTTGTTTTCCAATCGAATCAGCGGTGCAATTGAATTATATGACTCGAAGACCGACAATCTATTACTTCCCAGTTTACTACCAACTTCAACAGGCTATGCTACCGTGATGCAAAACGTAGGAAAAACAGCCAATAAGGGGATCGAAATAGCCATCAACACCGTTAATATTCAACAGGAGAATTGGAATTGGCAAACCGACTGGTCTTTTATGCTGAATCGCGAAAAAATTGTTGCCCTGAATGACGGGGTTACCCGGAATATCGCCAATGCCTGGATTGTGGGTGAACCGACTAAAATCTATTACGATTATAAAAAAATAGGCATTTGGCAACTTGGTGAAGAAGAAGCCGCGCAGGCCTTTGGAGGTTATCGCCCGGGTGACATTAAAATCCAGGACAGCAATCCTAATGGGGTAAGTGATCCGGATGACCGGACGGTATTTTCGCAAGTACCGCGCTACTCCTTTGGCGTTAACAACAGTGTTTCTTATAAGAATGTGGACTTGACCGTCTTTGTCTTTGGCCGGATTGGGCAATATATTAATTACGAATATGGGGCCACTTACAAACCCAGTGCATTGGAAAATGGTGCAAACGCGAATTACTGGACACCCGAAAACCCCTCAAACGAATTTCCCCGTCCTAATAGCGGATATTCAACCAGTAGTTATCTATTTCAATCGACTTTACGCTATGTTGATGGATCCTTCGTCAAAATACGGGATATTACATTGGGCTATACCTTGCCAAAGAAATGGCTGGAACGCTTATCCGTTCAGCGAATCAGGCTGTACAGTACCTTGCAGAATTATTTCGTATTTACGAAAGTAAAAGACTATGACCCCGAACGTGGTGGAGACCTCAGTTTTCCCTTACCACGTACCATTGTATTTGGCGTGAATGTCGATTTATAAGTCAATGTGCTTTAAATGCAATAAATAGTGAATCCGTCATGAGAAAAAATAATCTATTCAAACCAGTAATATCGGCACCTGCCCGTGGTAGGCAGGGCCTTATCACCCTTGAAAGCAATTTAATACAGATGAAAAAGATAAAAAAATACAGAACCCTGTTACTGATGCTAACCGGGCTTCTTTTAAGTTCTTGCGAGAAATTTCTGGAGGAAAACAATCAAAGTAGTTTAACAGAAGACCCCTTTTATAACACCGAAGCAGGGATTACCAGTGCTGTAAATGCTTGCTACTCTGGTTTACGTCTATGGTACGGAAAAGAGCATGGCATGGGTTTATCAGAAACGGGCACAGACCTTTTTCTTCGTGGTGGAGATAACAAAGCCAACCAGATATCAGATTATACCGTTGATTTAAACGGGGGACAAACTAATATTAAGGACATGTGGGATATGTATTATCGCGCGCTCAACGTATGTAACACCGCACTCGCCCGCTTGCCGCAATCTCCTCTAACGGAAACGCTTAAGCAACAGTATCTGGGCGAGGTACATTTTTTACGAGCGTTTTACCTTTTCCAGATCGTTCAGATTTGGGGAGGTGTAGTCCTGAATACAAGCCCGACGGAGGGTGTGGTCACTACAGCCAAACGATCAACCGAAGAGGATTTCTACGAAGTAATTAACAGTGATCTAAACACAGCCATTAAGAATTTAAAAGAAGGAAAATCGACCAATGGTCGTATTACGCAAGATGTTGCGAAAGGTTTATTGGCACGTGTATGTCTTACGCAAGGCAGCCAATATCAAAATCAAGCGAAGTACCTTGAGGCTGCTACGCTTGCCAAAGAACTTATTAACAGCGGACGTTACGCACTATTTGAAGACTATAAATCACTTTGGGATATGGGCAATGCGGAAGGGGGCAGCAACAGTGAAGTTGTATTTTATGTAAACTATACCAATGACGATTTGTTAAATGGAGATTTTGAAGCCGTAGCGGGTAAGGGCAACAACAGCCACTTACATTTTATTATGGTATACGACCGGCAAGAAGGTCTGGAAAGGAGTATTGCTTACGGGAGGCCTTTTCAACGCTTTATGCCCTCTCTCCACCTTCTCCAGTTATTTGACCCCGTGAACGATCAACGCTATGATGGAAGTTTCCAAACAGTTTGGTTCGCCAATAAAGCTGGTATGCAAAAAGGTGATAGTCAGGTTTTTCCCGAAATGGCTTTTGGCGACACCGCCGTCTTGACACGCCGAGATCCCGTGACTATTGAACAGGCTAATTGGGCAAAAAGTAGGTATCGCATATATGATCGTAATAATTTATATCGTGCGGATGGTACACCTGCGCTCCGCTCTCAGTTTATCCAACTGTCTAAATTTATGGATCCTACGCGGCTAACCGTCGCTCAGGAATGGAGTGCTAGAGATGTATTTGTAATCCGTCTGGCAGAGCTTTACCTCATCGCTGCTGAAGCAAGCTTGCAAAGCAATCCGACGGAAGCGCTTAATTTGATCAACACCCTTCGACATACGCGAGCAAAAGTGGGTAAAGAACAAGCGATGGAAGTGAAGGCCGCGGATCTGGATATTGATTTTATATTGGAAGAGCGTGCAAGAGAGCTAGCAGGCGAGCAAATCCGCTGGTTTGATTTAAAAAGAACGCATAAACTTATTCCTTATGTGCAGCAATTCAATCCCGACGCAAAGAATAATATCAAAGAGTATCATCAGGTACGGCCGATTCCGCAAAGCCAGTTAGATGCGATTCTCAATAAAGAGGAGTTTAAACAGAATCCGGGTTACAATTAACAAGCTAGAACCTTGTCTGCCAAAGGCAGGCAAGGTTTATTTCATCTATGCATGATCAGCTTTTAATCACGCATCCTTCGTTTTGCCTCCATATACCATAATAATTCGTTCACAAAAGTATGAGCTCTTTTATCCATCTGTACTTCGTCCAAGGGTTCTCCGTTTTCATTGAACGCTTCTTGTACCCTGGCGACAGGAAACATGGCCGGAACGAGTATGGCACCGATTTTCCACAAACTGAATACCAGCGATGTCATCACCTGGGCGCCACCAAAATTACCCGCAGAAGCTGTTGCTAAGGCAATGGGCGTTTTACGCCATTCATCGTATAGCAGATCGATTACATTTTTTAAGCTGGCGGGATAACCTCCGTTATACTCTGGCGTCACGAGCAAAATACCCTCCGCTTCCCTGATTTTTGCTGCAAAATCCAAAATCTTATCGGAAGGATCTTTTAAAAAGCGTAAACGCTCTTCGAAAAGCGGAAAGTCGTAGGCTTCTAGATCTACGATTTCTATCGCTGCCAAGTGATTGCTCTCAATATAATTTTTAAAATATAACGCTACGCGATGACTATTGCGGCCTCGCCTGACGCTTGCAGATAAAACAACAATTTTTGCCATGGCTTTTTTATCAAAACTATATAAATTATTAAATTGGCGCATGCAAGCTTTCGAAAATTACCTCAAACATCATACACCTATAACAGGAGAACAATTTACTGTTTTGAAACAGGAATTGAAAGAAAAAAACTATCCGAAAGGACGAATATTACTTCATGAAGGTGAATCAACAAATGTCAGTTATTTCGTATGCAAGGGATTGTTACGTGCCTATACCCTCGATAACCAGGGGAAGGAACATACCATCCAATTTGCTCCTGAAAATTGGTGGTTAGGTGATCGCAATAGCTTTTATTTTAAAGAACCGGCAGCCTTTAACATCGATGTTCTTGAAGATAGCGAGGTTGTTATCGTCAGCAAAAATTTTCTGGACAGCGCAATGGAACTTTGTCCCGATTTCGGAAAATACAATGTTTACCTTTTACATAATAGCATTCGGTATATGCAGCGCCGCATCAATCAGCTCTTAGCGGCAAGTGCTGAGGAGCGATACCTGGATTTTATACGGCTTTATCCAAAGTTGACCCTGCGTATATCGCAAATTATGATCGCCTCATACCTGGGAATTACGCCCGAGTCTTTAAGTCGTGTGCGCAAAGAATTGGCACGCCGTAACAGCTATTTATAACCGGAATATTTCTTACCATAGGTCAATTTCTATCCGTCCACCGGATCTTACCTTTGTGGAAAAGAAAGGGAAACCATGAAAAAGTTAATAGAAAGCATTGTAGCTAAACCAGTCAAACCTGGCATGGTGGGTGACGGTTTTAGGGTGTTCAATTACATTCCCAGAGGAGGAATCACGCAACGACGTATTAGTCCATTTTTGATGCTCGACTTTAACGCGGCATTTGACTTTGGTCCTTCTGATCATATACGCGGTGTTGACGTTCATCCTCATAAGGGATTTGAAACAGTAACCATTGCCTATCAGGGTAGCGTTGCCCACTACGATAGCGCCGGAAGCAGCGGTGTTATCAATCCAGGTGATGTACAGTGGATGACGGCCGGTAATGGCATCCTTCATAAAGAATTCCATGAAGAATCCTTCTCAAAAAAGGGAGGACTATTTGAGATGGTGCAACTTTGGGTAAACTTACCTAAAAAGGACAAGTCAGTGGCTCCCCATTATCAAGCACTTACTGCCGAAAATATGGGAAAACTGGTGCTGGACAATAATCAAGGCCAGGTGAACATCATTGCCGGTGGCACAGCAGGCGTGAACGGTCCAGCATCAACTTATACACCGATCAATTTATTTGATATCCAGCTGAATAGTGGAGGTACCTTTACTACATCGATACCATCAACGCATAATACGGCACTTTTGATTGTAAATGGCCATATTGAAGTAAATGGAGCGGAAGCAGCTGAGCACAGTTTCGTCTTATTCAAAAACGAAGGTGATGAAATCAGCATACAAGCGAATACAAAGAGCGTTATTTTATTGTTGAGCGGAGAACCTATCAACGAGCCAATCGCGAGTTACGGACCTTTTGTTATGAATACCGACGCAGAGATAAGGGAAGCGATCATCGACTTTAATATGGGGAAATTCGGTTATTTAGAATAAAATATAAATCCATTTTCAAGAAAAGGCGATTAAAAGTCGTCTTTTCTTAACCTAGATTAATCAAGCTATATAAATTATACGCTAGCTTTACCTTTACAAAACACCCGGTTAATAAAATACATCATCACGTATTCATATGGAACAATTAAAAGTCAAATTAGAAAACAATCGAGGAGAAATTCAGCTTTTCGTTGCTGATCGTCAAGCAGGAAAAATGGAAATTTCCATTTATAACGGTCGATTGACCGTGTATCACACCGAGGTAGACCCGGAACATGAAGGTAAAGGTTACGCAAAACTACTATTAAATAAATTAGTGGAGTATGCGCGTGAGAATCACCTGAAAATTGCTCCCCTATGTCCTTACGTACACAGCCAATTTAAACGACATCCAGAACTTTATCAGGATATCTGGTACCAACAGGAAAACAAATAAAGTCTATTTACGACCTGATTATTCCGTTCGCAAACTCCTTACCGGGTTGGTGGTGGCTGCGCGCAAGGCATTTAAGCACACCACCACCAATGCCAAAAGCAGTACAAAGCAACCAACCACAACAAAGGTCCAGACACTGATGCTTACTCTATAATTGTATTTTTCCAACCAATGATGCATCAACCACCAGGTAAGTGGCACCGCTAAGCTTAAAGAAATGAGTACCAACTTCAGAAATTGGCCGGAAATCAACAATAAGACCTGATTAATCGTAGCCCCCAGTACTTTACGAATACCAATTTCCCGAAAGCGTTTCTCAACCGTAAATGAAGCCAAGCCGGCCAATCCGAGACAACAGATAAAGATAGCCAAGCCGGCAAATATATTGGTTATCGTACTGATCAATTCCTCATTTATAAACTTTCTTCCAAACTCTTCATCCGCGAACTGATAAGAAAAAGGGAAGGCAGGGTTATACTTCTTAAATATGGTCTCGATAAAGGGTAAAGCCTTTTGTGGTAACACGCCTTCGCCAAGTCGTAGCGAAATAACGCCAGTTGCACGGGGGTTGTAAAAAGTAAGCATGGGATCAACCGGTTGATAGGGTGATTCCATAATAACATTTTCAGTTACCCCGATCACTTGATACTTTTCATCGCCAAAACGCATCTCCATTCCTATCGGGTTCTTTAGACCCATAGCCTCCACTGCAGCCCGATTGAGTAAAACAGCGGTTGAATCAGCAGGCATCCCCGAGAAGTCCTGTCCTTGCAGTAAATTAATGCCCATCGTCTTCGTAAAATCCACGTCTGTACGAATGCCCGAAATAATCAGACTCAGATCGGCAGGCTTTCCATTCCAATCCGGAGCACCTGATTTCCACCAAATCTGGGTGATGGGAGAACTTGAGCGTGTTACCGCTTGTACTACTCGACTGGCAAGGAGTTCTTCTTTTATCGCGTTAAAATTTTTTTCTGTATCCTCCGTACCGGTTACCATCAGCAAATTGTCCGCTTTATAGCCCATGTTGCGATTTTTCACATATTGTATTTGCTGGTATACGATAATCGTCGCAGAGATTAACAAAATGGAAATCACAAATTGGCCCACAACCAACATATGCCGTGGCAGCGCAGCCTTTTTGCCCGACAAGAATAGACCCTTCAATACGTTGACAGGATTAAATGCTGAGAGATACAAAGCCGGATAACTACCGGCAACCAACCCCGTAAAGAGAATAATAAGGATGGATCCGAGCCAAAAATAAGCCCGATTTAGCTCAAGCGACAGCTCCTTCTCTACCAGTGTATTAAATGCAGGCAACAAGAGAAAAACGAAGCCGATCGATAGCAGAAATGCCCCTAATACCAACAGGGTCGATTCGCTGAAGAACTGTAAAATCAACTGCAATTTCCCACTTCCCAACGTTTTACGGATACCTACTTCTTTCGAACGTTTCTCTGATCTAGCCGTAGACAGGTTCATAAAATTCACGCAGGCAATCAGTAAAATGATGACGGCTATGATTGAAAAAAGCTTCACATATTCAATCATTCCCCCCACATTTTTTCCGTCTTTAAATTCGCTATATAGCCGCCATTTAGCCATCGGAAAGGTGAAGTACGTGCTGATTCGATCACCTGGGTCATGTGTTTTTTTGATGGCGTTGATGGTTTCATCCACTTGTTGAATAGCTGCTCCCGGCACAGTCTGTACATAAACACGCCAGCTCGACCCTACCCAATTGCTCATCATTTGCTTCGTGTATTCATCCGAATAATTGAAAGGACGCACAAAATCAAACTGAAAGCTCGAGTTGCTTGGCGGGTCAGCCACTACGGCGCTCACCTTTACATCACGGTTTTCCTCTACAATACGAATGCTTTGATTCATAGGATCTTGCTCACCAAAAATTGCCCTTGCTGCCGACTGGGTAATCACGATAGCTGATGGGTCCTGAATAGCGGTGGCAGGATTTCCTTCTATAAACTTCCAGGAAAACAGGTCGAAGAAATGCTCACTGACAGTCATACCATTCTTTTGTAGTAAAGCATCCTTATGACGCATTGTAAGGTCATATCCCTGTGTAGTGACTGCGGCATTTTTGATTTGCGGACTGGCCTTTTCTAAAGCGGACGCCAGTGGTAACACCATATTATAATCGGTAAAGACACGATTATTAAAATCGCGATTGGCAATTACGACATGGATATTATCATAATTTACATGGAATTTATCGTAATTAAGTTCATCTCTCACCCATAGCAAGATAAAAATTGTGCAGGTGATCCCTATACTAAGCCCCAGCATGTTGGTCATTGCAAAACCTTTGCTTCTAAGCAAGTTACGCCAGGCGGTTTTGATATAATTCTTGATCATATTCAGATTGATTTACCCTACTTAGCAAACAACAAGTTTGCCAATAGCATAAAACCTGACATCAAGAGATTCAGCGACTTTATTCCAACAGGGGCTGTTCGAAATCGAACAGTTTTTGTACGATTCCGAACGAAATAGCGTTACTTTTAGCAAAGGACCTTCGGGGGATGTGTATATCATTCTTGACATCAAGACCGGTTTTTTATTTCGAGAAGCCAAATTAAATGGTTAAACTTGTATTAAGTTAGTAGTAACCTTTTGTTAAATAACATCATTTATATTGAGTTCACATCGACCATTAAAAAATAAATAGATGAAAATAAGCGATATACAGATTCCGGTTTTTGTGATCCATGAGCTCATCATCCGCTTGCAAGAGATTGACCCTTTGGTCGGAGAATATAAACATCATTATTTTTCCGCGGAGGAAGCTGTTGTAGAAACGTCTCATTTACAGCTGCGATTTCCCATGTACCTACTTCGCCAACAATTTCAAGATCCGGAACTCATCAGCCACGATGAATTACGACAGCAATTACCTTTCTTCTTGAGAGCCTAATGTACTACGGATTTACTCATCTACTCAACATTTCAACCATTTAACTACTCAATCTCTTAACTACTTAACTACTCTCCAAGCCACAATAAACGTTAGAAAAATCAGCTTTCGCCAAATCACTTTTGTGAATAACAAAATAAATCTCCCCCGAATCCCAGAAACAGAATCCCGGCAGGTTATCCGAACTTACCCGCAAGAGCACCATGAAATCTTTCGCATTTCCGCGTAATTGGTTAGCAGCTTCTATTTGTGGCGAATCGTGTTGTTTAAATACATAACTATTTATACTGTGCACCGGCTTCACCGATAAATTATCCTCTAAACGCAACTTCAAGGCTTCGACCCGTTCGTATTCTTCCTCAAGATCCGATAAATTGGCCGCTTCATCCACATAGAGGTCCTCGTCACTATAAAAATTTGGCACACTTGCATATTTACCGATCTTCACAGAACAAGCAGAAAAGATACCATGATCATCATAAATGAAATCCTCTTCTATTGGCAGTTGGGCAGCTGAAACCAATGAATCAGTTTCCGCAGCGTATATTACTTTTGCCTTAAAATCTTCCTGATCTGTGATGAAGAAATAGAGAATGCCATGCCTGGGCATATAATCCTGATACGGTGCAAGTTCAGCACAATTCAATTGCGCGATGAATTGATAGCCCATTAATCGTTTATCATAGGTGGTAAACACAGGATATTCTATCTTCTCCGGTAAATCCGGTAAGCCTCCAAACCGTGTATTTCCTTTCATCGAGTAATCATCCAGGTGCGTTGTTTCCAAAGCAAGCGACCTAAGTGCCAGCGACTTGATTCCCCTTTCATAGGGGGTCCAATATTCATCACGAAGCGCCCGAGTCAGTTTTTCATTCAGATCAGGGTCATGAAGAGCGGTAAATAGTTCCGCTTGAATCGCTATCGTTCCTTTTCCATCCGCCCCCTTATAGATATAATCGAGCAAGCTTTGCTTCTTTTCCAGCTCCAGCGTCAAACTTTCTATCCTTTCCAAACCGTCCGGAAGACGCGTCAGCGGATTCTTTGAAATATCCAAACGACGAAGGTTCGGCAAATCGCAGAGAGTTTCAGGTACCGTCTGGAGTTGATTCCCATCTAATGAAAGGGATTTTAACGATGGTGAGAAACTTTCAGGAAGTTTTTGAAGCCTGTTATTAGACAATGTACCATATTCCAATTGCGGAAGTGCTAACAAATTTTCAGGGATCAATGTTATCTGTGTGCCTGTAATGAACAACAAACGCAAATGGTGCAAGGCACTTATTTCTTCAGGAATTTCCTTTACCTTCCAAAAACCCACCAGTACCAATTCCTTCAAGCTGGTCAAAGCGATCAACTGCTTTGGTATTTCTTCCAACGCCATTCCATCTTGCGCATTTTTATCCAATGTAATGCTCAAGGATTCCAAACCGGTGTAGGTAAATAATTGATCAGGCAATGTAGCAGCATCAACTTTTTTTAGCCGTACATGACGCGGCAAGTTGACCGGTGCCAAGAAGAGCTCCTCCAAGGAGGAAAAATGATAGTGTTCCCAAGAGATTCTTTCGAGCTGGAGTTGCTTCGCAAAAGAAATGGGATAACGGGCGTCTTCCGTGATGGTTTGAAAATAGCCGTTCATCCCGATCCAACCATCTTTTAAGACTAATTGGCCAAAAAGTTCAAGATTGTATTTAAAGCCGCCTTTCCAAAGGTATGCCTCACGCTTAACATCATAATCCTTTTCAAAACTAATTATACCATTTGGGGCATCCGGTTGATAGATATTGTTTACTGAAAAAGTAAAATATACTTCTCCATCTTCATAATCATTTAGTATATGTCCATGCTGCGCATCGTTGTAGTTTTTGATACGCGCCTTCAGTGTTACAACAAGGTCACTTCCCGTGTTGCTATGAGAAGGAATATTCGTTTCGGAGCTGTCTAAATAATCAAAGTCCAAACCATCTACGCTAAAGTAGGCCTCCCCATTTTTCGGTATCTCAAAGGCCATGGGGTCATCGTAAACCAACGAGTCATCTTTCTCCTTTTTATCCAGCGAATCGTATGGAGCAAATAATTCATTAATAGCTTCCTGCTGTGAATCAACCGCTTCCTGTGCATTTCCAATAACGCGTATGCTAAGAAAAGCTTGTTCAAACAAGGCAAATGATTTCTCCCAAAGGGCTGTCTCACAATCACCGATAAAATCAATGCTACAAGCATGATCTATCGCCAACATGCCAAAATAGAAAGAATAGCCTGTTTCTTCATTTATTACTGTGCAGATATTAGCCTCATAACCTCCAATTTCCACGCTCCATTCTTCCAGCAACTTCGCTGCCCCTCTCCGATTCAAACAGAAATTAATAAACTTCTCTTTTAGTGATTTTCCCTCTTGCTTCGTGTAGTAGGAATTTTCGATCGGGCTCACGCCGATTGTTACCAAATCATCTCCCACTTCATATTCGGCACGTACACTTTCGAAGATAATCCGACGATTCTGAAAAAGATCGGAAACTTCCAGCTCAAACAAATTTGTTTTGATCGTTTGCATAAGTTCTTAATTTGTTAATCTCTGCGGATATTTACGATGTATTTTTCTTCCATTAATTTTTCAAGCTCCTCTTTCGATACAAAAACAACGCTTTTTCCATAATCTGCTGCATGATCGCGACGAATAACACTTAATTTTGAAGAGCTGGGCACTTCGTAGTTATTGATTCTGAACCCCAGCGAATCGCCCTTCATCTGACTAACGAGGTACAAGGTATAATAGCCATTTGACTGTTTCATTCCATATACATCACCTACTTGTGGCTGCTGCAAATATTTATCGGTTTGCCTATTTTCATTGACGATCGCGACGATTATAAATAATATCAAAACCGCACCGAGCAGCAATCCACTAAAATATTTCAAAGGTACCCGCGGTTTCTCTTGCAGTATATGCTGCGATTGTTCAGCGGTCATTCCTCTCTTTTCCAGCATTTGTCTGCAATGGGTACAATAGCTAAGGGTTTTCACCTTATAGCTAAACATCGGGATCCAGAAGATATGGAAATAATGTACAAAAAAACGAAGTCCTACCGATTGTATTGAACCACAATGAGCACAGTTGAATGTTGGTTCTCCCGTATGTATAAGACTTTTCCCGGTTCCAAAAATGATCATATTCTGCAAAAATTAAGGTCCATCAATTTCCTTTTGCATCAACCGCTGCATATTGTATCGGAACATTATCGATCGTCAGGTTATCAATATAGATGGAAACCTGCGTAGACGCATAACCATAGCCCTCACCTGACGAAAAGCTCTCCGATGTAGCTCCCACGAGCGCATCTCTGAACGTAATAGTGCGCATGGACTCATTGTTTCCTTTCGTTTCCACGGTGATTACGCCATCTGCCTTATTCATTTGCCCTCCGATCCATTTCAATAAGAATTCGTCGGCATTTTGTTGAAAGTCGACACTTACTATATAGACGTCGTAAGGCGAATATTGGAGCGACTGGTTATCACCTCTAGGCCTTGTACAGGAGTAGGCAAAGGAATTTAATAGATAGTTTTGCGATTTTTTTGTTTTTGGATCTGTGAGTTTCAACGTGATAGTACGGTTACCCTGTTGTGCAAATCCTTGAAATACAAGGAACATACATAGTAATGTATAAAAAAAACGTCGTTTCATTGTTTTTTCTTTTTTTGCGATTATCCCATCGATAGATGTCACGCGCATGATTTAAAAATTAAATTTTCCTTCAAATACCTTTCCGACGAGGGGTACGGGTTTCTTCACTTCATTAATGGCAGTGATAATACCTAATAGCAGTAAAACCAATGGAATTAACAGGATTACATAGCACAGGATTGCCAATCCGGGCAAAAAGGCCAAAATAATGGCAGAAAGGATGCTCAGTACAATATAAAAAATGAAGATACCCAACGATTGGCTTAAATGATAAGCGACCAGGCTGCTTTTTTCTTTAGATTTCTGATAATTTAAATAGGCAATAACCCATCCAACAATGGTCAGATAAGCGATAATTGACATGTTTTTATTCGTCATCATAATACGATCTGTTTAAAAAATGAACAGGACAAAGCTAGTATGGAATCGTTGACGCGCCTAAAATTTGCCACCTATACAACGTCTACATCTCGAATTCCATCTAACTACAAAGCGTCTACAAAAACACTGCAAAAAACTATTAACCAGAACCTTATCACATTAACCCGCTTTTGATAAATGTATCTTTTTTCTATTTTTGACATATGCATTGGCTCAAAAAGTCCTTATTCCTCATCGGTATTTTTCTCTTCGCCTCCCCTTACTTTTCAAGCGGACAAGAAGTATACATTGACTCACTGGAGAATCTTTTAGTGCAACCGAACACCAAACAAGCAGATAAACCACTGATTCTTTGTCTGCTAGCAAAGGCAAATACAGAGAAAGATTTAAAAAAATCGATCAAACAGGCAAAAGAGGCGATTCATATTGGCCGACAAGCAAAAAGTAACGAAGGGGCCGCTCTGGGTTTCGCAACACTCATTTATCTCTATGTACAGGAAAACAATATCAAAGAAGCCTATGCAAGTCTTGACAGTGCACGTTACTACGCTTCGCAAACAAAGAGCCCGATTGCAAAAGGATTTGTCGAATTTCGGGATGGATGGTTAGATCTTGTGAACAGCGAAAACGATCAGGCGATTACCAAACTATTGAAAGCGCTCGATCAATTCAAAGCCGTGAATTTTCACGAGTATGAAACGACAATTTACCATTATCTAGCCAGCATTTATGGTTATGGTAACGATGCAAACAAGCAGATGGCTTATGCCCGCCTCAGTTACGAAAGCGCAATCAAAAGTCGACAAGTAGATGCCTTTAACACGGCTTACTTCACTGTAGGACAGAGCTTCTATGATCGCTATAAACTGGACACCGCTCGACGTGATTTATTAGATTCCGCATTGACATATGATAAAAGATCTATTCGATTATCATCCATTCAACGCGGGCGAATCATTACGCTAAGCAATACAGCTGCTGTAGCGCTTAATATCGCAAATAGCTATTTCAAACATTTTCCCTTCCATTACAAAGACAGCGCAGATAAGTACATCGATTTCGCTATTGATATTGCAAAACGGACAAATCTGCACGAAGTGCTTATGAATTGCTATGGCATTCGAAGTGAGTATGCTTTACAGGAAGGGCGATATGAAGAAGCAGAAAAAACATTGCTCGACGGTTTGGCCGCCATTGAAGGCAGTGTTGTAAAAATGCCCGTGACCAAAGCGCGGATATTTCTCGCTCTATCAAAAATTGCTGAAAAAAAAGGATCGGATAAAGCTGCGCTGCGCTATCTCAAACAACATATCGCATATAACGAAGATGCTTTCAATGAAGAGAAAATAGCCAATATCCAACGAATGGAAGCTCAGTACAGCATGGCCAAAAAAGAACAAGAAATAAGCTACTTAAAAAAGCGAAACTTCTTATACCTCATCATCGGCATATCCGGTATCCTTAGCTTGTTATTCCTGCTCAGCTCCTATAATTATAAACTGAAAGCTTCCATCAGAAAACAAGCACTGATTGACCGAGAAAAAGAAGAAGCACAACTAAAAGCACAGCTAAAAGAAGCAGAGGCCAACAGATTACATGCCGAACAAATCTTGTTAAAAGAACGGGAGGAACGTTTACAGAAGGAGGTCTTAGCAGGAACCCTGCAAATTGAAGAAAAAAACGGCTTACTGGACATGTTATCCAGTAAAATCATGGAAAAGAGTAATCTTTCTGTTGATGAACAGATTAAACGTATTATGCACAAACAAAAACGGATGGATAAAGAGTTTGAAGAGCATAAAACGGATTTTTTCGAAAGCGAGTCCCAATTTTTCGAAAAATTACAGAAGAAAGCCAATCATACCCTTACCCGGTTAGATTTAAAATATTGCTCCTATATGCTCATGGGACTCTCCAACAAAGAAATATCAACACGCTTGAATATTGAACCAAAGAGCATCCGCATGGCCAAGTACCGTCTTAAACAAAAACTGGGTCTCGAAAAAAATGATCAGCTGGATCAGTTTATTCAACAGATGGGACATCGGTCTTAAACAACTGACTAAAAGATGATTACAATTTAAATCCAAATCAAATTTAACCAATAGTTGTATATTTTTCCATAAATTCGTATATTTGCACTCCGATTTGGCTACACGACTACGTAGCCCTGTTTTTCTATCATCTAAAAATCAATTGTTTTGATTGAATTGGGCGTTTTTGGCGGTGGCAGTTGGGCTACTGCTCTAGTGAAAATTTTAACAGACAATAAATTAATAGTTAATTGGTATTTAAGAAGACCCGAGCAAGCGCAAGCAATACAAGAAACGGGGCGTAACCCCGACTATTTAAACTTCGTTACTTTAAATACGGAATATCTACGGTGCAGCTCTCAGAAGTCGGAGGTAGCACAAAAGAGTAACCTTCTTTTATTTGCCGTCCCAAGTGGAGAACTCCCGAAGCTATTAGCCGATTTTGATGCAAATTGGGCTCAGGACAAAGTTATATTGAGTGCCATTAAGGGAACCGTCGGCGATGAACATGAAATACCAAGCATTTTTCTCGCCAAGCAATTAGGCATACCGAATAATCTTCAGGGCATTCTTGCAGGACCTTGTCACGCCGAGGAGATCGGCCATAGAAAAAAAACGTATCTGACGATCGGCGCAATTGATACCGATTTGCAACAGCTCTTACGAGAATGCTTTTCAGGCGATTATCTCGACATTCGTCTAAGCACCGATATCATCGGAATCGAGTGTGCAGCCATTTACAAAAACGTAGTTGGCCTGGTCTGCGGAATGGCGAAGGGGCTCCATTATGGCGATAATTTTCTGGCTGTTCTGGTGTCGAATGCTTTGGCGGAATTAGCGGATGTTCTTCAGCACATGGGCAGCGACGCCGAAATTCTTAATTCCTCCTACGCCGGCGACCTTCTAGTAACGGCCTACTCAGTGCATAGCCGCAACCGCCTTTTTGGCGAAATGATCGGTCGTGGCTACAGCGTCGATAAAGCAAAAGGCTCCATGCACATGGTAGCTGAAGGTTACGGTGCAACACGCGGGCTTTACGAAAACACACGGAATTTTCCGATCGGACTACCTGTTTTACAAACAGCTTACCGCGTATTATTCAGGCACATGCCTGTAGTAACAGAGTTTAAACTATTAGAACAAAAACTAAAATAGTATGATACTAGCAACAGACTTAGATGGGACTTTCTTAGGCGGCGAAATAAACCAGCGAATGGAACTTTATCGCCTTATCAAAGAAGCGAAAGGTTTTACGCTGGTGTTCGTCACCGGTCGCGGACTCGAAACGGTCATTCCGCTACTAAACGATCCGCTAATCCCTACGCCCGATTATATTATCGCCGATGTAGGAGCAACAATAGTAAATGGGCATACCTTAGACAAGATCGAACCTATCCAATCCGAAATAGAACGCAACTGGACAGAAGTCTTTGATTTGCGGCAAGCGCTTGCAGCCATTGAAGGAATTGAGCCTCAGGAAGTACCGCAACAACGACGAAGCTCCTTTTACTATTCAAAAGAGGTTGATTTAGCGAAAGTGATGGATATCGCGGAAAAGAAGAACCTCGATGTTATCACATCGGTTGATAAATACCTGGACTTGCTGCCTAAAGGAGTAAATAAAGGTTCCACACTTCGCAAATTGATCAATATGTTAGCCGTAGCAGATGAAGAAGTATTAGTAGCCGGTGATACATTGAACGATCTCGCCATGTTTCAGATCGGTTGCAAAGGTGTAGCCGTTGGGGCTTCGGAAATTGCTTTGCTCAAGGCTACCCAAGAAAACGAAGAAGTTTATCATGCGCAACAAACAGGTGCCGGAGGTATCCTTGAAGCCATGCAACGACTGGATTCTTTTCGCAAACTATTTACAGCAAGCAAAGTAGCAAAGGTAAAACGAAAAGCTGCCAAAAACCAACTGGTTATTGTTTACCATCGACTACCTTACGAAAAGACGGTAATAAAAGGGCAAACCGTACGCCACGCACCGAAAAGTCCAAATGGCATCATCCCTTCCCTACTCGGACTCTTTGAAAAGGGACGTGCCGGTATTTGGATCGGCGAAGAGGTACAGCAAAAGGATGAAAAAGAAATAAGCAATCAGCTTATTGATGAACAAAAATACCCGAAGCTTTGGAGTTCCACGATCTCACTATCCAAGAAAGACATCGACCAGTTCTATCGTGTGTTCTCCAAAGAAGCCTTTTGGCCAACCATTTTTTCCTTTGTCGATAAAGCAAAATTTAACCACGAAGATTGGAATCACTACCTCCATATCAATAAAATATTTGCCGATCGTATCGCAAGAGAGGCTGATCAGGGTGCTTTTGTTTGGATTCATGAATATAACTTATGGATGGTTCCCGCCTATCTGAAACCCTTGCGACCTGATCTGAAAATAGGTTTTTTCCACCACACCTCATTCCCTGCCGCTGATGTTTTTAACATTCTTCCCTGGCGGAGAGAAATCATTGGCTCCCTATTATTATGCGACTTTATCAGCTTTCATATCCCTCGCTATGTAGAGAATTTTATCGATGTGCTCAGAAGCCATGTACCTTTCCGTGTTGTTAAAACAATTAACGCTGCGAAGCAATTCCTCACTTATAGTTGCGCCTTAGGTGTAGAAAAGATGACGAAGATTATCGAAGTAGAAGGTCGTAAAATTCGTTTAGGGGCCCAACCTGTAGGCGTAAACATGGAAAGTATCAAGCGCGCGCTAACTACGTCAAAGGTAAAACAGCATATCCAAAGCATGCAAGAAAGCAAACACAAAAAAGGTATAAGAACAATTCTTTCCGTAGAGCGTTTGGATTACGTAAAAGGACCATTAGAAAAAATACACGCTTTTGGTGAGTTTCTGAACGATTATCCTGAATACAGGGGCAAAGTAGAGTTGATCAACATCTGCACCCCTCCATCACAAGGAATGAAAATTTACGATCAAATCCGCGATGAATTGAATCAAGCGATCGGTGAGATCAATGGTAAATACGCAACCATGGATTGGCTTCCGATTCAGTATTTTTATCGGTCCTTACCGTTTGACGAGGTTGTCACCTATTACGGAATCAGTGATATCGCTTGGATCACCCCGCTTCGCGACGGATTAAATCTGGTTGCCAAAGAATACATTGCGGCCAAGGGGCTTTTGAATGATGTTAAAGGAGCGCTGGTCTTATCTGAATTTGCCGGTGCTTCCGTCGAATTGCCCTATGCGATTCTAACCAATCCTTACGATCGAAAGAGCATGATCGAATCCCTGCTAAAAGCGCTGATGATGGATGAGCAAGAGCAAGCGATCCGCTTACAACGGTCCTTTGAAGCCGTATCTCATTTTGATGTAGAATATTGGGGTAAGGATTTTGTACAGGAACTAGAGAAATCCTAAGGTATATAAATCAGTAAATCCCCGCAATAGGCGGGGATTTAAACAAGTACCAATTCAATGTTCGGATGCGTTTCGACAACCGATCGAAGCAAGTCAAAGTAAGTTTCCCCACTTCCGCTCTCTAACGCGATCAACTTTTCCCTAAAATAATTGCTATTAAAGGGGGCATCAGGCTTAAGCTTATCCTCATAATAGGTTTTAGTAACCTCATAACCCAACGCTTTTTTCATATTTTCAGCATTTTCCCATATGAACTTCACACTTTCACCGTTTTCCATTGCGCCAAATCCCCCATATAATAGGTCATTGAAAGCATCAAGGCTTTGTCCGATCTTCCAATCTTCGTTCGACATAAAGACACGATTGATTTCCTCATAAAACGAAGCAATGTCATGAATATGCAAACCATTAATGACAATTTCTTTTATCATCAGGGTAAATTAGTGAATTTTTATGGATCCCCACATTATTCGGCATAATTAGCCAAGCCGGCATCCGCTTGTGCACCACCCCCGAGTGCACGATAAAGCGCAATGACCGCCTGCCACTGTTGCAATTGATCGTCTATTCTATTCATCTGTGCATTTAGCAGATTTTGTTCGGAAAGCAAGACATCGGTATAGTTAGTAGCCGAGCTGTACCGTAGCAATTCCTTGGTAAAATCCACTGCTTTCTCGAGCGCGTTTAGCTCTTTCTTTCTACTATGTTCCTTCAGCGAAGCGGCTTCCAATAAGAACAGCGCATCCGAAACCTCCTTCCCGGCAGTCAATAAAGTCTTATTAAAATTGTAAAAGGCTTCCTGCTTTTGAGCTTCCGCCGTTTTCAAACGCGCTTTATTGGCACCTCGATTAAAAATAGGTTGCGTTAAACCACCCATCACATGAGCGAACAAACCCGCATTGGTGAACCATGCTGAAAAATCGAAGCTAGTAAATCCCCCTGCAGCGGTGATGTTCAAGCTGGGATAAAAGGCGGTTTTGGCAACATTAACCTGTTCAAAAGCAGTTCTGAAGGTCAGCTCGGCCTCGGCAACATCTGGACGATAGCGCAATAAATGGGCGGGAACACCGGTAGATAACGCCTCAGGTATTACCTGCTCGGAAAGCCCTGTACGTGCAATGGCCCCCGGAGTTTGGCCAAGCAATAGACATAAAACATTTTCAGTCTCTCTAATTTGCTGTTTAACATCTGGAATAGCTACTTCTACCGCATATTGATTGGCCTCACTCTGTACCACGGCAGCCCCATTAACAACAGCAGACCTTTTCAGTTCACGCATAGTCAGCACATCGTTTTTACGGTTTTCAAGCGTCATCTCCAGCACGTTCAGCCGCTGGTCTAAGGCAAGAAGTGTATAATAATTGGCTGCAATATCTGACACCAGTTTACTTCGTATAGCCTTTTGTGCAGCATCGGTAGCAAGCAAGCTCGCCAGTGCGGCTTTTTTGCTGCTATTAAGCTTTCCCCAAACATCAAGCTCCCAGGCCATCGTAAGGCCAGCATCGTATTGCGTTGCATTATTGATCAAACCATAGCCCTGCGGAAAAGCTAATCTCGACCGTTTTACAGACGCACTGGCATTTATTTCAGGAAGAAAGGCTTGTCGGCTTTGGCGGAAAGCGGCCTGTGCTGCGATAATTCGTTGTAAGCCCATTTTCACATCGAAGTTCTCCTCCAATCCTTTTGCTATTAATTTCCGAAGTGCAGTATCCGTAAAAAAATCCGACCAGTTTTTTGAGGCGATCGTAGGGCTATCAAGTTCTACCTGACCCCTATAACGAGATGCCGTATCCATCCGAGGTTCTTCATATTTTTGGCTTACCTTGCAGGAAGTTACTAGCAATAAAACTACTACCATCGGCCATTTATCTTTGTATTTCATAGTTTTCCTATTATCAATTCACTAAATTTATACGGAAGGCATCTCCATTGCCTCTTGCCAATCTTCTTCTTTTTTCTCCCGGGTAACCCGTCCACTAAAACGCTCCTGCATTGCCTGGAACATGACAAAGAGTGTCGGGATCACAAAAATACCGAACACCGTACCGATCAACATACCGCCAACTGCCGCGGTACCGATTGAGCGATTGCTCAAAGCACCAACACCTGAGGCAAGCATCAAAGGCATGAGTCCAAAAACAAAAGCAAAGGAAGTCATGAGAATCGGGCGTAACCTGGCTGAAGCACCGGATATGGCAGCACGCACCAAACTTAGGCCACTATGACGGCGCTGAACAGAAAACTCCACAATCAAAATGGCATTCTTAGCCAATAGACCAATAAGCATAATTAAACTGATTTGAAGGAAAATATTATTGTCCAATCCCGCTAGGCGGGCAAACAAAAAGGCTCCTGCCAAACCTATCGGAAGCGATAATAATACAGCAAAGGGAAGTAGGTAACTTTTATATTGAGCGCTGAGTAAGAAATAGACGAAAATAAGACAGAGCCCGAAAATCAGCAGCGTCTGATTACCGCTATTGATTTCTTCACGCGTCAATGCGCTATAATCAAAATCAGCCCCTCTTGGCAATGTTTCGCTCGCCACATCTTGCACAGCGCGGATAACATCACCCGAGCTATAGCCAGGATTTGGAGCGCCATTCACGGTAGCCGAAGTGTATAAATTAAAACGGTTAATGAACTCAGGGCCACTGGTACGCTCCAGTGTTACAAAAGTAGCAATTGGTGCCATCTCCCCCGCATCGTTTCTTACATAGATTTTTTCAAGATCCGACTCTTCCGCACGGTAGTCAGGTTTAGATTGGACCAGCACTTTATATTGCTTACCGAAACGATTAAAATCAGACGCATAGATTCCACCCAAGTAGCCCTGTAACGTTCTCAACAGTCCGCCAACATCCACCCCTGCCTCCTTGGCCAAAGGAACATTAACCTTCACCCGATACTGCGGCAAATTAATGTTAAAAGGCGTAGCAGCATACATAATCTCCGGGCGTTTACGGAGACCTGCCATAAATTTATCAACAGCAGCGCCAAAATGCGCATAGGTACCCCCGGTTTTATCTAGCAATTGTATTTCGAAGCCACTATTATTACCGAAACCCTGTAAAGTAGGTGCTGCAAAGAAAATGATATTTGCTCCGCGGATATGACTTGTTTTGGCGAACAGTTTTCCTACCAAGCTATTAATATCCTGGCCTTTGCCTGTCCGTTCTTTCCAGGGTTTAAGGGCGATGAACATAGCGCTATAAGAACCACCCGTCCCACTGATTAAATTCATGCCCACCAGACGAGAGCTCAGCTCCACCTCGGGCATACTTCGTGCAATGCTGTCTACCTCATTGGCTATCCTCGTCGTCTGTTCCAATGTCGATGCGGGCGGCAAGATGATGTCCCCGTAAATGGCGCCCGAATCTTCATTAGGAACAAATCCTGTTGGTGTTGTCTTTAGGAAAAACAACAATAAGGCAGCAAACAACGCAATAGAGCCCAAGGCAAGCCATTTCCGCTTGATGAGTAGCTTTACAATGCGAATATACCGATCACTAAGAGCCGCAAAAGCGGTATTGAACGCTACAAAGAAACGTTGCAAAGCATTCTTTTTTGCATCCTTTGCCGCTAAGTGTTCATGTGGTTTTAAGAAGAGCGCACAGAGTGCAGGACTTAATGTGAGCGCATTCACAGCAGAAATGATAATGGCAACCGCCAGGGTAATACCAAACTGCTTATAAAACACACCGGCAGATCCCTGAATAAAAGTAACCGGTACAAAAACAGCGGCCATAATCAAGGTGATGGAAATAATCGCCGAGCTAATTTCATGCATGGCATGCAAGGTGGCTTTCCGGGCCGACTTCGCACCTTGGCCAATTTTGGCATGAACCGCTTCAACCACCACAATCGCATCATCTACCACAATACCGATGGCCAACACCAGTGCAAATAACGTTAGTAAATTGAGCGTAAAACCGAATATTTTCAAGAAAAAGAAAGTTCCCACGATAGCCACAGGCACGGCGATTGCAGGAATAAGTGTAGAACGAAAATCCTGTAAAAAGATAAAAACAATCAAAAACACCAGAATAAAGGCTTCTACCAATGTTTGAACCAGTTTAGAAATCGAAGCATCCAAAAAGCTATTCACATTAATGAACGTAGTCCACTTAATGCCCGCAGGAAAATCGGCTTCTGCTTTCTTGAGCATTTTAACAATCTGCTCATTGATCTCGTGCGCATTTGCACCGGCCGATTGACTGATAGCCCCACCCGAAGATGGAAATCCATGAGCCGTGAGGTCTGTATTGTAGCTGAAAGCACCCAATTCCACTGTAGCCACATCTTTCAGGCGAAGCAACTGACCATCGCTGTTCGCACGCAATACGATGTCTTCAAACTGTTCAGGAGCTTCTAGCCTCCCCGTATATTTAAGAACATATTCAAAAGTCTTCGCACTGTTTTCCCCTAATTTTCCCGGAGCAGCCTCTACATTCTGTTCGGCAAGAGCCGCTAAAACATCGTCGGGCATCAATCCGTATGAAGCCATAACCTCCGGCTTCAACCAAATGCGCATCGAATAAGTTTGATCGCTCCAGACCTGCACATCCGCCACACCGGATATACGTTTCAGTTCAGGGACAATATTAATACGCATATAATTGTCAAGGAAGTTGACATCATAAGACTTATTCTCACTGTAAATCAAGAAACCGAATATTTCAGCATTTAGCTTTTTGGTTGTCGTAATTCCTGTCTTGATCACCTCCGCCGGCATGACACCTGTAGCCTTTGCCACACGGTTCTGCACATTCACGGCAGCTAAATCGGGATCCGTACCTTGTTCAAAATTAACGGTAATGACGGCAGTTCCATCATTGCTCGCCTTCGATGTCATATAGGTCATATGTTCGACACCATTGATCTGTTCCTCTAATGGAATGATCACACTCTTCATAACTACATCAGCATTAGCTCCCTGATAGGAGGCTGTTACCTGTACAGTTGGGGGTGCAATTTCAGGATATTGAGAAATCGGGAGGCTTGTTAATCCCAAGAGTCCCAGTATAACGATGATAATGGATATGACGGTTGCTAATACCGGGTTATCCACAAATTTCTTTAACATGATTTCAGAATTTAAAGGTAAAGCAGTGGCTTGAGCACTCCCTTTTTGAAGGAATACATTCAGCGGAAAAATGTGATAAAAGATTTATCGTTTAACCCTAATGGCCACCTGATTTTTAGGTTTTATCTTATCGCCGTCTTTGATGGCTCCTACATCTTCGGTTACGACGCGATCACCGCTGCGTAGGCCGCTGTTTACGACAAAAGCATCGCCAACCGGCAAAGCATCCACCGTAATCTCAGCCGAATGCGCGGTATCAAGACTATCAAGGATCATCACAAATTTTTTCCCTTGCACCTCGTAGGTAGCTTTAGCGGGTACAATGAGCGCATCTTTTACCGGATGAGCAATACGCAGCGTAGCACTGCTACCGCTACGAATCGTACCGGCTTTATTGGGAAAAAGTGCACGCATCGTAATGGCACCGGTTCCCGTATTGATCAAACCACCCGTCGTTTCTATATGGCCATTTTCAGCATAAACCTGCCCATTCGCTAAGACCAACTGTGCAGGCGGCAGTCGTTTTAGTGCATTATCCATCGCCCACTCTTTAGGCGCATTCATTAATTCAAGAAACTGCTTTTCAGAAAAGGAGAAATAAACATGGATATTAGAAATATCTGACAAGACGGTCAGCGCTTGTTCACTTGTACTACTCACTAAACTGCCGATTTTGTAAGGGAGTGTTCCGATAACCCCATCGGCCGGACTACGGATAATCGTATAACCAAGATTAGTTTGCGCGTTCTGCAACGCGGCCTTTGCTTGTGCCAGCTCCGCTTGTCTCGCTTCCAGCTCCAAATGGGCAGATTGCAATTCATATTCACTGATGATCTCTTTCTTCACCAGCGGTTCGGTTTTAGCTATCTGCATCTTTGCGGTATTAACACCGGCAACGGCCCGTTTGATCGCCGCTTGAGCGGTCAGTACCTCCTGCTCGTATTGGGGATTATTAATACGGAAAAGCAATTGGTCTTTTTTCACTTTAGCGCCTTCATCTACCAGTATGGTTGCTATGTAACCATCTATTTTCGGCCGAATCTCGATATTCTGCTGACCACGCACAGTGGCAGGATAATCAATATACAATTCGGCATCACGTGGTGTAACAGTCATCACCGTAAATTCCTGTAATGTAGTAGAATGAGTGGATTGGCTGTTCTGCTCACAACCGCTTAGCATGGCAAGTGCTAATCCGACCGAGCCAATATGATAAATGTACCTCATTTTTATTTCATTTTTTCTCCTCATGGTATTTGAATATGCGATCAAAGGTAGAGACAAAAAAATAATAAACAAAGCAATTACTTTGTTTATTATGTAATCCAAAAATCATTTCTATGTTTTTTACTTTATGCTCAACTGGTAGCTAACAAAAAGTGCTTCCATAAATCGTCCATGCGCTGAAACAATTTTCAGTTTCCGGCGTCTACAGAACATACCATCAATCTAAGAATATGAAAAGCCTAAAACATCAAATCTTTCTTATACTAACCTTGACTTGCTTCGTTTTTTCTTTCCAACAGGCCTTTGCTCAAGCGCAAACAAAAGAAATTGAAGCACTTGTACATCAACAAGATAGTCTTTTTTGGGAGGGATACAACCGCTGCGATATCGAACTACAGGGTCAATTGATTAGTGACGATGTTGAATTTTATCACGATAAAGGTGGGATAACACGCGGAAAAGCTGCGCTACTTGCGAGCATCAAAAATAATCTTTGCAGTTCCAATTTCAGGTTACGACGTGAGCCGATCAAGGAAACGATAAAAATCCATCTTTTACGATCCGGTGAGTCGGTTTATGGTGCATTAATAACCGGCGAACACCTCTTCTATGTAAAAGAAGAAAACAAAAATGAACGGCTGGACGGGCATGCCCTCTTTGCCAACTTATGGTTATTAAAAGACGGTAAATGGCTCATGAGTCGCGTCTTAAGTTACGATCACGGGCCGGCCAGCTATAGCAACACACGAAAAGAAATGGTGCTCAACAAGCAAATCCTTCAATCATACACAGGAACCTACAAAGGTCCACAAAGTGGTGATATGCTTGTTACGGTTAAAGACACACATCTTCTGTTAACAATCGGCACAAAAGATTTTGAAATCTACCCGGAAAGCGAACAGGTTTTTTTTATGAAAGAAAGGGATTTAACATTTAGTTTTGTGCAGACGGAGAAATCGGGCAGAAAACTCGTTGTCCGTGAGTTTGGCGATATCGTAGAAGAAGCCACGCAAACATCACATTAACCATCAGGTCGACACAGTTCATTGGAAGGTGCATCGAACTTTTCGCGCAAATGATTGTTATTTGTCAAAACAAAATCGAAAAACCTATTTTTTTAAAAACATAGCATGAAACAATTTTACCTATTTCTGTTTCTATTTACACTCTTCGTTGTTGTTGCCTGTACGGATAACCAACAAACAGCGCAATTAACAAAACGAGAACAGGCTTTACTCGACCGAGAAAGACAATTCGCACGTAAAGAAGCTGAATATCGCTCGTTGCTACGCATGCGCGATAGTTTATTGGCACAAAAAGATACCACAGCACATCCTATCTGGCCCGAAACCGTAGCCGGTACGTGGAGTAGCAAGCTTATTTGCAAAGAGTCCAATTGCACCGAATATGTCGTGGGTGATCAACGAAGCGAATTATGGGACTTTACCGATGATTCTACGGGTATGTATACCAAAGTCATTAACAATAACCAAATCAACCGCATCTTTAATGGAAACTTTCGTAATGAGCTTGTTTCCTTAACTTATAGAAGCGATTCGACTATTCAGAAACACGTGGAAATGCAGGTGACATTAACACCAAGCAGCCCCGATCTAATGAAAGGTACACAACTTATTCAAATCGACAGTGGCTGTACCGCCAACTTTTCCGTCGAACTTGTACGCGTCTCAAACAAATAAGTTATGCCCATATTAAGTATTCAGCACCTCACCTTCCCCATAGAGGATCCTTTATTGAAATTCCTGCTCGAACTCATCATCATACTAAGCGCGCCCCTTTTATTAAATAAAATCAAAGTGCCCCATTTATTGGGGCTTATTATCGCGGGTGCACTGATTGGCCCAAATGGTTTTAACGTACTGGCAAGAGATAGCAGTGTAGTTGTAACAGGTACCACGGGTTTGCTTTATATCATGTTTCTCGCAGGGCTTGAAATCGATATGGGCGATTTTAAAAAGAACAAGTGGAAAAGCATTACCTTCTCTATCTATACCTTCGCAGCGCCTTTTGTTTTGGGATTTGTAGGAGGGTACTATATTTTACAGTTTAACCTGCTAACGGCTATCTTATTTGCCAGCCTTTTCTCTTCGCATACATTGATTGTATATCCCTTGATTAGCAAATTGGGCATATCCAAGAATTTATCCGTCAATATTACGGTAGGCGGTACCATGATTACCGATGTACTTTCGCTCTTAGTATTGGCCGTGGTAGTAGGTATGACACAAGGTGAAGTTGGTAGCAGTTTCTGGGTCCGTCTTTCTATCTCTATGTTACTTTTCGGCCTCATCGTACTGCTGCTTTTCCCGATGATAGGCAGGTGGTTTTTTAAACAGGTAGAAGACAAAATCTCACAATACATCTTTGTACTGGTAATGATTTACCTTGCCGCTCTACTTGCAGAAATCGCCGGTGTTGAAGCTATTATAGGCGCCTTCTTTGCCGGTTTAGCCATGAACAGACTTATTCCGCATGCTTCCTCCCTCATGAATCGGGTGGAATTTGTTGGAAACGCCATCTTTATACCCTTTTTTCTTATCAGTGTTGGAATGTTGATCGATTTCAACGTTTTTTTTAAAAGCTGGGAAACACTCGGGGTTGCCGCCATTATGCTTGTCGCCTCCATCGGTGGCAAATATATCGCAGCCGTCGCCACACAAAAAACCTTTAAATTAAGCAAAGACGAGGGAAATTTAATCTTTGGAATGAGTTCAGCCTCCGCTGCTGCCACGCTTGCATCCGTCATGGTAGGCTATAATATTATCATTTCTGAAACGGCCAATGGGGAACCAATTCGTCTACTGAACGAACACGTTCTCAATGGCAGTATTTTATTAATTCTTATTTCCTGTACCATTTCATCATTTATTTCCATGGCCAGTGCACAACGCATTGCGGAAGCAGATAAAGAAGATACCGTTTCCGGAAATAGTCGTGAAATCGAGCACATTTTGCTCGCTATGAACCATGAAGAAACAGTCGAACGGATGGTAAATTTAGCCCTGCTTATGAAAGCAGATACGAATATGGATCGCGTCTTCGCGCTCAATGTAATTAACGAAGATAAAAACGAATCTTCTGTAAAAAATGCGGAGAAAATTCTTGCGATGGCCGTCGATACCGCTGCTGCAGCCGATGTAAAGATGCAACCCCTGACACGTTACGATAACGATGTGATCTTGGGGATCAATAATGTCATCAAAGAGAAAAAGGTTACGGACCTCCTGATTGGTCTTGAAGATGAAAAAGGCTTTTCACCATCTTTCGTGTACAACCTTTACAACGGTTACTTACAAAACGAACACGTCAATGTGTTGGTATACCATGCAGCCCAACCGATTGCTACCGTGAAACGCCATGTGGTATTAATTCCGAGGAATGCAGAGAAAGAGCCCGGTTTTTTCCATGCTTTGTTACGTATTTGGAATATCGCGCAAAACGCCGGTGCTTTTATCAGTTTTTATGCAAGCGATACAACCATTGAAGTTTTGGAACGTATTTTAAAGAAAGCCAACATCGAAGCCGAGTTACATGCTGTTCAACACTGGAAAGAAGCAGAAAAAGCGGCCATGGATCTGGACGAAGACGAAGGGCTCATTGTGCTGATGGCAAAACGAGGCATGACCTCTTATTTTCCACAGATGCGCTTTATGCCTGAATTCCTCAATCAGCATCTGCACGACAACAACTATCTTTTGATTTATCCTTTTTCTGAAGAAGAAAGTGCCACCATGGAAAAAAGAGCCGTCAGCAACCATCGGGATTTTGCGGAGATCGGTAAAATCATCGGAAAATTATTTAAATAAAATGTGCAAATGGCGTAATTAGGCAAAAAAGAGAGCACAAAAAAAGTCTTCAACCGGGGAGATTGAAGACTTTTAACTAACCAATTATAAACCTAAATTATGATGACACAAAGATAGTGTAAAAAATACACACTTCAAAATATTCCACTAATAAAAATCGACTGTAATAATCGATTCGACATTTGGATGACAAAATTTACACCCTGTCAGGCAATTAAAACCAAAAGGGGTTTGCTCGTTTAAATATTTATTCGCAACTTAATTGAAAATTTCGAGCGTATCTACAGCAGCACGATCTATTTTATTAGCCAATTACAGAAAGAAAATCCACGAGAAACCAAAAACAGCTGTAGCATGTTTGTATGAGTACTTAGGTTATAAATAATTATTTTCTCAACGTAAAATCTCTAACATGGAACCAAAAGACATCAGTAAATGTCCATTTCACGGCGAAAAATTGCTAAAACAACCCATTGGTGGTGGTGGTACCAGAAATCAAGACTGGTGGCCCAATCAATTAAAACTAAGTATCCTCCGCCAGCATTCATCTTTATCCGATCCAATGGATCCGGACTTCAACTATGCCGAAGCATTTAAAAGTTTGGACCTCGAAGCAGTAAAACAAGATCTTCATACTTTGATGACCGACTCACAGGACTGGTGGCCAGCTGATTTTGGCCATTATGGTCCGTTATTTATACGTATGGCCTGGCACAGTGCGGGGACTTATCGCGTGGGTGACGGCCGCGGTGGCGCAGGTGGTGGGCAACAACGCTTCGCACCACTGAATAGCTGGCCCGATAATGTCAGTTTAGACAAGGCCCGTCGATTGCTCTGGCCGATTAAACAAAAATACGGCCGCAACCTCTCTTGGGCAGACCTTTTGGTATTAGCCGGTAATATTGCCTTAGAATCAATGGGTTTTAAAACTTTCGGATTTGCCGGTGGACGCGAAGATATGTGGGAAGCCGAAGAGGATGTGTATTGGGGCGCTGAAACAACCTGGTTGGGCGGAGACGTACGCTATGCTCACGGATCCGAAGGTGTGAAGGAAAATCATGGGGTATTGGTATCAGATGACGACGCGGATGGCGATATCCATTCACGCAATTTAGAGAAACCACTAGCAGCAGTGCAAATGGGGTTAATCTATGTAAACCCTGAGGGACCGGACGGTAATCCAGATCCTATTGCAGCAGCGAAAGATATACGAGACACCTTTGGTCGCATGGCGATGAACGACGAAGAAACCGTTGCGCTTATCGCCGGCGGGCACAGCTTCGGCAAAACGCACGGTGCTGCTCCGGCAAGCCATGTAGGAAAAGAACCGGAAGCGGCAGGACTGGAATTACAGGGATTAGGTTGGAACAATAGCCATGGCAGTGGCAAAGGCCCTGACACCATCACCAGCGGACTCGAGGTGATATGGACAACCACCCCAACGCAATGGAGCAATAATTTTTTTGAAAACTTATTTGGCTTTGAATGGGAA
The DNA here is from genome assembly GCF_036959255.1 of Olivibacter sp. CPCC 100613. Classification (NCBI taxonomy): domain Bacteria; kingdom Pseudomonadati; phylum Bacteroidota; class Sphingobacteriia; order Sphingobacteriales; family Sphingobacteriaceae; genus Olivibacter; species Olivibacter sp. CPCC 100613. Next base: position 205,169 of record NZ_JAWMTI010000006.1, read on the forward strand.
TTGACAAAAAGCCCAGCAGGTGCTCATCAATGGGTAGCAAAAGATGCAGGAGATATCATTCCCGATCCTTTTGATCCGACAAAAAAACGGAAGCCGACTATGCTGACTACCGACCTCTCGTTGCGGCTCGACCCCGGTTTTGAAAAGATCTCAAGGCATTTCTTGGAAAACCCGGATGCCTTCGCCGATGCTTTTGCCCGCGCCTGGTTCAAACTAACTCATCGTGATATGGGACCACGCAGCCGGTACCTGGGCGCCGATGCACCTCAAGAAGATTTAATTTGGCAAGATCCTATTCCTGCCGTTGACCACCCACTGGTAGATGCCAATGATATAAATACCTTGAAAGCAAAAATTCTTGATACGGGCTTGCATATCGCGGCATTGGTGTCCACAGCCTGGGCTTCGGCTGCTACTTTCCGTAGTTCGGATAAACGTGGGGGCGCCAACGGTGCACGCATTCGCCTGGCTCCCCAGAAAGATTGGCCGGTCAACAATCCCCCTCAGCTGGATAAGGTATTACATACATTGGAAGGTATTCAACAGGATTTTAACGCCTCGCAATCTGGGGGAAAGAAAATATCCCTGGCGGATCTGATTGTATTAGCGGGAGGCGCCGCCATCGAAAAAGCAGCGAGAGATGCCGGACATACAGTCACAGTCCCGTTCAGCCCTGGCAGAATGGATGCTTCGCAGGAACAGACGGATATCGAGTCCATTGCCTTCCTCGAACCTGTTGCAGACGGTTTCCGTAACTATCGTAAACAAAAATCATCCGTATCCACGGAAGCCCTGCTTATTGACAAGGCACAACTGCTCGGGCTCAGCGCTCCTGAGTTAACCGTTCTGATTGGAGGCCTGCGTGTACTGAACGCAAACTTTGATGGCTCGAACCTAGGTGTTTTCACCAATAACCCGGGTGTATTGACGAACGACTTCTTTGTAAACCTACTCGATATGGGTACCGTATGGGAAGCAGCTTCACAAGATCATGAGCTCTACGAAGGTTACGACAGGACAACACGACAACCTAAATGGACGGCCACACGGGCAGACCTTGTCTTCGGTTCGCATGCAGAACTACGGGCCATTGCCGAAGTGTATGGAAGCTCGGATGGAAAAGATAAGTTTGTCAAAGACTTTGTTGCTGCTTGGAACAAAGTCATGAATGCCGATCGATTCGATCTCAAATAGAGACGACGGCGTAAAAAAGGCGATGAAGAAAATTCATCGCCTTTTTTTTGCAAAGTAGGTTTTACGCGCTACATTATTGTCGCATTCCCCCCTTCATATTGCCAATTCTACACCTCACCCGATATGACAATAGCCTCTAATTTTGTCTTATAAATCAAATCGTAACAATCACGAATTACAAGCAAAACATATGAAAGCGCTAAAAACATCCATTATCCTCACATTTATCTTGATATTTCAAGTCAAGCTGCATGCACAGACAAGCCCGGTCAAAGCCGGTTACGCACCGGTAAATGGCTTAAAGATGTACTATGAAGTGCATGGCGAAGGGGCACCGCTTGTGCTGATACATGGTTCGTTTATGACCATCCCCATGAATTGGGAACAATTGATCCCGCTTTTCAAAAACAGAAAAATTGTAGTAGCTGAAATGCAAGGCCATGGTCGCACAGCTGATATTCCGCGTGCATTCAGTTACGAAAACATGGCCGATGATGTCAGCGAATTATTGAGATACCTAAAAATCGATAGTACCGATGTACTTGGTTATAGCATGGGTGGCGGTGTTGCCTTCCAGATGGGAATTCGCCACCCAAAGCAAGTAAAAAAATTAGTCATTATATCCGGTGCTTATAAAAACGATGGTTGGTGGCCCGAAACGGAAGAATCTTTTGCAACGATGAATGCCGCTATGTTTAAAGGCTCACCCTTAGAAGAAGCCTACAAATCCCTTTCGCCTCACCCCGAGAAATTTGAGGAATTCTTTACCAAAACCATGAGCATCGACTTAAAGCCGTATGATTGGACTGAGGATGTTCGTAAAATGACTATCCCTATCCTGATGCTGATAGGCGACTCGGACGGTATTCGTTATGAACACGCCAATGAGCTGATGCGTATGAAAGGTGGTGCCAAAATGGGTGACTTCGGTGAAATGTCCACATCCAGAATGGCCGTCTTACCTGGCACTACGCACATCGGCATGATGACAAGAGCAAGTTGGTGGATCCCTATGATGGATGAGTTTCTAGACAACAAAAAGGAGCCCAGTATCTTTATGGAATAATTAGTAATTGCAAAAAAAAGTCTTCAACCGGGGAGATTGAAGACTTTTAACTAACCAATTATAAACCTAAATTATGATGATACAAAGATAGTGTAAAAAGTACACACTTCAAAATATTTTTCACTAAAATTTCAGTACAGCAATCGTTTCGACAATTCGGTGACAATAGCAATCAGTTTCAGCCTTCAACATCGAGCTTAAAAGTTATAGGCCACACTCAACCGAAAACTTCTGGGCGGCAAGGAACGCCATCCATAATGGCTATATCCCCAAGCGCCCGGATAATGTCCGGTATAATTATAACGATTGGTTACATTATTCATTAAAACAGAGAACTGATATTTATCCCTTTTATAGGAAGCTCCTAAATCAAGAATAAACAGATTATCCGGTAAGTATTTTTCCACCGTTACCGGCCAGGCAGCCCGTTTATTCTGGAACTCATAGCCCCCCATAAACCCAAGCCCCTGGAGATAGCCTTCTTGAATCGTGTACTTAACCCAAGCATTGGTAATATGTTTTGCCGTTCCATTCAACATCATGCCCACCCGATTGGGATCGTTATCTTCCGTTATCTTCGCATCGGTATATGCATAATTCAACACCACATTCCAAGATCGACCCAAGCGACCATTGATATCCACTTCAATTCCCTTTGACGTCGCTTCGCCTGATTGTTCCACAAAACCGGGATTATCTGCACCCATGGCAGTTGTGATGTTGGTACGTGTGAGATGATAGGCCGTTATTCCGGCCAACAGATTTCCGTCGAACCATGTTTTCTTTAAACCGATCTCCATGTTTTTCCCCCGCGAAGGTTTTACAGGATCACCGGTTAAAAGTGTACCGGTTTGCTCTTGAAAGCTTTGGTCGTAGAGTGCATAAGCCGTTAAGCTAGGTGTTAAAAGTCCCGTTATGCTGAACCTCGGTGTAACCGCTGAATTATCTACACGTTGCCCATTCGATGCACCGCTTGTCCGTGTCGTGGTCGTATAACGGAGGCCGGCACCTAAACGCAAGCGATCATGTAACAGGTGCAGCTCATCCTGTAAATGTACCGAATAGTAGCTGTATTCTGTCAAATACATTGCCCCACGTTCACGCAATGGCTTAGTCCGATCATAAACCGGGATATCATTTGCCGTTAAATTTCCGTACACCGGATTGTATATGTTAAACTGACCGCCGATGGTATCCGGCAAATTTGTCCAATCCGCAACATAGGATTTCGTTCCCATATCCAAACCGGTGAGAACAAAATTGTTCGCCTCTCCTATTTTGAAATTACCCTTTGCAAAAAGCTGTCCCACTACCGAAGTATTGAGAGCATCATTTACGGCCAATCGTCTGTACAAATTTCCCAACGAATCGATGGAATTGAAAAAAGCATACATAGATTCACCCTGCATTCCCGAGTGGATGTATCCCAATTGCCCGGTCAGCATCCAGTTTTCAGAAAGTAAATGGTTGATCGTTGCATAAACATTATGCTCTTTGACAACGGTCGGTTTGATGATCGGATCGTTAAAACTAAACCATTCCGGTACCTCTTTAAAATCATTTAAACCATAAGCATACTTAGAAAAACCACCCGTAAAAGCATTTTGCGAATAAATGTACTCGAAAGTCAAATCTGTCTGATCGGATAAGGTATACCGGAATGACGGATTCAGGACGTATTGTTCATGCCCTACATACAGCACATGCGAACCCTTTTTCGTACCCATTAAATTAAAGCGGCCCAAGAGCTTGCCATCTTTTGATAATTTAGACGTAAAGTCTACTTCACCCCGATACAGACCAAAACTCCCCAAGCTGATACGGGCTGTATTCGGTGCATCGATGCGTGGCTTTTTCGTCACAATATTATAAAAACCACCGGGTTGTGTATTCCCCATCATAAAACCTGCCGGGCCTTTTACAAATTCAATCCGTTCTACAAAGGACATATCTTCACGCAATGGGCCGAAACTACCACTCACATCCATTCCGTTGCGGAGATTAGAAGCAGCATAACCTCGCACGTAGATACCGGCACTGCCCTCTTCCTGATGGTATACAGTCCGTGCGCCACTGACATTCTTCGTAAAACCCTCCGCAGTAGACAAGATCATCTGATCATTTAAGGTATTCTGATCAATAATCTGAATATTCTGAGGGGTAACGAGTAAATTTTTCGAGAGCCTGAGTGTAGAAGAGGGTACTGTTTTCCGGTTTACCGACACGTTCACGGCATCCAGTTGTTGTTCATTCTTTGCTAAAGTGATGTTCAGAACAAGCGCTTCATTTCGCTCCAACACTGCTGATTTTCTTTCTGAAGAACCAAAATAGCTGACAGTAACTGTATAAGTGCCACTAATCAGATCGGTAAACGCATAAAAGCCCTGTTCATTGGTAAGCGTTTTCTGATCACCCCCGTTCAATAATACCGTTGCACCGGTTAAAGCATTTCCTTCATGATCGGAGATAACACCCGAAATTTTGGCTGCATGCTGCGCATAGGCAGCCGAGCAGATCAATAAAAAGCACAAGGCCAATAATAATCTTTGTAGTTTTTCCTTCCTTGAGTAAGTGATTACACCCATGTTCTTGTAAATTGATAAATTGAAAATGTTGACAGGACGCAGCAGTCCTGTTGATTTTTAAGCATATAGCTTCAGTCAGGTATGAATTTCAATCTAAAACTTTTATTTAGACTGAAAATAAATAAATTTGTGCAAAAGTATAGTGAAAGTGAGCTAAGTGTTTATGAGATAGGAAGTACTTTTTATGAATTTAGCACTTTATGATGGACTACAAGCTTGATGTTGGCGATTTAGCCGAAATGTACGCCCTTGGCAAAAGTGAAATTACCGTCTCCAAAGATAGGGCCGACAAGTTTTTCCATTTTTCCAAGGGAAAGGTATCCTTTAAAGAAGAACGGTTGCGGAATGAAGTGATCATGGTACAAGGCGCCTATCATTTTAACGACAATATTGAGTTAACCGGTTCTGGTGACGCACCGTTACTTGAAATGCAATTCAACCTTAGTCCCTCCAGTATCTTCTATGAAAACAAGCTTAGTAAATCACCTTTTGTAGCACCCATGTCGGGTAATATTATGTTCGATGCTGAAAACGGCAAGGCCAAGATCGGCTTTAAAAAGGATATCGCTTACCATACGTTCGATCTACATCTTCCAACGCCCCTGTTACTTCAGTATGAGGGTGAATGCAAAGAGATGGATCATTTTTTAGACGCCATTGATAAAGGAAAGAGCCGGCTCCTTAGCGACCCCCCTATTCGCGTAAGCCCCAAAATATTAAGCGTAATCGATGATATGAGACAATGCCATTATACCGGCATCACACGGAGGATTTACCTGGAGGCCAAAGTATACGAACTGATTGCACTCAGTTTTAATAAGCTCAACAATGCGCACGAAACGCTTACACTTTCTTCTTACGATAAGGAACGAATTCTGTTAGCGGGCCAGCTTATCCGCGAAAATGTCGGTCGCCCCCATACCATTCAGGAGCTGGGCAATCTGGTAGGGATTAACCGAAATAAATTGAAACAAGGTTTTAAAGTTATTTTTGATACGACACCCTTCGCCTACCTTCAAGAAATACGGATGAACCAGGCAAAACAATACCTGCTGGATACCGACTTACCACTGCAAGAAATCAGTATGCTACTGGGGTATAATAACCTCTCCAACTTTAGCGCGGCCTTTAAGAGAATTGTTGGCCATCCGCCTACCAAATTCAGAAAATAAGCCCCTACTGCTCTTCCACAATTTCCGCATCCAGAAGCTGTATTTCCGCCCCCTTTTCGAGATTGGTATTCAGGTATACCTTTCCCCTGATGGTGAATGGATGATCGGAAAACTTCGCTTTTCCGCGCTTCATCGTCACCTGCACTAAAGGAGGGATCCCGTTCTGTCCGCAGAACATGCATTGCATTACCGGCAAAACCGATAGCATAAACACATGATGTTGCTTTCCCAACTCAAACGGAACCATATAGCCCGGCAAGGTCACCTGCGTATTCTCCAATTCTTTCAACACTTTAGGAAAGTGCGGTGTATAAACCGTTGTACCATCCTCTTCTGTCGTGACTTTGTACATCAACTCATCGAAGGCCTCCCAGACCTTATTCATCATCGGCTTATGGTCCGGTAAGTTTTGCGCCTTTGCAGGATGAACCAACAAGCACAAAAGTATCAGGTTCAGCATCTTTTGAAATGACATCTATCAGCGAAGTAAAGTTTGTGAAATCGATGTTGAATAAGCCTTCACGGCCGGTATCAGTGCCGCGATCAATCCGAGCAGTAGACCCGTTAACCCTATAACGACCTCTTCAATACCGAAATGCCAGGCATTAATGAAATCTCCGACACCTTCAGCAGCGATGGCAAAGGCTGCTGCATGTGCCAGTACAATACCCAAAAGAGCGCCTATTACGGTGATGAATATCCCCTCCATCAACATCAGCTTCAATAAAATAACCCTGGGCGCCCCCATGGATCGCATCACCGCCAGTTCGTACTTTCTGTTTTTAAATCCGTTGTAAAGACTAACAAATACACTGGCCGCTGCCATCAGCATCAGTACCCAAGCCAAAATGGCCAAGGCATCCAATCCGATCCCCATTATTGAAAATAAACGCGCACTCTCGATGGCCGGGGAAGCGGCCTGCATGTTCGTTGTTTGGTTCACCATCCGCGGGAATAGCGCGACAGCCGTTGGATTCTTGTAACGGATCAACATGCTGGTAATTTCCTTACCCTGTACATCCATCCTCAATAAATCATGGACTTCCTCCTCTTCGTGTCGATTTTCATCCCCTTCATGCCCCTGTCCGTGATGCACATGCGCATGATCGTGCATATGCCAAACACTCGATAAGTTCGTCAAAACCAAGCGATCGGCTACACTATGACTTTCCGCCAAAACACCCACAACGGTATAAGGATGGTCGTCGTGCAGGTCATTACCGGCCACCAATCCATGCGCACCTACAATTTTATCACCGATGGCGAGTCCCTTGGCCCTCGCCACTTCATAACCAAGTACCGCCTCAAAGTCACCCGTCCCCCATCCCCCGGAAGCAAGCTGTAACGCATAGAGATCCAGAAAGCTGCTGTCGGTTCCCAGAATACGAAATCCCTGGTAGTTGTCTCCCATCGACAGTGGTACTGCCAACTGAACCAGCGGATGTTGCGCAATTTTGCGTGCATCATCCAACAAGATGTTCCCAGTAGGATAATCCACATGAAAGATGCTATTCAAAATCAATTGCAACGGACTCCCTTTGGCACCGATTACCAGATCGATCTGTTTGCTATTCAAATGAACTTGTCTATCGATCTGCGAAGACAGCAGCAGTACCAGACACAAAATAGCTGTCCCCAAAGCCGTCAGAAATATACAGAGTGCAGACGAAGAAAAATTATAAACGATCGTCCTCCAAACAACACGAAATATCTTCATTCTTTACAATACATAGGTGTTAGAAAATTTATCCTTTATCCTTTTGTCGTGCGTAGCGATCAGTAAACTTGCGCCATAAAGTGCCGCTTGCTCCGACAAAAGTGCGATAACGGCCTCAGCATTCCGGTCGTCCAGTGCCGAAGTGGGTTCATCAGCTACCAGCAATCGAGGTCGATTTACTAAAGCCCTGGCAATCGCTGCGCGCTGCAATTGCCCTTGGCTAAGCTCGAGCGGATAGTTTCTTGCTTGATCAGTAAGGTTGAGTCTTTCCAACAGCACCATCAAATCCTTCGCATTTTCTTCTCGCCCGAGCAGCCAACGAGCCATTTTAAGATTCTCCAGCAGGGTTAGACTTTTGATGAGATGCGCCTGCTGAAAAATCAATCCTACCTGTTCACCGCGGAAACGGTCTATCTCTTTCATGGATAACGCATAAATATCCACACCCGCCAGCTTTACAGTACCCGATGCAGGCTTTAACAAACCCGATAGTACATGTAGCAAAGTCGTTTTTCCACTGCCTGAATCACCAAGCACCAAACAATGTGCTCCTCTTTCAAGGGTAAATGACGGAAATGATAAGCGCAACCCGTTCTTAAACCTCACTTCGATACCATCATGCGCGATCAAGGCCTTCATTCTGCTCCTTGTTTATCCTCATTTATGCAGGCAGCACAGTGGTAAGGTCTATTTAGCTTCCAGTTTAAAAAATGAGCGCCCGCAATGGCGAAACCACCCAAGGGCACCAGTACCGGTTCCAACTCATGCAAACCCAACAAATGCGCTCCGAAAATCAGTATAAAACCGATGATAAGCAGTAGCAGTGGCGCTAATTTACGGTGATACTTTACATAAGATGGAATAAGTGATGTCACACCAATCAGTACAGATAAGGCGATTACACTGATTTCCACCCATGGACTGGAAAGAAACTCAAGCCCAATTAGGGGCAATAACGTAATAACAAAAGGCATTAATGCACAGTGAATAGCACATAATACCGATGCTGTGATACCAATTCGATCCATTTTTCCCAACAAACTTACTTTCATGATTTCCCTCGTTTAATTAATGAATAAATGCAATTGTGTTGCAAATTAACAAAGCATTCTTTAGATTTGCAACATAATTGCATTAAAATGATACCACAAGATTTTGAAACCTGGCATGATTGCATTACTAAAAAATGCGGTATAACATTGCGTGTAGATTTTGTAAAAAGTCGGTTGGCCATCTACAGACAGCGCGAACATCCCGAAACAAGCGAATTTATCCGACTATACGGAATGGACCATTACCAGCAAATCGTATCCTGGTTTGAAAGGGTAGAAAAGCAGTTGTAGGTTTTTGAACGAAGGCTTATTCCGAAACATGGAACATAAAAATTTATATATGAACATAAAAAAATTGCCCGTCACGGTGCTGAGTGGCTTTTTGGGTGCTGGCAAAACCACACTGTTAAACCATGTATTGCACAACAAAGAGAACCTAAAAGTTGCTGTGATTGTGAACGACATGAGTGAAGTCAACATTGATGCGCAAATGGTAAGTCGCGAAAACGTATTATCCAGAACAGAGGAAAAACTGGTTGAAATGAGCAATGGTTGTATCTGCTGTACCCTACGAGAAGACCTGGTTATCGAGGTGGAAAAGCTGGCAAGAGAGAATCGCTTCGATTATCTCCTGATCGAGAGCACCGGTATTTCGGAGCCCATACCTGTTGCACAAACCTGGAGCTATATAGATGAGCAGCAAGGAATTGACCTGAGCGCTTTCAGTTACATTGACACCATGGTTACCGTTGTGGACTGTTTTAATTTCTTTAAAGACTTCGGTACTCAGGAAACATTGCTTGATCGTTCGCTCACCGATGATGCCCATGACAGTCGAACAATCGTTAACCTGCTCACCGATCAGTTGGAGTTCGCCAATGTTGTCATGCTCAACAAAACCGATCTTGTCTCAGAAAAAACTGTTGGAACTTTGGAAGCGGCCATCAGGCAATTGAATCCTGGTGCCCGCATTATCCGATCATCTTTTGGCGCTGTTGATCCGATGGCTATTTTAAATACCGGTCTTTTCAATTTTGAAGAAGCCTCCGGTGCTGCGGGTTGGAAAAAAGAGCTGGAGAATGAACACGTACCCGAAACAGAAGAATATGGAATCTCTTCCTTTGTCTTCCGATCGCCAAAACCCTTTCATCCTACCCGCTGGTATAATTATCTTAACCGAGATTATCCAAATTCCATTATTCGGGCGAAAGGGTTATTCTGGTTAGCATCCCGGCCCGATAAAGCCATTAACTTCAGTCAGGCCGGCGGCAGCCTTCGCATTGAAAGTGCCGGTAGCTGGTGGTGCAGTATGCCTTACGAGGAAAGAATTCAGTATGCCTCCTATCACGAATTTAAAGATGAAATAGAGAAAAGGTGGAACAAACATTGGGGTGACCGACAGAACGAACTCGTATTTATCGGGCAATACCTCGATCAGAAAACCTGCCTGGAAGAAATTGAACGCTGCCTACTTACCGATGCCGAAGCGCTCGAATGGAAAGACCGGTTATGGGAGGATGCCTTCCCCCGGAATATATGATATGCTGTTTGTGTTTGGTTTGAATGCCGGGCCCCGGTCCGGCGTTCTTTTATGAATACCTATGTTATCTAACAAGCTGTTTTAACCCTGGGTTGGACTATTCTTGATGCGCTCAGGTTACAAGATCTTTTTACAAACCACGACCAGCTTTCCTTCGTGAAAAACGAGTAAATTTCCGTCTTTATCTACCTCATAGGCATCCTCCGGGCTATCCAAGCTAACGTAATGATTGCCGTTTCGTTTGATTTCCGTGGCATAAGGACTCACCACCGGTTGATCACTTACCTGCAGCTTTTCGCCTTTAAAGGCAACCGGCTGGATAAAAACACGTTGTTGACGTGCAATCACTTGATAAGCAATATTTGCCCCTTCCGGTGATTTAATGGTTTCGTCAAACCACACCCCCAATAAATGCGTGGAATCGGCCGAACTCAACGCTACTTGCCCTGCCGTATCTCGCTGATTCGGTTGAACAATCGGTTTATCTTCCACCGTGGAAGTTTTAGGCGGCTGCTTTTGCGTACAAGATAACATAGCTGAACCGATGGCAATTAACCATAATAACCTATTAAATCCGCGGGTATATTTCATCAATTTTAAACGTTAAGCTCCTTGCGAAGATGAGCGCAACAAAGTTACAAATAATTAGTTGATTCCATTAGTTATGGCGCGATTACATTTAATTATCTGTCCAAATTTCCCGATTAAAAAGTCCGGATCCCCCCCTTTCTTATTCTCGATTGGGTAGTACATTTGTTTAACAGCAAGTGGAAAGACATCGCATGGATTAAATTACATAGCAATCTTTTAATCGAATGCTGTGTAAAAAAATGAAAGGAGAAACAAAATGGCAGACAATAGCGCAAGAAAAATGATCTCAGCAATGCAAGTATCTCTCGACGGCTTCATTGAAGATCTGGATGGTAAAACAGATTGGGTTGAATCGTGGGCCGATGCAATCCAACTGATCGATAACATTGACACGTTTCTTTTGGGAGGAAATATGTATCCCGGCTATGGTGAATATTGGGAATCGATTTACCTGGATCCCCAATGCATCCCACCCAATCCGGAAGTTCCATCACAACAAGGGCGACTTCCTTCGAGCAGTGAGATCGCTTATGCCCGATTTGCAGCGCAGACCCCGCATCTGGTACTCTCTACTACACTTAATACCATAACATGGCCCAAAGCACAAATCGTTCGAAACCTCGCTGAAGTGCGGGCATTCAAAAACACACCGGGGAAAAACACGTATGTTGTTGGCGGAGGAGGCTTGGTGGCCAGCCTTATGAACGCAGACTTAATCGACGAGTTATGGTTGATCGTTCACCCCGTAGTAATTGGTAACGGCAAAGCACTCTTTAAAGGGATAAAAAAGCACTCACTCGAGCTTATACAGGCGCAACCGGGCAAAAACGGGCAGGTAATTCTGACTTATCGAACTTGAATCGATTATTTTTAAAAATTCACCGTCTATATGCCTATTTAGACCGCCGCTTACTAAGGTTGCCCTTTTTCTATCAGATCATTCGCAAGTTTCAGGTGCTTTCTAATAATCGGAATATTTTTATTGGCAAAAGCCTGGAGTTGAACATCCTTGCCGTGCGCACCTATCTGGTCGAACAAAGATACAGCTGTTTTATGGTCTTGGATCATCAACTGTAAAAAAGCCCGATCGAATTCAGCTGTCGGAATAGCTGCGAGGCTATCCATCTTTTGTTGATGACTGTCATCTAACTTCTCAGGGAATTGGATGTCCCGTTGCGAAACGACATCCTTTAAATCTTTAGCCAATTGCTGATGATGCTTTACCAGTATCCTTCCAAAATTTTGTATTGCGGTGTCTTTAGACTTTTCCCCGGCCATTTTTCCGGCCGCAACTTCGAGCATACCCGACAGCGCGATGGACTTCACAAAGTTTTGATCCGCCGACCCCAATTGAGCCGAGTCTAGCTCCTTCTTTTGTTGGATAGAATCCGCTGTACTCAAAGATTCTCCTTTGTATTTATTCCGCTGTTGCTGATTGCAAGCAACAAGGGAAATAAGAAGCGCTATAACGAGTAAATATTTCATTTTCTTTTTATTGGTACATAGACAACGTTACGAGAAAAAGAATGTTTAGATTTTTTCGAAACCGCCATTTTAATTGTATCACGTTATCCTGTTTTGTGCGACTGAAGGAAACAAACGCTAATATTGGTCGCTACTTTCCAATACCAGAAACAAACCCTCCATAACAGTGTTTAATTAAAAGTTAGGGAGAATAGATGTTATTAAATATAGAGCAAAATGGCAAATTTCAAGAATCCACACACGAAATATCCAGTACCACCGTTTCCTAAGCAGCAACAAGAGGTACCTGGAACGGAAAGCAAAATGAAACCCCAGGCGGACCATGGTGAAGAGAGCTATCAAGGCTTTGGAAGATTAAAAGGCGCTAAGGCCATCATTACCGGTGGCGATTCCGGAATTGGCCGCGCCGTTGCCATCGCCTACGCACGGGAAGGAGCCGATGTACTCATTTCGTATGGTTACGACGTAGAAGATAAAGATGCATCGGATACAGCCAAAATTGTAAAGGAAGCAGGTGTCCAGGTTATTTTATCCAAAGGAGATATCCAAGACGAGCGATATTGCAATGAGATCATCAAAACAGCTCTTAACGAATTCGGCCAGATTGATATTTTGGTCAATAACGCTGCCTACCAAATGGCAAACACCTCTTTGGAAGACATAACACAAGCGAACTGGGATCGGACATTTTCTACCAATATTCGGAGTATGTTCTTTTTGAGCAAAGCAGCGGTACCGCACATGAAACCCGGCAGTTCCATTATTAACACCGCTTCCGTAAATTCATACCATCCAAATGCCGTATTACTTGATTATGCAGCCTCCAAAGGTGCCATTCAGAACTTTACGGCAAATTTGGCCCAAATGCTATTGGAGCAAGATAAAGGGATACGTGTTAACGCTGTTGCACCTGGCCCGGTTTGGACACCACTCATTCCTTCAACCATGCCCGAGCCCGAAAAATTTGGTGCGAACAGTCCGATAAAAAGACCCGCTCAGCCCGTTGAAATTGCACCTGCTTACGTCTTTTTAGCATCCGATGAAAGTAGCTATATTGCGGGTGCCACCATTGCCGTAACAGGTGGTAAAATTGCCATTTAAAGGCCGTAGCTACACGTAACAAATAATCATCATTAAGGTAAATATTTATCGGATCAGTCGGATTGAAAGGGAAGGGACCATCGAACAATAAACCAAGCATTTCAAAATGGAGAGAAACTATTGAAAATGCGGTTAGGCAGCTTAGAATTGATCCTTTAGAGCTTCGGAAGACAGGTATTGATCACTTTTTTCATGAATTGCAAGCGTATCTGACGGCGCTTGAGGCGGAAAATGAAAAGTTACATCGCGTTATTGAACAGTTAGAAGAAGAGAAAATACGCTTTGCAGCAACAAAGGAGCATATGGACCTAGCTCTGGAAGCACAAAAGTATGTAACCGCTGCAACGCTTCGTGCAGAGGAAAACGAAAGGAGACGGATCAGCGAGTGGCTGCATGATAGTGTAAGTCAACTCCTATATGCCATCAATGTGAAAGTAGACCGTCTTCATAACGAAAACGGTAAACAAGAAGCAATAAGAAGTATCCAAAAGTTATTAACCCAAGCCATCCGCGAAACGCGTAATATATCTTTCGAACTTGCCCCTTCTATTTTAGCCGATTTTGGACTACCCACGACACTGGAAGACCTGGCTTCTCGATTAAGCTCTACCGAAACACAGATAGACAGTCAGATAATCGGTTTTGACGAACGTTTGGATTTACGCCTGGAAAGCAGCGTTTTCCGAATTGTACAAGAGCTGGTTAATAATTGCATGAAGCATGCAACGGCAAACAAAGTCAGGATTTCTGTTAAAAAAAGCCATTCGATCGAAATCACCGTACGTGATAATGGAAAAGGTTTTAATATTGCGGACCCCGTCATTTTTTCAAAAGGTACCGGATTAAGCAGCATTAGAAATCGCATCAGTTTATACGATGGCACGTTACACATCGATTCGAAGCCGGGGCTTGGAACAACCGTTCGCATTTTTCTTTCCCCGTAGTTAGATACACCGATTAATCCAAATTTCACCTTATCTAGAAAGGCAATACCTTGGGCAAGCAAAAGTAAAAGTCACATCCAATATCATCTTCGCAGGTCAGCCACATCTTCCCCCCATGTCTTTTAATAATTTCATTGGATACATAAAGGCCTATTCCCATGCCTGCAGTTTGATTTTCATGTTCCGGAATCCGAAAGAAACGCCCAAATATCTTTTTGTGGTACTTACGCGGTATTCCTTTCCCTTGGTCTTTTACTTTCACAATAAAAAAACGGGGATCTTCCTTTAATAAGACGGTTATCCTACTTGATTTAGGCGAGTATTTAACGGCATTGGTCAATAAATTGATTACCACTTGCTCGACTCGTATTCGATCAGCATTTATAAGAGATTCCAGGCAATTCGTTTCATACACAATTTCGTGTGAATTAAAAACAATATCCATATGATGGATGCAGTCTAGCAGCAGTGTTTCCAAGTTAAAGATACTCGGCTTAATCAGTAGTTTTTTACTTTTAAGTTTGGCTACGTCCAAAAGCTCTCCCATCAAATCGTACAATTTGTCAATTTGCTGCATCGCACGCTGTTTCATTAATTGACGATGATTTTCATCCTTCTTCGCATCCATACTCTGCATGTACCATTTTAGAACCATCAGCGGAGTTTTGAGCTCATGACTAGCTGTCATCAAAAAATCATCTTTAAACTTATTAAGCGCTTCTAAGCGATGCCTATAAGTTTCCATTTGTTGATTGATTTGCGTCTGCACAGTAATATCTCGCACAATCTTGGAGGCACCCACCACTTGCCCTTGGCTATTGACGATCGGTGAAATAGTCAGCGATACCGGAATCTCAGAACCATTTGCATGTAGCCTGGTGGTTTCAAAAGGGGCAACATGTTCTCCCCTACTAATCTTCTCTAAGATAAGTCGCTGTTCATCGATTCTAGACGCGGGAGTTAATACTCGGATGTTTTGGTCCAGCATATCTTCTTCAGCATAGCCAAACAATTTTTCAGCCGCCTTATTCCAGCTCATAATGCGGCCATCCAAGGTCTTGCTAATAATGGCATCATCAGAAGAATTCACGATAGCTGCAAGTGTTGCCATTTTTAATTCATCTTGATCATGCTTATCCGCAGATGTTCCTAGGAATCCCATTTCAACACTTTTTTTATTATTGTTTACCGCTCGGGATTTATTCTTTTGTGTTTTTTCCGATACAATAGTCTTTAAGTGCTCAAGATTTTTTTCCATGAGATATTCAATGCGCAATTTCACCTGTTTGCAATTGCAAATTTAACATTTGGTGCCTGAAAAAGTTTGTTGCCGTGTGCGGACAATAACGGATTAGCTGCGAAAATATGTGCAATTAATTCGCTGTCTTTTTCCATTGAAATAACCCGGAAACTTTTTGTTGAATGACCATATAAATACAGCCTACTGACCCAAGCTCACCTAGCCCGTTCGGGTACCTCATTACGCACAAAGCAATAAAAAGAAAGATAATTAAGCATGGTAAATATCGTATTGATGGATGATCACCAAGTTGTAAGGCAAGGAATTAAGTTAATATACTGCGGTGCACTTTATAGTCAACACGATGAAAAATTACAAACGCAATTCATCACCGAACAAAAAAAGCAAAGGAACTGTTACCATTGCAATAAGGTTTCATTGAACACCTTGAAAGGAAAATAATTTATGTAGTGATGATCAATATTATTTTAGTAGATGACCACCATATCGTACGTCAAGGAATCACGTCGCTGCTTGAGCTCGAATCGGATTTGACCGTCATTGGGGAAACGGACGAGCAGACCGAAATGAATAAACTATTACAAGACAATCCGATAGACATTGTTATGCTCGACATTAATATGCCAGGGACGGACGGAATTACCTTAACAAAAGATATTAAGCGCCAATTCCCTGCCACAAAAGTCATTATATTAACCATGATGGATCATGAAAAATATGTTGCGCAAGCTTTTGAGGCAGGAGCAAATGCCTATTTGATAAAAAATGTCAGTCGGGACGAATTACTATTTGCCATTCGATTTGTCACCCAAGACGAACAATACATTTGCTCGGAAATTACGATGAAATTATTAAAACAAGCGATTAAAACCTTACCGGTTAGTGCAACCGCCCATGATTTAAATATCAATGCCCGAGAAATGGAGGTTTTAGCACTTACAGCAGATGGTTTCACCAACCAAGAAATTGCTGAACGATTATATACCAGCAAACGTACCGTAGAAGGACACAGACAAAGCCTGATTGAGAAAACCGGGGTAAGGAATACGGCTGCTTTGATCAAATATGCTTTTCAAACAGGTTTACTTAACTAACCATAATTAACGTATTTACCGCAGTAAAAAACACGTATTTATACGTCAGCACGGTAAATTTTAATTCCTAGCTTTGATTTGTCAGGTATTCATGGCAGCTCTGGCTGACCTCTGTAATTAATTGTTAATTAAATAAAGCTCAAAAAAAATGAAAAATAAATTAGCAATTGCTGATAATAATACGATCCGCCGCGATGGAATCCAGGCAATTTTACAACAGGAAGATTTTGAGGTTATTTATGCCCATAGCTGTCACGAAATGTTGCATGAACAGCTAAAAGAAGTTGATATATTAATTTGGGGAGTAGATACCGATCTTCCGATCAAGCAAGAACTGATTCATAAATTGAGCGGTCCATTTCACCATATAAAAATAATTGTTATGGACCATAATTGCAGTTTAAAAGCAGCTATGGGAGCAATTTCCGCAGGTGCAGATGCCTATATTACGGATATGGTGCAAAAAGAGGAATTGCTCTTCGCTATAAAATATGTGCTCCAGGGGAAAAAATATATTGATCCCACCTTTACCATGAATTTATTTACGAAACTGAGCGGCTTTGAAGAGCACATCAGCCAACTGAATACAGATTTGACACTTTCTGAAAGAGAAACAGAAGTCTTGAACATGATGGTTTGCGGATACGGCAATAAAGAAATGGCCTATAAGCTATTTACAACCAAGCGTAACATCGAAGATCTCCGTCAGAATCTGATTACTAAAACGGGCGCCAAAGATAACCTGAGTTTAATTCTTTACCGTTTACATCAAGAATTTATTACAAACTAAACATTTCATACCCTTATCACGTTGAACCCTTGCATGGAAGTGCCAGGGTTCTTTTTATCAATTGCTTATGGATAAGCAATTTTCCCAAGGAAAAAATTAAGGTACATTCCTTGCTTTAATACAAAAAAGATTTAAAGGACGAACAGATGCCCATACTAGCTATCATCATTTCCGGTATCGTTGGAACACTCGTTATGACGGGAATCATCTTTTTTATTTCCCTCGTCAATAACAAAGCCATGAAAGTTCCCCAACTATTAGGAACCCTCATCACCTTCAGTACAACGCCGGATGGAGGGCTATGTCGTACCCCTCGATGCCTTTCAATTGGTACCATGGCGCACTATGGAATGGGTATTTTGTTTATCTTCTGTTACTATCTATTATGGCAGTTAGGCATCGGAAAACCTACCGTACTATATGCGCTCATCTTTGGAGCCTTTCATGGTATCTTAGCCGTCCTTATTTGGTGGTTATTTTTCAAGATACATCCTCATCCTCCAAAGCTTAATTTACCGGATTACCTGCTGAGTATATTGGTCGGTCATCTATTTTTTGCCTTAAGTGGTATCATTTGCTTCAATATGATAAATCAACTGATCAATATCGGCGAAATACAACCCTAGCAAACAACTGTATCTTTTAGGTTGTTTGATAGCTAACAGCAAGTTTCATGTCAGATTCGAATCATAACGAATTAAAAAGAAAAGAGATAAAATATGTCGAATAAAAGTTTTTTCGAGAAATTTTCAGATAAGATAACCAATTGGACCGGAAGCTCCGGCGCGTTCTTCACGGCTGCCGGTATCGTGCTGGTATGGGGTATATCAGGGCCTATTTTCGGCTATTCAGACACTTGGCAATTGGTTATTAATACCGGCACCACCATCGTCACCTTTTTAATGGTTTTTTTAATTCAGAAAAGCCAAAATAAAGACTCGAAAGCGATTCAGCTCAAACTAAATGAATTGGTTGCCGCTAATAAAAAAGCCAGCAACCGAATGGTAGACGTGGAGGATTTCACGGAAGAGGAGCTTGATCTCTTACACAAATTTTATGAAAAGTTAGCTGAAAGGGCAAAGGCAGAGAACGATATTCATCGTTCACATTCCATAGACCATGCCGAGGAACTACATCAATCGAAAAAGACAAAATAGTAGAACCTTATATTACTTATTTCGTTTCGTGAACAGTGCTAATTGCGAAGCCATTGTTTGAGCGGTATCCCCATATTCTTTTTGGTAGATGTTCAACAATGTCGTCTTTGGAGTGTCAGCCTTTTTTGCATGTGCTTCGTTCTGTACACTTAAACTGCTAAAGGGTGGAACAAACATCCCCAGGCCATTGACAAAATTCGAGAGGGAACCGATGATGTGTTGCGAACCGTCGGAATCACCGGTAATGATAATACCGACAGCCTTATTCGCCAAAGGTGACGGCGTTCCGGACATGATGATATCATTTACTTCGTCCAACCGCTCGATTACCTTTTGCGTCTCCGATGAAAAGTTACCCCACCATATTGGCGTCGCAAATATAATTATATCAGCTACTGTAAGTTTTTCATAAATGGATGGCCAATCATCATCTCTATCCATATGGATGTACGTACCGGGTATTATTGTATAGTCAATGGTTTTGATTACTTCAACATCGACTTCTTGTGCTTCCAAATAAGGCGTAAAGAATTCCACGAGCGTTTCCGTATTGGATACTCCGGTTGACTTTAGGGTTGTTAATAAAATAATTGCTTTCATAAGACTTTCATTTTTTAGTGTTCGTAGTCATATCAATATATTGCAGACCTTGACCATAACCATACGAATATGCTGCCAAGGCGAATGGGTAAATCATAGCGTGATTTTAGCGCGAAGGATGACTCAATATGTCCGGTTTATTGGAATCGTTCGTTTACAAAAAAAAACAACACGCCCTATTCGTGATCCATATAACTAGCTACAGCCATCGCTCCAAAAGCTTGGCTTGTTAAACTAGGCCCTAGACCAGCAGCCAGCAATAAGCATAACCGGATAACCTGATGGAGTGCGTTTCTGTATCAACTGTACAAAGATCAGACTTAGTCAAAATTTCCACCGGCTTTGACATTGGTTTACCTTTTATAGAATAGCTTGATGAAGTGCTCGATATATTATGCAATATAATCAACTGTGAATTATGCAATTCGTAGCTGTAGGCAAGAATATTTTTAGTAGCTAACTGTTGAGCCTGAAAATGCCCCTTCGTAAAATAGGAAATGTAATGCGTCCTCAACCTTAGTAGCAATTTCGTCGTCGATAGCAATGATCCCGGTGCAGCTAATTGTTTCTTTACATTGACCTTATCATAAGCAAAGGGGCCTTGATCGATGATCGGATAGTTGAGAGCCCGCGGCATACAAGTCGAAAATCCGCCATGCCGTTCGTTACTCCACTGCATTACCGTGCGGACGCTAAGCCTTTCGGGTAGCGATAAATCCTCTCCCATACCGATCTCATCACCATAGCGAATAACAGGCACCCCGGGGAGTGAACATAAGATACTAGATGTAAGTTCCATGAAAAGATGATTAGCTGAAAACATGGGTGCCGGCCGACGTCGGATACCTCGGTTGTAAATAAGCATCCTTTTTTCAGGTGCAAATTTTTCATATACCTGAAAGCGCTCCTTTTTCGTTAATTGCTCCAAATCCAATTCATCATGATTTCGGATAAAATTCAGAAGACTCCCTAGATGGATAGCCCCCTCAAGCTCATTTAACGCTTTTAGTACCGGTTTCGCTTTTTCAGAAGCGAGTGTTAAAAAAAGATAATTATTGAGATAAAAATTAAAGATCGCATTGAGCTTCAACTTTTCATCTACAAAATATTTGTATTTTCTTGGTTTTACGTCCGTTTCTCCTATTAAGACTTTGTCATCTCCAAACTCCTTCATTATTTCCCTCCATCGGCAAAGTAACTTAAATGGATCATCTTTAAATTTATTATCCCCTTTGTTTTGAAGTACGTGAGGCACAGCATCTATTCGGAAACCGTCGATTCCCTTCGACATCCAAAAGCGAATAATTTGTTCTATGCTATATTGTACTTCCGGATTTGTGGCATTTAAATCGGGTTCGTGATAGTAGAACGTATGGTAATAATAGCGTTGTGCGTGTTTATTCCAACGCCAATTACTGGCTTCCACACCTTCAAACATCACCTCCTTTTTATGTTTAGCCGGTTTTCTTTTACGCCAGATATAATAATTGACATAATTGTTATGTTTACTTTCTGAAGCATGTTGAAACCAAGGGTGTTGGTTACTCGTATGGTTAATAACGAGGTCAATGATTATTCTGAGATCGAGTTTTTTACATTCTTTAATTAAGGCAGCAAAATGATATTCTGTTCCCAATTCGTTTGCGATGGCGTAGTAATCGGCCACATCATAACCCCCATCTCTTTCCGGCGACTTATAAAAAGGGGCTAACCAGATACAAGTTATGCCCAAATCTTTCAGATAACTTAATTTGGAAATCAGTCCGTTTATATCACCGATACCATCGCCATCACTATCTTTAAATGTTCTGATATCCAGCGAATAGAGAATAGCTTCCTTGAGCCAGGTAGGGTTTTCGTTTTCCATGTATTGTGCTTATCGGTACAACTTCAAAAGATCGTTACAACCAATAAACATCATTCAGCCCTCGTTGTTCTATCTTACGTAGCGTTAACGTTAGAACAAACAGAAAGCCTTGGCCAATTTATACAACCGAGCGAAGCGCATAAAAAAGCGCTGATCTATTAATAGATCAGCGCCTCATGAACAATTTAACCTATTGAACTACATTTGCCTCTGACATGGCGATCTCTGTAAGTTTTACATCGGTTTCCTTTTCCTCGTTCAATGTTTGGTTTAATAGCTCTTCTGCCTCCGCATGTTCCATTAGTTTCGCGTAGCTTACCAAACAGCCATAGCTTGCGATTTCATAATGTTCAACTTTCTGGGCAGCGGCAATCAAGGCTGCATCCAATACCTCACCATCTTCAAATTCTTCAATAATTTCATCGGCTTCGTTCAATAAGCCTTCCATTGCTTTACATTTCTTACCGCGTGCCGTTAAGCCAACGGAATCAAAAACTTGTTTTAGACGTTCCACATGCCCTTCCGTCTGGCTAAGATGTTCTTCAAACGCACTTTTCAATGTTTCTTTGTTCGCTTTTCCGGCCATTTTTTTTAAGCCTTTCAACAGTTGTTTTTCGGCGCCCAAAATGTCTCTTAATTCGTCTACGAATAATTCATGCAAATGCGCATTGGGCATATCGCCGTTTGTTTTCTTTTGGTTGTTTGCCATGATCGTTTTTTTTTATTTTATCCAATTACTTCTTATGTCAGAAAGAATATATCCTATTCATATTAGGTCATGATCTATGCCTAAATAGCACAAAGAATTCGTGTAAAATTTATTATAGCTATAAACCCCGCCGGGAGTCGATTCCATCAGATCAAGAATAGAAACAAAAAAACAATCATTTCAATAGCCGCTTTTGGCAAGATTTTTTCTATGTCCGGTTTTGTAGTTATTGATGTAGAAAAGAGAATGCGCTGCTATAGGGCCAAAAGAATGACAGGTCAATAAACATCATCGAGCTTTTGTTGTTCTCTAGTTACATCTTCTGACTTGTTCTGAAAAATTAATTAAAACATCCTATGACAAAACTTAAAAAACATAGCTACCTCTATCGGAATGGTCTATCCATTACTTTTATACTCTTTTTCCTTGGCGCCCTATTAGCGCAAGCCTATTTTGGATGGAAAGAACATAATCAGGAAATCAGCGAATATGGTGCTCCACCGCTTCATCTCACAAATTATCTTAGCAGCGGTCATTTTATTTCTGCCACCTTTGAAAACTTTCAGAGTGAGTTTCTGCAAATGGCTATGTACGTTATATTAACCATCTTCTTAAGGCAAATCGGCTCTGCGGAGTCAAAGGCAATCGATAAAAAAGAAGCAGTAGATCGAGAACCCGTCCCGGCACCCCATGCACCGGGCCCCGTTAACAAGGGAGGATGGCGCTTGGCCATTTACAAACATTCTTTATCCATCGCATTTATACTGCTCTTCCTCTTAAGTTGGTTAGGGCATTTATACGGTAGCTTCAAAGACTATAATATCGAACAACACTTAAAAAAATTGCCGCAGATCACGATAAACGAATTTCTGAAAGAGCCTATTTTTTGGTTCGAGACCTTTCAAAACTGGCAAAGCGAGTTCCTGTCGGTAGCCTCGATCGTTATTCTAACCATCTTTCTACGACAAAAAGGCTCGCCTGAATCGAAGCCGGTGGACACTCCCCATCTGGAGGGGCCCTAACGAACGCACCTCCCCCCTATTTTTCAAACAAATAGCTACCAATACAGGTATCTGAATATATACAGTTCATATGGCAGTAGAGAAAGATCCCCAAAGCGGCAACACCTTACGAGATTTCACACAGAAAGTTTGGATTACCATGGGTATTGTTACTTTACTGGTGCTCCTCATATTTATATTAAAGGCAGCATTCAATGTGTTGTTGATGGTATTTGCCGGTAGCCTAATGGCTATCTACTTTCACGGCCTAGCTAATTTGCTGGCCCGTAAGATAAAACTGAAACATCATTGGTGCTTGCTCATTGGTGTCGTTACCACCTTGTTATTAATTGCGATGCTTTTTTGGTTTCTAGGTGCTAAAATCTCCATGCAAATTGGTGAACTATCGCAAGATATACCTGAAATTTTACAAGACGTAAGAAGCCGGTTACAGAATACCGAGCTGGGCCGTAAGTTATTGTTTTACCTTAGGGATGGGAACAACGAAAAAATGATCAATTCCTTTCAGGATATTTTCCGCACCAGTTTTGGTGTTGTGGGAGATATCTACATTATTCTGTTTATTGGAATCTTTTTCACCGTTAATCCCAAATTATACATAGATGGCATCATTAAATTAATACCACCAAAAGGTAAAGCGCATGCAAGAACTGTCATCAGGCGGCTCGATTACACGTTAAAGGGTTGGCTGAAGGGTATGCTCATTGCCATGCTTCTGATTGCTGTTTTAAGTTTTATTGGTCTGCGTATTATTGGCATACCGATGAGCCTTGCACTGGCCTTCTTTGCCGGCCTGCTAAACTTCGTACCCAATTTCGGTCCCATAATCGCGATGATTCCGGCTGTATTGATCGGGTTTACCGAGAGTACCAACGCCGCCCTGCTCGTTGCTCTTTTATATATTGCTATTCAGGCAATAGAAAGTAATATTGTAACGCCTACCATTCAAAATATGATGATAAAAATCCCACCGGCACTTATAATTATCAGTCAGGTTTTTTTTGGGGCGCTTACGGGAGGTTTGGGCATTTTACTGGCAACACCTTTACTCGTAGTCATTATTGTATTGGTCGATGAGCTCTATATAAAGAAGCAAGCAAGCGTTTAGTTATTTCTCTACTTAAAATAAAATCCCTATGATGCGTAAACTTCAACACTTAGTAAAAAAGCGCTTCAACTAATTGGTTCGATTTTGGTTTTTTTACATTCTAAACATTATTATGTTAAGTTTAGTTGCATTGCGATTGATTCGCTTACTACGCCGATGGTCTGCAGGATCTATTGATAAGTTTTCTGAAGAAATGCATTTGCCTGTCGAAACTTTGCAGGTAGCGGTTTCCGAACTGGCAGCGAAGAATTTTATTCTAACAGAAGACATGCAAGAAAACTGCACCGATCAAAACCAGATGCTCGAAATCACGGAATCCGGGCGGAAATATTTAGAAGATCTAGACGGTAAGATTGAAACTTTTCCCAAGAATGACAAAGCGTAAAGGATCTTATACACTTTTTTCAGGCAATGTATAATTTAATGGATAAGGGCGTTCAGAAAAGAAAACAAAAAGCACGATCATTCTTTATCTATTCATGTACTTAAATAATACGAATGTAATTAACTTATTACAAAATTGCAGGCGTAGCGAGTACGCATGTGATGGCATAAAACTTGCCCTTAATAAAATAGTTATACAAGCAGTATTTCGCTGCAATTATCTATCAGAAAAACATCATGAAAGAAAGCAAAATCAGGAGCATTCAGCTTAGCAGCGTTCGGGAACTACCGGGTGAAGAAATTAGCAAGCTATTTCAACAATCCATGTTACTTGGAAATTTTATGTACGATCTTCAATTAAGATTGGATGATTCGATTGATTTTGCCAAACGGTTGGCCTGGCTCAGTAAAGGTTTTTATTTAATTAAATCTGCACAAGAGCCCAAAAAAATAGCAGGTGCTTGCTTTATTTATAAAAGTAAGAATACCCTTTTTTATGGTGCTGCAATCTTACCGCATCATTACAGCAGGGAACTGTTAAATCAAGCGATCGAACAAATCAGTTCGTTGAGCAGATATTGCTATGGCCTAACGGAAATCAATTTCAAATTAACGCTATTTACCTTCGCGATGAGTCAATTGAGCCTGTCATCAAAACACATGGAAGTTCCCGATAACAGCAAAAGCTACCGTATTTTTGCAGCCTAGCAAGCAGCAAAAATACGACATGGACAAACTACTTAGTGCTTAGCAGGTTTCATTTTCAGCAGGGAACATACCAAATGCTCGATATCACTTAAATCGAAGGGCTTTTTTAGATAGGCATCTGCCTTTGCCTTTTGCGCAATTTCTTCCAGATCATGACCGGCAGAAAAAAGAATAACGGGAATTTTTTTAAACCGCGCGTTTGACTTTAGTACTTTAGTAGCTTCGCTGCCCGCTAACACAGGCATTCGATTATCGATCAAGATAAGGTCCGGCTTGACTTTCGCTACTAGCTCCAAGATATTTTCAGACTTTGAGCTCGATACTACATCAAAATCCAGCGATTCAAAAATTACCGAACAAAAATAGCGTATATCTTGGTCATCGTCTAAAATTAGAATACGTTTTGCCATCGTGTTATTAAAAGAATAATTTAAAGATATCTATTGCCCGGACCGAATCAAGCACTTGTATCACCAAATCGTAACAAGGCTATGTCTATCCTATCACAAGTTCAGAAAGACATATTGACAAAAGAGGTCTTATTTTTTATAAGACCTCCTTTGAATACATGAACAGCTAGATTTATAGGCTATTCAAATACTTAACCACTTCCTCTCTCGTCTGGCCGGTTTTTTTCTGCAATTTTCCTACCAACTCATCTTCCTTTCCCTCCGTGTAAGTTAAATCATCATCCGTCAATTCGCCCCACTTTTGTTTAACCTTACCTTTAATCTCGTTCCACGAGCCTTTCCATTTCAAATCATCCATAATATTCCTCCTTGTTTAATTATTTTACTAGAACAACACATTATATCCAATAATGTTTCCAAAGATGTCAAACAAATCCAACAAGGAGCTGTTGATTTCGTAAGGAAAATCATCAGGTATATGATCTTCCGAACATCTACTAAAAATCAAAAAACGGGTTCCTCTACCCTTTTCATTAATTTTCTCACTTTTTACCATCTGGAAGTTTCAGTTATACAATCGACCGATCACCAAATCTTTGATTTAAGCTTCATCGTATATAAGCTTAATGTTGTTCAGCAGAAATTATCGGCGCGAATGGGCTATTTTAAAGGAAAGTATAGTCGAGTGCTGCTCGCCTCATAGGGGTTGGCCAGCCCTCTCCTTCTGCGTTTTTCTGTCCTTTCTGGTTTTATCGATGTGGATAAAAACACCGGAACGGAAAGCGTTGACGGAAGAAAGTATGGAGGGAAATATTTCCGGTATAGAGAAGCTTGAAGATCGTTTGACCACCGAGAATGCAATCATCGAAAAATTCGATAACCAAATAAACATTTTATTGGACAGTATAGAGATTACCCAAACCCAGGCCAAGCGCGAGCACATCGAAAAGCCAACTAGCTTATTACAAAAGAAACTTAAAACCATTAAGAAGTACGCGCAAGCGCCTCTATCCCAATTCAATCAAATTCCCACATTTCTAACCAATACCCCACCCCTTGATCACTTGATTGCTTCTTACAATCAACTACAAATTGACCGGGCGAAGTCCGGATCATCAACTATAAAAACTGATCTACCGTTAAGTTCAACCCTTACCCAAGTTCAATCGGCAATCTTAAAGTCGTTGGATTCCATGCTAAAAAAAGATCTTGCAACGCTTGAACACCCCATACCGCACGATTTAACAAGGAAATTAAATCGTTTATTTGCATTGCGGGAAGAAGCGACAAAACAATACGAACAGCTATTGAACAGGTATCGATCTTCTTTTGATCTATTGCCTCAACAAATTGCATCAACCGATATTACAGAAAACAAGCAACTGATCGCGTTAAAAAAAAGAGGCTTTTCATCACATCTTTGGTTTGCTTTTATTCCATCTATGATTACCTTGGTGATTGGGATCGCTATTATCTATTGCAAGAAACATCGCTTTGCACGCGTAATACGGCTAGAAGATATGGCAAACAATAACAAGACCCATCTTCACGTCTGGACGGATGCCTATTCGAAAAAATCATTATTAGTGTTGCTAAAAGCAGGTACTTCTTCTGTTGGGACGACAATCAGCATTACGACATTGGATCATTCGACCTACCGACAAGAATTACACGAAAACTTAATTGACCCCTTACTGGAGGTCGGCACCAAACTTCTGCTCATCGATCTTTCTCCTACCGAGCAAGATCTAAGTACTTATAAAGAGCATAAATTTCTACAAGACTATATACAGAATCCTTCCATACATATTGAAGAAATAATACACCGAGATAAACATTTACCGCTTGATCGCATTTTCTTCAGTCCCCTATTATCAAAAGCGGCTTACGACAATTCACCTTCTGCTTGGGATGACGCATACTGGTTATTACAACGGAGCCTGATCAGCGATCGATTTAAAATCCTTTTGAATGTGCTGAAATCCGAGCAATATTGTGTGTTGATCTTGCAACCATCCCCTATTGATCCACTATATTTTCCACTGTACTTATCATGCAATGATGTATACTTAAATATTTTCAAATACAAGATCAGCGATAGACAGTTTGCGAAAAAGATAGTCGGCCAAACTACAAGTGCCGAAAAAAAAACCATCAACATACTTGATAAATCCGCTATTTACGAACAAATAAATAACAGCAAGCATGAAAAAAACAATTAATTTAGGTCTGATTGTCTTATTATCCATCGCGACGACCTTGACTTACTCATTTACAACAAATAAGTCTATAGCGCATAATAGGTCTCTAAACAGGACGGCAAGAAAATCCTTCAACAACATTGAGTTTCGTTTTGACAGAGCAACCATTCCAACGGCCTTTGAAGTAGAGCTGAACGAATTGGTAAGCGAAGCGAAAGAAAAAGGCTACGCCATTAAACTCAGTGGACACGCTGATTCAATAGGCGAATATGTCTATAATTGGAAATTATCCAAATCGCGTGCAGATCGAGTTAAACGCTATTTGGTAAACAAAGGGGTCGATGCATCAAAAATTGCGGCCACTGAATTCGGTGATACCAAACCCATTGCGTCTAACACAACAGCTGAAGGTAGACAAAAAAATCGTCGAGTCGAGATAGAAATAGTCGATTAACCGCTTTCCGATGAAAGGCAGGTTACAGCTGAAGTGACCTGCCTTTTTATTAAATTTTGCCTGCAACCACCATCTGGTCTAAGGTAGGTGCATCTACTCCTCCTTCTTTCTCAACTGTGATGGCGAACATCTCTGCCCGCTGGATTGTTTTCATTTGCTGTACAGCATCTAGACGATCTTGGTTGAAAACCCCGGCACTCACCGGTTTTCCATCGACAATAGCCCATAACTGATATTGCTTCCCTTTCGGCAGTACCGCAAGTCTGTTCGGCAATAGGAACACTTCTTTTGTACCGGCATCCCAATAAAGAGCCGCAGCACGTTCCTCATGGCCCGGCACCCCTTGTAAATCCAATTTTCGCATACCAGGTTTCGCCACGATGGCTATACGTTGACGAAGCGTGTCTGTCTGTCCACGATACTGTGTAAGTTCAGCATTTAATGATCGCTGTTGGGTAGCCATTAATAAGAGTTCATTCTTAAGTTTATTAACTGTATAAAGATGATAAATAGCTCCTAGTATCAGCAATACAATAGCTGCTGCAGCAACGAAAACAGCACCGGAGGTTTTACGTTGAGCAGGAGCCTTCATATTTACGACCTTCGTATCCGATCCCTCGGCGGCCTGCGGCTCATTAATTCGCCCATTAATCAAACCCTCCTTTTCCAAGGCCAGCAATATACGGTCTTTGCTATCAGCCGGGGGCGCAGAAGCATTGGTCTGAGCAAACTGCTCCATGCTTTCCTGCGCTTCCAACAAAGCTTGCTTTATTTCCGGATATTGGGTGCAAAGATTCTCCAGCTCGCGCGCTTCCACCTCGCTGGCTATACCTAGCACGTACATTTCTATAATTCCGGACGATATGTAAGCCTTCGTATCCAATTTAACTTAAAATTTGTCTTAATTGCGCAAGCGCTAATCGGGCACGTGTCTTCACGGTACCCAATGGAATTGCTAATTCTTCTGCGATTTCCTCTTGCGTATATCCTTTAAAATAAGATAGCTCGATAATCACTTTATGTTCCTCTTTCAATTGCCCCAATACATTGCGCAGCCCCAGGTGATCTACGCGAACTTGCGTCTCATTTCCTGCCACATGCGTACCGGGCTCCAAACTATCGGTGCTTTGCGCTTTCTTTCTAATTCCTGATCGGAGATAATCAATTGCCGCATGACGCATGATATTAAGCATCCAGGTAAATAACCTGCCTTTGCTAACATCGTATTGATCGATATTCCGCCATATTTTAACGAATCCCTCCTGCAGCACATCAGTAGCCTCTACCCCCTCTCCGATTATCCGTTGGATAATACCAAAAAAGGCCGCTGCATAATGATCATACAGGTAACTATAAGCCTGCTGATCCTTACGTTTTAAGAGGACAATCAACTCTTCTTCTGTATAGATGGATTTCGTCGACAATGATCAATTAGGTAATAACCGTAAATATAGTTTATTTTTCCATCTTTACAACAAGTTCCATCAGCAATTGTTTTTCGTTAAAAAATCTTCAAATAATCATGAATGCCGTAGCAAATTTATTGAATTTAGTGAAGAAATGATTTTTTCGGTGTATTCTCTACGATGGTTATGAGAACATAAGGAATGTAGCCGGATAGGTGATCTGGAAAACATTTACAAATACATTTGAAATAGTACAGGCTATGAAAAATCGTTCAGAAAGAACATTTATTCATTTGAATGAGAGGTGCCACAAGGCACCTCTGCATCTACACAAACATCTCTCTCACGTTATTTATGAAGTTAAAGGTTGATCAACTTACAATAAAAAGACTAGCAATCTGTAAAACCGCTTCTTTTGAAAGTGCTTCGTCAAAGGCCTCCGTAGCCGCATTGACACTAATTTTCCCATTCACACCATTCAATGAAGTAATGTCTGCCCCCGCCTGTACTTTATTGTCCTCACCGGCATAAACCGGATCCACTTGGCTTACCCCTGTGTCATTTGCACCGGTTATCCAAGGTTTTAAATTGCTTGCTCCCCCGCCCCTTGCTCTACGCATCTGCCTGATATGTGATGCATGGCGGGCCTCTACAGAATGTATATTCAAGGCATAACGTAGGATGTCATCGTTTTCCATTAAATCACCTGCTTGACCTTTATAAGCCCTTACCCCCGTATCTTCAAAAGCGTTAGCGACGGCTAAAAAGGTGTCATAATTTGAAAACACATCCGAAAAAGTACCGCCGGCCGTAAAGTCAAATGTTGGCTTCCCAACCGCGGCCGACCCCAATGCAGTTTTAAGAAAGGCCACGTGCTGATCTTCATGTTCTTTAATAACGGTTATTGCCCCAACAGCCGTCGCATTCGGAATTAATCCGCCTGCGGCTAAACCCTTTGTGTAAAATTCGGCTTCCAGGTATTCCAGCGTTAATGCAAAATTTAGTACATCGATTATTTTCTGGGGAATCGTCTGTCCATATGCTTTTTTAAACATGCTGCCGATTGCTAGGGGTAAACTGGCGAGTGCTACTTTCGCCCCAAATGTACTTAATCCCTTAACAGCCGCCCTGCGCGGATTCAGTCTGTCATGGATATCCGCATCCACGTTTTCGATATTTTTAATTATTTCAAAAAGATTCATAATGATTGAATTAATAGGTGGGTAAATCGCGTGCGTTGATCTTCGTTTTGATAAATGGTGCAGCAGCCGTTAACACTTTCGTTGGGCTCAATGATTTTTCGAGTCCGTTCATGTCGACTACATCACTTCCTGCAAAGCTTCCATTTTGAATCAAATCGCGAATCAAGGCAGCATGTCTGGCCTCCACTGAAACGATTTTACCAGCGAGTAAAAGATATTCCCCTTTCTCAATCAACTGCCCTGCACCATTGTAAGCCGAAACGCCTAGATCTTCAAACACCTTAGCGGTAGCCAGCACTTGCTCTCTGCTTCCGAAGTTGACGGAAGAAAAATCTACTTCCAGATCGGAAATGGCATTTGCTTGCAAGGCAGCTTTGAAGAATTCACGGTGTGCTACTTCATGATCGCGAATATCCGTTAATAAGCTTTTTTCTAAGTCGGAAATTCCACTGTAGGGTGCTTCTGCAACCTTGGTATAAAATGCAGCTTCTAATTGTTCCAGTGCATAAGCATAATTCAGAATGGCGATATCTCCTTTCCCCAGATACACGCCCTCATCCATTCCCGGAGAATTGTCGTCATCTTTATTACAACCTGCCATCGCAATTGCACCAATTGCCATACTTGCGCCTGCATATTTCAAAAAGGAACGCCGCTTTAACGATGTTTGTAAGTTTTCTGTACTGTACAGACCTTCTTTTTCCTTTAAATAATGATCATTCATAAATAATTGATTTAGTATTTCCAATTGTTTAGATAGACATACGACAAGCATTCGTACTTGGATTTACGGAAGGACATTTTTTTTTGCCGGGTGATTGCTTGAATGGCAATCACCGGTTGGGATCAGAAGGTTTTCAGAGGAGAAGAACAAGGATGTGCTTCATTCGGACGCACACCTTGTATTACAAAAGTTCAGGCAACTACGTCGAACCAATCGTAAGTTGCGAGCAAAAGACGGTCAGGGAAGTCTATTTTATCAACGGTTTAATGTATCCGGGTAAAAGGCAACGATCCCGGTTGTTATATCATGGATGCCCCCCACGATTCCAATCTGGCCAGCTTCTATCATTTCTTTGAGAATTGGGCTACGCTCCATGATGGATTTAACCGACCGATTAACATTTATAGCAGCTACCTTTTCAACAAATTCGCTGTTGGTTGCATTGCGGTTTTCTTTTATCGTCTGTTCGTCGTCAACAGCCGGCCTGATTTTGGAAAGTAAAGCCGTCAGGTTTCCCATTTCCACGTGATCGCATGCTCCCTTGATCGCGCCGCATCTCGTATGCCCCAGCACAACAATTATCTTTGCCCCCGCCACTTTACATCCAAATTCCATGCTTCCTAAAATATCCTCGTTGACAACGTTACCGGCAATCCGAACACTGAAAATATCGCCTAAACCTTGGTCAAAAATCAGTTCGGCAGATGTACGACTGTCGATGCAACTTAAAATAACCGCAAAGGGGTGCTGACCATCTGATGTCTCATTTGCCTGTTGTAAAAGATTTCGATTGATTTTTAGGTTATTAACAAACCGTTTGTTTCCTTCACTCAATAAATTCAGGGCCATTTGTGGCGTTATCGACTGTTGATCTTCTTTTGTTAGCGTTCTCATTTTGAAATAGTATATTACAATCTATAAAAAAGTTAAAAAATTAAAGCACAGCATTCCCTGTAAAGGATAAAAATCATATTCTCAGCAAGGATAACCAAGGCTGTTAATGAAAATATCGGGCCAAATTTTTTTTAAAAAATGCCGCGCTTTCGGCAATACTTTGCATGGAGTTGTGTCGGAAATTCCCGCCCTGTTCCAGGTAATAATATTCCATACCCGCCAATTCCATGTCGGGTAAAATTTTGGTATAATCGATTGAACCATTGCCCAGCTCTGTATAATCTTGGGTAAGCTTATCCATGTCTTTGATGTGCCACATCACAAAACGCCCGGGTTGCATCCGAAACAATTCGCCCGGACTTAGTTTCGAAGCACGCATTACCCAATAAAGATCAATTTGCAACTTCACCAACGCAGGGTCTGTTTCGTGCATAATAATCTGATAACCATTTTCTCCTTGATGGTCGATAAACTCAAAGTTATGGTTGTGATAAGCAAAGCCTAAACCTGCTTTCTTAATCCTTTCGCCTATTCTATTGAGTTTCGGGGCCAGTTGTTTAAACTTCTCAATCGTTCGATCATTTGGATCCAACCAGGGCCAGGTAATATAAGGCTGCTTCAGTATATCCGCTCCGATAATACATTGATCCACATAAGCCATGAGTTCCGAATCCGATGCATTAAAATAGCGCGGAAAATCGTAATGGCCACTGGTGGACGTCAATCCATGGTCGTTCAGCAGACCAACAAATTCTTTTGCTTTTAGGCCGTAATAGGATACGGCTTTCGGGTCAAAACCATAGGTCTCCGTATCTTCATAACCCAAAGCAGCTACCTTTTCGATCGTCGTAAAGGGATCTTTGGCCATCGCATCGCGAATGGTGAAAAGCTGGAGGCCCATTTTATAGGCAGGTTTTGCCCGATTGGCAAAAACCTGCCCATTAAGCATAAGCGCCGAAGTAGCCATACAACTACGCGAAATGAATTGTCTTCTTGTGATCATGGCCTCACAATATCGGGATTTTCCGGCAAATCCCCTAAAGAGGATCTTCTCCCCTAGTAAAAATATTGAAAACAGTATAAGGTACGCTTTGTTAATATCGATACGAGCGAAGTCGCAATTCGCCTCCTAATTTGACGCTTACACAACTTATATCGCCTTCAATTTTTCGATAGTTTTGTTATGATCAAAGAGACACTAAATAAAAATCAATATGAAAACATTGGAATTCACGAAAGAGATTAAGGCATCGACCCAAAAAGTTTGGGATGTGCTTTGGAACAAAGACACCTATTCACAATGGACCAGCGCCTTTAATCCAGAAGGCAGTTCCACGATGCAAAGCGATTGGCAAGTGGGTGGGAAAACATTTTTTCTCGATGACAAAGGTAATGGCATGGTGAGTACAATTAAAACGAAAAACGAGCCCTATGACATCGTATTCGAACACTTGGGAGAGGTGATGGATGGCAAGGAAGATACAAGCAGTGAACGCGTAAAAAGCTGGGCCGGATCCTTAGAAGCGTACCACCTTTCTGAAAACAACGGTATTACCACACTAAAGGCCTCCGTACAGGTAGACGAAGAGTGGGCAGAGATGATGAACAATGGCTTTAAGGTGGGTCTGGAAACCGTTCGGACACTAGCAGAACAATAAATTTCCATTCACCCTTATCGACAACGGTCTTAGGTCTGATAAAAAAACCGGTTTCATTGGAAACCGGTTTTTTTATCAGACCACTCCGTTTAACCACTGCACTATTTCCCTACTTAACAACTAAACGTTTCGCTAAATATGCAACAAAGATCAATGAGATATTGCCCTTGCAGGCATTGTATATCCGTGTAAAGTTACCTAGATTTGTATTGATAGCCTTTGCAATACGATCTACCTATGATACACGCTTTCAGTGCACCGAACTTGCAACATCTTTTTTCTAAGATCATTGGTAATCCAACGCAATTTTCGTTACAACATCGTCTGTTTAATGCTTTCACTTCCATCGGTTTTGTACTGGTAGTAGGCACCTTGCTATTTAACAGCCTATCCGGCCTCTATTACTCGGCATTGATCTCCTTGGCAAGTGCCATACTTTTTGCTGCCGCTTATTATTGGTCAACTGTCAAGAACCGCTACCTACAGAGCTTTGTGATCATGGTTATTTGTCTTGATCTATTTCTGGCAATCAATTATTTCTATAATGCCGGTATGGCCGGCCCAACGCTATTTCTTTTACTGGGTGTATACCTGGCCACGATGATGCTATCTCCTAAAAATCAATATGTCTTTTGGACTATTTTTAACAATATCTTAATCATTCTTTTACTGGCAACGGAATTTAATTTTCCTGAGAGCATAAAAAGCACGTACGATAGTCGTTCCATATACTTTTTGGATAACCTGATCACGTATCTCATCGTATCACTTTTGATCGCAGCCGGTGTCATTACTTTTGTTTATCATTACACGGTTGAACGGAAAACGGTCGAAAAACAATCCAAACTACTCGGCTTGCTCAATGATGAAAAAATCCGGTTAATATCGATTCTTTCGCATGATCTTCGCGCGCCGATTTCAGGTATACAAGCCTATCTTGATCGTCTTTTTTATGAGAGCTTAACCATTGAAGAAAAAGAAACAGTAGAGCAAAACCTGTTGGATCTAACGCACCGAACACAGCAATTACTAAACAATGTATTGAATTGGTCGAAAGACTATTACCATGTAGAACAAGTGCAATTAGCCACTGTTGATCTGACCAAAAGCCTACAACTTAGTTTAGAACTCTATACGCACATTGCTCAGCTTAAGCAAATAAAATTACGTATAAACGCCACAGCTTCGTTGCCCATTATAGGTAATGAGGCCATCACACAGTTGATCTTTCGAAACCTAATTGATAACGCCATCAAATTCACCAAAGAGGGTGGAGAAATTCAATTGGAAACGCGTAGGGAAGGCAAAACGGCCCTGATTTCAGTAGCCGATAGCGGCTCCGGCGATTCGCAATGGATTGCCAAGAAGTTATCCAAGGCGCTGAGCAGCCCTTTAGACAGTGATCATATCAACAACGGCCTAGGACTCATTATGTGCAAACAATATACGGAAGCTTTGGGAGGCGCTATCAGCTGCGTTAACAATCCATTGGGTGGCGTTACCTTTTCAATCCGGTTTCCATTGGCTTAACCTTGATTAAGGCTATTAGCTTTTATAGAAAAGCCCGGTCGAGGTAACTGATCAACACACACTCCAGCAAATCATGAACGTTCCCCTTGGTCACCACCTCCTCAGCACCCTTGTTTTTCATACGGGATATCGCCTGAAGATCATCACTGGACGTGTAGCCAATGATCTTAATTCTTTCATTGTATCGCTTTATACAGGCACAGGTTTCTACCCCATCCATACGGGGCATTTTCAGATCAATGATACAAACATTCGGTAGCCTGGTACATAATTTCAATTTCGCCATGAAGTCCTGTCCATCGCATGCGTCGAACAAAAGCTTCAATCTCCTATCCTTTCGAATGAGCGTGTGTAATAGAAACCGCTGAAATTTGTCATCATCGGCAATGGCTATATAAATAGGATCGTTGACGTTAGCTTTCATGCTTATGTAATAGCTTTCAGTTATGCTCAAATACACATATTTTCATAACTCCATATAAAGTAAACTAAAAGCAAAATGAAAATTTCACAAAGTTTCCCACATATTAACATCATGTCTTGCTCATTCTTGCCATTTTGCCCGCCAATAGCCTGTAGAATCGCTGGTTGTTCCGTTTATTGAAAAATTACATATGTTTTAAATTTATTACTTATTTTGACATCAATTTCTTATTACTTGATTTATTTACTACATTCGTAAACACGAACATTTACCCATGACCAACATCAAAATATTATTGCTGATCAGAAAATACCAACGTCTTGTAGACCATGAATCCAATGCTGTGAAGGTGGCCGTTTACCGGTCTGTCCTGGAAGATCTATTGGATCTGTTGGAATGAATAGCTTGCCGCTTGTTTTTGAAGTCCCTTTTATCTTTAAATGGAAAAAATGATTTCTTCCAATTGTAAGCGTGATTTTGGGTTCATAGACGGTTGGTTGGTATCTTCGGGATTTCGATAACCGATAGCGACAGCAAACAGCACTTTGTAACCATTCAGTTGAAGTATGTTGGCATATTCCGCATTTTGAATGCCTTCCATCGGCGTACTGTCAATAGCTAAGCTTGCGCAGGCCGAAAGGAAAAATCCAAGGGACAGGTAAACCTGATGTTGCAGCCAGGATTTAATTTCCGATTCAGGTAAGGGTTTCAGAAAATTATTGTAATAATCTATATTGCCTTGGGGTAAGGTTCTGTTAATCTGTTCTTCAAACTTTTCGATGTCATCTATCGCACTGAATACAACTAAATGGCTCGCTTCGTTGATTTTCTGCTCATTGAAATAAGATACACTGGCCAATTTACGTTTCACGTCTTCATCGGAAATAAACGTAAACTTCCACGGTTGACTGTTAATCGATGAGGGGCTTAATCGCAAGATATCTTTCAGTTGTTTGATTGTCTCGTCTGAAATTTTCCCGTTCAGATTATACTTCTTTACCGTGTACCTGCTCGCTGCTAATGCTAAAAAATTCATTTTTATCTGTTTAAGTTTTATACTATACTTTTTATTGTTGCAAACATAAATATAGTATACTATATTTGCAATAACGGTCAAAATAGATAGTAACAGATGTATTGTATAGATGACAAACAATATCCTTGCAGCACAAGCCTGACAATGAGATATATAGGCGGAAAATGGAAAGCCGTCATCCTGATCCATTTAATAGAAAAAAAACGCTATAATGAATTAAGGAAAGAACTTCCAATGGTAACAGAACGAACCATCAGTCTTCAATTGAAGGAGCTGGAAGATGATGGTTTGATCGTGCGTACGGTCCATACCCGTAAACCTCCTCTAAAAGTCGAGTACGAGTTAACCGAATTCGGGAAGACACTCATTCCGCTACTCACCACGATTGCGCAGTGGGGAAAAGAAACGGCGGAAAACAATAAACGAATCCGTATCGTTCAATAAAGAAGGTCTAAATCTGAACAAAGACTAGCTGAACGCCAATTCAAACACCCATTTATTCATTCTTGCAGCTAAGAAAAACGACCTTCGACTCGATCGTTTATTCCAAAAAATCGAGAAAATATTCGTATCATTATCCTATAGGAATAGGTGTTAACGGTATTTAATTTATAAACCCTTTCTTAAATTTCCGGTATGAAACATATATGCTTTTGGTTGCTATTTTTTCTTTGCTTCCCATTCGTAAAGGCCCAATATATTCCCCTTGACAGGAAGCGCCACGCCGATAGCCTGGAACATGCCCTGAAAACCGACCCTTCCGATAGTTTAAAAGCACGGGCCGCCTACTTACTGAGTGAATATTGGGCTAAGCAGGATACCGCTAAAGCGAAACCCTATCTGGCAAAAGGGAAAGTGTTGGCCGGGAATTCTCCTTACGCGCGCGCGCTTTACCATTACTATATTGGCCAACTATATTTCAAAACGCAAGCTTTAAGAAGTGAAGAAGCCTACCTGACAGCAGATTCAATCATTGTAGCCAATAACCTGCATTACCAAAGTGCTTATGCGCTGTTAGCCGCCATTTGGTATAACTATTGTGTTTTACTGCAGCTAAAGGATGATACCGAAGGGATGGTCAATACCTTGCTCGATAAGGTCGTTGTATATACGCGAAATGCGGGGCGTTATGAGCAATTACCTGATTTGTACGCCACCATAGGTGTTATTTTTGATAATGAACAGGAATTTGAACAAGCAGCCCCTCACTTCAAGCAAGCCTTATCCATGTTAGATACCATCCCGTTGAATAAACCACAAAAAGCCTATATATTTTCTTCCGCCGTACACAACTTTCTAGCGCGTAACAAATTAACGGAAGCCAACGTATATCAAGAACGCGTAAAAGAGCTGCTGCAGCATTTCCATCATTCAGAGTACTATATGGAATACCTGCTCAATGAGGCAAACTACTTATGCAAAACCAAGCAATATAATGCCGCATTGCAGTATGTCAAGAATGGAATTGCATTGGCCAAACGTATCGCAGCCTCTCCTTACGAAACGGAACGTTTTCAGGAAATTCAGGCCGAAATACTTGCCAAACAGGGAAAGCATACCGAGGCAAAAAATCTGTTATTGACCATGAGCCAACATCCTACCACGCCCTTTGCTACAACCAGGATGTATTATTATCAACAGCTCGCTGAGCAATTTGCCAAGTTAGGTGATTTTAAACAGGCCTATTACTGGAACCAAAGGTTCACGAGCGTCAATGACAGCCTGAACAGCGCAAAGCTTAAAGAAAGAATCTTTCACCTGGAAACCAAATTCAGAACAGCAGAATCTAAGTTAGAGATCAATGCGTTAAAAGCACAACAAGCCGAGGCCGCATTACAGGCAAAGAATAGCAAACTTTTTATCTGGATATTGGGCTTAGCCTGTTTGGTGTTCATCTTATTGACCACAATATCACGCATATACTATCAATCAAAGCAACGTTTAGCAGCCCAAGAAGCATTAAAACAGCAAGAGAAATTAATCGCCTTAGAGCAGCAGCGTGAAATAGGCATTACCAAAGCCGTCTTGGAAGGTGAAGAGCGAGAGCGCACCCGTATTGCACGTGAACTACATGACGGCTTGGGAGGAACGCTGGCAAGTGTAAAAATCAATCTTTCCGCATGGGCTACCAACATGACTTTAATTCCGGAAGAAGATGCTTTTGGGCATGTTGTTAAACAGCTGGATCGCTCCATAGGAGAATTAAGACGCATTGCCCGTAATTTGATGCCCGAAGTATTATTAAAGCTCGGCTTTGAGGCAGCTTTAAATGATCTCTGTTTATTTTTCACCAATAAGGAAACACAGGTCCGTTTTCAGCCCTATGGATTGCAGGAAGACAACACGTTACAACTTCAAACTGCAATATATCGTATCGTTCAGGAGTTGTTAACCAATGCCATACGGCACGGGCATGCAAAACAGGTGCTCGTTCAATGCAGCCAGCTTGCCCACCACTTCGTCATTACGGTAGAAGACAACGGTATTGGTTTCAACCAAACCATGGCGAACGGAAAAGAGGGAATGGGCCTAACAAACATTAAAAACCGGGTTGCCTACTTTAAAGGAAAATTGGAATTGATCAGTTCTCCGGGCCAGGGAACCTCGGTACACATTGAGATGCAAGAACAGGAAAATTTAGCTGGTATACACGAAGCGAATAAATAGGCGTAAGTGATGATGATTCCAGCAATGTTGAAAAACAGTTTTCGCAAAGATTAAAGCTGAGAAAATGAAAAAGAATCAATCCAGCAAAACAGCCGAAGGAGTTGCCATTATTCGGGCCATTGAAAGTGCCAAACCCGCGGATATTCGCATTTGCTATGATCCCTTCGCCCGTATGATGGTTCCAACCCTCTCCTATTACCTGAGTAAATGGGTTATCAAGTCAGGATTATATGGGAAGTATGCACAAGGCCTGATTGAGCTTCTGGTGGTCCGTGAGCGGTATATCGATGATTTCATAAAAAAAACCTTGCAAGGGAAAACGGGTCAAGTAGTAATCCTCGGTGCAGGCTTTGATACCCGCGCTTATCGCATGCCTGAAATGGCAGGCAAACGGGTCTTCGATGTGGACCATCCTGATACCCAAAAGGTCAAACTGAAAAGACTAGCACGCCTAACAAATATCGTCCGCAAACCTGTTACTTACGTACCGATCGATTTTAACAGCCAATCGCTTGCCGACGCCTTATTTAAAAAAGGTTACGACCCGGAGACCGAAACGCTGTTCATCTGGCAGGGAGTAACCGTTTACCTGAATGAAGAATCAGTCGATCAGACCCTCGCCTTTATTTCCCGGAATGCTGCCTCCGGCAGCGCCGTCGTTTTTGATTACTTTGATAAAAAGGCCTTGCAAGACACTTCGCGTCCCGAAATTAAGATGATGCATCGCTCAGCGAAACTCACGCAGGAGAACTTTCTGTTTGGCATTGACAGCAAGCACATTGAAAATTTTATGGATGAACGTGGTTTCATCAAAATAGTAGATAGCTCGGCAGAAGCACTCTCACGCATTTATTTTACCGGAAAAAATAGCGGAAGAATCGTACTCAACGGCTTTCACATTGTTTCTGCAAAGGTGAAAGGGAGTTAGTACAAGCTAACACGGCACCGACAGTAATGCTCAGATGTATGATACTTAAAACAATACCCATCACGCCAAGTATCAATGCAACAATAGCTGCTGTTCGGCCTTTACCCTTATTGTTAGTAGCGATATTTTTTGCCCGCCATCCCGCGCCCAGACTGAGGAGAGACATCACCGCTCCCACGAGCGCTCGTGCCCGCCCTGTGGTAATTCCCTGTACGGCAGAATAATGTTCACCGGTTTCGTCCTTCACCGTGGTCATCTCCGATTGATTGTCGATTGTACCTTCTTGTGAATATACCGCTGTTATTGCTAAAAATGAAAACCCAACGATCCACCCAATCATTAGAAGGTATGAAGTAACTGTTTTCATGGTCATTTAATTGGGACCAAGGTATAATCCTTATAAATTTTTAGATTGTAAAAAAACGACATTTTTACTTTTCCTTATCCCACGGTACCCCGATCATGTGTACCCTGCGTAGCACTGCCCTCTGCAAACCAGAAGAACCGAATGTAATCGGCAAGTGTTGGAGAAGGAGGTATGACCTGACCGTTCATATCACATTTTTTAAAATTTTCTCTTCTTAACTATAGAAAACGACTTTTCAGAAATTTACTCGGATTACCAGATTGGAGATTGTCTATTATCCCAGAAACAGATAATAACTATTTCTTCTT
Organism: Olivibacter sp. CPCC 100613; assembly: GCF_036959255.1. Classification (NCBI taxonomy): domain Bacteria; kingdom Pseudomonadati; phylum Bacteroidota; class Sphingobacteriia; order Sphingobacteriales; family Sphingobacteriaceae; genus Olivibacter; species Olivibacter sp. CPCC 100613. The sequence goes on from NZ_JAWMTI010000006.1 coordinate 246,525, forward strand.
TATAGACTTTGTAAAACATAGAACACTGCTTATGTAAGACACATTTCCGAACCTCAGTACGCTTGTCAACTATTGGAAAACTTAAGGGAGAATTGGATATGCTATTCAGAACCTTTTCTATTTAATAAAATGTTTACTTTTAAAAACATCAAACGAAATAGTCTCTCCTTTATCGAGCTGATCAAGTCCTTTTTCTATACTCTCCTGAACATGTGTTGGTAAATTAACACCTTGCTGTTGAAAAGGAACCTTCATGGCTTTCAAGAACGCTTTTACCGCCCTTAACTGTTCTTTATTTTCGGGATGAATTAACAGTGCTTCCATACACAAATTTAAATAAATTATTTTAAATACCTCCCCCTTTACTTTTCTGAAAAAATCGTAAAAAGAAATAGTAGCTAGATTCTTTTCCATAGGGCTACTGTATTTGTAAATCAAACAATTGCTATTATTTACTATCTTTGTAAAAATACTTATCCAAAATGGCTACACTGAATTCGACATTAGAAGATATCATGAAGCTTGATTACACTTCGAGAGAGATGATATTAGAGATTTTGCAAAAAAGACAAATCGAATCTAGACGTGAGTCAATGGCCAATAATGCGAAAAAGTCATTAAAAGAGTACCGCTCCGGTAAAACTCAACCCATGTCGTTGGAAGAAACTTTAAACTACCTGCGTTCTTTGTAATAATCTACATAGCTTATCTGAATCAGTATTATATTCAACAGCCATCATTTAAAAAAATATTAACGCGCTTGCTATCGGCTTTTACAAAACCGTGTTGAGAATTCTTCAGTATTTCATTTCCTGTTTTTTCATACACCAACCTTGCTTTTTGTGTATTTTTTTTGTACATCAAGCCACTGCGTTTATAAAATATTAAAAATTCACCTTTAGCATAACTTACAATTATAAACTAAAACCAACATATTATGAAACATTATCTTATACTTGGTTTTTGCCTTTTGGTTTCAAGGAATGACGAGCTTCCCGAACAGAAACAGTTCGGGAAGCTCGTTTCAGCGCCTTTTAAGCGATTATTGAGATGACTTCCACCCCTTATCGGCAGCAGTAGCCCGCTCTCCATATATACCTGTTTCTCCCATGTAATCCTTGCCCCCAAAGGTATATGTTTCCAAGCCAACCAATTCCAATTGAACCTGCGGAACCGGAAATTGAGTGGGTGTACCTCCTTGGAGTAGATCATGTCTACGCATAAAGGTAAATGGCACAAACGTACCCCCTGCCCCATCGATCTCAATGGCATATTCATAATGCAAAGCCGCCCTTAGCTGATCAGGCGACGTACTTACATCGGATAGAAATCCTTTGGCTTTTCTTGCCGCATCAACGGCATTGAGCTCTCCGGCAGCACCGTCATAATCCTTCAGCCAGAATTTGGCCTCCGAACGCAGCAAGCGCACTTCCTCAGCAAGAAAATAGGGATTTACCGCTCCGGCCACGTTAAGCGTAGACAATCTAGGGTACATCCAGCGCGATCGCATATAGTTGCTGAATAAACCCCGGCCCCGCGCTTCTAAAAGGATACCAAAATTGGTGGTATAAGTAAAATATTGATAAAATCGTTTGTCATCACTTTCAATTGGTGGCAGAATAATGCTGTTATCAACCGGATAATAATTAGGTGTACGCTGGTTTTTATCAGCCAGATAAGGAACCTTTATATCCACAGGTACATAAGAGGCCGTGCCGTAAGGTCGTTCCAACACATCTACCAACGCATTGTAGTACCCGCCAACGGTGGTTGTGATCGTAAAATCTTTCAAAAAACCGCTATCAGCGTAATTTAATACGCTATTCCAATGCTCGGCACCTAAAGATTCTGCCTCTGCCTGATCTCTGGCAACCGACGATAGTATGCGGGCGGCCATCGAATTGACCAATAAGGTAAGGTCTTCTCGAGAGATAGTAACACCCGTAAGAAAATCGAACTTCAGATTCGGCGTCTGCGCTATTAGTTGCAAGGTTTTATCGAGATGTCCTATCCCATTCGCAATCAAATCTTTGTACGAGTGTGAAAATTCCCTCACATTGAGCGACACTTCATCGACTATTAGCCCCCGATCAAAAATCACTCCGAGGTATCCCTGTGCAACCCCTTTAGCATAATATGCACCGATCAGGCAATCCGCCGTTCGATCTGCTCCCGCATCATCGTAAATGGTAATCTGTTGGTTTTCTATCAAATCGACAACCTTCGTTGCATCTAAATTGGCCTGGTAGAAGTTGGAATAAATATCCCGAACAGCGGCATTTCCACGATATGCGGCGTTATTATTCAGTCTTAACCTGGGTTCATTAGCAAAATCCCACCAAGATTGGCTCCCGTTCGTGTTGGTAGATTGATCGGCCCATATACTGAAATGGGATCCCCCTGCATTACTGGTCGATGTCTCGAATACGGTTTGCACGCTGCTTGTGGTCAGTACATAACCCAGACTTTTTATTTTTTGAACAGCTTCTTCATTCGTCAATGTCGACGGATCATCAAAGTCGATCGACTCACAAGCGGTCAACGTCAAAAAAAGGCTCACATAGTAGAATATCTTTTTCATTAGAATAATTATTTTTAATGGCAATGAAGCTTGCCTGCCTACTGCAGGCCGGCATAAATAACCGATGGTTCTTTTCTTTACAGCAATTTATGCAGGTTTCATCTTCAGATCTTTAAAAGTTCAAGGTTAATTTTCCGGAAACAACCCGATATGAAGGGTAATTAAATCCATCTTGACCAATACCATCCACATTTACCCCTTCATAATTTGTCCAAATAAATAAGTTGCGCCCTACCAGTGAGAAACTTGCATTTTGCAGAATTTTGGAGAGTCCCAGTTGTTTCGTTGGGATTTTATACGACAGCGATAGTTCTCTCAATGCCACATAAGTTGTACTTTCAATCCAATAGTCGGTTACTTGTGAAGCATTGAATACCTGCGTTGTGAAATTCAAAGGCTTACCCGCTTGTGCTGACAGTTCCGAGAATCGTGACCGATATACATAAGTTAAATATTGTGCCGTTTCATTAAACTTCTCTCCACCCTGTTGCCAATCCAGAACAGCGTACAAAGAAAATGGCCCATACGTAAACACATTACTGAATCCGACAAGAAAGTCGGGATTCGCTTCTCCTATAATCTTTGCATTGCCTGTAGCCGCGTTCACATAAAACACGGGTGATTCATTGGCCGTTCCATAAGCAGCCTTTTCTACTACGACTCCAAACTCGTTAACCATATAATCACTTATTCTTTTTGATCCGTCACCTGCGTTGGTTACAAAACCTTCACTATTCGTTTCCAATTGACCAAGGTCTGAATGGATACTATAGCCATAAATGGCGGTCGTGCTTGCCCCTACAGATTTTCTGTATCCATTCTGTGTAAACTCGGGCACATCGCCCAGGGAAGTTATCTTGCTCCTTACCCGGCTGAATGTCAATCCCGGAGTCCAGCTGAATTTCGGCCTATCCACCACTTTTCCATTCAATTCAAGTTCTATAGAATTGGATTTAACAGCGCCCAAATTATCATAAATATTAGCCGATCCGGAGATCGGAGCGAAAGCAGGAACGGAAATAAAATCATTCATACTGTTCGAAAAAGCATAATTGAACTGTACATTCAACCTGTTCCATAAAACACCATCAAATCCGATCTCCGTCTCTTCGGTAATGGCGCGTTTCAGATCGGTATTATCATTCTGTGTATACGACACGCCTCCGGCATTTGAAATAGTCACCCGACTATCTTTCGCGCCAAAAGGCGGTAGACTTCCCGCTTTACCATAGGCTATTCGTAATTTCAACTCGGTCAACGGACGCAAGGATAAATCCTCGGTCAGTCTGTACGCAGCAGAAATACGCGGGAAAAAAGCGGTCCCCACATCCCTACCGAATCGTGAACTTTGATCAAGACGACCAAGTGCATCCACAAAAAATTTATCTGCCCATCCGAATTTAGCATTGAGGAAATAACCATGATTTACGGTTTTCTCCCAAGAAGAAGAAAGGACACGTGTGCTAGGTTCCGTAACACCTAGATTTTTCACAGGTGCCGTTAAGTTACGTCCCGACCCATTAAATCCCGTTTCGGACGAAGCCTCATATACATATTTGGCCGTTAGCCCCCAATCTATCCGCCCAATGCTTCTATTATAGTTGAGTTGCACTTGCCCATTTTGCGTCCGACCTCGTAAGGTAGACAAGGCGTAGTTTCCATTATTCAACTCCACATCCGGTGTAATCGTTTGGTATCCTATTGGATAATACTCTTCCGTGTTATACTGTTTTGTTTGTAAAGACACAGCGCCCTCAGCACTGAAATATTCGTTAATGGCGTATTTCAGCTTAGCCCCCAGCAACAAATTTTCGGTGATATAATTATACTCCTGATTACTAAGCCGATAGAAAGGATTTGTCCACTGCTGTCCTGATAGTTCGCTACCCTTTGGAAGATACACATATTTTCCCTCACTATCCTTCTCCGAGAGGTTGATGTGCGGCTCCACCAGCAGCGTAGAATAAAGCAAGCCCGCTGAACGGGTAGACACGGCCTCTGAAGGCGTATCGAAATAGCCATATTGAGCCGTCAACTCTGTGCTGATTTTCGAAGAAGGGCGATAACCAACATTTAGCAACAGGTTCTGCCTTTTATCGGCGCCTACAACTGGAGATACACCCCCTCGATGTTGATTTTGTGCCGACACATACAGATTATATTTCTCGCCACTTGTTGCCAGCGATGCAGAATTGGTGTAGTAAGTCGTTTTGCCCAGCAAATTTTCAGTGTTATCGTAAAAATCTTTATAAGGATGTAAATTTACCGAATATCCATTATCCTGATAGTCAATAACACGAGCGCCGTCCACTAACAAAAACGAACCATCCGGGTTGACCTTGAAATGATGTTTGTTCGTTGTTGGAGGCAATAGCAACATATCGGAGAACCCTACTTCATTATCTACCCTGATAGTAAGCCTGCTTTTATCCCGGCCATTTTTGGTCAGCACCTGAATGATCCCTCCTTCTCCTCTTGTTCCATACAGGGCAGAAGCTGCAGCCCCTTTCACAACCTCAATCGATTCAATATCATTCGGATTCAGATCGGCCAGACTTAAACCGGTGACGAATCCATCAACAACAATCAGCGGTGCGACGTTACCCCCGACCGATTTGGCCCCCCTTAAATACACAGAAGCACCGGCATTTCCTCCGGATTGATCAACACGCAAACCAGCAACTTTACCACGCAACGAGGTGGAGGCATCTAATGCCGGTACGGTGTTAATTAACCCGCTATCCACTTTTGTCAATGCAAAAGACAACTTTTTTCGGCTCACACCTTGCGAAACACCCGTCACCACCACTTCATCCAACAGCTTGTCCAACGGCTCCAATTCAATGGTTATCGGACTGGTTGTGGCAACAAGCGTCTTAGGCTCGTAACTTAAATGGGATAGGATTAGTGTAAAAGGCAGCTTTTGGCCTGTTATGAATTGAAAATCGCCATTTTGATCCGTCTTGACGCTATGCGTCACAGCTGCCAATTGTATGGTGACACCTTCAATGGGTTCTTTGGTAACCGCATCGATTACCTGTCCGACCAGTGATGCATTAACGATCGGTTGAGGTTTTACCTGAGCAAAGCTTGATCCTACCCAAGAAAAGAGCAATAGGTAGACAGAACACTTTCGTATTCCAAAATTTTTCATAATTTCAAATTAGTTAACAGTGAATATTTACAAGTGCCAACGCCAATTGATTACTTGCATGTTTACTGAGCAAGGGGGAAAGTACCGCTTTCCCCTTGCTTTCTACTTATAGACGGAAAGCCGGCCTAAAAGTGAGTTGATAAAACGACTCACTTTTCGTAAATTGCTTTCAAGGTTGCTTCCAGCTCGTCACCCTTGATATTACGCGCAACGATAACGCCGCTTGGGTCAATCAATAAATTGCTGGGAATAAAACGTACACCATAAAGTGCCGCCGCCTCTGTATCCCAGAAAGCCAGATCAGAAGCCTGGGCCCATTCGAGTTGATCATCTTCTATTGCTTTCAGCCAATTCTCTTTTTTCTTATCCAACGAAACACCGAAAACCGAGAATCCTTTATCTCGATACTTCCGGTAAAGTGCTACAATATTGGGATTTTCTTTTCTGCAGGGTGGGCACCAGGCAGCCCAAAAATCCAACAGTACATAACCTTTTCCAAGATGATCCGAAAACCTGATCTTATCTCCGTTAGGGTCTGTTGATACAAAATCAATTGCCTTATTTCCGGGCAGTACAGCTTCCTGTTTCGCTGCCAGCTCCATCAAAATACGTACGTACTGTGTCTTGTTCAACGAAGGGGATAAAAGATTCAGATGCGCCTTTATTTCCGCGGGTGACAGATCATAAGAATAATTGCGAAACAGCACATAGGCCGATACGATCGAGCCGGGATCCTCTTCTATAAATTCCTTTGCCGTGAGGTTCCGTTGCCGCTTACGAAAGCGCTCAAATCGCTCTTGCGCCTGCGAACCCTTTACCTCATAATGGATCCGTCCCTCACTGGCATCAACCTTGATTTCGATAGGTTCACTTTCCAGAAAAACCTGCAATGGATATTCATACCCCGCCGGACGAATGCCGTAAAGTTCGGGTAATGGAACAGCCGTAGTAAACTTAAAGGCACCATTATTGACAAAGGCCGAATCGATCGTTCGAAAAACTTTATTGTCATACTGTTCCAGGTAGACCTTGCTGATTTCCGCTCCTTTGATCGTTCCTGAAATTTGAAGGGGCTTTGCGGTCTGCGCCAAACCCTGTAGGCAGACACCCACTGTTAAAACAGCGATCCATATTATTTTTCTATTCATTATTATATTCTATTAAATTTAAACCAATTCATTTTTATATATCCGAAAACATTAAGCATATAAAATTCAACCGAGAATAACTCCGGACTGAAATGTATATCAAGTAGTTCAAAACACATTGTGATGTATATATTTTAAACACCTACCGATACTGTAGCAACCTGTAGTACTTTTTACTTTATGGAAGCGCGTTTGATAATAGGTTATTCGATTATCCTCGAACATAGAGGAATGGTATCGAACAAAAAAGCAAAGATTTTCAGCTACACATTCGCTGAAATAAGTGTATAAATTTATTACCTATACACTCCACGGAAGTTTGGTTGATGGGAATATTCATCGTGTCTTCATTTATTAATTAATCAAATTTCTGATCTTGTCACTAGCGCTAATTGATGAAAGATGAGCAAATATAAAATATTTTTAAAAAAATCTACTAAACAAGTAGACTTTTTTTATTTAACGTATTATCTTTGGGAGGGCGCACTAAACATGATTTCGCCGGGATTATGGTTTGCTTTTACTTATATAAAACAACGGAACTCCCAGTGACGCTATGATTAAACCGGGCCATGTAAAATTTGGCTTGTAAATCATCAGAAGAATACAAAATGCAAGTCCGGTCAAGATGTACACTGCGGGGAGCACAGGATATCCCAAAGCTCTATACGGTCTATGAACATCCGGCTTTTTGATGCGCAATGCGTAAATCCCTGCGATTGTTAGTACGTAGAAAAACACAGCAATAAACGTAATCATATCTAACAGATCTCCGTACTTTCCGCTAAGGCAAAGAATAGATGCCATGACACTCTGGAGCCATAGTGCATAAGCGGGAACAGCATGCTTGTTCAAGTTGGCAGATTTTTTGAAAAATAAACCGTCCTGCGCCATACTATAATACACCCTTGCTCCCGAGATAATAAGGCCATTGTTACAACCGAAAGTAGATACCATAATAAGGAACGCGATAACACCCGTTCCAATACTACCAAATATGGCTTCCGCGGCAACGATTCCTACGCGATCTTTCTCGGCCCCTGCAATGTCGTTTAATGGAAGCACCGCAAGAAACATCAGATTTAAGAGTACATAGATAGAAGTGACAAGGAGAACACCGATAATCAAGCTTAACCCGATATTTTTTTTAGGATTACGGATTTCACCGGCAACGAACGTTACATTGTTCCATGCCTCATAACTCATAATGGCGCCGACCAAACCGGCTGCAAGCGCTCCACCCAATGCGGGAATATCGGGATACCATTGAATTTCGCCACTCGCTGTAATTTTTTTCAGCGTCCAAACTTCCGACCAATTTTGGTTCCATACCTGCTTATCTAAATGAATAAAGCCGAAAATTATCAATCCACCGATACTCAATACTTTCGTTGCAGTAAAAACGGTCTGCAGTATTTTTCCACCTTTGATTCCCTTGGTATTGATATAAGTCAGCAGCATAATCAATATAATAGCAGCTAATTGTGCAGAAGAAACCCGGAGGTCACCGATCTGTAGAAGAATAAGATCTTCGCTGAACTGCGGAATAAAATAAGCGAGAAATTTAAAGAAAGATACACCTACAGCGGCGATAGTTCCGGTCTGAATGACGGCAAACAGACTCCAACCGTAAACAAAAGCTATAAGTGGATTGAAAGCTTCCTTTAGATAGACATACTGCCCTCCTGCCTTAGGATACATGGCGCTCAATTCTCCATAGCTCAACGCTGCAACAAGTGTCATAATACCACCAATGAGCCACACGGCAATGAACCAGCCTGCCGAACCCGTGTTGCGGAAAATGTCGGCTCCTACAATGAAAATACCGGATCCGACCATACTACCCACCACGATCGATATCGCATCGATCAACCGGATTTCCTTCTTCAAGTGAGTTGACTTAGGTTCTTCTTTCATGCGATAGATGTTATACTAAAGGTGCATTGGTATAGGGTGTTACGGGAGTTTCCGCCGGTATCCTTCCCTGTTTTTCAGAAAGTGACACCGTGGGAAGATGCGGCAGAACCAATCTGGAGAAATAGGCTGCCTCTTCCTGCAATGGAAAACCTGAGAAAATGAAGGCCCTAAATCCCATATCAATGTATCGGTTCAGCTTATCCAGAATCTGATCCGCGCTTCCAACCAAACCACATCCACAGCCTGAAAACACTTTACCGATCGTAGTCCACAAAATATCTTCAACGTAACCATCTTCGTCGGCTTCCTCCCTCAGTTGATCCTGTTTTAATACCCCCAGCGATCGTGAATCCTCACCCCGGCTTCGGATTTCATGTGCCCGTTTATCATCTAGTTTAGAAACCAGTCTTTTAGCATAAGCGCGCGCTTCTGCCGCTGTCTCCCTAACAATAACATGAATACGCAGACCAAAATCGATTTTTCTGCCGTAGCTAGCTGCTCGATCGCTCATCTCCCGAACGGTGGCTGCAAGGCTTTCTTCCCTTTCCGGCCAAGTTAAGAAGACATCGCAATGGCGTGCACAAATGTCACGCGATCCATCCGACGTACCGCCGAAGTAGAGCAAGGGCCCACCGTTTTGTTGATAAGGTTTTGCAGGATCTGCAGGGAGATCAAGGTTATATAAATCACCTTTGAATGTAATTCGATCCTGCGTCCAGGCTTGCTTCAAAATCTCAATGTTTTCAGCACAGCGTTTGTAGCGTAGTGCCGGATCCTCCCGTAATCCAGGAAGATCTGAGTTAATAATATTAATCGCAAACCGCCCTTTTAATAAATGATCAATGTTTGCTAGCATGCGCGCCAATGTCGGTGGATGGATTTCGCCTGTACGTATGGCAGCCAGCAGTTTGATTTTTTTTGTAAGTGGGGCTATACTTGCTGCGAAAGAGATGGCCTCTTGTCCCACAGTATAGGCAGTTGGTAATAGAATATTACTGAATCCGAGCGCCTCCGCCTGCAGCGCTATTTCCTTACAGTGCACGAAGTTACTACGACGATCACCATCCAATACCCCTAAATAAGCGGTATCGCCTCCAATGATATCATCAAACCAGCCTATTTCCGCCACACGTTCTTCCGTACGAATTATCGGGTGAATATGTTGTTTTTCTGTCATGTTCAAACACTATTTAGCGTTTTTTATAAATGGATTTTCCTTCTTTTATTGTCTCCAAAATCTCCACGTCCTTAATCTTTTTTGGATCGATCTCACTGATATCAGCAGACAGAATAACCAGATCAGCCAGCTTACCGGGTTCGATCGATCCTTTGATACTTTCTTCCTGATATTGATATGCACCATTGATCGTAATGGCACGAAGTCCCTCGATGGGTGTCAAACGCTCTTCAGGTCCCACTATTTGCCCCGATCTCGTTTCACGGTTCACGGAGGTCCAAAGTAGAAATAGCTGGTCGATCGGCGTCACCGGATAATCGGTATGATTGGTCGCTATAATCCCTTTCTTTCCGGCTGTTTTAAGCGGACTAAGAAAGTTCGCTCGCTCAGCACCTAAGTTTCGGGTGTGAACATCTCCCCAAAAAAATGCATGGTTACTGAAAAATGCGGGTATAATGCCCAGGTCCTTGTAACTATCCAATTGGTCGGGCCGTACGAACTGCGAATGGATGGTTACCGGTCGGATCGCATTACTGGATTTACCTAACTTATCATTCGCATTCCTAATAGCAGTCAAGTACATATCGATAGTGGCATCCCCATTGCAGTGCACAAAGGGGCGAATATTATGCTGGAAGGTTTTTAGGATAAAAGCATCAAACTGCTCCTGTGTAATATTGGGGAATCCATTACATTCATCATGCGTACAGCCCGGTACGTCAGTCAGATAAGGCTTACTAAAATAAGCGGTTTTCCCTTGTGGCGAACCGTCAGCAATCTGCTTTGTTCCGGCCAGTTTGAGATGATTCTTTAATTCGCCAAATTTATAGGCTGGATTGTCAATTACCTGGTCTAAAATATGGGCACCCGGTAATGCCTCGATGTCTATGATCAACGCTCCGCGATCGGCCGCCGCCTTCAGTAAGGTTAATGAAGGTAGGCTGGTGTAGCCATCTTGGGCCGTGGTGATTCCGCGGCTGGCGTAATACAGTTGTTGCTCACGCAACTCTGCCAATTGCTGTTCCAATGAAGCCTTCGGTTTAGCAGGAATTTTAAGTAGTCCTTTGGCGCTTTCCTGAAGCAGCCCCGTTGGTTCTTGGCTTCCTTTTTTTCGCTCAATTGCGCCACCCGCCGGATCGGCTGTTTCCGATGTGATACCGGAAATTTTTAGTGCCGCTGAGTTTGCAACCCCCATATGCCCATTAATATTGGTTATATAGACCGGTGTATTGGGAAAAACACGATCGAGATCTTCTTTGGTTGGGTGCCGTTTTTCCTCCAACTGATCCTGATCATAGCCAAACCCCTGAATCCACTCGCCTTCTTTTAGCCCCTTATCGCGTTGAAATTGTTGAATGGCACTGACCAGATCGGCGATATTTCTTACACTGCCCATTGGAGGTGATCCCAAGTTTACGGCTTGCCCACGGAAAAGGCCCATGAAATGACTATGTCCGTCAATAAATCCCGGGACAACCGTCTTTTGCTGCAGATCAACCACTTCGCTACCCGTTCTCTTTTGTTTTAGTATTTCTTCTGTTGTTCCAACCGCTAAGATCTTACCATCCTGTACAGCCAGCGCCTCCGCAACTTGATTCGAGGCATCCACTGTGATAATTCGCCCGTTAACGTAGAGCGTTTGAGCCGCTAACGGAGCCGCTAACGGAAAAAAGGAGATCGCTGCCGCCGCTATCGATTTTTTTATTTTCATATCAGTTTATTTAGAGTTCTAATGCATTTTTCTTTCCCATTATCGGGGTGCCAGCTTATTGTATGCCAACTCACTGCTGGGTATCGGCCATACATAGTTAACGGCGTCTGGAGAAATTTCGGGAGCGGTACCGGCATTACCCTGTTTGGCCGGCAATGGCAATCCTTTTCGAAATAATTCCCAACTTCTGAAGCCCTCACCAAGGAATTCGATCCGCTTTTCCGTGTAAATTGTTTCGACAAGCTCCTGCGAGCCTACAACACCGCTATTAAAATTATACCCGGGATCAGATCGATGCCTGATTGCATACAGCAATTCCCGTGCTCTGCTCAGGTCACCCGTCTGCGCGAGCGCCTCGGCATAATTAAGCAGCACCTCAGCATACCGAATCAACGGGATATAATCCAGATAAGGAGCGCTGTTATGGGGAAATTTATTAAGCAGCTTTTGATTGTTGGCATTGGTTACCAACAACTGCTTACGGCGATCTGTGGAAGAAGGATCAGCAAATACTTCATGTGATGCAATTCCTTTTTCATTAAGATATAAAACCGGCGAAAGGTAATTGTAGGCCAGTGCAGCCTGTTGGCCCGGCGCCTCCGAAGCAATTACAAATGGGATCGAAAAAATAGCTTCCGACCCTATGTAGGAGCCTCCGAAGACTTGTGTCACGTCCCCTTCCAACTGGTGCACTATATTGTTTGCACTATATTGATAAGGAGAAAAATCCGGCACCAGCTTGGCTGCCTCAGCGATGAGCTTACCCCAATCCGACAGGGTAAGATATACACGGGTTTTCAGTGCAATAGCGGAAGCCTTGTGGGCTCGCGAAATATTAAGTAAAGCTGAAGAGTACCCGGTTGGCAAGCCCTCTTCCGCCGCATCCAGATCCTGCAGTATCTGATCATACACCTGCTGTACCGTACTAAATGCCAAATCATTATTGCCCCCCGATACCTCAGCGTTCAATCGTAAAGGAAGTGCCAGGCTTTGCGGATCTTGGTTATACGGCTTTGCATAGGTCTGAACCAAACTGAAATAGGTAAAAGCCCGAACAAACTTCGCTTCTGCGGTATACGCTATTTTTAACTCCTCACTTAGAAAAGTCTGACTTTCCAAGCGTTCCAAAAGAATATTGGCCGAATTGATCGTTCGATAAGCAGCCGTCCAGACAGCATTTACAAAATCTCCCGAAGCAGAGATACTTTGGTTCCATACATTGGCGCCAGTTGAATTGTTACCATCGTTCTGACTAAATTCATCGCCTCTTTGTTCATTAAATACAAGGTGCCGTCCTCCAAAATAGGAGGCATTGCTGAGTTGCCCGTACAGGCCATTCACCTGCGCTAGCATTTTTTCAGGCGTACTATAGGCATCTACTTCGGAGATACTGGTTACCGGCGCGAGTTCCAGGGATTTTTTCTGGCAAGCAAGCAGCAAGAACAAGAGGCCAAAAAGAAACAAGAAGGGGCGAAAAAGCCTATTTTTAATTATTAATAATGTCATCATAATCTTCCGCTGATTTAAAAGCCTACATTAATTCCTGCCGTAAACACGCGCGCATTGACCGGCACATTCTGATCCTTTCCTGAATTAATAGAATTCCCATTAATGGATATCTCAGGGTCAGAACCACTGTAACCGGTTACGGTAAAGAGGTTCGTAGCTTGCGCATAAATCCGTAGCGACGACAGGTAGTTTCGTAGGGAGGATTTTCCCAAAGGTATTCGGTAACCGATCATCAGATTTTTTAGTTTGGCAAAGCTGCCATCCTCTACATTGGATGATATTGTTGTGGAAAATCCGTTTGAAAAGCTGTCACCCCAAACCAATTTGGGAACGTCTGTCACTTGGCCGGGTTCTGTCCAGCGATCTTTTATAAACACACCATTGTTGAAATAGCGTTGATCGGAGATGGTAGCCTTGGTACCATTGTGCAGCTTGTTTCCGCCCGAGAAAATGATCCCGATGCTGAGATCGAAATTTTTATAAGAAAAGTTATTGTTCAGACCGCCGTAATATGTCGGCAATGAATTCCCCAAAATACGGCCATCTGCGTAGTTGTCAATACGCGGAGCAACGCTTCCATCCAAGTAACTGAAGCTCTTATTGATAGCATCGTACTGTACCTTTTCGTCATTCCGATTAATGAAAACTCGGTTTCCGTTTTGAGGGTTTACCCCATCAGTTGGAACGGCAAAGATAGAACCAGCCGAATAACCTACCCTTGTTACATTTTGGATACCGAACGTGCTCAGTGAAGTTGGGTAAATATCACCTCCATCTCCAAGTGAAGTCACCCTATTTTTTAACGTGGAAATATTAAAATCCACATTCCATTTAAACGCTTCTTTCTGTATCAGTGCCGCGTTGATAGCAAATTCGAACCCTTGGTTGTACAGGCTTCCCACGTTGGCTGTGATCGCGTTACCTGGAATACCTTGTGATGAAGCCTGCGGTGCGCTGAGAATCAATCCATCGATGTCGTTCTTGTAATAATCTACTGACAAGTTTAAACGATGATTCAGCAAGGCTATTTCCAAGCCTATATCCAATTTCTTGCTGGATTCCCATTGCAGATTACGATTACCCGCCTGCGAAAAATTAAGCGACGGGAAGCCGGCATAGGTACCGGCATCGTAAATGGAGAGCGCAGCATAATCATTCAAACTGCTGTTTCCCACAACACCGTAGCTACCCCTAACCTTCAGCGCGTTTATAGTGCTAACAACAGCAGATTGCTTAAAGAACTCTTCTTCAGAGATGTTCCAGCCCACCGATCCTCCTCCAAAGTTTCCCCATTTGTTTCCCTTAGCCAGAGCGGACAGGCCGTCGCGGCGTAAGTTTACACTTAGCAGGTATTTGCCGGCATAGTCATAGTTTATATTCGTAAAGTAGGATAGAATCGCATGTTCGCTCTGTATATTATTAGCCGGTGTGATATTGGTCCAGCCGCCTTGGTAGCTTGTAAAAAACGGATCAGACATACCGCTTCTTGTCGCGCCCCATCCGTCAACGGAGGTTTTTATAATTTCATGTCCTAATAAAACGCTGAGATGGTGCTCCTCACCGAAATTCGTTGCATAAGAAAGTGTATTGGTCCAACTAGCTCTTTGATACTTCGTTGTACCGTTAGTAGCAGATCCTTTAGTTACAAAGCCATCGCCACTGAGTGGATTTCGAAAGCTGGTATTCTCCACCTGCAGATGGTTAAGTCCATAAAGCGTTTTCAATTTCAGGTTTTCCAATAGCGATAATTCAGCAAACACGCTTCCAACGAAAGAATTGCTTTCAGATCGATTCTTGTCGAGATCAAGAATCGTTTGTAAGTTGTATGCGTTGAACACGCCCAGCGAAGGGTTGTTAGGTCCATAGCCGATGTTACCGTTTGCTGCATTAATATTATAAGAACCGTCTTCAAGGTATACCGGTACATTGGGGGGAAGAATATAGGTAAGTCGTCCCAATGGCTGAAGGCCGATGTATTGGGTATTTACACTCGTACCTGTAGAAGCGGCAACCGAATTGGGACCAATAGCGCCTGTATTTGGCCCACTGTTCACCGAATTGTTATAAGTAGCATTCACTCCGACTGTCAAAAGCTTATTAAGCTCGTGTTCCAGATTAAGTCGTACACCTTTCTGGGTGAAGTTATTTGTTCGGATAATACCGTTCTGATCGGTAAAATTGGTAGCAAGGTAATAATTGGTAGCTGAAGTGGCGCCCGAAATACCGAAGTTATGATTATGCGAAACCCCCGTGTGATAAGCCACATCATACCAGTCTGTTTCGATGTTTTTCCCATTCTTATCCTGACCGAGGACAAAACCTTCCGACAGACCGGCATTAGTTCTCGCTTCGTTTTTAATCGCCACATAATCTGCGGCATTAAGCAGCTCGGGCAAGTTGAAAGGCCGGCTGAAACTTACCCATCCATCGTAGGTTGCCTTTGCATTACCGGGCTTACCTTTTTTGGTCGTAATGACGACCACACCGTTGGCTGCGCGCGAACCGTAAATAGCAGTTGCGGAAGCATCTTTGAGTACATCCACCGTCTCAATATCGGAAGGATTTATTCCAGCCAATGGGTTGTTGCCCACATCACCGCCTGCCGATCCCGTAAACACGGTTACACCGTCCACAATAATAAGCGGGTACACAGAGGACGTGATCGAGTTTATACCTCTTATTCTAAAGACCGGAGTTGCATTCAGTGCCCCGCTAGGTTGAACGATATTTACGCCTGCAGCCTGACCACCAAGGAGTTGGTCGAATGATTGAGCAGGCCGGTTTTCCAATGCAGTGGCCTTTACCTGAGAGGCAGAACCGGTATAAAGCTGTTTGCTTTGCGACGAATAGCCTGTTATTACCACGTCACTTAGCTGATTGAGCAGCGGTTCCAGTACAATTTCAATAGGTAGTTCAGAAACAATGACGATCTTTGGTTTATAACCGATATAGTTGACCACGAGTGTTGCCGGAAGTTTCTGTCCGGTCACAAAATTGAAATTCCCTTCCTCATCTGTCGTTACACGATGCGTTACCCCTTCAAGTTGTACCGATGCACCGGGTAAAGCCGTCCGGCTTATCGAATCGATGACCTTTCCATAGATAGTTGCATTGACAATTGGCTTGGTCTGAATTTGGCCGTAGGATGGAGCGAAGAAAAAAAGAATAAGAACCGGAAAAGCAAATTTCCAGCCTTTTGCAAGTTTTTGCATATATTTACCGTAAGTTGATTAATAACTGAATGGGCGTCCAACGCCAATTGATGGCCCATTTATTAATTGCTATAAAGGAAGTGCGATTTGCACTTCCTTTTGTTGTTTCTCAACAACAACATCGCTTGTAAACGGAATATGATATGCAGTTAAACCGAAGCCGGAGCAACTGCGTTCCCCGGCCTGAAGATGTTCGTACATTTGTTTTCATCAGATTCTTAAAGTTAGTTGACAAACAAATATAACGAGATTTTTCATATAAACTACTAAATCTATAGATTTTATCACTGATATTAAATTACATGATTTTGAGGTTATTTTTCAATTAATAACGCAACAAGGATCTCTACGTATATACTTTCTTGAAGGCTTATACTATCATAGTTAAGATTTTCTAATGAATTACAAGCTAGAAACCCCTATCACTCAAAGGGTCCATTTACATTAATCTTTATCGCGTCGCGGGATTTTCCGGGCATGACTTTTCGTATACCTTTTTGCGGAAGTGGGCGGCCGCTTTCTCTATCGTACCAGTCTGGGGTTAGATTATCCGGCAAATCATCGCCGGTCTCCTTTTGCCATTGCTTCAAGATGCTCCGTAAATGATCAATCTGTTGTACGTAATTTTTGTCCGCGATAAGATTTGATTGCTGCAAAGGGTCCTTCCGATTGTCGTAAAACTCCTCACGTGGTCGTGGTCGAAGGAACATATCCGCTTGATAAGCATTTAGCTCCTTGCGGTTGGCTCGTAACACGGCTGCTGAAGCACTATTGAACACATCTAATGGCCCCCCATTATCCAAATAAGATCGCTCGTTCACTATATAGAGAAAGTCTTTAGTGCGAACAGCACGCTCATATGCCTCGTAATCATGCCAGTTGTGCTCTGTAAAAATATACGTTCTAAAGTCCTCATCAGGATGATTCAGCAAAGAAGAAAAACTACGTCCTTGAAAACTCGTTACAGGCCCCACTCCGGCCAGTTCCAATAAAGTCGGTGCAATATCAATACTACTTACCAGCGCATCTGCAGAACATCCTTTATGCGCTATACCATGAGGCCAACTAATCAAAAAAGGCTCCAGCGTACCTCTATCCAGAAGGCGTGTTTTACTTCCGGGAAAAGCGCGTCCGTTATCCGCCATAAAAATCACGATGGTATTATCTAGTATCCCTTGCTCTTTTAATTCTTGTCTGATTTCGCCAACATATGCATCGAGTCTCGATATTTCGTTATAATACAACGCAAGGTCTTCCCTCGTTTTTTTGGTATCAAGCAGGGTTGGCGGAACACGAACCTCCTCTGGTCTGTAAACCTTTTCAAATGCAGCATCTGCAGACCATGTACGATGCGCATCATAAGCCGCCAGCCAAAACATAAAGGGTTTATTCTTCGGTCTATTGCGCAATAATTCTAGCCACTGTTCCTCACCTCCCTCGCCGTTTTGAACGCGGTCCACTAACAAAGTATCATAAGCCCTTGCCGTATTTTTGCCTTCATGCCATTTTCCGGCAAGTGCCGTGTAATATCCTACATGCCGTAATAGCTCAGGGAAGTAAATCAGATCTGCAGGTAACTCCGTACTCAACTCAGCCGCTCCGGTGTTATGTGGGTAACGACTCGTCAAAATACTACTTCTACTTGGACTGCAGGAACTCGATGTGACATACATATGTGTAAACCGTAAACCCTCATTTGCAATTGCATCGATATGAGGCGTTTTTATATGGCTATTCCCATAACAACCGATATCCTCCTGACTAATATCGTCAGCAATGATAAAAATGATATTTGGCTTTTCCGGAGGTGTTTGGCACTTGCCGATACAGACAAAAATGCTTAAGAGGGCGCTAACCAAGATGATTTTTTTCATAAATGTTTATTTTTCAATTAAAAACTCGACCAAGGCCATGTGATTTTCGAATTATCTAAATTCTTGCATAGAAACTGTAGGAAATCCGATTAACTCTTTAAAGAAACAGAACGAGGAATAACCAATAAGCGTCAGTAACCTGGATTTTGCGCATACAATCCTTCCTTCACCGACAGCTCCTCGGCGGGCAGGGGATAGATCAATGCATTGGCGTCGATGGTCTGTATATTTGACAGATCATCCGTTACTTTCCAATTATTGATGGTCTCCACCGCCTTACCAAAACGGATCAGATCGTTCCAACGTAGCCCCTCGCCTACGAATTCTCTCCGGCGTTCCTCTAATAAAATATCTTCATCGAGAGCCGTAAGCGCCGGTACACCGGCTCGGATACGAACCTGATTTACTAATTCCAGTGCTTCCTGTGCAGTTCCTCCAGTTCCATGTAAAATACATTCGGCCTTCATCAGTAAAACATCGGTGTAGCGCAGCACAATAAAATTAATAGGCCAATCTCTGCCGTTCAGTCCTCTTTTATCGATATCTATATACTTTTGTATAAAGGGGCTTTTATAACTTAATCGAATAGAAAACTCTTCGCGCGCATCTTGGCTATCAGCTCCACCATGCTGATAGGCCTGGCGAAGACCATTAGACACCTGAAAGCTACTCGACCCATAGCCGTTTCCATAAGCGTTGGAAAGTTTCTGATCTGTCCAGAAAGCAACAGGTGCCAGATGGCTGGGAAAGGAGGCGCCGTTTGTACTGCTCATAAATTGCACATCAAAAATCACCTCCTTATTGTTTTCGTTTTCATAATTGAAGATATCAGCATACGTTTCCAGCAAGCTAAACTGATCCGAGGCAATTACGTCATTAAATAAAGCAAGTGCTTTATCATATTCATTGCTATCCAAACCAGGGCCCAAAATACCGTAGGAAGCTCCCGAACGGGTCAGATAAACCAGCCCCAACAAGGCCTTTGCCGCATTGGATGTCACCCTCCCTAGATTGGAGGCATCATAACTTGTGGGCAGGTTTTCACCGGCAAAGGTGAGATCCTCTATAATCAATGGATAAACCGCTTCCGGATTACTACGCGGAACCGTTGTCACTTCCTCGGCCGATAACGGTTCGCTAATCAGCGGCACCGGACCAAACAAACGAATAAGCTGAAAATAGTAAAAGGCCCTCAGGAAGCGGGTCTCCCCTTCTAGCCGCGAACGCAATGCGACGTCCGTAATGACATCCCCCTTCGTTTTTAATGCGTCCAGCGTGCTGTTTGCGTTGAATATTCCATTAAAGTTATCACGCCATGCGTTTAATACAAATCCCGTAGTAGTTATCGACGGCAAAAAATCATTTACACCCTGCCAATCACGATTGCCATCATGAATAGCGTTGATATTATCGCTACGCATTTCTCCTAACCATAACACCTGGCTCGGATAAGATGTCAGCTTACTGTACACACCGTTTACTGCTTGCAAAAAATCGTTGGTATTACTATAAAAGCTCGATTCGGTAAGATCAGAGATCGGTTGTTGATCCAATTGTTTATCACAGGACGTCAGCAGCAAAGAGAAAAAAAAGATTACAGCAAGCTTAAACCGGTCCATAACTCGTTTATTCAATGTTTTCATGAAATTTGTATTAAAATGTAATATTTATACCCAACGACGCCGTTTTACTCAACGGCATCGCTCCATAATCAGCCGCCAACGGATAGCTACCGTTCCCGCTTACATTGGTATTTTGCGCTTCCGGATTGACGCCGCCGGTATATTTATCATGGCCGAAAAAATTTTGAAGAGAAGCATATATTCTTGCACTGCTGAATACACCCTTTTTTACCAAGGCATTCAGCTTATAACCCAAGGTGATATTTTGTATTCGCCAAAAATCACTCGAATAAATCCAATCTGAAGTTACTGCAGGAACGGTATAATTAGCACCGAATTTCCCTCTCGGGGCTTCGTAATTCGGACTATCTGCGGTCCAACGATCTCTCCAGATACCCAGCACATTTGCAGTGGTAGAGCCCGAAAAATCCAGTGCCCTACCCAAAAAGGACATGATAGCGCCACCTTGTTGGCCATAGATCTGCACACTCAGGTCAAAATTTTTATAGCTGATGGTATTGGTAATACTCCATGTGTACTTAGGTGTTGGCTGCCCTCCCACTTGGCGATCGTCCGCATTGATCACACCATCGCCATTCGCATCCACATATTTTGGATCACCTGCTGTTTGGTTTCTCACTTTGGCAACATTGGGATTATCAATATCGGCCTGTGTTAAAATACCATCGGTTTTGGTGATGTAATAACTGAACATAAGCAGGCCAGGTTGTAGGATAAAAGGCGGATTACTACCGCTATAAGCGGAAGCGATATAAATCGGTGAACCGTCTTGGTTCAGCGACAGTACTTTATTGCTGTTAAAAGCGATATTAGCACTGGTCGACCAGGTAAACGCACCTTTGACTATGTTGACGGAATTGATGCCGATTTCCAACCCTTTATTCTGCACTTCTCCTATATTCTGCAAGCTACTGCTAAATCCACTGGCTCCTAGCACGGGCAAATTCAGCAGGAGATCCTTATTTCGCTTTTGATAAACATCTACGACCAGCGAGAGTCTTCCCCCCCAAAGGGATGCGTCCAAACCAGCATCATAGGTATTAGCGGTTTCCCATTTCAATGCAGCATTGGCCAAACCCGCCAATACCTGCCCACTGGCAGCAATAGGCGTATTGCCTCCGAAATTATAAGCTGATTGCGTGAATACCGGTATCGCATTGTAGTTTCCTATATTATTATTTCCCGATTTTCCATAACTGAACCGAAGTTTCAAATCACTGATCACCGACGAGGATTTCAGGAAATCTTCTTCCGAAATACGCCATCCTACAGAAGCAGATGGAAATGCTCCCCATTGGCTTTGTGATCCGAATTTCGAAGAGGCGTCGCGGCGAATCGATGCCGACAAGAGGTACTTTCCTTCATAATCATATTGAACGCGACCGAAATAAGAAAACAGTGTATTCGTATTTTCTGTTGTATTTCCATTTACCGTAACCCCTGTGTTATTAGGTATGGCGTTATTGATGGTCTCGATGATATTGTTTGCGTATCCTCCTGCCGTGCTCAACCCGAAATTATCATTGTGTACCCAGTTATATGAAATACCTGCCAGCACATTCAGGTTATGGACATTGTTGAAAGTATGTATATAATTCAAGGTATTTTCATTGACAAAGTTTTGACGACGGAAGCCATTGTAAGAGCCACTGGCATTTTTCCCGGGATTGCTGATCCGATCTGCCGCCCCACCCACAGCTACATAATCAGAAACATAAGCCTTAGTCGTCTGGTTAATGTCATCATAATTTACTGTCGTTTTAGCCTTTAGATTTGGCAAAATCTCATATTCGGCATAGATGGAAGACAGGATACGGGTGCGCTTGGTGAGTCCGATCGTATTGTTTAATACCGCAACCGGACTCGCTAAACGAGCTGTAGCCCACCCATAGTTTGAATAAGGCCCAGCATTGGTTTCCAATCCCGCATCAGCCTCAACCACCGGCGTCAAAGTTGCCGCGTTCATGAGAACATTATCCTTTCCTTCTGCCCCCGGATTATTGGTTTCGCTGTAGGACGGGTTCAAATTCAGCCCAAATCTCCATTTATTTTTAGCCCGTGCCTCTAAGTTGGCCCTCGCTCCAAAATTCCGAAAGCTACTATTCAGTAGATTCCCTTTTTGATTCAAGTAATTCCCCGAAACAAAATAATTGAGATGATCCGTTCCACCGCTAGCTGATAAATCGTAATTTTGATATAGCCCTGTCCGGTAGATCTCCTCCTGCCAATCCACCAAACGAAGTCCTGGATAGCCAGTCTGCAACCATCGATCATCCGGCATGTAAGTCACGTTGTATTCACCTTCCCCCAAACCGAGAATTGCCCGACGTTCGTCATTTGTCTGATTAGCCGTCCTTCCTGTTCCGGAGCGCACCCAGTTGGTATTAGCCACCTCCGTGGCCATTTCAATCCACTCTTCGGGAGAAAGCACATCTAACTTTTTCGCAACGTTGCTAAAACCTGTATTAGCGTTCAATGTAATTTTTGCCTGCCCGTTCTTTCCTCTTTTGGTTGTGATCAAAACAACGCCATTAGCGGCCCTTGAACCGTATATGGCTCCTGCCGCCGCGTCTTTTAAGACCTGAACGCTTTCAATGTCGTTAGGTGAAATACTATTAAGCGGATTAACACCGAAACCTCCTGCCGCATTCTGACTGGAAACGTCCAGCGGAAATCCGTCAATTACATATAAAGGTTCATTCCCTGCATTAACAGAGCCGGCCCCTCTGACCAGAATGCTTAATCCGGATCCGGGCATTCCCGTTTGCTGCCTTACCTGAACACCGGGCATTTGACCGATCAATGCTTCTTCTACCCGAGCAATAGGCCTTTCCTGAACTGTTTTAGCGTCAAACGATGAAATCGCCCCTAAAACCGATGCCTTTTTCTGCTCACCATAACCCACTACCACGACTTCATTCAGCGCAGCCATGTCTTCTGTCAAGATAACTCGTAATATAGACCGCTCCTGAACAGCCACCTCCAACGTGGTGTACCCTACTCCGGAAAACAGTAAAGTAGCATTCGCAGCAACGGGTATCGTAAATTTACCTTCCGCGTCGGTGCTGGTGGCCTCTCGACCACTTTTGACTTTTATACTGATGGAAGGAAGCGGTTCACCATGTACAGAAACAACGGTACCTTGTACCGGTCGATGTTGCGCAAATAGTACCGATGAGTAGAAAATTAAGATTCCTTGTAATATGAATCCTAAAAATAATTGTTTAATACACATTTATTTGAAATTTAAGACGTATTCAAGCCAGGTAAGACTCCGGCAATTTATTTATTAAGTAAATGAAATATTTGGGGATAGTTTAACCGACAGATTTACCATTAAAATTGTGCAATTTCACTCTGTCTTCCTTCTACCAACGGATATCTCTTTTCTACTTTTTTCAACAATACCCGAATAGCATCACCATATTGGTTCGTTCCGATCAAAGCAACTTTCCCGGGCTCAGGCAGTTCATACCGCAAAATCATACGTTCTGATTGATGATTCTTATTCTTATTCTGCAATTTCAGCACCTTTCTAACGGTATCTGCTTCATAAAAGAAATAACTTCTGTTTCCGGCCATCCCCCCTACTTCCCATCGGGTTACCCCCAAATCTCTATTCCGGCTACTCTTAAATAATTCATCTGAATCCTGCGTATCTACCTGATTGAGCTCCTTATTTGTCTTATCACCTTTTACACGCAGCGGTGAATAACCGATCATCCGATCAACCAAAGCAGTACGTTTTGTTTTAAAACTTAGCGTAGACCATTCTTCAAAAATTACGTCCTGCCAGCGTAGGGAGTCATCCGGATTATAGGCAATCGGCTCGCCATTCTTTTCAAATAAAGTCACCTCATAGTAGCCTTTAAGTCCTGCAATCCCCGGCGTACTTGGCAAATTATAATTGTTCCCATAAAAAAAACCATAGCCCCAGAAGGAAGCGGCCAATGGCACAAATATGAAAATAGAACCCCATTTTAACGTTAATCGCAGGCCTTTTTGCCAACCTTTAGAAAAAGCCGGATAGTAACGCTGAAGTAACACGTCTTCTTCCTTTACCAAAAGTTTCCATATTCTTGGCAAATCATTCCAGGCAACAAAGACACCCAAAATAGTAAAATAAGCGGCAGGCACTGCAACGCCTGCATCAAATGCATGATTAGCCAATACAATATTAAAACAAACAACAGCCGCCAATGCACCGCCCAACGAAGCCGTTTTTCGATAAAGCAATAAAAGTCCGGGTATAATTTCTGCAAAGCCCAAGAAAACCGTATACCAAAATGATACGCCCACATGCGACCAGTAAAGCTTCTTCTCCGCCATGTCAATAAAAGGTGTATTGAGCATACCAACTGTGGGGTATACCATCTGCATAGGAAAAGCCTTTTTTAATCCCCATCCTACCATACCAAAGGCCAAACGGTAACGAACGATCACGCTGACCCAGTAATATAATTTATCGTATACCTTAGATTTTTTATCAAAAAAAGTCCATACGAAACCGATCACTATAGATACCAAAAACAGAAGTACCAGATTCACATAATTCAATATACCGAACACTCCCTCCTCCGATTCTATCAGCACCAACTGCGGAGGCCAGAAAGCGACCACACTCTGGAAGTCGTGATACGTGAGTTTATCCAATTTTAAGTTAAAAAGATGAGCGTAAAAATTATAATAAGAAGGAATGCATAACAGAAACAGGTAAACACCTACGATCCGGAAGATCGTTTTTTGCGCGAAGGTCCAATTTTGCGCTAGCGCGGGTTGCATCTCACGGCTATTTTCGTGATGAGGTGTCACATCATGTACTGGTACATTCGGCTTCGGCTCTTTATCTATATTTAAATTAGCCATTTTTTTCAGTATTAAATGTTTACAAATATTATAACCTAGCGGCTTTCCGCCTGCCTTCAAAAAGCATATAAGGCTTATTTATTCTTTGAAGCGCTACTTTAATGGAGTCATTTGAAGCATTGACTCCAGTCAACACCAGTGTCGAATCATTCGGTTGTAAATACGTCAGCGATAACTTTTCCTTTCGATGATGCCTATTTTTGTTCTGTAGATGCAGTTTATGGTTGACAGCATCTATATCATAATGATAATAATGGCGCCCACTAAAGCCCGCCAGCTCATAATTTCTATCGATGTCCTTTTCTTGCCATTCATCTGCCGATGTTCTATCGATCTGAACCGGCTTATTTACCTTAATACTCAACGTAGACCATTTTTCGAAGATCACATCCTGCCACCTGGTTGAATCCTGTGCGGCGTAAGGCAGCGTATCCCTATTGATAATAAAACTATTTACTTTATAGAAGCCCGCAGCTCCGGGCAACCCAGCTTGTTGAGGTAGTTTATACGATCCAAATCCACTAGACCAACTGCTGTAAGCGGTATAGGCAAATAATACCACTAAAACGCCCACAACCAGTTTGGCTGCCATACGCAATCGTACGAGCGTTTTATCTCCGTAATCAGGCACCCGAGTATTAGCCTTCGCCAGTTTCTCCTTTATTAATAAATTGTACAAACGTGGTACATCCTGTGCAAAAAGAAAAACCGAAAAAATGACGAGCAAAGTGCTAAATGAAAGTTCACCTATATCATAAAAACCATTTGCAGCCGCAACGTTACCCAAAAAACCAATCACCAAGCCGGCACCCCAAGTCACCGTTTTGCGATTAAGAATAAGCAACGCCGCGAAGATCTCCACAAAGCCCAGAAAGGAGACGTATATCGGGGATATACCAGTCGTTTGGAAATAGATTTTCCATGCATAAAAATCACCGTAATTGGTAAACAGATTGCTCAAAGAAGGATAGGGTATCTGCTGCACAAAAAGTTTGTAAAAGCCATATGACAGCAAGGCAATCGCCAGTCGATATCTTACTAAAAGCCATAACCAGTAATATAACACTGTATATTCTTCTCTCTTCCTGTCTAGCATCGCCCAGATGGTACCACCTATCAGCGCTACACCAATACCTAACAGCCAATTAGCATAAGATGCAATGCCCAATACCGGAACACCTTCTTCATCAATTAAAGGGAAGAAGGCTGGCTGGTATCTTGCCAACGACAATAAATGGTAGAACTGCAGGTTGGTCCAATCGATCGAAAACAGTTGGCGATAAAATTTCCAGTCTATCGGCACGATAAAAAAGAGCAGGAAAATAAATAGAAACCGAAACAGATTACGTTTCCATAGTTTCCAGATATTCACAGCTTCCTTAGCCGTTTCCCCTTTAAATTTTAATATGCTCATAACATTTGCGTTAATTATTCATTAATAGTTCGGGTTTTGCGTCAATCCGCCCAAAATCACTTCATCTATCGGAATAGGAAAAAGATTCAAATGTGGTTGAATACTCAGATTGGGTTTCAGTTCTTCAATCTTTTCCTTTAGCTTCCCGGTTCTGGTAAGATCAAAATACCGGTGCGCCTCCCAAAGAAATTCCAAACGTCGTTCTTCCAATATGATTTCTAAAAGCGCATCCTCACCGGCAGCCGTCGTTGCAGGCAAATTTGCCCTGCTACGCACCGCATTAATATCCGCAATTGCCTCATCCAACGCTCCGTTATGCACCCGTGCTTCGGCTCTTATCAGGTATTGCTCAGCCAAGCGCAGCACATAAGAAGGGTCCGTAGCTGGGCTTCGATAATATAAAGCGCCTGCAAATTGTTTAGTCCCGCTCTGTGTGGCACTATCCAGCAAGGCCACCCGTGCGCCACCTGTAAACGGATTCCGGAGTGCATTTATCACGGGATCGCCCGGTCGATAACGGTATTCCCCACCGCTGGAAAGCAGGCTCATGCGGGTCCTCAAACCACTGGGATTCTGCGCAGAATAAGCCAACTCAAAAATGGATTCAGTGGTTTGCACCACACCGTTTAGAAACCAGGCGGAAAAAGGCCGGGTAAGTTGATATTGGCTCGATAAATCCAGGATTTTGCCGGCGTACTCTTCAGCTTCACGCCAGCGCTGATTATATAAGAAAAATCTCGCTTTCAACGCCCAAACAGTATATTTCGTTGCACGGATCCGGTTTACCGTCTCGGGAAGTAAATTTTCTGCACGATTCAGTTCTTCCAGTACAAAAGCATAGGTATCCGCTAATGAACTCCGTTCTATTCCTAAATCTTCATCCACATCGGTGGTAGGAACCTGCTTAATAGGGACCCCTCCCCACCCTCTTGCCAGATCAAAGTATGCCAAAGCACGTATAAAATGAGCTTCCCCCAGCACCTGATTACGTTCTTCATCAGACAGGTTAACATCCTGAATAGTTGGAGCTGCCTGAATAATATTATTAGCGATATTGATCGTATTATAAATACCTAACCAAACATTGCCAAAGTCGCCCACATCCGCACGAAAATTCAGGTTAGAAAGATTATCGGCAACATTGTAGATGACATCGCCACCCGGCACAAAACCCAGGTTAACATATCCCTCCCCATAATAGCTATTATCTCCCAATGCTCTGTAAGCACCCCTTATCGCTGTTTGCAGTGATGCGGCATTCGTTATTGCCAATTTCTCGTCGATCGCTTCCTTCGGCTCCACTTCTAAAAAGCCCTTACAGGAAGCAAACACAGCACCTATCAGGAAGGTGCGGAGCAGGAGTTTGAGTCCTGAATAACGACATATGTAGTTCTTTTCCATGTCCTCTTTATAATGAATTATAAGGTTAAATCAATTCCAAACTGTAGGGTTCTCGGTGTCGGCGGAGAGGCAAAATCATAGCCTTGAATATTTTGGTTTTCGCCCCGTTCTATCCTGGTCTCCGGGTCAGCGCCGGTATAGCCGGTAAAAGTCAACAAATTGGTAGCCGTTGCATATAACCGCAACCGTTCTATCTTCCATTTGCCACTCAGTGTTTTCGGCAAGGTATATCCCAGACTCAGGTTACGCAATCGGACAAAAGAAGCATCTTCAAAAAAACGGCTGACCTCTTGCTTGTCATAGTTTCGCAGCGCCAAGCGTGGCACATCTGTTATATCACCCGGTTGTTGCCAGCGGTCGAGCTGACTGGCAAATATGACACGGTTTGCATCCAAACGCCCCCCTTGCTCCCCCAACATACGGTTATGGTTCCAGAGATGATTACCAAAAGAGTAGGTGAAGAGGAAATTCAAATCAAAACCTTTATAGGAAAAGTTGTTGGTCAGTCCGCCAAAAAAATTGGGCCAGGCGTCTCCGACAACTTTACGATCCGATGCGGTAATCTGACCATCCTGATTCACATCTTCCAATATCAGGTCGCCCGTTTGCGGATCTACACCGAGCGAATTGTAAAGCCAATACGAATACAAAGGTACTCCTTGTTCTATGCGAAGAAATTGACGGTCTTCAAAAGACATTGGGTTGGGTAATACCTCGATTTTATTTTTGTTCTGAGCGATATTAAAAGCAGTACTCCAACTAAAATTCTCGTTTTGAACATTAAAGGAGGTTACCGAAAATTCAAATCCTTTGTTACTGATCTCGCCAAAATTAGACAGGTAAGAACTAAAGCCGGAATAATTCGGTACAGACACCTCTAACAACGCATCTGTTGTGTATTTATCGTAATAATTCGCTTCAATAGCAATACGGTTTTGAAGAAACCCTAAGTCTATCCCAATATTGAACTGACTGGTTTTTTCCCACCGCAGATCGGGATTTGCCAATTGCAGCGGTGCTATTCCCGGTAATTCGGACGTGCCGGTATCCGGATAACCTGCACCTGCCGTCCATAAGCCCCTATAAGCAAAATCGTTGATGCCATTTTGATTACCCGCGACTCCATAATTGACACGTAGTTTTAGATTGCTCCATACAGGATTGTCTTTCAAAAATGCCTCTTCACTGATTTTCCAAGCACCTCCAATCGCAGGGAAATAACCCCATCGGTTATCCGGACTGAATTTGGAAGAACCGTCTGCACGAATGGTTGCTTCCAATAAATACCTGTTTTTGTAACTATATTCCAATCGCGAGAAGAAAGACAACAATGTATTTTCACCCCAAGTTTCACTGGCAGTTTGGTTAGCGGCCGCTGAAATAAGTTTGAAGGAGTCATTTGGAAAATTGGTACCGCGAGAAGTATTATTGGACAATTTACTACGCTGAATATGCGTTCCTACGAGTATCCCTACGTTATGTGCATTGTTAAAACTTTTCGTATACCGCAACGTTTGCTCGTTTATCCAAAAATCAGATTGCGTTAAGCTATTTGTGGCTTCTCCGTTATTTGCAATTCCACGCAAGAGTTGCGTGTTCCAGTATTCTTTTTCTTCATAAAGATTATAATCCAAACTGAAACTGCTTCTGAACTTAAGGTTAGGCAGAAAATCAATTTCTGCATAAATCGATCCGATATAATGATTACCATAAGCTTTATTATCACTTTCCGTAACAAGGGAATGGATATTATCAAAGTTCACCCAACGCAACGGTTTTCCTTCGTCGTCAAAAATGGGCAAGTAGGTTGGAATGTCTATGGAAGCCTGATACAAGGCCCCTGTGCCACCGCTCCCTACTGCACGGCCAATCTGTCGGTAAGACCGCGTAAGTGTATTGCTTGTACCAACCCTAACCTTATCAGAGATTTTCTGATCGATATTCACTTTAAAACTGCCCCTATTAAATGCCATGGTTTTCCAGATTCCCTCCTGACCGGCAAAACCACCTCCAATGTAGTAGCTCGTATTTTTACTTCCGCCCCGAATGGAAAGGTTATAATTTTGATATCGCGCAGTACGGTTCAGGATAGCTTGCCTATCATAAGTTGGCTGGTTTTCGGGTAGGCCGCGGCCATCCACTGTAAATACCGGCGCCAAGCCTTCATTTGCGCGATATTCTTCCACCAACATCGCGTGTTCCGGGCCACTTGTCAGCTCCCATTTTTTCGGTGCCCATCCAACACCCTGAGAAACGTCTAGATCTATCTTCGGCTTTTCATCAAAATTGCCTCGCTTGGTTGTGATAATAATAACACCATTTGCACCTCGTGAGCCATATATAGCAATCGCTGCGGCGTCTTTTAACACCTCAATCGTTTCAATATCGTTGGGATTTATATCCGCCATCGGAGAGATTGACCGGTCGGCTGCAATATTTTGCAAAGAAGTATTATTCACAAAAACTCCATCAATGATATACAAAGGATCATTGCTTGAATTAATAGAGGTAGCGCCCCTGACCCTAATAAACGTATTGGATCCTGGAATACCCGTTCCACCATTGATCTGAACGCCCGCTACATTCCCTTGAAGTTGTGTATCAAAGCTCGCTTCCGGTATCCGCTTAATTGCTGACGGATCTACCTTTGCCACCGAACCAACCAAATCTGCCTTCCGCTGCTCTCCATAACCTACCACCACTACATCTTCCAACTGATTGAGACTTGGTGTAAGTTCAATGGTAACCGGCGATCCATTAACGGCCAAGGTTTTACTGATATAACCAAGGTAAGAAACCATAATGTTATAAGGAAAAATCTGCCCGGTTACGAGCTGAAAGTTCCCGTCACCGTCGGTTTGCGTTTGGTTCGTAACCGCCTCTATTTTCACCAATGCTCCGGGCAAAGGTTCTTTATTGTTTGCGTCTATTACTCTTCCGGATAATTTAGAATTGATTAACGCTTTTTGCTGCGCCACAGTCCCTTTTGCGGCAAGGAGCAGAACCAGTAAAACCATACACCAAAATACCGGTATAGGCTTATAAACAGTTAAACGGCCTTTCAGCCGGTAAGATTCATATAATAACTGATACATGACTGAATTTGACATAACGGTTCTACTTCCACCATCTTAATGGCAAAAAACACCTTAAAAATTTGACTATTTTAGATTAATTATGCTGGTGGTAACCAGGCAGCACTAAGAAGAAAAACTCAGCGGATGCTAAAAGCAACAACACGCTCGGTAAAGATGCACTTTAAATAGGTTATAACTTAGCGCATGGGCATCACAAACGGATGCATGGAATATCTTACCTAAATTCAGTAATTGGAATGTTTTTTTCATTGCATATGGGCATTAGTTTGTTGACGACGCAAACATACTAGAAAAAAAAATTAATCTACTAATTTAATAGACTATCAAAACTCAACCCATTTCAAACACAAGTATCTCATTACAAGATATTTAATAAATATAAAATAGATGTAACAGCCTATTAAACATGTAATATTTATTCCTAAATAAGGTATTAAATATGCCTTTTTCAGTTAATTGTTGTCATCCCCCATTCATGCAACGAAAAAAACTACTAAATTTGTAGTCTTAAATAAAAACATGATGTTTATTATCCGGAAACAGCGCCTTATTTACTGGAATTTCTACCATTTTCTAAATGATGTTTGTACAATATTTATTACTGCTGATCATAGATTCTTGTAAAATTTAAAGTCATCCCGTTTAAACAAATCTTATCATGAACTACGTCCTCCTTTTTACAATTGTATTTTTGACATCTTTTAACTGCAATCGATCTTTTGCCCAACAAAAAAAGTTTAATGTCGTATTTGTCCTGGCAGATGATCTGGGCTATGGTGACCTTGGCATTTATGGGCAAAAATGGATACAGACACCGAATTTAGATACCTTGGCTAGTGAGGGGATGTTGTTTACAGACTTCTATGCCGGTGCACCTGTATGTTCTCCTTCAAGAAGTGTTCTGTTAACCGGTTTACATACCGGCCACACCACCATCCGCGGAAATGCAACCATCAAAGGTGGCAAGGCCGGAAGAAAAGGCGCACAAACCGTACACCGTGCAAACTTAAATCAACAGGATCTTACTATTGGGAATATAATGCAACAAGCAGGCTATCAAACTGCGTTAATAGGCAAGTGGCATCTGGATGGGTACGATACTTCAGCCACCCCTTTACATCGGGGTTTTAATCAGTTTAGTGGTTGGCTTATCAGTTATCCTGAAACTTACGCCAGTACTTACTGGCCGGAAAAACGCTATGTCAATGGAACGGTTGTAGCCATTCCTCAAAACCAGCAAGATAAAAAAGGATATTACGAAACCAATCTTTGTACCGATGAAGCTCTTGCCTTTCTTAATGAGCAAAAGGGAAGCACAAAACCGTTCTTCCTGATGGTAAACTACAACAACCCACACTCTCCTTTAGCCGTACCGAACACACAAAAATATGACAATAAAAACTGGTCTCATGATTTAAAGACTTATGCATCCATGGTCGACATATTGGATCAATCGGTAGGTAGGATAAAGAAACAGTTGATAGCAAACGGTCTGGATAAAAACACCCTCTTGATATTTTGTTCCGATAATGGCCCCCGATCAGAGCACACAGATCAACTAAGCGCCGTAGCCGATTTCTTTGACTCTAACGGTCCACTCACCGGCTATAAACGCGACCTGTATGAGGGAGGTATTCGTGTACCTTTTATTGCATGGGCACCCGGCTATGTAAAGGCAGGCTCGATAAATAAGGTTCCCGCTTATTTTGCAGACATCCTACCAACTTTGGCAGCTATTGCGCAATCAACGGCCGAATATAAAACTGACGGGCAGTCGCTCCTTTCGGAGATAAGAGGAACAGGGAAGCTGACTGATCGTTTCCTTTATTGGGAGTTCTTTGAAAAAGGGTTTGAGCAGGCCGCACGGTACGGACAATGGAAAGCCATTAAAAAAGATAACAAAATTGCCTTATATGATCTAAACCGGGATATAGCCGAGCAGCGAGATGAAGCAGCAAATCATCCCGAGCTGGTCAATCAGTTTCAGCATTTTCTGGATACATGCAGAACAGCTTCTCCTTATTGGCCAACGGAGACGGAATTTTAAATACCTCCCCCTTTGCTTTTCTGAAAAAATCGCAAAAAAATAGTAGGGCTAGATCCACCCCATGTGATTTCACCACTCGCAACGCACAACCGGCAACGCACAACTCTACTCAACTACTTAACCACTCAACTATTAGCGATTCAACCGCAACCCGTTCATGAACCATACAGCAACAGATATTAGGGCTTTCTGGAAATAAAACTTATACCCACAGGGTTCGATATTTGTACCAATGGTTAATCGTTTAAAAAAAAACAACATGAGCAAGACTATTTTAATTACAGGAGCAGCAAGCGGTTTCGGAAAAATTGCAGCGTTTGAACTGGCAAAAAAGGGCCATAAAGTGATTGCTACTACACAGATATATCCGCAGATGAGCGATTTGATAAGGGAGGCGAAAGAGCAAGGAATAGATGTTGTAGTTGACAAACTCGATGTGACTAACACGCGTGATATTGACTATATCCACAAAAAGTACGACATCGATATTTTAATCAGTAATGCAGGCATCATGGAAGGTGGGCCGATTGCAGAACAGCCTATGGAGCTTATCCGTTCTATGTTTGAAGTAAACGTCTTTGGCGGCCTGCAGTTAGCACAAGGGTTCATAAAAAAATTTATTGACCAAAAAAAATCAGGTAAAATCGTATTTACTACTTCTATGGGTGGCTTATGGACGGTTCCTTATGTTGCCGCTTATTGTGCCTCAAAACATGCAATGGAATCAATTGCGGAAGGTTTAAAAACAGAATTAGCAGCGTTCAATATCAAAATAGCGACCTGTAATCCCGGAGTTTTCGGTACCGGATTTAACGACCGGGGTGTTGATAGTATATTTCGCTGGTACAATCCCACAATTAATTTTACACCTCCATCTGTGTTCGAAGACACGGCAGAATCTTTGGCAAACCAATTGGATCCACAATCCATGGCAGATTGCATTGTAGATGTAGCATTAGATGAGAATTCCAATTTCAGAAATGTGCATCCGAAAGAAACCGAAGACTTCGTAAAACAGCTACAGGTAGACGCCTGGACAGCAAAAAGCTAAGGGGAACAAGATGATGAATATTACTTACAGTGAAGCCATGAAGGCTCTAGAAGCTGCAAAAGAAAAAGCCACGCAATTAACTATTCCCGTAAGCCTTGCGATCGTGGATGCGGGCGGTCACCTGGTTTCCTTTGCCCGATTGGACAGTGTTTACGGTGTAATTGACTTTGCCATAAAAAAAGCGAGAACAGCGGTTATGTTCGGCTTGGACAGTGATGCTATGGGTACAATCGTTACCGGTGCCGGCGGCCATGGGTATGGAATGCTCAACTCCAACAACGGATTATTGACTGTAGCAGGTGGCGTTGCCCTAAAAAACAAAGACGGTGTACTTATCGGCGCTATCGCCTCTTCAGGTGGCACACCCGAGCAGGATAAGGAAATTGCACTAGCAGGTGCAAAAGCCATCTTATAAAATTTCAGATATTTGCTTTATGGATGATGTTATTGAAGTACTGTTTGATAAATTAGTGTATTCCTGCTATTTTGAAAAGCAAAGAGCACATGAGCAATTTATAGGTGAGCACTTTTTGGGTTTCCAGATTTGTGGAGAGACACACACGCAGTATGCCGGTGGTAGTAAGGAGATGAGCGCCAATATGGTGGTGCTGGCTAAACGAAACCAGTTGATCCGGACAACCAAATACCCATCCAAGGAAGGCGAATATCAATTTGTTTCTATCATTCTCGATCAAGCCGCATTAAAGCAGTATGCGCTGGAACATAAAATTGTCATTGATAAGCCTTGTACAGACGCGAAGGTGATTTTCTTTGAACCGGATATTTTTTTCAAAAGTTTCTTCCTTTCGTTGATTCCCTATATTGATAAGGCAAAGAAGGCGACGCCGAAACTAGCGGATCTCAAAATCCGGGAGGCCATTGAATTGTTGTTGCAAAGTAACCCGGATTTTAAATATCTATTGTTTGACTTTACCGAGCCGTATAAGATCGACCTGGAAGAGTTTATGCATCAGAACTATATGTTCAATGTACCCATCGCGTCTTTTGCAAAATTAACCGCACGTAGCCTTTCAGCATTTAAGCGGGATTTTGAGAAGATATTTAAAACATCGCCGAGGCAATGGTTGCGCAATAGACGCTTAGACGAAGCATACTATTTAATCAAGCATAAGAAGAAAAAGCCCACCGACATCTATCTGGAGTTGGGATTTGAAAACCTGTCACATTTTTATTCCTCGTTCAAACATAAATTCGGCATGACCACTTCAGAAATTTAACCAATAAGTCAAAGGATATAGCACTTGCTACACCTGGGCAGCAAGTCTATAACACAACATTCTATCGCTTCAGATAAAGCACGGGCACTGCATAAATGCAGAAAATTCCGTTGCATTATTTCTGTTTAGCAAAAAAACTCCAGATATAATCATTGATATCAAGTTCTTTGGATGTCAGCCCTATAGGTAATCCTATATTAAAGTCATCGGCACCTGGCCAGGTATGCCCACCATTCTCAATAGAAATCAGCACAACGGATTTTTTACCGAAAGAGGATTCCAGAATCTCGACTATTGTACTGTCACTTGCAATCTCATCGATTTTTGTGGCATTCTCGTTCGTAAACGTATTCTCTTTCCAGTAATTGTAGGAATTAAGTGCGGAGTAGTAGTGACCATCTTTCCCGTCATAATTTACCACCTTATCGGCCGTACCATGAACCATGAGTACACCAACTTCCTTTCTGTTGTTATTATGATAATAAGCAATCGAATCAGGCAAGGAGGCGCCTACACTTGCAACAGCCAAAAACCGATGGGATAATTCGGCAGCGATTCGATGGCAGAAAAAACCTCC
The DNA here is from genome assembly GCF_036959255.1 of Olivibacter sp. CPCC 100613. Taxonomy (NCBI): domain Bacteria; kingdom Pseudomonadati; phylum Bacteroidota; class Sphingobacteriia; order Sphingobacteriales; family Sphingobacteriaceae; genus Olivibacter; species Olivibacter sp. CPCC 100613. The sequence goes on from NZ_JAWMTI010000006.1 coordinate 282,143, forward strand.
CCGTGACAGGCCAGTTGCAAAAACCCTATTGCCATCTATTTTGTAATCCTTTTCGATTTGGTGTAATAGAATTTCCGTAAAACCGATATCATCTGTACCGTTTTTGTAAGACATTCCAAAACCGACGTTCCAATCTTCATTGATCCCCTTTGGGTAAACTACGATAAACCCATATTTATCGGCAGTTTGGTTAAATCGTGTATAAAGCATCTGTTCAGCAGGCGTCATCCCTCCTCCATGAAAATTAAAAACTACCGGATAACGTTTTTCAGCATCGTATCCTTTCGGAATATATACAATGTACTTTCTTTTGATCCCATCGTGCTGAATTGATTTCGTTTGAGCAAAAATTGAAATGCATACGAACAGAAGAATAATAGTTAATAGGTTTCTCATGTTTTTTAATGATTGATATTAGTGAAAATCTTTTCTGTTTTGGATAATAGTTCTTTGTTTTTTTCGCTGATTTTCTTATCACCAATGGGTTTTAAAACCTTCCAAACAACCACTATAAGGATCAGCAGCGAAGACAAGGCCATCAAAAAATATTCAGGTGAATGAAGAAGGTCATTTAAAAAGTGAAAAAATAAAGAAATCATAAAAAGGCTTGTACAAGCACAAGTTATAAGCACCTGCTTGCCTGCTCTTTTGCTTTCATTAATGCTTAAGTTTTTGATGAAATCAAGATTGCTCAACAAATATTCTTTTTTTTGTCTGGTAATGTGCTTCCATGAATTGCTGAATAAATAAATGGATGTAAAAAGAAGAATGAATTCAGAAATACTTTTATAGATGTTATTCAAGTTGTCTGTATATATTACATACCCAATAACCACTAGCGAAAACAAGATTACCAATATGTACCATACCAAAATCCGGTTTCTCTTTTGCTTTCTCAAATGGGCAATCTCATCCTGTACTTCAGTAAAATCCGGAACTAAGTCCCTATCTACAGAAAGCCATGTATTTTTTAGCTGTTCAAAACTATCATTCATACTTTTTCATTTTTATTGACAAAACTTCTTTTATCCTATGGATCCGAACCCTTACATTGGCATGGCTGAGTCCCACAATTCCGGCTATTTTATCCTGATTAACATCTTCAAGGTAGAGGCCGATAATAATACGGTCCAGTTCTGCAAGTTCATTGATACACTGCCTTAATTTTTGGTAGCGCCCCTCCTCTATAGCTGTTTCTTTGTATTCAATCTTCGAAAAATCGAAATCAGGAACCCGTTCGTTTCTTCTTTCATTAGCTAACTGCCGCAAACACTTGTTGGTAGCAATCCGATATATCCAGCCCGGAATATTTTCCGTGTTTTTTATGGATCCCAAATATTCAAACACGACAATAAAGGTTTCTTGTGTTATATCTTTGGCTTTATCAATATCATTAAAGTACCCAAGACAGACCCTGAATATTTTTGGAGAATACGTTTTGTATATACTTTCGAAATCCATGTACTGTCTTAATACATATGTTGAGGAAATGTTACATGCTTTCTAAAAAAAATCGTAAAACTTCCGTAAATACAATGGCAGTATCCCAGTAAATACCTCTTAGCATAAGCGCAAAAATCAACATGAGGGGTACAGCTTTAAACAGCCTCAGGGTTTTGCCCCTTCCATTTTTAAGGTGGTGCAACTAAATATTGAATTCAAGACACGGGTGGCAGCCTGAATAATGAAAGCAAGGTGTCTTTCACCTTATATCAATTATCGTCAGATGTAATTTTCCTTTTATGCTGTGCGCCCCATTGAGCTAAAGCAGTAATGATATCTTTTAATGACTGACTGTATTCGGTGGGTACATATTCCACAACAACCGGCGTTTGATCGGCATATACATTTCTTTCAACTAAAAGATTTACTTCCAGTTTTTTCAATTCGCTTGACAGCATTTTTGCGGAAATACCCTTTAAAGTACGCTGTATATCGTTGAACCTGGTATGTCCCCCTAAAATTGCAATCATCACCCTTATTGTCCACCTGCCGCCGAGAACATATAAAGCATCTTCGGTTGATGACAAACGATTCTTGCACTGTATCTGTGAATATTCCAATTTATTTACCGCCATTCCCTTTTTTTCTTTTAGCAACTAACCCAAAAGTTACTACTTACTTTAATGTAACTACTATAATTTGGTTAGCTAATATAGCTAATTTTGCAATACCCTGTTTTAAGAGAGGTAAAGAAATGAAAAAAATATTGCACATAATTTCAAGTCCGAAAAAAGCTAATTCCGCAAGTAGAATGCTGGGAAAAAAAGTGGCTGAAAAATTAAAGGAAAAATTTCAGCATGTGGAAATTAAGGAATACGATCTCAATACAATTCCGCATTTAAACGAATCCCATATAAATGCCTTCTTTACATCTACTGAAAACCGAACAGATGAGCAGCAACGTGAAATAGCCACTTCTGATCGGGCCATCACTGATCTCACCGCAGCTGATATTTTAATAGTTGAAGCACCGATGTATAACTGGAATATCCCTTCAACATTGAAAGCGTACTTTGATCAGATCGCCAGGCCCGGGCTCACATTCCGTTATACCGGAAAAGGAGCTTTACCGGAAGGATTACTGAAAGACAAAACTGCTTATATAGTGACTTCATCCGGTGGAATATATACGGACGGCGAATTGAAGGCCTTCGATTTTACGACCAATTATGTTCGGTTTTTCCTTGAGCTTATGGGAATTGAAGTTGCCAATGTTTTCAGAGCAGACGCCCAGGCAATACTGGGACCGGAAGATGCTATACGGAAAGGAATTGAAAGTATTGTTATAGAATAAACAATCTATGAACACAAAACTCAAAAAAATACAAAAAGGGATTATTAAAACTTAAAGGACAAAAATATGATTTTAGTTACGGGAGCAACGGGCCGGTTCGGCTCAAAAGCGGTTGAGCATTTATTGAAAAATGGAGTACATCCTTCGGAAATTTCCATTTTGGTCAGAGATGCAGCTGCAGCAGGTCACTTAAAAGAACGGGGTGTTCAGGTAAGAGAAGGTGATTATGCCGATCATACGTCTATGGTAAAAGCCTTTCAAGATGTGGAGAGATTGTTATTGGTTTCCAGCAATGATAGAGGGGCCATTGAAAACCGTACGCAGCATCACAAAAATGCAATCAGGGCTGCTAAGGAAGCAGGCGTAAAACATCTTGTATATACTTCCTTTGTAAGAAAACCAGGGTTTGAAGGTTCGTCCATAAGCGGCTTTCAAAATTCGCATGTTGAGTCCGAGCAGTATTTAAAGGAAAGTGGCATGGAATACACGATACTTCAGAACGGTATTTATGCTGAAATGATTCCGGTATTTATCGGAGATAAAGTCGCTGAAAACGGAACAATCGTGTTTCCTGCAGAGGAAGGAAAAGCAGGCTGGGCGCTTCGGGAAGAGTTAGCGGAAGCCGCTGCCAACGTTTTAACTACCGACGGGCATAACGGTAAAACTTATACACTGACCCATACCGAATCGGTTGGTTTTAAAACCATAGCCGGGGAAATTTCCGCAGTATTGGGCCGGGATATCCATTATAAATCTCCCGAAATGGGTGAATTTAAAACAATGCTGGAAAATGCCGGCGTTCCGCAGCTATATATTGGCATGTTTGCCATGTGGGCCGCAGCGCTGGCAGAGCACAGCCTGGATAAAAATGATGAAGCATTGACCATGTTATTGGGCAGAAAGCCAACATCCGTCCGTGAATTTGTAGAACAGATTTACAGCTGACCTGCTCTCTATCGAAACCTTGAAGAAAAGTGTTGTCAGATTTTGACAGCACTTATAAGGTAGTAAATGATTTCTCTCATGATATCAGATAGTCAGTTATTTCATTTTTCTTTACAACGGCACCAATAATGCACTGATCCACATAAGCCATCAACGGCATTGAGCTCTCCAGCAACATTATCATAATCCTTCAGCCAGAATTTGGCCTCCGAACGTAGCAAGCGAATTGGTGGCAGAATAACGCTATTATACTTCTAAAGCCAGAAACTTATAAGGAACAGAAAAGTCCAGCAGGCTAATAATTTCACCTTCTTTTGCGTAAGCTATTGACCTCGCAAGGGATGAATTTTCAACTACAGATTGATACCCTTTGGGAGTTCGGTTGCGAAGAGATAGTGCTAAATGTAATTTTAGGCTTTCCAGTAGTGCCCGAAGCTTCACCAAGATTCCAGGTTGCACCGTCGGATTCTCATTATAATTCTTTAGTACAAAAAAAAGTCCACTATATTAGTATATTTTTTGCCGCAAAAAAGTATTCAATAAATCAATTAAAAAGCTGCCAACGTAAATACTACAGGTGCAATTAAACCTTCATTAAGCATTAGATGACACATTGAATGTGCATTATTTATTTCCAGATAGGCAAAAAATATGTCTCTTTTAAAGGCAGATGAACACATTATACATATTAAGGATCGATGCAATTTGTAGATCAATCTTTCTTGTCATATGCATACAGATCATGCGCGCATGATCTGTATGAAATATGTTTTGTCAAATTTGCTGCGAAAAGACGGTAGCGGCTTCTTTATCCTGGTACTGGTCAATTAACTTTTTCAACTTACCTTTTAATTCGTCAACCGTGGCTCGGTACGCTTTATCCTCATAAATATTATGAAGTTCTTGTGGGTCTTTTTCCAGGTCATATAACTCCCAAGCGTTTTGCCCTTTGTAAAAGCGAACCAGTTTGTAACGTTCTGTGGTAAGTCCAAAGTGGGGGGAAACATGATGAGGTTGTGGAAATTCATAATAATGATAGTAGCTCGCCTCGCGAGTTTTCACGTTCTTTCCATTGGCCTGCAATACAGGCAGAAAAGATTGCCCCTGAATATCTTTTGGAACCGCCACACCTGCAATTTCAAGCAAAGTAGGTGCCCAATCGATATTCAACACATGCTGATCAATCCTCGTTCCCGGTTTCACTATGCCTGGATAACGGATAACAAAGGGAGTTTTTAATGATTCCTGATAGATAAACCGTTTATCAAACCAGCCGTGCTCACCCAGATAAAAGCCCTGATCCGACCCGTAAATAACAATGGTATTTTCTGCCAGACCTTTCTCATCCAAATAGGCCAATAGTTTTCCTATATTTCGATCCAATGCATTCGCGGTGGAGAGATAATCTTTTATATAACGTTGGTATTTCCATTCGGCAAGGGCCTTTCCACTTAGTTTTTTCGCGTCAAATTCCTTCGAGATCTTATTATAATAAGTACTGAATTTTTTTAGCTGCTCGTCTGTTAGTCGACGGTAAACCCCTCTGCGCAAGTATTCATCAATTTGCTGTTCCTGCTCAGAAGTCAATTTTTCATTGCCAAAGAATTTTTGTTTGATCTCTTCTTTCTGCTTTTGCAGATCTTTTTCATTTAATTCGTAGTCTATGTGTACTTTCAAATCTTCCTTTAAACGCATTGTCTTTTCAACGGTCATATCCTGATCGGCCGCTGCTTTTCTTCCTACATAGTTATCATAAAAGGTTTCAGGTAGAGGAAAATTAATACTATCATAAGCCCCCAAGTCTTCCAGATCCGGTAGCCATTCCCGGTGCGTTGCCTTCTCTCCCACCACAAGGAAAAATGGTTTATCCGTATCCCGCCCGTCCAACCAGTCAGTTGCCAAATCTGTGATAATATTAGTCACATATCCTTCTATCCGTGTAGTATCATTCGCTTGGTTAATAAAATCAGGGTTGTAATAATGTCCTTGTCCGGGCAGAATATTCCAATAATCAAAGGCGTCACCGGGCAATGTTCCCAAATGCCATTTCCCAACCCAAGCGGTTTGGTAGTCGGCCTGTTTTAGTAAACGACTAAACAGTTGTTGCTCTACGTTGAATTTTCCTTCATTGGCGAAATAACCATTTTCATGGCTGTATTTACCCGTCAGTAGATTCGCTCTACTGGGCCCACAGATAGAATTTGTCACCAAGAAATTATTAAAGATAGCACCTTCCCTTGCAATGCGGTCGATGTTAGGTGTATGGGCATATTTACTACCATACGCACCGATCGCTTGGTAAGCGTGATCGTCCGAAAAAATGAATATAATATTTGGCTTTTTTGGTCTATCATCCGATTTTTTCGCGTGTTGATTACAACTAACCAAAGCGATCCCGAAGGCTAGCAAACAGAGATTAATTTTATTTACCATAATTTTATTTGTTATTGAATTGTACATTCTAAATCGTTAATTCGCATATCCCGGATTTTGCGTTAATAATTTGTTAACGTCCAGTTCACGCTGCGGTAAAGGAAATAAATTGTGGTAATCTTTCACGTCTTGTATCCCTTTCTTTTGCATTACTTCCTGCAATTTCCCGGTCCGTACCAAGTCAAACCATCGAATCCCTTCGAAACCAAACTCCCATCGACGTTCGTCCAATATAGCTTCCCTGAATTGAGATTGGCTTAAGTTTCTAAGATCAACAGCGGGGTCCGTCCGATCCACGGGTAAACCGTAAGCACGTCTTCGTACCCGGTTGATCGCGTTATATGCTTCATCGCCGGGTCCCTCTAATTCATTCGATGCCTCGGCAGCAATAAGCAACACTTCAGCATAACGAATAACCGCATAATTAAGATTACCTTCCCCTAATGTGCTGATGGCGGCAGGGTCAAAATATTTATACCAGTGTGGCTTAAAAGTCACCTTTCCCGCTCCAGCATCATATTCCGTAAAAAAAGTACGATTGCGTCGTAAATCACCCGGAAGGAAACTGTTGTAAAACTCCTCTGTAGGCACATCTGCGCTATTTCCCGCTACGGTGCCTCCACCAGGCAAAGGAATTGTGGCCCTCGGCAGGAACAGGGCAAGTCCGAAGCCGTTACCGGTACCCGTCATGCCTTTATTTTGCACAGCAAACAAAAATTCGCGATTCTGCTTATTTTCCGGTGTAAAAAGATCAAAATAACTTTCTTCCAGTCCATAACCCGACAGGTTTAACGTTTCCTCTGCTTTACTTTTCGCAAGTGCATAGTTCTTCCTTGTCAGGTAAACAGAAGCCAGAAGCGCCTTGGCAGATGCCTTAGTGGCACGGCCGTTATTTGCCGAGCTGTTCGCTTCGTCCAAATACTCCTCAGCAAAAGTTAGGTCAGCAACAATTTGTTGATATATCTCCTCTGCGGGGCTCCTGGCAATATTCACTTCGTTCAAGGAAGTTGCCTGGTGCAGCACCAGCGGCACATCGCCGAACAATCGTACCAAGTTATAATACAGTAACGCTCTTATAAAACGGACCTCTCCCAACAGGCGATTTTTCTTTGCCACATTAAAGCTGATTGCAGGGATGTTATCGATTGCTGCATTTGAATTTTTTATAGCGGTATAATGCCCCGTATACACTGCATTTATCCGATCATTTACCGGTCCGAAAGTAAAAGCATCCAAGGCAAATATATTTGCATTGGCTACCCCTACACCGCAGGTTGCGTTATCCGTGGGTAGTTCTGCCAATAAATAAACACCTCGGTAATAGATATCCCATTGGTTGTTCAGTAAGTCGTAAGCCGCAACAACCGCCGCATCTGCATCTGCTTCGGTCTTATAGAAGTTACCGACCGTCATATCCGATCTTGCGTCCTCTTCCAAAAAGTCCTTACAAGAGGTCATCAACAGACCACTAACAATGCTTAAAATATATACTATGGTTTTCATCTTATATTTATTTCGTTTTAAAAATTCACTGCCAAACCAAATAGCCAGGTTTTCGCACTTGGATAAGCATCCGAATCGATACCCCGAAGAATATTATTTTGCCCGCTCTGATTGACTTCCGGATCATAGCCGGTATAATCTGTCCAGGTCCAAAGATTGAGCGCCGATACGTAAATACGCAACTGTTCGATAGCGCTTCTTTTGAATAAATCCTTACTGAATGTATAACCAAGTGTCGCAGTGCCCAGTCGTAAATAAGATCCGCTCTCCAACTGGGCGTCCGAAAAGAGAAAGGCTCTGCTCAGATTTGCGCGGGGAATACTGTTACTGGGATTTTCCGGTGTCCAGCGCTCCGCTACCCTTGCTGAACTATTCTTTTGCCCCGTGGGTAAATCCAGTTCGGTTCGTGTGCTGTTTAAAATTTTATTTCCGTACACCCAATTAAAGAAAAGACTAAGGTCAAAATGCTTATAAGACAATTGATGCGTCATTCCGCCAAAATGTTTTGGTTGTGCGGAACCCAGAAAAGTTCTATCACGTGCATCCAGCACACCATCACCATTGAGATCAACATATTTTCGGTCACCAGGCAACGCATTTGGTTGAGGACTATTGGCAATGTCGTCATTTAATTGAAAAATCCCCTGACTCACATAACCATAAAAGCTATTAAGAGCTTCGCCCGGCCGGATCACGATCGGATCATTCAGTTTTAAATATCCATTGATTTCACCGGTCAATATTTCGCTAACCGGGCCCAGGTCTAACACCTTGTTTCGGTTGAAGGCGATATTTGCATTAGCGGACCATTTGAAAGCTCCCTCGATAATATTAGCTTGCAGCGCTAACTCCAAACCTTTATTCTCCATACTCCCGATGTTTTGCAGTGCGGAACTAAAGCCACTGGACCAAGGTACATTGACCCAGAGCAACATGTCTTTCGTCTTTTTATAATATAGATCTGCCGTTAAGTTAATCCGTCCCTGCAAAAAGCCGACATCTAAACCTATATCGAACTGCGAAGTAGACTCCCACTTTAAATCTGGGTTCGCTATATTGCTCGGTGAAAAACCTTTTACAACGTTATCACCGATGATATAACTCATCGAACCCAAGCGTGCCAAGGATTGGTAACTATCGATTTCCTGGTTTCCCGTACGCCCATAACTTGCACGGAGTTTCAGTTCACTGAAAGTATGTAGATTCTTAATAAAGTTCTCCTCACTTAATTTATAAGCTAATGCTCCCGAGGGAAAAAATCCATAACGATTATTGATACCAAATTTAGAAGAACCGTCAACCCGTCCGGTTAAGGTTAATAATAACTTATCTTGATAACCGTAATTGGCTCTACCGATCCATGAAAGTAAACTCCAATTATTCACATTTGTAATAGGAGCATTGATAAGCGAGCCAGCTCCCAGATTATCCGGTCCTAACAGATCATTAACAAAACCAGAAGCGGAAGCAAGCACCAGCTCCCGCTCGTATTTCTGGGCGGTAAAACCCGCTAATAAGTTTAACTCATGTTCATCGAAACGGTGTTGATAGCTGAGCGTATTTTCGTTCAAAATCGAATAAGCATTAACAGTTCCAACCCTGCCTAGCCCCTGTACGTTGTAACCTGCTAAGGTCGTCCTTGGTGCATAGTAATTCTCTTTGTTATTCAAAATGTCGGCGCCGATAGAAGTTTTGAAATGTAAACCATCCAAAAGTTCGTATTCAGCAAAAACATTTCCCAGGGTTCTGTAGCTCCTCGTCCGATTTGTTAATTCGCGAGCGGTGGCTACGGGATTTCCCATCGGAATGCCCCGATCATTCTCCAACACATAACTACCGTTCGCCTGGTATACCGGTAATATCGGAGAAAATGCCAATGCCGATTGTACCACACCAATCGTTCCCTCGCCACCGTTCGTTGCACTCAACGCCTGATTTGCATCTGAGCGACTGCTGGTCAGGTGCAAACCAAAAGTCAATTTGTCAGTTGCCTTTTTTTCGAAATTAAAACGAGCAGCATATCTTTTAAAATTCGAATTGATAATTATTCCTTGTTGGTTAAAGTAATTCAGGGAAAAAGCGTACTTTGTTTTTTCATCGCCTCCCGAAGAACCTAATTGATAATTTTGCATGGGTGCAGTACGAAAAATTTCGTTCTGCCAGTCAGTGCCCTCACCAAAAGAGGCGATCTGCTCTATACTGTAAACCTCGCGCCCGTTCGCATCGTTTACCAATTGTGCAAATTCTGTTGCATTCAACAAATCAAGAGTTTTACGCACTTTTTGCGAGCCATAATAAGCATTAAATTGAAATTTATTTCTGCCCGCTTGTCCCTGCTTTGTTGTGATGAGTACAACGCCATTTGCGCCCCTCGAACCATAAATTGCTGCTGCGGAAGCATCCTTTAATACCTCCATGGAAACAATATCATCGGGATTTAGTAAGGATAGTGCATTCGTGGCCGGCCCAACCGTCGCGCCTGCACTACTGCCATCATTGTCGTTATACACCGGAAAACCATCAATCACATAGAGTGGCTCGCTTCCGGTATTAACCGAATTACTGCCTCTAATGCGAATACTGGTAGCCCCTCCTGGCTGATTTGATGTAGTCGTTACCTGAACACCTGAAGCGCGTCCACGTATTGCCTGATCAAAAGACGCCGCCGGAGTTTCTTTGATGGCATCTGCGGCAATGGAAGATACTGACCCCGTTAAATCGGCTCGTTTCTGCGTACCGTAACCAACTACAACCACATCTTCGAGCTGATTGAGGTTGGGCTCCAGAAGAATATCTATTGGACTTTTATTTACCACCAATTCTTGTGTCTGGTAACCAAGGTAATTTACAATTAAGGTGTAGGGGAATTTTTGCCCCGTAACAAACTGAAAGCCCCCCTGTTCGTCTGTACTGGCTTTGTGCGTAGTTCCCTTGATCAATACAGTAGCACCGGCTAGTGTTTCTTGCGTTTTTGCGTCCTTTACTACACCGTAAAGCGTAGAGTTAACCAATGGTTTCATTTGTTGAGCATAGGCGTGCGTAGTAAACAAAAAAAATACCGTACTATATAAAAGTAGTATAAAATTGGTACGACTGTAAAATTTGTTTGCCATAAAATAATGGATCATAGCGATAAGCTGAATTTTAATAATAGAAAAGAGGATAAGGATGGATTGATGTATTTTACTGCCAAGAGCAGTAAGGCATTTTCTATGAAAAGACAAAAATCAACAACAGTTCATTTTGGGCGAACAACATGTACGGCATGCCTTATACATTATTGTTTGCCGATTAGCATGGTATGGAATAAGAAGGTGATTGATTAAAGGCAAAATATTTGTCGTCATTTTACAATACATTAAATCTATAGTTTTAGTAGAAAATAATACACAGCAAAAGTAAGTGAGATGAATAGAAGATAACATGAATAAAACATGCATATTTTACGAATTATTTATTCGCAATTCGAGAAGCCCGTAGATTTGGAATACAGATTTGGATCCATTCGTTTCTTGCCGCCTGCGTTCTGTAATTGTTTGGTTCATGTATACGAGAGTCATGTATCAATATTATAATGCTAATTTGGACCTAAAAGAGATTTCTCTTTTTCTTATTAGCGCCTATCAAATATTAATGTAGTATATGAGTGCTAGTTTCTTTCGAAGTAGCACGCTACCTCAAAGAACGCGCTCGGCACTACATATCCGAGCGCCTCTGCTTTTAAGAATTATCCTCTTTCGCCACTGTAGAGATGGCCGAAGCCACTATACCTGCCGTTGCGAGGTAACCCGCAAGGGTAACTACCGTTGCCGGTAAAGTAATCGGAGCTGTTAGTAAAGCTCCGCCTACCGCACCCAAGGTTAAACCGATGGTTCTTATTCTTTTAAAGAACTTCGGTGTGGGTGATTTGATTCTTTCCGTTATTTCAGTTTTCATATTTTTCGTTATTTGTTATTAATTGTTCATTGTTAAAAGCGGTGATTCCGCTCAGGGTGATAAGCTGATGATTTCATGATTATTTTTTTAATTAAAATTATTTGTTGTTCTTTTGTCCTATGCGCGAGAGCCCCGTGTGATTTCATCACGCGCAACTGGCAACGCACAACTACATACATCACTCACAACTAAACTACTTAACTACTCGACAACTAAACTACTCCCCGCGGCAGCGGCCTTTGCTAATAAAGGATACACCCTTTTATAGGCATCCGCCGAATGCAGTACCCGATAGTCTCCATCAACCAATTGATAGTAGCTCCCGGTTAACAGGCAACCACGGGTGTCGGTGTGGTAGTTGCCGATATGGAAGAACACCAGACTGAAATTGGGAATCCCTCTGATTTCAACCATACCCTTGTGCATGGAATTATATCGACTTTGGTATTTCGCATTCATACCGGCCAGCTTATTCAAGCCCAGTTGATAAGTCCCCGCCGGAATGGCTGTTTCTCCCGGGATTTTCTCATCCCGTATCTTATCTTCCAGAATATAACATTGGAAGAGATCATTGATATATAATTGGCCGAGGGTCGTGTTTATGCCTTCGGCGATTCTTATTAGTTTGATCATATTATTTAGTTTTTAGGGGTTAAGGATTAGCTTTAAGTTTTCGGCCAGCAGCGGTCGGCTATCGGCAGGTAAGTCTCATTATCAAATTAGCTCATCAGCTCACCAAGCGTGGTGAGCTCATAAATACCTTTAAAGTGAACACGAAGGAATAATTCCCTACTTAACAACGTTGCTACGCAACGACTCTACGACTCCACTAAACCAGAAAACGCGCCTACATATCTGCTCTCCGAATAGGTTTTACTTAGGCGATCGGACAGGTAGTAATAAAGGTGGAATGTGCCATCTAAAATAGCATCCTGTAATGCTACCTCCAGTTGCTTATCACCTAAAGGATGCCCTTCGCTCAATTGCACGAGTTCCTGTTCTACATTATAGGCCACCAGAAATAGTTGCTGATGGTTTGAAAACCGAAAATTGTCTGCCCATTGCAGCTTCAAATGGCTATTAACCAGTTGAACAGTCTCGAGGTACAGATCGCCCGACCTACCTCTACTTACTTTTACTTTGGTAGGATCCACATAAGGACCACCTTCCGAGTTAACCAACGCTTCCCTGATCACTTGTTGTACTGCCCGGTTCATCCCTGTCATCCGCTCATTGTAAGGCCGACACGTATTATAAATAATCGATTTTAACGGAACCAGGAATCTCATAGCTGCTTTCATGCGGGCTACCTGCTTCGCCCTTATATCGCTGATCGGTTTATTACTTCTCGCTTTCTTCTTTACCGACCGTACACACTGCACGCCGTTGCGAACATAGAACAATTGATCTCCTACGCGGCCATACAAACGACCGCCCTTCATAATTGCCATAACAAGAGGGATTATGCGGGCGACAGATTGTCGCCCGCAGGGTTAAAAATTAAAGGAAGTTAATTGAGCCGACATAAGTGGTACGTGAAATTTTCTTGCCATCCAAGCTGGTAAAGAACATCCAAATATGCCCCACGTCACCTGTTTCCATATCCTCCAATGAAGCCATTGCCACACCAGCTTGGCGATCGGCTGGCGCATCCGGTGTAAAGAAAAGGTCCTGGTTTACATTATAAACCAACACGTGAGCAACATCGTCTGCTTTGCCATTAAATTCATACTCGTTGGCATTCCAACTGACAGTCAAGGTATCGACTGACACGTCCGTCGTCACGCCACGAGGGCGGAACAGTCCACCGTCGCTCAACTGGATCGCCGGATAATTAAGCTCAATCGGCGCCGTAAGTGTCACCGCCCCCATGTCCATGTTATGCTTTACCGCATAGCTAAAGGCCGTCGCCAGTTTGAGATTGCGCCCGGCAAAGCCCTTATCCAAGAGTTCTTTAAGCGGTGCGATAAATTTCACCAGCGTGGAAAAACGATCGCGCTGTAAACGCTGCAGCTCAGTTGCCGGAATTTTGGATTTTTTGCCTAATCCGCGAAGGTAATTGATCCCTCGCCAACTACTACCGATAACACTACCAACTTTGCCCGAAAAGGTACCATTGGCACCATTGATAAATTTTGCCATGTTTTTACATTTTAATTAAACATTTCATTCATCAGCGTTCAGTACCGGTACGCTTTGCTGACAGGACAAAAGTAGAAAGCCTCGAAGGGCGGAACAACAGCATAAAGTATTCATTCCCACCATGTTCCCCTAAAAAGAAAAAAAGGGAACGTAAATTCTCCTTATGTTCCCTTTTTTTGTAATTAGATTAACAGCAATGTAATAAATCAATAGGTTCAATAGTGTTCAGATTCGTTTGGCCGCTCTCTTTAAAAGGATCAATCAGGAATCAAACAGGACTTTAATCCGACCGCCATCCCTGAAAACTCCCACGTGATCCCCTTTTGATACCTTGTATGTCCGATTCCAGACGAACAGGGCATGAGGCTGGTACGAGCATTGGGCTAGCGATCTTTACGTCTTCCCCAATACCATTCAAAGCAACGATCCAAATCCGATTGACGATAAAGCGGCGCCTTTCGATCTTTTGTAATGGCTGATAAGAGTTTCCTATTGCGCCAATTAGTGATCGTTTTAGGATGTACCAGTAAATAATCCGCGGCTTGCTTTCGATTAAAAAGGTGTTCCTCTTCCGAGGTTTCCGATAGGCTTTTATGGTTTTCTTCAATATACGTTTTAATAATGGAAAGGATGATCTCCAATAAGTCTTTAATAGATTTAAGATAATGTTTCATAATGTGGTGCTTGGCTGCTTATCAGATAAGCTCGGCAATAAATCGTCAACCCTACACCACTTTGATTACGATCCCATACCTCTGATAAAGCATATTCAACAATAATTTAACTAATAAAAATATCAAAATAATAGGCCACAAGGCAGACATGTGATGAACTGAACAAAGTGAACAGTCGTTTAAGCTTTTTCCAGTTTAACATACTTACCGAAGACCTTACGATAATGTCTTCCAACCTGAACGTACCGGTCTCCGCTTCGTTCACCATCCTGATGTGCTTTGCGAATTAGGTTTTGTATATCATTGCGCATAATAACGATATGATCGCTCCGATAATCTATAATATGACTTATGGCCACCAGTGTCCACCGATTGATCTGCACACAAGTTTCTCGAGGCAAGTAAGCCTGCAAATCAGTCACCTTCATGTCCAGACTGTGCTGCTCACCATTCAATAAATAGAGAATACCTCCTATTTCCAGCTTTACGAAAGCTACCAAATGCCGTATCGGCACTTCTATGCTCATCTCATCCATACGAATAAGCAGCTGCTCTTCCTTCGTAGACGTTGCTTCTTCGTGTATAACCCGTAACTTCTTATCTGATGTCGCAAAATACCAGGCAAAATGAAAGAGATTTAGAAAAGGAATCATCCACCTAACCTCAATAAATTCCCTTTCCATATATCCGCTCGCTTCAAAATCCCCTGTGAAGCAATAAAAGAAAAATCGCACCGAGCCATATACAAAAACAATAGGTACTACAACACCCAAAAAGAATTGAAGCTCCAATCTTTTAAACCAACTATCCTCCCATGGAAGTCTTTGATCCAGTAAATTAGTGATACGATGCACGTAAGTAAGCACCCCATAAGCCACAGATACACTAAACGCCAAGCCTATCCAATAATTTGTTTGTCCCATAATTACCCAAACCGATTTGGTTTGATGATTCACTAAAATAAAGTGGCCGGCGGGAAAAGCAACGATGATACGGATGTAGCGTAAAAAATAATACCTTAACCGTCCCAAATTCGGTTTAAGTCTCATAATTAACAAGCCTTTAATTATTGTAATAGTTAATGAAATCTAGGTAAGGGTATCAAGAACCCTTGGTTAAAACGATGCATTTCGCCTGAAAAAGATTGCATTTCGCCTTTTTTTGCTTTTGCAGCCCTTTACATGCCCCGATGAGAAACATAGTTTTGAGACGAATAAACAAAAATTATTTTTTTATATCAAACTTAAATTTAACGATTATGGAAAAAGTACCATTTAATTCACTGGGTGTTAGCACCTTAATCAGCAATCTTTACGCCTTATCAGACGAGGCATTAAACAATGAAATGATTGATTTTGAGAGTAATCCAAGTAAGTGGTTAACCGCACATTTCGATTTCACTGAAAGTCAGTCAACCTATCTGGCACGGATGGACAGTGCTTTTCTGAGCTCCATGGCCATTGAAGTGAGTGATCATCTGGATGATAGGGAGCCTGTTGCCTTACTGAAAGAAGACAGGCCAAAAGATGGAGATGACCGAGGTAAATTGCTTCAATTTTCTTACACTAACAAGGATATTTATTCCTTAGCCGGTGGACGTCAGTTTACAAAAACATTGCTCATACAAATTAGTTATCCTAGCCATTAGCAGTGTTCAAATAATTACCCTACACCATTAGAACAAAACATTACCTAGCTGCCTTCGGTTTGAGCTCCCGCTGGCAGTCGGGTAATAAACAACAGACCAGAAATGATAAAACCTGTTTATATAGGTTTACCTACCGATAATAATGGCCATCTACTGTATAGTGAGCGCTTACCGGCAAATGCCATGCACCGCTTGGTGATGGCTGAAGTAAATTATTGGCAAAGCGACAAATTTTCCCTGATCGAACAGTATTACGATGCACCTGATGCCTTCATCTGCCTGGCCGATATACATGCCGATAGCCCCATAGAGGTGCCGATAAGTTGTGGGCTCTCTGATCTATATTGGCTTTATCAATTACATGGCAATTACCGTATTCACCTGGCGGACCAAACACGGCAGATCGTGTTGAAAACAGAGGGAACCAGCTACACGCAGATTTACGTACCCGAAGGCCAATACATTACCCGCTTTGATAAAGGGAAGCACCGGCTGTTTTATTTTGTTATCAAACCGAATTGGCTTCAACGGCAGGGACGACGTGCCATGGAAGGTTTCAACCACCTCCTCGATAGCCAACGGGCACAACGGCAGGAAGCGCAGCACAATCAGTTTTGCCCGCTTCACGATAAAGTTTACAAGTTGCTTCTTAGCCTTTTCACTTTACCCAAAGTCAAACGCTTCCATTATGATATTCTCATTTATGAGCATTGCTTTAGCCTATTGGATTTGAGCCAGGAAGACCTTAAAAGAAATAGTACATCGGCATCCACGGAAAATGACCTGCTCTCGCATATTAGAAATTATATAACCGAGCAGATACCAAAAGGAAACCTTATTTCGGTAGCGGATATAGCTGCATTTTTTAAAGTGAACTATCGGAGTCTACGGCGTCAGCATTATCAAACCTATGGTTACAGTTTAGGAGAATTCATCCAACATAAGCGGATGGAACAGGCAGCCGATTTCCTGATCAATACAGATATGCCCATTAAAGAAATTGCTTATTTCCTTGGCTATACCATAAATACCTCCTTCGACCAACGGTTTAAGCGGTATTATGGCACTTCTCCCTCAACTTACCGCCTGAATAATCTCAAAACATCGTAATGACCAAAAGATACAACATCAATTGCCACAAAACGCTAACTGCGCGTTGTGCATACCTATTAATTTTGCTTTCGGGAAACAATACTATTCATCATGAAACCATCATAATATATTCAAAACCATAGGGATGAATAAACGGCTTCGGCCATCTTGAATGCCGTTTAAAAACATACACTAATGAAAAATCTGATAGCTTCATCACCTTTCTAAAACAATTTATTAAAATGAAAAACCAACTAAGCATCCACAGTAAAAAATTCGCGGTATTTCCGGGCTGGCCGGTACCTGTTACAAAATTTCAGCCCCTGTTTGCAGCAAACGGCGAGAAAGGTTTGGCGGACCTGAAGATGCCCCGATTCTAAAACAAATGTAATATAAACTTAAAGGTAGCATTTCCCTTAAATGCATATATGCCCATGACACGTATATTTAACGCGCGACTACTTGTCGCAGCATTTTTCGGATCTATTTTGGCGTTGTTCTTATACCTAAGTTTAAATGCAAAGGAAAAACCTGTCCCGGTAAAAAGAGCAACTACTTACTATGTGCAAAGTACCAATCCGTCCAATCCGGATGAGTATGTGATTTCTCAAAGTCCTTCCGGTACGCCATGTTTGGAAACCGTTCAGGAGCATCCCTGTAGATTTACATCCCCTGATCCCAATCTGGGTTCTACGATAGCAAAAGAAACAGTGGATAACCAAGAGGATGATATTGAAATCATCGGATGGAGAACGACACAGCCGTAATCCGGTAACGGCCGGGCTTTATCAAGGGTATTGTGGGAAAATCCCCGGCCGTTTCTAGAATTAAATCTCATCTAAAAGCTTCGTTAGCTCCTCTACATTATATAAATTACTTGTATTATATTGGAGCACTTTATTGTTTTTATCAACCACTAAAAGCGTGGGATAACTCGTTACCTTCAAGTTTTTAACAAGAGGATGTTTCGCTCCCGGTTCACCGGTGTATAAATTCAGGGCATCCGCGGAGGTGTATTTGCCGCTTACCACACTTTCATTCCAGACATTGAATTTTTTATCGACAGCGATCGAAATAAATAAGATATCCTCCCGTGCTTTCATCCTGTCCTTAATCACCTTTAAAACATCGGCATAAAGTTTTGCGCAGGCGCCGCAGCCCGTATTCCAAAAATCAACGACTAAAACCTTACCTTTTAACGAAGCTAAAGATACTGGCAATCGGTCTTTATCCAATAATGTATCGTCAGGCAGTAACTTCCCGGTCATTTCATTTTTAAACACATAGGCTTTATTAACAACCGATCTGAGCTGTTCATCTTTCATGGTCGCTAAAGCGGTAGCAAACCATTCATCAGCTGTTTGCTGTGGAAGCTTCTCTTTTAAAAAGAAAGAGGCTAACAATCGGTCCCTTACTTTTTGGATCGGCTCGTTTAAAATATAGTAAAACAAGCTATCTATATCGTATCCTTCTGAAAGCTTAGTAGCCTTGCTTCGATATATAGCATTTCGAAAATAAAGAAACTGCGTTGACAGAGCCAATGCGCTGTCACTTAAACCATACACCTTTTCATCATCAAATGCCTGCAAATAAGACTGTACATTTCTATTTATCGCATACCCTTTTGCATCTTCAAAGATTTTCTGTGGTTGCTTGATTAAAAGATACTTTAAATGGTACAGAATATCCGCTTTCAACACTTCGTAACTGAGCTTACTCATTTGCCTCTCCCATCCTTGCAACATTTGCATTTTGCTTTCCGCTAATTTTGCCCATTTTATCAATAGATTTTCGTCCTGAAAGTCTGTCAAACGTGCCTTCTGATCCGGATTGTCGAGCAGCTCAAACCGTGCATTATATTTTTCAGCACCTCGTCCGGTACAACGGATGATGCTATTTGTGCCTGCGGCAGTCTCCTTATTTACAATCGTTAACGTGATACTGTCCCCTGCTTCCCAAAATTGGGGACGTGTCACCGGTTTCCTTCGATTCATAGCCCCCTTTGAATTTTTACTGACCTTATTCTTAAAAAGTGTAAAAAAACCTGCCGCTTCCACCCTACCCAGCTGAAAATGCACTTCTCCCCCGGCATCCGCAATACCGATCTTTTCATTGGCATCGTTCCATATCGGAGACCAAAATATTTCGTTCCCCAACAGCAAAAATACGGTATCGCCCGGAACGTTGTTCAAAAGACGGACATGGACTGTAAAACCATACCTGTCAACAACAGTGCCCGAAGCGGCTTTGCACATTAAAAAAAAGCTCGAAAACAGGATTGTTATAGCAATCCGACTATTATAAAACCATTTCATTTTTATCGTTGATTTTGGGTGATATTACTGATCTGTATTTCCTGTTCGGGTATGGGCAGCACATATCGATTTTCATTGGGCAATAATGAATACGTGACGCCATCGATTACACGTTCAATGCCACTCTGACGATCTGCTTCTTTATTCAACCGCCGGAGGTCCTCCCATCTTATATTAGCTGTAAAAGGCAGTTCTTTACGGCGTTCATTCAGAATAAGTGTTAAAAGCGCATCCTTCTGAGATTCATCGTCCACCAGATAGGTTCCGGTCTTATAACGTTTCATTAAAATTTCATTCAGGAAGTGCCTCGCCTTTGAATCGTCGCCGAGGCGGTTGTAGGATTCTGCCAGTATAAAGTAGATTTCGTTCAATGCTATACCGCAGAAGTTAGTTTGGCTTCCTGTATAAGTGCCGATAAACTTATGATTGCCGTTTACATCTAAATAAAATACAGACTTCCTCAGATCGTTATCATGGTAAGAACGATAAAGTTGTTCAGTAACGGAGCCGTTATAAGGCGGAGCCGGCATTACCGATAGGTATAAGGCCGACTCGGCATAGTAAATGATTTCCGGATTGCCAATTCCGAGCGCCGGGAAGCGGTAGGTATCCTCCAGATTAACTTTGGTTTCATCGTTAAAATCGAGTAAACCTGTATTTCCTTCAAGTGCAAGTTCTCCATAATGGAGACTCTGCCGGTAATCGCCCATCAGCAGATAAACTTTTGCCAGAAGCGCGAATGCCGCCTGTTTAGAAGGCCTTGTGGTGTAAGGAGATTGGCGATCCAGTAGTTCGACCGCCAATTCTGCATCGTGGATCATGAAGTCGAAAGTTTCCCGTAACGATGCCCGTCGGTAAACTACATTTACGTCCGGGTCGGTACGGAGCGGCAGGCCAAGCGCCTGCTGCGCAGCATTATCATCATATGCCGTGCAGAAGAGATTGACCAGAAAGTAGTAAGACAAAGACCGGAAGAAAAGAGCCTGGCCCTTGATATTGGCATATCCGGATTCACTTTCATCAATTTTCTTTAAACCTTCAAGCGCCAGATTCGCTATTTCAATCTTTGCATACAGGAAGTTCCAGTCGGAAGAAACACCGCTGTCCCAGATCTCCCGGTTCCATGTATATAAATTCCTTTCCAGTTGGGACATGCTGAGGTATTCAGCTTCATTCAAAAAGAGGTTATCGGACATTGCCAATCCGGCCGTGGAATACCGGCTTGTAAGTCCCGTCCCGTTATTCAGCAGATGCTGGAAGTCGGCCAGTGTTTCGGGTAGTACGTCACCTTTACTATTTTTAATATCCAGCCAATCTTCCTGTCTACCACAACCTATAAATACCGGAAAACACAGGATGAGCAGCAAGCGTTTCGCTATTTTTGTATACTTCATATTGTTAGATTTACAGATTGATGTTAACACCGAATGAGCAGGAAAACGGAGCCGGGTATAACCCGGCATCGGGATCAATTCCCTGCTTATTTTTTCTCCATATGATTCCTAAGTTGTTCAGATAGGAAAATAGGCTGATCGACTTTATGCCTGTCCGTTCGGTTACCGATGGCGGTAGTGTATAGCCGAATCTGATATCCTGTAACCTGATATGATCCGCTTCCTCAATCAGCACTTCGGCATAGCGGTAAAAAGTATTTCTACGGCTATCAGCGGGATACACCACAGAAGGCACCGAAGTACGGGTCTCATCTCCGGGATTTTGCCAACGTTTCGAATAATCGGTATGCCCTCCCGTTGAAATCAGTTCCGCATAGTTGAGGCTTATACTTGGCCGTCGAAAAATATATCCCATTTTGTAAACAATATTTACAGATAGGCTAAAGCCTTTAAAACTGAAATCATTTCGGAACGACCCGAAGATCGGTGGACGTGACACCCCACTGTAAACCAGGCTGTCGGGCTGATAGTTATTGATGATGGCCGCATAATCACGACTGACCTGCCCGTTCAATATCCCCTGCGGGTCTCCGCTTTCGGGGTTAAGGCCCGCCCACTTATAGCTGAACAGGCTGAATAATGACTTACCTTCAACCCCTCCCCCGCTCTGTATGGTACCGGAAGTCAGTGGTGCATCGTACTTCAAAATACGGTCACTGATAAAATTGCCGATAAAGGTAGAGCTCCATCGAACTTTTTTACGTAGGATATTCGCTGTCAGTAAGAGATCGACACCGTTGGATACGGTGCTGGCCGTATTTGCCATATAGTCTGTAAACCCTGTTTGCGGTGCCAGATTTGTCCGTTGTATCAGATCAATCCCTTTTTTGTTATAATATTCAATAGAACCTGTCAGCAAATTGTCAGTGGTTCCAAAATCAAGCCCGACGTTAATATTCTTAACCCTTTCCCAACGTAGCGATGCATTAGGGGCCCTTAGGTTATAGATTCGCCTGTCCCCTGTGTAACTATCATTTCCGTACACCCCCGTTAGATAGGCTCCGCCGCTCTGGTAGACATTGCCATTGAACCCATAGGTGGTTCTCAGTTTGAGGTAGCGGAGTGCTTTCCAATTATAAAAAGGTTCATCACTGATGTTCCAGGCCAGCCCGGCCGACCATAAAGGTGTTATCTTCTGATTAGTTTTTGCACCGAATATATTAGCGCCGTCTCTTCTGGCACTGAATGACAGGGTATATCGGTCTTTGAAGCTATAAGCTGTGTTCAGGTAATAAGACAGGTAGCGGTTGGTTATCCCCGTAACATTGGCAGGTGGACTCGGAATGCGCGCAAGCCCCGATGGGTTGACGGTAAAGTAATTCACATAATCAAGGTTTGTTATGGCAGTACCAAACTGATCGTCGTAACCGTAAGAAGTGGCATTTGTTCCCTCGGTTTTAAGCTCACGCACTTCGCCTCCCAACAGTGCATCAACACGGTGGTTTTTCCATCGTGGCGCAAAATTCAGTTGGATACGTCCGTTGTTCGAATTCCAATCGTAGTTCGCTGCCGATCGTATTCCCCCACGGGGAAAATGGTAGGTGATTGTTCCGTTGACTTCATCAATCATCGAAAACCGGTTGATCAGGTCTCTTGCGTAGAAAGTCTGCTCCGGCTGGTGGTTTACCATGCCAATCAGCTGTCTTTCGTTTTGGAACTGCGCATTTAAGCTTAAGAAGGGCTTAAACTTATAATCAAGTGAAAAATTAACCAACATGTTTTTTACCGAAGTGCGCTTGTCTGCAAGTTCAATTTCACGTAAGGGGTAATAACTCCAATCGAGCAGCCCCTGCTCCTGCATCCGGTCAATATAATCGTAGCGATAGGTTCTCGGTATACGTAAAGGTGTTCCATTTATATCGGCCAATTGCGCATAGGGAAAAACCCGGGCGTAACGCCCTCCCGTCCCCATGAAACTGCCATAGGCAAAATCATTGTTCTCTTCGGTAGTGCTGTTACTGTACATGACCGTGGTTACGATATCAAGCTTGGCCAATGGCGAATAGGTATTGGAGGCACGGAGCGTGGTACGGCGGAAACCATCGTTGATAAGGTTATCCCTGTTACGGTCATGACCGACCGAAAAGGTATAGGCAAGGTGTTCCGCTCCGCCCTTTAGGTTAACCGAATACTGTTGATTGAGAGATGTTCGGTACACATACTTCAGGTAATCTGCTCTTACATCCTTGTTGGTGTAAGCTGTGAAGTTTTCCTCTAATTCCTGATCGGTTATGAGATTGTTCCTGTGGTCATTCAATAAACTGACAATGGGAGAAATCGTCGGAAACGTTCTTGTATTATTTATATCGGCATTGAAATAGCCTCTTTCGAATAAATAACGTTCCACCTCTATAAACTGAGGGGATGACAGATAGTTTTGATCATACAGAATGTCGGGTTTTTCGCCCAATGACAGGTTGCTGCTAAAACCAACATGCATCGGTTGCCCCTTTTTACCCTTCTTCGTAGTGATTACAATAACGCCATTTCCCGAACGGGCACCCCAAATCGATGCTGCGGCAGCATCTTTAAGTACCGTGACACTTTCAATATCATTCGGGTTTATATTGCTGATTTCTCCTTCGTAGGGAAAATTGTCCACAACGATCAGGGGTTGCCTGGAAGCGTTGATGGTGCTCTGTCCCCGCACGTTTATACCATAGTTTCTGTTGGACAATGTTGCCGTAGCAATGTTATTTGAAGCTGAACCGTTAAAAAACACCCCGCTCGTTACCCCATCCAAGCGGTCAAGAATATTGGTTGATACCCGCCTGTTCAACAGTTCATTATCCACCTGCACAAAACTGCCTGTGGCGCGCTCTTTGGGTAAGGTTTGGTAACCGGTACTTACCTGCACTTCTTCCAGTTGGGTACCATCGCCTTGCAGTTTGATGGTAAAAGGCCCTGCTTCCCTCCTATTGAACGGCACTCGTTCCGGCCGGTAACCGATGTAAGTGATAAGCAGTACGCCGGTAGTGTCGACCGTCGATATACGGAAACTCCCATCAACCCCTGTAAGTACACGGGTGCGGCTACCTTGTATAGCAATCGTAGCTCCTTCCAAAGGCTGGTTATTATTTCCGTCAAATACTTTTCCTGTAATTGAATAAACGTTCTGCAAAGCCACGCCGTGGGCAGCCTCCTGGGAGGAGGACTGCCGGGCGTGTGCCAAACAAACACAGAACAAAATCTTTAAGGTTATAAGGTATACGCTGTAAGGTTTAAGAGCACGTAGTGCTCCCCAGATTTTTATAGTCTCGTAGGCAACATTTTGCGACGAAAAACGGTATCTACACCTAAATTTCCAGTACTTTTTTATACAATTTTTAGCCGCAAAAAACCAACAAAAAGTACCTTTAAACCTTCTTAAACCCCATTTCCCTGTAACTCGCGAGTTACAGGTGGTTTTTTCAGTATTTTTTTGTATACGCGATGGTACGTGCGAAAAACTACTCGTTGAGAAGAGAAAAGTATTCATCACTAATCGCTCATCTCTTATCATTAACGGCGCCTTGCACGCTGTACTTAATATTTTATTCTTTCGAGAGATGGCTTGAACCAATAGTTTCCTAACAGCACACACCCCTCCTATTAAGCGTAAAAATGCTTTCATTTGGGTCGATTTAATTCGGTTTAGGTTTAAAAAATTTTAAAAACCGACCCACATGTTACTAAGAAGACCTTAAAATTTGCTGGTTTAGGAGAAAGCCTTTATCTTTATAGGTAATTGCAATAACCAAAAGAACCGGCCTATTCTTAAAACCTAAGCAAAGCTTGGTTTACTCATAATATAGGGTCGGCAACAGACTAGGATATGGTTTTTTAAAACCTGCTTCAGGTTGAGCTTTTTTAGGCTTCTTCCTTATGCTATCCGCCTGTTTTATCTTTAGGCTACCTTATTCGGGTGAAGCGATTACGTTCTTTAGCATTGATTGAAAGGATTTAGGGTTTACCTGTGACTGATCGTAGTTGTTAACCAGTAATGCAAGTAATTCACGGTTTGGATAGTTTGGTTTAGTTCTTTTCGCTTTCATAATTTTTGATTTTATGGAAACGACGCTGCTGAGACACCTAAGAAACAATAAGGTGAGTCTCAATGCTTTGGCAAGCGGCACCGCTAAGAGCCTCCTTGACAAAGTCAAGGTTCCCCCAAAGTCTAACATGAGACCCACCCTATTGAATATGATACGACAAAGGTAACATAATTCAATGAAAGGGCGAGTTCACGGTTGACTCATGGGGAAAATTAGCGGTTTTCTTGCACGAGCAACATCGTTACGGTAGAGATCAACTCCTACTCCGTATTATCGCTTTAATCAACTAATGCAAAGATAAATATATAAAGTATAAAAACCAAAGATTTTAGACTAATTATTTAGATATAGATGACGGTACTCAAAGAATATGCTGACACACTAAGATGGTATATGAAGAAATTTGGTTTAGAACCGATTGATATAGCCTATTTAGCGAAGTCAGCTAAGAAGAATATTATAGCTGTACTGAATTACACTGGAAGTTTAGAATTAGAAACTCTAGAGGCTATATCGCAAATTTTCGGGCTGAAATACTATCAATTTGGAAATCCAGATTTTCCGATACCGAGTTTTGAATCTCTTCCAGATAAAACTAAAGAGAGAATCGCATATAGAAAAAAAGCTGGTAAACCTGTTTTAAAGGTCTATACTTCCTTAGAGCTAACTGAGAAAATAAGCGAGGTACTTTCCGAATATAAAACCGGATATGTTTTCCTTCCTTCTGAAATTGGCAATAAGGTAAATTCAAAGTTTGACCTCGGCTTAACGGATTTCAAACAGATCACAGACCGTTTCAAAAAGGATCTTCAAGGTATCGTTGAGAAGACTGGAGAAATTAATAAAATAGAGGGCAAACGCGGTAGACCCGAAGAATATTATAAGCTAATAAAACCTATCACAAAAAGTAAATCAAGCACGTAAATATTTATGCATCTATATCAAGAGAACTTTACAAATTGCCTTAATCTAAAACAACGGTTTATTAGGCTTCAATCAAAATTAGTCCGATCATCCATGTAACGCTTGCAAGCGCTCTTTAAAAGAGTTGGCTATAACCGCTTTTAAAGGATTGGCATTTTTAAAGGTGGTATGTTCTTTAACGACAGGCATTTAAAGTTCATAACCAATTTTGCAAAACACTCATCTGCCTGGACTACCGTATTGAATAGATCACAACAGGCAGGGAAAATTAACAGGATAAATACACCGAGCTTTTGGAAAAACACAATATGCTTTTAGAAGAAAACAACGAGCTCAAATATCAGCTAGCGGAGTTAAAACAAAAGTTGATTAAGAAGTAGGAAACTTTCGTACTTAATTTATAGCGCTTAAAAAACTTAACAAAAAAGCCGTCTCTTAAAACAAGAAACGGCTTCAATATATCTACAAATACTAGATGCTTAATTTTTCTTCTTTTTAGCCAAATCGGCACGGATTTTTTGGACGAAGTCGATTGATACTTCGGCAATACGTGCAATTTGTTCGTTAGATAATTTGAGCTCAGTAATCAAATTTTCAACCACATCATGGCTTTTCTTGGCTTCACCTTCAACTTTACCCCTTGCTTCGCCTCTACGAAACAGCGGATCTCGCTCTTCCTTAAAAAATTTTGTTATCGTTTCCATAGCTATATCCAATTGATTCTCTAATTTACGCAATTGCACTAACACACGCAACTGATTAAAATATCTGCTTTCAGACAAATCCCCACCGGAAATTGATTTTATTTCCTTTAGGATCGTCACAATAGCCTCTAACGGGCTATCATTTACAAAGTTAGCTAATACTGCCAATATTTTCTCTTCGGGTTTATCAGACTTAAGAAATATTTTATAGTCTACCGAGGAAAACGCGACCAGGTTATATCGGAACTGAAAATCTTCAGTTACAATAGCTGTTACCATCTTCGGTTTGGCCGAACCGATAAAAACAACATATTGCTTTACAGGTAACCGATACCTCCGCTGCAACATTATATTGTATTCAGCCATCCGGAACACCATATCGGACTCGTTCTTTGTTTGGTACTCTACATGCAGGACATAAACTTTATCGGATGCATCTTTTACCTTTTTGAGCAAATCGGGTCTGCGTTCTTTTGTATGCTGCAAATCATCGGGCAATTCTTCACTTTCTATTATATCGAGTTTTAGCAGATACTTGATAATACCGGGTAACACCACTTCCATGTTCTCACGGAAAATCTTATCATACTGATTCGCTTGTTGTTTGCTTTGACTCATTCAGATTTAGGTATAACGCAAATATAATAAATCTAATTTTTTTAGCAAAAAAATATTTAGCGATTCTATTTTTTAGAACGCTTGCTCATTAAATATTGTTAAAGAAAAAGAACAATTCCTCAACGGGATGTTATTAAAGTAAATGATATGAAAAAGAAAACACGGAGTAGTTCAAAAAATTTTGCCCTAACTTCCGGATGGTCGCCCGGGCATGCACATACCATCCTTTTTCGTTTGCCACAGACGGAATGGAGTTGTACATACCTTCCAAATGAAGAAGGATATAGAAAACTCAGCAACGACCTTTATAAGAAAATTTCTACAATTCTGACAACTTAGCTCTCTAATATGATTTAGCTATGGAGCGAGTAAAAAATTCGAATCGGCAATTGCCAAAATAACTTTTTATGGAATATTTATGCTTAGCGCAATCATGCTTTTAAAGCAAAAACACATATATTTAATTTCGGTTGAAAAGGTGGTCTATTGCCTAAAAACGATCATAATGAGCGATCAAAATAAAAAGAAAGTGGATGACTATAATGGTCTTGAGGATCTTCTAGAGCAAATAAATATCTTGCAAAGATTGTTTCTGAGTACGTCTAAGTCCATAATGGAGGCCGCAGATAGTTCCATTCATCCATTGGATTATTTTGCATTGTCCGTAATAGACAGAGCTATATCCTTAAACAAAGGTTACAAAACTCTCATCGAATCCGATAATATGGCTAGTGCAGTGTGTTTAGTTAGATTACAATTAGACAACTTAATAAGATATTACGCATTATTGATATGCGATGCCCCTTTGAAATTAATGGATCATATATTCGCTGGCAAGCCGTTAAATGAGTATAAAGAAAATAATCAAAAGTTTACAGATAGTTTTCTGGCAAGAAGGCTTGACGCAGACTATCCAAATTCTTACTCCTTATATAAGCATCTGTGTAACTACATTCACTACGGGTATACTCATATCGACTACATCTTTAGGGAAAAGGAAGTAAAGTCTGAAAAATCGTCCCACCGAGTTGTGATAGGAGACAGTAATAAATTCAATACGGAACAGATCATCGACTATACGGAAAACCTTCTTTTTATTTCCGGCATTTTGCTCAAACTTATGAAAACTTGGGCAATAGAAAAGAATGTTTGGGGCCGATCAATAAATGGTGTTGAATGACTTGCATATCGCCTTGTCCCAAATAACGATGAAAATAAGATTCAATAACGTACGTGTACTTTACAGAAACAACCTTTGTAAGAAAGAAGTGAAAGGCGTAGCATATAAAATTGTTTACATTAATTTATATGCTCTACTAGATAGATTGCAATAGCCGTAAATCCCGGTTTCAGCTCTTTTGAAGTGTCTGTAATCAGAGTAAAACCATATCTCCGCAAATTGTTGAAAAAGCAGTCATGTTTAATGTACCTACTAGTGAACGCGTTAATCTTAAGAGCTGTGTCCGTCGCAATCATTTTCGATATCCTGTATGCTGCTTGTACAGAGCAGTATCTATTTCCATCAACCAGTCTTGATTTCCCCCTCGTATAGAAAAATATCGGGACAGATTTCTTCTGGCACCATCCTGTTTAAGGATATAATATGTGGCATCGGGAACTCTATTGAAAATTAAATTACTATCAAGCTTGCAGACGCTGGATTCAATAAGCTTTTCGTTTCCTGATTCATCGACAACGAACAGAGAATAGCGTCTTCCTCTTTTTACGTATGCTTCCGTTCCGTGATTAATTCTTTTGATCTTTAAGGAAATGCTTTTGCTGTTATCCAACTTGGGGAATATCAGTTCCCCATTCTGATTTAAATAAAACATTGGGGAAACAAACGATACATCACCGGTTTTGGTAGGGACTGCAATTCTGTACAGGATATTTGTTCCCATATCCGTGAATTTTGCTATACTATTTTCAACTTTGGACCAAAAGATCGGTTTCCATTCACCGTAAGAATTAATACAGATATAGGCTAAGGGAACATCGATGGATGAAGGAAGTTCATACTCCAAATTTCTACTTAACACGTGTTCCCCGGTTACATCTTTGATATAGTCACTTTTTAAAAATGGTATTTTAAAATCATTGTCACTAACAATTTTAGAAATGTCATTTGTCCATAAGCCTTCATATTTGAATGTTTTTCTGAAGACCTTGGCAACTGGTAAATCAAAAGGATGTTCTTTCACCATCATCTTGTCCACAGGATCCCAATGAACATCCAGTCCGTGACTACCATTTATACTGCCCCAATAAGGAATAATATCGATGGTTGTCGGTATGCCCCCGGCTCTCATGAAATAGGTGGCGACGCTACTTCCCGTAAAACACTCACCTCTTTTAAAAATCTTCAATTCGGTGAAAGAAGGGAATTTACTAAGTGTTCCGATTTGCTCATCATATGTATAGAAATCACTTTGTCTCTTTCGGATCACCTTCCTAATATAATCACTGATAAACTTCTTTTCCCTATGCTGATAATAATTACTTTTAGTATCTCTTTTCCATTTGACCTTCTCTTCCTTTAAGACAGAGTCTAATTCTTTGCGCCAATAATCAGGGTATTCAGCATCAACCCGGTAGGGTAATAGGTAGTTCAAATAAATCCATTTGGGTGTATCTTTAAACCATTCGCTTGTTGTCCAGGCAGTATAAGATCGATCTATTTCATCAATTATCCTTTCCGTAGAAAGGACGCTGTTATCAGCGATAAACTCAAATTTCTTTTCCCACCCATTGTTTAGCATATCAGCTAACTCTAAGCTCGTTAGTGATGTTTTTTCTTCTCCCGTAACATATACGGTTTGTTTCGTTAACGGATCAACCAAGCTTATGACCGCAGAATAATGTCCATTGATATTTTCCTGCAAGAATTTAACGGCTTCCCGCTGGATTGAATCCTCAGCTGCTGAATAGTGATCGTATAATTGTTTCCAATTAATATTATTGCCTGTGTTACATGATATCGCAAGAAACGATATAATCCATAGGATAAATATGAACTGATATCTTGCTGTTGAAGAAAAAAATAACCCCATAAAATTACCTATTATCTAGCGTTTTCTAGTGACCTGAGTTTCGTTTTAACGTCGTTCTGCATGGTTGCTGTTGCCTGTGAAGCAACTTTAATATCCATGGACAATATTTCATTTGCAATATTCTTTGCCTCCTCAATCCGCCCATGGTTCACAAATAATTTGAACAGAAGATAACGCGGATACATTCTGTTGGGAATGCAGTCAATCGCCCTCCTCAGAAGGTTAGCCGCTTCATCTACTCTCGGTTCGAACGACTTCATTCTGTTTTCAGCCATCGTTATAAATAAAAATGGATCGGAAGTAAGCTGTTCTGCTTTGTTCAGTACCGTGTCGCTTAATTGATATTTACCTAACCGAGACAATGTTTTTCCATAATTCTGTAAAAACGAGGCATCATGATCCAACTCATGGAACAGCAAAAAATAAGACTTTTCCGCTCCAGGTAGATCGCCTGTTCGATAGCGTACATCTGCAGCAACCTGGTGTCTGCGTAGCACATACTTTCCAAATAATAGATAAGATGATGTAACGCTGGCAAAAAATACTGTAACACTTAAAACAATAACTTTCCATTTGGATAAATAGATGTTAATAGTTTTTTTTTGTTGAAAAGAACTTAATAGGGCCACTGATACTACCAAAAGATAACTATGTACAACCATCTCTAAAGGATAACTGAAAGCCATTGAACATACTATACAAAGAAGTAAGGCCTTCCACAAACTATCTTTCTTTTCCAAAGAAATCAGAAAAAAGACCGTGAATATAATTGCTGTAAAAAACAAAAGGCCGACGCTCCCCTGTTCTATAAAAATTTGAAGAAAATCATTGTATGCATATGCCACTTTATCGGCTAATAAGATTTCACTCTTCTTACCTCCTTCCGAAAAGTAAGATTCCTGCCATTTGGGGTACTCGTCCTGAAAGATATTAAGTCCTTTCCCGATCCAAAAGTCGCTTGACAAATTATTTAATGAAATCTTCCAGATCAAA
Organism: Olivibacter sp. CPCC 100613; assembly: GCF_036959255.1. Lineage (NCBI taxonomy): Bacteria > Pseudomonadati > Bacteroidota > Sphingobacteriia > Sphingobacteriales > Sphingobacteriaceae > Olivibacter > Olivibacter sp. CPCC 100613. Next base: position 313,405 of record NZ_JAWMTI010000006.1, read on the forward strand.
ATTCTTCCTGCTGCTGAATCTGACTTGAAGAAAAATGCTAGAAATCCTGAAAAAACAAGAAAAACAACTACCATAGAGGCTACAATCCCCTTCCTTGAAAGATATGATTTGCGTATAGACCAGATGTACGCCAACCCCACAAATAAACAAAGAAGCGATGTCCGTGAGTCATTGCCGGCAAATAAAATAAAAGCCATGGAAAGTACCATCAGGGATAGATACGTCATATATGAAGGAACTTCACTCTTATAAATCAGGTAATGAAACGCAAGACAACTCATATATGCCAGATATTGAGCAGCCGGGCCATTGTTAAAAAATGGATTTGTGACCAGGAAGTCTCTACTTTCAGGAAAGAAAATGTTAAAAATCATACTTAATGCAACTAATGAAGCAATCGCAAGCGTCACAGCTGTAACCATTAGGGAACGGTTCTCTTTATCCTCAGGAGCAAAAAACCTAATCAGGTAATAATTCAACCACATAAAGATCCACATCCAGCTAATATCGTCACCAAACCTCCCTCCTATGCTTTTCAACATTATCAGATACAGTATGTAAATGCCAACAATGATATCGGTGATATTCAGATCCAGGTTTATCGGGGTTCTATCAAAAAAAAATATAGATGCAACGCCAATCAGGAACAATACAGTCAAGAAAGCCATGGCAAAAAACTTTGACAGCTCGACTTCAGTTAAGACATCAGGTACAAATACAACACAGGTACTTAGTAAAAAATAAAAAATGGCCAAAACGGACTTGGCCGGTCTATCGTTTTTTAAGATTGTGATAAAAGACATTAAATCTTTCATAAGTAACTCTTTAACGCTTCAATCGTTTGCTTCGATGCGCTGGGACTTGGAGCGCGGGGCATTAATATTTTGCCATTTTTGGCAATCACATACCTTGGGATAAGATATCTCAGCTTCGTATTACCTTCAATTTTCTTGTACACTTCGAAATAAGCCTGTTCAGTCAAAAAAATATGATGTCCTGACAGTTCATACTTTTTTGCAAAAAACCTCCATCTTACCTGATCATCAACGTAGTTATATGGACTGCATAGATAGATAAAAGCAACCTTGTTATTGTCTTTAAAATACTCCGACAACTTTTTACTATCTGGAAACTCCTTTATACATGGTACACAACGTGTTCCCCAAATATCAATATAGAGCAACTTATCTTTGAACTTGGGATTTTTAATTATGTCATCGAGCCCCTGATATTGTTCACTCCTTGGGTCGAAGTAAATTTCTTCGGAGGAGTTGAAAAGACTGGAGAACAGCCATCGTAATCCCAAAAGGATACCTAATGCGAAGACAAATGAAAAGATTACTTTTTTCCTCATAATTATTAGAATAGAAGTGACGACCAGCTATATTTCTGTTTCCTTTTTATTTTGGCTCTTTAAATAAGTCTGTGCTTTTAATTCTTTTTGATCTTGCTTCCATCGTTCTAAGTTTACCAAAATTAAAAGATAACCCAAATGAAAACGACCGATAAGGGCTAGACGCAAATAGTGTTCTGCTAAGTAGACGATCCTCAATTACGCTCTTTAAAACAAGATCTTTTTTTAAGAAATTTGTAGCTGTTGCAAAAAGATTAAGCTTTCTACTCAGCAAATTTTTATTTATCTGTATAGAGTATGAATCCCTGCCCTCTTGATATCCCTGTAACAACAAATAATCCGGAGCAAACTCTACGTTAAAATCCAGACTCATCTTCGCAGGATTGATTTCAAGTTGACCGAATAGGCTAAGATTATAAACATTACTGGATTTCTCTCTACTCAGCCCATTTTCATTCCAAACAAAGGTATTCCGTATTACATAAACCGACGGCGATAACCGCAATATCTTCAATGGTTTAAAAGAAGCCCCATATTGAGCACTCCAAATAGTATTGTTTTCAATATTTGCATACATTGTCACATTTTCACCGTTCGACGAAGTCAACGAAGTCTGCTTTATTATCAGATCTGAAACTTTTGTTGCTGATACATTCAGAAATTGGCTAAAATCCAATTTATTGCCAAAATGATTTAACGAAAGCGAATAAGCTTGGTTCTTTTGCTGATTAAAAACCCTCAAACCGGTGGTTACCGTTCGGGAGTCTTGATATATATTAAATCTATTTAGAGTCATATAAGCGGGACGTATCATTGAGGCGGTATAGGTTCCCTGTAGGTATATGTTCGGCTTTATGTTATATTGAACAAATCCGGACGGTAATATATTAGTAAACGAGGACCTGGAACTGTCATCGACAATTAACCGATCGATGTCAATTTGTACTGATGCTGATAACTTATCATGTTTGTAGGTAAATTTGTTATAAGACAACCATAATCTTTGGTCAATGCGATCCGAGAAACCAAAGGGGATTACCTTGTTCTGGACAGTATCATAACCAAACTGATTGAAAAATTTCCGACTCACAAATTTTACACCATTCTCGATAGAAAATTTACCTTCTTTAAATGACAATAAATGATTAAGGTCTACTGCACTTTCTTTATTGGAAATCTGATTCTTTCCGTAGCGGTAAATATCTCCTAAAACGCTGTTATCAAGTCCGTCGTTATCAACTTCGTATTTTGCGGTTAGAGCTATGGTTGAAATTTCGGAGAATTTCATCGAGTAATCTAAACCGACTTCATTTTTTCTGTTCAAATAACCGGTACTGATATATTGGGGTACTGGAATATCATCGTATTGACTGATCACCTGTCTGTCGAATGGAACCCTGCCGAAACTATAATAAAATGCAATATAGGTATCCTCGTTAAAGCGGTAGTCGGCACTTACGTCATAGATCTGTTTTTTACTTAGCCCTGTGTCTATGACCGAAAAGTTCTGGACAACAGTATTATGGTCGTTTTGCATTATTGTCCCGTTTTGCATACCCCAGTTTTTTTCCCGGTCATTTCGAACAAGAGTCTGTATATTCCATTTGTTATATTGTGCCAATAGAAACGCATCGGCAGTATGATTAGTTAAGGTATTATAACTGGCGGCAACTTTCCCTATATAGCCCCGGTAATATGATGAGGAAGAAATTATGTCGATAATCACATCGTATCCCTCATTGACAATCTTGGCGCTCGGGTTCTCTATGATCTTGACTTTTTTCACAAAGTCAGAGGGGAAGTTGGAAAGCGTCTGATTCGGATATCTCGTTATGGCGCCAAATTTCTGTCCATTCAACATGATCAGGTATCTTTTTCCATTTTTGTACTCCAACTTCTGCTCATTCCCATTGAAAGTAAGTTTGAAAAATGGTAAGGACGCCAATACATCTTTAACATTCTTATTGACCAGCGAAGAGTCGATACTTATGTTATATTCAATCTCGTCACCGTTCTGTTGAAAGAGTCTGTTTTCGTTTACAGCAACTTCTTCCAGATGGACCTGATCGGAATGGAGTGAAACCGTCTTTAAATCCGTGTTTTGAACGATCTGCTTTGAAAGGATGAGTGGTCTGTATCCCAAGAGTATAAAAGTTAAATTGTATTTCCCTGTAGGAACGTCCGTTAGCTCAAAGCGACCGTTGTGATCCGAAGAAGTTATTAGATCTTGATACTTGCCGTCCTCTTTTGCCAGCTTGACCGTCACTCCCGAAAGCTCCTTATTTGCCAAACTGTCAATGACCATTCCCGAGACCGAAAACTGCGCTAAACCTTTGTTAAAGAGCATAATTATGAAGAATACCGTAGTAAGGACCTTATTCACTTTCATTTTTGCCACTAAATTTCCATTTGGAGTTTATAAAATCCAAGCCATTTTCTTCTGGGCTTTGGTATACCAGATCAACAACATTACCTTTTTCTACCAAAACCACCAGGGGGTATATTGATTTTGATTTATCTGGGAAGCTTATAAGGTTAATTGTATCCAATAGTATATTCGGATAGCGAAGCACGCTATCGGTAAGTTTAGCTTTCAATATTTTTTTCGACGTTATGCGGGTGAATATAAATTTCATGTTCTCGTTCTTTTTAAAATTGGAAAGAACATACTGTTCAGCGGTGCTGATACATCCCTCGCACCCTTCATTGGGAAGTATGAGATAGACAGATCTGGTGTCCGGACTGAACTGTTTATCAACCGCTTTTATGGAAGAAAGTAGCGAGTCCAGATTTGCATCGCGCGGCTGCACCTTTTTCTCATTTATGGAGGTACATGAAAATAGACAAAGGAACATCAGAATTAGCAACAAATAATTTTTAATCAAAGGAAAGTAGCGTGTAATGAGCTTTGTTTTCATCTTTATTGGTCAGATTAAGAAAGAATATTCCTTCTGTTGTAATAAAATAGTTGTCGGTTGAAAGATCCTCTGGTAAGATCGTCTCGTCCATAAATTCGAATTCGGGATTGAAAATCAACAATTTTGATTTCTTTGTTACTGGTAATGCTCCTGCTTCAGATGTATTTGGCAACTCCAATATCCGTATAATCCTTTGTTTGTTGGACAGATACATAATATTTTTATATGAATAATTATCCTGATAATGTTTGAGAATAAGATCATCGCGTTGGCCATGTTTTAGCATCTCTTTCCTAAATCCCATAGAGTTCACGCATATCCTCTGGGAAGGCCCCCCATTAACATAAGAAAGTTTTCCAGATCTTTCTACTTTCATAATCATATGTTCCGCTGGTAAACTGATAAATGATGTACCATCTTCCAAGTAACATGTGTAGGGAATACGGTAATAATCACCGCCCCAATTGGTTTCTCTGTAAATATTCGGATAAATTATATCAGAAATACAATCACCGCTCAATAGATCAACCTTGCCTCTGATGAACCGTCTATCAAACGGTTCCAGATCATGTTCACCGTACAGGTAACCTGTAAAAGTTAAAGTATCGCCGGCTAAATGGAATGGAGAGGCGTTGCACGGATTGGGGCTCGGATTTCCGTCCAACATACCGCCTTTTTTCTTATGCAACATAGTCACCACGTTGGTAACACTCCCTTTTGAATCTAGAGTATAAATATACTTTTCAGAATAATTGAATAGTAAAATAGAGTTTTGCTCGGTAATCAGAAAACCGTCAATCTTATGGGGTATATCCTCTTTTTTAAAAATAATATTCCCATTTTGTTTTCCGGACTGCACATCAAAGAACGCTATTCTGCTAAAATAACTATCAAGCACAGCTAAAGACCTTCTTTTCGGCAAATATTGAACTTGAGATTGAGCTGTTACAACAAGACTGTCATCTAAAATGAAAAACCTATCACCCTTTATTTTAAGCTTGGAGTCCGTTGACCTTTTAACAGGAGCAGGATGATTACAATGTTGAGTAACCTGGGCATTCATCTTTCGATCTTCACTATTTCTACAGGAATGAAGGAAAAGATATAGGATGATCACAGAAAAATGTAAAATGTATTTCATTGAATAGAAGATTTAGGTATGGATCCAAGGTCGTCACCTTGAATCCTGAGAGATGATTTACTTCTTACAGTTATTCGTTTCAAACCAATAAGAATCCACACAGGAGCCAGTACCTCCGTTTGAGCGGCAATGACCATTATTTCCTGTACTCATATTGCTACACTCGGCCTGAACGGCCTCGCTCTGTACACTGAGTTGAGCCATTGTAAAACCACTCGTTTCTTCACTTTGGTTAATTCTGATCTTGAGGTTTAGCACACCAAGGGAGAAAACTGCTACAACCAGCCCTCCTTTAATCCAATTTTTGAATTTTTTTGTCATAATGTTAAAATTTAAAGTTTAAGATATATTATACCAGCTGTGTATAATCGATGGAGTTTTAAGCCAAGTTGTTATTCATAATTTATGTTTTACCATAAACTAATTCAAATATATAGCGAGGACAATCAGAACACTTACTAAATTTTAACAAATAATAACCATATATTACCATTAATTTAATATCGCTAAAACTGAATATTATTACCCTCACAACGAACAGCAAATATTTATCCTTATTGATAAACATTCTTTTACATTAGAAAAAAGCTAAATAAACTCTTTGTATGTCGTTAATACCTGGCATCCAACCGATTTTTGATATTTAGCGGATAGCCAAATAACATCTTCTCTGGGTCACTTTGATTTTTTCAAATTCCCAGATTTCAGCAGTATAACAACAACAAATTCAATCGCAATTAATTTGAATATAATTAACTAGCGTGAGGTTACGCATCAAGCTTGATAATTGGAAGTCCCATTTGAAACACGGATCTTGAATCCCCTTTCATTGATTATTTTAGATATCGAGAATATGGGTATCTAAAAGTGCAATAGATATAGTGCTTCTTTGAAAAATTAACTCAGTGAGCACCTTGAAGATATTTATTAGAAATACACTAAAACTAGGAGATTAAACTTAGATAAATTTCCTTAACATGTAATTTATCGATCTCTCCTTAGCATTGAGAATTTATTCTATAAAAATAATATCAGCTCGCGGAGTTAAAGCAAAAGGTGATTAAGAAGTAGGAAGCTTTCGAACTTAATTTATAGTGCTTAATAGAAAAAGCCACCTCTAAACAAGAAACGGCTTCAATATATCTACAAATACCGGATGCTTAATTCTTCTTCTTTTTAGCCAAATCGGCACGGACTTTTTGGACGAAGTCAACTGAAACCTCAGCAATCTCCGCAGCTTTTTCGTTAGACAAGCCAAGTTTGATAAGTAGATTCTCTACGATCTCGTAGCTTTTCTTAATTTCACCTTTTTCCTCACCCCTGCGGAAGAAGGGATCGTTTTCTTCTTTAAAAAATGATGCAACCTTTAACATGATTTCCTCCAACGGTTTTGTAAAATTACGTAACAGCGCATGTTCTGCCTGACCAATTTGTCATAACACTGGCTTTCAGGTGCTTGACCCAGCATTGGCTGTTTCTTTTTATTTGTTTTTTGCACTATCAGGTTAGGTTTTATTGTGTAGGAACAAAATTAACCGTTTATCCGGCCTTTTCCCCCTCCATTCTTCAAATGAACGGAATGAACAAACCTGTTATCCGGAGAAGACATAAATAATATAGGTACTGTTCTCATTTATTCGTTTCATATTTTCGTTTTATTTAACCCCAATCTTGAATAATCGTTCAAGATTGGGGCAAAAAAAACTATTCCTTCGTAATTACGGCATCAAGAATGATACTTTCTTTAATATCATAACCCAACGGGCTTTATAAAGCTCATTCACTATCTTTATTTCAATTTGATAAGGTTATGAGTGATAAGGGCGCCTCCGAATTCCTGTAATCTACCGCCTTCATCCAAACCTCCTAAATCTATCGGATAAAAGCCCAAGTTTTTTGCAAAGGTTAGAACCTTTTTTTTCGACTCATCATCATCCCCTGAGACAAAGATGACACGTCTACCTTTATCCACATTAGGATCTGAAGCCAAAATTGCGGCCGGTAATGTATTAAATGCTTTCACAAGTGAAGCACCGGGAAATAAACTGGTATTAACCCTGCTGGATGTTTTTCCGCCAAAATCTTTAGGTTTAAACTCTGGAAAAACAATGGCATTGCTCGTATCTATAACGGTACGTCCTTTCCAATCTATATCTTTTACAGCATCCGGTATCTGATCAAAATGAACGGCGATCAGTACAAGGTCTGCCTGTGCTGCTTCAGTTGGGGTTCCTGCAGTTACTCCGTTCCCTAAAGAGAAGGCCAAATCAGCCAATTCGTCAGGTTTTTTCCTACTGCTGATGATTACTTTATAGCCTGCTTTTGCTGCATGTCTTGCAACAGCTAGCGCTATGTGTCCTGCTCCCACTATTCCAATGGTCTTAGTAGTTTCTTGAGGATTCACCTTGTTTGATATTCCATTTTCCATCTCGAAATTTTTTAGTTCTTAAAATATTGCTTGTCCAAAACCGGTATAATTTACCAAGGAAACGATCCTTCCGGTGCAGAGAACAGTACTGAAGGGTCATTTTCTCCAAGAGCTGCACGTACAATATTGCGGGAAGCCTCTTCGACGGTTTCCGTTCCCTCAAAATTATTCATGGCGGTCGCTGCAAAACCGGGACTTGCGGCCTCTACACGGATATTGCTAGATTCCAACTCAATGGACAAGGCTAGGGTAATTGCGTTGACGGCTGTCTTGCCGGCACCGTAAACAACATTGAAGCCTCCACGGTACGGATATTCCGGGTCTGCATTAAGATTTAAAGATGCCATACCACTGGAAAGATTAACGATGCGGGCAGAAGGAGCCTTGTGAAGCAATGGCAGAAAGGCCTGGGTAACAGCCAGTAGGCCGAAAACATTTGTTTCCCAAACGGCTCGCATCTCGTCAATATCTGCTACACTGGCTTTGCCAGACGCCAGTATTTCTTCCAATGACCTTTCTGATGAACCTGCATGCGAGATCCCGGCGTTGTTGACCAATACGTCAAGTCTGCCAAATTCTGTATTTACCTGATTGGCTGCCTTCAAAATGGATTCCTTATTGGTTACATCAATGGCGATCGGATATGCATTTTCACCTATTTCCGATACAGCCTTTTTTGAATTTTCTAATTTGCGAGACCCGACCAGTACAATGAAACCGTGGCCTGCCAGCTCTTTTGCTACCTGTTGGCCGATACCTCGGTTAGCTCCTGTGATCAACGCTACTTTTTTTTCTGTTTTTTGCGCTGGAAATGCGCTTTCTAAATTTGACATTGTTCTAAAAATTTAAAATGTTACTATTATTTATATTTGAATGATTGTTCAAGAATTGGGTAAAAAAAATCACTTTGTTATCAAATCCAAAAGATCATCAATGATTTTGGCTATGCGGTTTTTATCCTTATAAAGAATGAAATTCTGCCCCAAGCCCGGCAAAGTGGCTACGATGAGTTGGGCCAATAAGAAAGTATCCTGCTTATCACTGATAGACCCGGCTTTTTGTGCATTGATGACCATTTGTTCGAAGATCTCGAACAGTTTATCCATGCTGTTCTTCAATAACTGATGCGTTTCATCATCTGTCGTCGCGAGTTCGAAAGAGCTTTTAACTGAAAGGCAGGAGTCTTGGCTTAGTACGGAATTGGTAGCAACCTCCATATAAAATTCACGAAGTAATTCCAGCGGATTTTTCTGCGCTTCTTTCTGTTTCAAATCATATGTATAAATTGGATTCAGATAATCCTTAAGGCAAGCTAGAAATAAATCATGTTTGTTTCCAAAAGTATTATAGATACTTCCGGGATTGAGTCCGGTTGCTTCTACCAAATCTTTCATCGAAGTTGCATGATATCCTTTCTTCCAGAACACCTGTAGCGCTTTGGAAATTATTTTTTGCTCGTTAAATTCTATCACTCTTGGCATCATGATATCCTTTCTTCCAGAACACCTGTAGCGCTTTGGAAATTATTTTTTGCTCGTTAAATTCTATCACTCTTGGCATCATGATATCCTTTCTTCCAGAACACCTGTAGCGCTTTGGAAATTATTTTTTGCTCGTTAAATTCTATCACTCTTGGCATCATGATATCCTTTCTTCCAGAACACCTGTAGCGCTTTGGAAATTATTTTTTGCTCGTTAAATTCTATCACTCTTGGCATCATGATATCCTTTCTTCCAGAACACCTGTAGCGCTTTGGAAATTATTTTTTGCTCGTTAAATTCTATCACTCTTGGCATCATGATATCCTTTCTTCCAGAACACCTGTAGCGCTTTGGAAATTATTTTTTGCTCGTTAAATTCTATCACTCTTGGCATCATGATATCCTTTCTTCCAGAACACCTGTAGCGCTTTGGAAATTATTTTTTGCTCGTTAAATTCTATCACTCTTGGCATCATGATATCCTTTCTTCCAGAACACCTGTAGCGCTTTGGAAATTATTTTTTGCTCGTTAAATTCTATCACTCTTGGCATAATGATACAAAGGTAGGAATTATTTTTGAATGAACGTTCAAAAATAAATTCTTTTTGCGCATTTTTTTTTATCTATATATCTACTACAGGATATTGGCTTTGAATTTACGTAGAAACCCTAGCTATGATCTTCAGAATACTTCTTGATCAAATAGGATCCAGAGCCTGTACAGGCCATGGATCTTGATATTACTATTATTGTTGATCTGTTTAATTAGAACGTTAGCTTGGTCAGCCAATCCGCGGTTTCGGGATCACGATGATCAAAGAAAACACTTTTGCCGGTGTCCAGCTTTGCTATGGCATCAATGTCTTCCGCGGTCAGTTCAAAATCCCAGATATCGGCGTTTTCCACCATCCTTTCTTCACGCACTGATTTCGGAATCACGGCAACGCCTCGCTGGATAAGCCAGCGTAATATTACCTGTGCTACAGACTTGCCATATTGGTTGCCTATGGCAGTGAGTACTTCATTGTTGAAAATATCATTCTTACCTTCGGCAAAGGACGCCCAGGACTGTGTCAGTATACCGTTCTTCTGCAAAAGCTCGTGTTCTGTTGCTCTTTGATAGAAAGGATTGACTTCTATCTGGTTTACCGCAGGAACGATTTCATTGTGTGCCACCAAGTCAACCACGCGATCTGGAAAAAAATTACTGATACCAATCGCGCGGATTTTTCCTTCTTTGTACAGTTCTTCCATCGCACGCCACGAACCATAATAATCTCCCATAGCCTGATGGATGAGATATAGGTCCAGATACTCCAATTGCAACTCCTTCAAGGATCTTTCGAAGGCTGTTTTGGTTTTTTCGTAACCTGTATCCTGCACCCAGAGTTTTGTGGTCACAAACAGTTCTTCCCTTGGTACACCACTTTTTCTGATAGCATTACCCACCGCAGATTCGTTCTGGTAGAATGAGGCCGTATCAACAAGGCGGTAGCCTGATTTGATCGCCGTTAAAACGGTTTGCTCACATTCGTCCAGATCTGCTATCTGAAAAACGCCCAAGCCTAAGACCGGCATTTCGATGCCATTGTTTAATTTGATTTTCTGCATGTTATTATAATTTATATGAGTTTTTATTTTAAACCTTACGTTTCAATATAAGGCAAAAAAAATTATTGCGATATTGACCCTATCAACATCTCAGCCGTTTGTCTGGTCAGTTTTTTATCCGCAAATAATATATGTGTGTTGTATATCGACACGAGCCCCGATACTAAGAAGTGTGCCAGCGCCAGCGGATCTTTGTTAGATTGTAGCGTTCCGTTCTCCTTTGCCTGCTTCAATAATTTTTCAAAAAGTGCCACCGCTTTTAATGTCTGCGCCTTTAGAAGTCTGCACACTTCTTGATCGCTGAGCGCCAGTTCAAAAATTGAATTGGTAAAAAGACAGTTGTTATCCCGTAAGGCAGATTCGCACACAGAATAAATAATATTCTTTACCGCTTCCAAAGGTTCGTCACTTTTTTTTGCAGCTTGACCGTACTGCCTGTCTTTCTGCTGCATATAGTTTGTCAGCGCTTCCAAGAACAAATTATGTTTATTACCATAGGCGAGATATAGGCTGCTACGGTTAATCTCCATAGCATCTACCAGATCATTCATGGTTGTGGCGTTGTAACCTTTTTTCCAAAAAAGGTCTCTAGCTGTAATCAACTTTTCACTGTAATCAAACTCTTTATTTCTTGGCATACCGACAAAAGTATGTATTAAACCTATCGTTTCAAAATAATCACATAAAAAGATATCTTGACCAAGATTATTTTGCACCCCATAGGCAGTTGTGGTTGTTCCTATCTCACTGTTTTTGATGTATTTGTTCGAAATTGTGAGGGTGTTAATCCGGTATGTTTTTTGAAAAATTTACTGAAAAAAAACTGGTTACTGAAGTTTAACTCGGTTGCCACATTTCCAACGGTCAACGATGAAGTATCCAGCAATATTTTTGCCTCTGCGATTACCATTTCGTTTACCAGCTGACCAACAGACTTGCCGGTCTCTTCTTTAACAACTTTTGTTAAGTGCTTTGGGGATATAAAGATTTTCTCTGCATAAAACTGTACACTTCTTTCTACCTTATAATATACTGCCAACAACTTCAAAAAGCTGTTTAGTAAATCCATTCTACGTGTTGACGTTGCACCGTTGTTCGGCCGATGGCGTTTAATGATGGCCGCCAGCTCTAACATAAAAAGATTGAAGCTATGGAACATAAGATCAAATTGGAAGGCATGTTCCTGATTGGCATGGTTGGTCTTAAGCATCAACATCAAGTCGTGTAAAACGCCAGCTTCTTTAGTGCTTAACCGAAAGTGCGGATCGGTATTGGAAGATAGATATTCAAATACATTGATATCCTTTTTATGGATCAAAGACTCTGCATAAAATGTCTTTGTAAATCCTGTACCAATTATGAGGCCATCGATACCGGTGTGATATTCGTGAATAATCCCAGGGGCGATAACGAACAGGTCATTCGGTTCAAGTTTGTAATCCAGTAAGTTGTATTTCAAAGAAGTAGTCCCGGCCAGAACAAGCAAGAAAGTAAAGTGATCGCCTTTCACCGGCCTTTCATAGCTCGGTTGCCCGATAATCTCATTCGTACGCGTAACATGAAATTGATCTCCCAAAGATTCCTGTCCCGAAGCCGAATTGATTTCGCCGATCGAGACTATTCGCGTTGGGACATGGGTATCTTTCATTATGTAAAATTAAGACATTTTGTATATATAAAAGGCAAAAAGGATATATAAAAGCGCCGTTTGTACATGTCATCTGTTTTGATAAATGTAAAGATTTGTAAAGTCAAAATTCTCTTAGAAAAAATTAAACTAAATGACTAAAAACAAACCATTTACATCGCCAAAAAAAAGGAATAGTCAGCAGATCTATAGCCATATTATTTTAGGTGCCGGATCGGCAGGTACCGTCTTAGCTAACAGACTGAGCGAAAAAAATTCATTTAACATTTTACTGCTAGAGGCAGGCTCCATCTATGACGAGTTTTCCTATCCTGAATTGGTAGCCAATAGCCAGATACTCGGAGCTGGTGGTGATGCCCGATACGACTGGGCTTACACAGCCAATAGTCAGAAGGGCAGCGATAAAATTGGCGTACCGCGCGGTAAAATCCTGGGAGGCAGCTCCGCGGTAAACGGGGCCGTAGCGGTCAGGGGTATTCCCAACGATTTTAACCGCTGGGCGGATATGGGTATAGAGCATTGGTCGTGGGAGGAGGTGTTACCCTATTTTAAGAAACTGGAAAAATCCAATCTGGAGGATAGCCAATGGCATGGGCATTCAGGTTACTTCCCAATCAATCAACTACGCAAGTCGGATCTGTCCCCGATGCAGCAGGCTTTTATCGAGGCGGCCAAAGCAAACAACTATCCGGAAGTTACCGATTTTAACGGCGAAAAACAATACGGCATAGGCCCCTACCCGGTAAATATTATCAATGGTATCCGGATGAACACAGGGATGACCTACCTCGATATTTCCGTGAGAAAACGGAGTAACCTAAGCATTGAAGGTGATGTGCTGGTGGACAGGGTATTGTTCGAAAATAACAAGGCTGTTGCTGTACAACTTGCGGATGGACGCGTATTTCATGGCGACGAGATCATCGTATCCGGTGGCACCTACGGCTCAGCAGGAATACTGATGCGTTCGGGCATTGGTCCCGCTTCGGTTCTGAAAGACTTAGACATATCAGTTGTCGCCGATCTCCCTGTGGGCAGGCAAATCTTAGATCACCCCTTTTACTTCAATACCTACGCAGCAGATCCGAAGACGATTGGCCGTCTCTCTCCGGTTACGGGTGTCAATCTATGGACGAGAAGCTCTTATGCATCAAAGGACGAGCTCGATATCCACATCACGGCAGGCCATTTATTTAATCCCGATACGAGCCCCACGAAAGCAGGTTATGTATTCGGCGTGGCCTTGACCAATCCCAAATCAAGGGGAACTATAAAGATTGCCGGCAACAACCCGGAAGATGCACCGATCATAGACCTGAATTTCCTGGCGGAAGAAGAAGACCGTAAAAGGCTCCTTGAAGGAATCAGGCTTGCGCAAAAGATCGGTCAAACAGAACCACTGAAAAATCTTTCAGTCGGCGAATTGAGTCCCGGCCCTGAAGCATATAATGATGACCTTCTTTTGGCGTCGATAAAAGCGACGCTCCAAACGTATAATCACCCCATGGGTTCAGCACCTATGGGGCCTTTAGGGAGTGCTGGCGCTGTGGTGGATTTTTCCGGAAAAGTTCATGGTATCGATGGCCTACGGGTGGTGGATGCGTCCATTTTACCAGGTTTTATATCTACGGGCCCCAACGTAACGGTGATCATGATGGCTGAGAAAATTGCCGATGAGATGAAAGAAACAGGAGCAAATGCAAAGGTAGTGTCAAAAAACAAGTATTAACCGTGATGGAAAATTCAACAAAAGAAATGGTATCTACCAAGGAGAAACAGGTAAAACTGAACTGGATTAACGGAGAATGGCTGGATAGTAAAATTTATAGAAACAGCGTTAATCCGGCGACCGGAGAAATAATCGGTCGCTATGCCGATGCCAACCAATCGATTGCCGCGCAAGGTATCCGAGCCGCAAAATCTGCCTTCGAAAACAGCGAATGGAAAGAAAACCGCCACCTGCGATCCCACGTATTGAACGAGCTTGCCCATGCCTTTGAGGTTTATGCCGAACGTTTAATCGGGATGCTCTCTCTTGAAAATGGAAAAATAGCGAAGGAAGCTGCCATGGAGATTTCGGGTGTTCCATCAAAATTACGGTACTATGCTGCAGTGGTTCTGACCCATAGCGGACGGGCACTGGAATCTCGTCCGGGTGCTTTCAGTATGGTTCTGGAAGAACCGATAGGTGTGGCCGGAATTATAGCACCCTGGAATTCACCGGTGATTCTCATGATCCGGTCGCTGGCACCGGCATTGGCCGCGGGCTGCACAGCGATTATTAAAATGCCCGGGCAAACAGCCCAGGTCAATGCGCTGATATGTGAAGTTTTTGCATCGGTAAAGAGCTTGCCTAAAGGGGTCATTAACCAGTTTACAGAAAGTGGACATGCAGGAGCAGCATTGATTATCAGTTCTCCGGATGTTCCTACCGTTAGCTATACAGGCAGTACGGCAACCGCAAAGATTATGATGGCAAACGGTGCAGCGCACCTCAAACGTTTTGGCTTTGAACTGGGGGGCAAAACACCGATGATTGTTTTCGATGATGCCAATCTGGATAAGGCATTGCCCATCTTGGAAAAGGCCATTACCATTTTTGCAGGACAGTTCTGCATGACCGGCAGCAGAATTTTGGTTCAGAAAAACATTGCAGAACGGTTTATCACAGATTTCACCGAAAGACTTCTGCGTGTTAAAGTAGGTCCGGCTGCTGATCCTGAAAGTGATATGGGGCCATTGATTGATGAAGGCAGTTTAAAGCGTGTGGATGACCGTGTGGAACAGGCGATTAATGAAGGTGCCGCAGTGCTGCTTCGTGGCGGTAAAGTGTTAGACGGAAGCTTGGCAGCAGGCTCCTTTTATCGCCCTGTTTTATTACGTGTTACCGACAACAAAATGGCTATTGTACAGGAAGAAACCTTTGGTCCGGTAGCCACTGTACAGATTTTTGATACGGCCGAAGAGGCAATTAGCTTAGCGAACGATAATTCATATGGTTTGGCGGCGTCGGTCTGGAGCAGCCATGTGGATCTGCCTTTAAAGGTAAGCCGAAAACTGGATGCGGGCACGGTGTGGATAAACGATTGGGCAAAGATCAACGATGAGATAGAGGAAGGCGGCTTTAAAATGAGTGGTCTGGGACGTTTAAACGGCCTGGCGGCGATGCATGAATTTATTCAATTCAAACACATCTACCATGATGCAGGCATCTGATTTACCGGTAATCACGATCATAGAGCTAACGCCCAAAGCTTCTTACAGAGAGGAGGCACTTGAAGCGATTCAGACAATCAGTCTGGCTGCTGCAGGCTTCCACGGATATCAATCCGCGGACATTTTTGAAAAGGTGACGGCTGGCGGAGCCATTGTATTTGCCATTATCCTACGATTTGACACCTATGCCAATCTGACCTCCTGGAATGATTCGGAGCAAAAAGCGCGGCAGATCGCTTTAAGTAAAAACTTATTTAAAGAGGTGACACCGGAGGTTAAACTCACCGGTCTGGAATTCTGGTTTGAAAATAAACAACAAAAGGGAGTAGTGCAACCCACTAAATGGAAGATGCTGATTATCACCGTCTGTATCATATTTACACTTTTACATACGCTTATGCCCTTTATTAGACAATTATTGAGGCCAATTGGAATGCCTCAAATGATAAATACCTTGGTAGGGATTATCATGATGGTTACGCTCATGACTTATGTGGTGATGCCTTTTATTACCAGGATCTTCAGTAAATGGTTATTCAAATCCAAAGGATAAACACGGTAATTTTTTAAACACTTATATTATATATTCAATTATTATGAAGCATTCACAAATCGAAGAAAAACAAGGTAAACATGGAGATTTTTTTCACACGAAGCATGGTTTTGAAAAGGCAGATTGGCATCAGCATGCACCCTCACCTCAACAGTTCCAGCCAGCATACCTGAGCAGTCCTGAATTTATCAAAAATGGCTATCACTGTGAAGAGCTAAAGGACGGCTTTTATTGGGTAACCAGTGGTGGTTATGATGCTGCTTTTCTTGTAACGGATGAAGGCGTCATTGCAATAGACGCACCGCCCATTCTCGGTGAAAATATGCTGGCCGCTATAGAAGCGGCAACGGACAAACCTATCGTAAAGGTGATTTACAGCCATTGGCACTCCGATCATATTGGTGCGGCGGCCATGTATGGCCCTAATGTGGAAATCATAGCCCATGAAATCACCAAAGAATTGCTTACGCGTTTTCCTGATCCCTTGCGACCTATTCCAACTACGACATTTAGCGACAGTTATGTGGTGGAACTTGGCGGTGAAAAACTCGAGCTGAGCTATAAAGGTGCTAACCATTGCCCCGGTAATATCTTTATTTATGCACCGAAACAAAAGGCGCTTACCAAGATCGATATTGTAAGTCCAGGTTCTTGTACCTTTATGCATTGTGATGCCTCGGAGAACATCAGTGGTTGGATTGAGGCGCATGAGCAAATTTTGGAATTTGATTTTGATTTTTTAGTGGGGGGACATATCACACGCTGGGGAACCCGCGAAGATGTGCGTACATCACTGGAATACTTTCAAGATATGCTCGGTTTTGCGCAAGAGGCACTGAAAGAGTTTTGCACGCCCGTTGGAGCAGCTGTTTTCTTCTCAACTTCTCCCGCTGACCAATATTCCGTGGGCACGGAAAACTGGATCAACTCGATGGTCAATTATGTTACGGACAAAATGCTGTCAAAGATTACCTCGAATGGCCAAAAGTGGGAGGAGCGCCTTGCAGGTGTAACCACTAATACCAAATATCACGCATACACCATTGTGGAATCCACAAGAACGGAAAGGAGTCATTGGGGCTATCAGAAAAGGGGTACAGGAGGAACTAACTATTTTGTTTAATTTCTCAGACACGTGTCCTGTCTTGTGATAATGGGAGAAACTCTGCTCCCAAATCTGAAGTGGAAAGACCATTAAAAGGGGGGGTTATTAAAACATAAACAGATCAAAAGATGAATCGCAAAATTGTAAAAATANTGTCCTGTCTTGTGATAATGGGAGAAACTCTGCTCCCAAATCTGAAGTGGAAAGACCATTAAAAGGGGGGGTTATTAAAACATAAACAGATCAAAAGATGAATCGCAAAATTGTAAAAATAGTAGAGCCAAAAGCAACCCAGGGCTTTTTAGGCGAGGGCCATTCGGCTATCCAGGTCGTTGGCGGCAGTGACTTTCAGCAAACGGATCCCTTTATCGTAATGATGGATGATCAGCTCGACTTACCCGGGAATGGTGTTGTTGGGGGGCCACATCCTCACGCCGGATTTGAAATTGCCACACTCGTGTTGGAAGGAAGCCCGGAGAGCGATTTTCAAACAGGTAGCTTGGAATGGCTGACGACCGGAAGCGGCATCGTACATACGGAAGAAATCAAAACCAAAGTAAAATTAAGGATTTTACAATTGTGGCTGGTGCTGCCGAAAACCAAAAGGTGGACAGCCCCCAAATGGCAAAAACTTCCCTTCAAAAATGTACCGTCCAAAAAAACAGGTCGGTCTGAAATCTACGTTTACAGCGGAAGCGCATTTGGTTTAACATCTCCCATTAGCTCTGAAACCCCTATCACGATCGTTCTGTTCAAATTGGATAAAAATGATAAGGTTACGCAACAGCTTCCAACAAACTTCAATGGGTTTATTTACATGCTTGAGGGAAGTATGGTAGCGGGTGGAGAAGCGACACCTATAGAGAAACAGCAGGTTGCCTGGCTGGACAGATCTACAGAAGAAGGGCCTAGTAAGATTGATTTTATCGGTGGCGCCGAGGGTGGAAGCTTTGTGCTGTATGCCGGAGAACCGCAAAGAGTACCCATTATCAGCTATGGCCCATTTGTTGTCGACAGGGAAGAAGAAATTAAGCCGCTCTTTCAGGATTTTAAAGCGGGTAGAATACCTCATTTAAAAAACCTTTCAGAAAGTCAGGTCGTTTACCATGGCTGAGCCATTGGTAAAACGTCTTGGCTTTATGCTTACGGTCTTATTTTCTTTTACCCTACATAGCCAACGCCCTTTCCGTCAAATCCATTTGTAAATGGTCGTCCGGTTGATCACCCTTTAAAGAGGATCATCCGGATATGCCATTTATTTACCGATCAAACAATCGGTAATTATCCCTTTCCATCAAGGATGAAGAATGATAGATCCGGTTGTCTTACCCTCTTCTAAATCACGATGAGCAACGGCAGCATCTTTCAGTGCATAAACAGTTGGCGTTATCGTACCTAATGATCCATCGCGCCAAGCATCAAATAGTTCACGCGTGGCCAATTCCCTACTATGCATATCCGGCAGATACTGTTGCAGGGCGGGCCGCACCAGCCGAATTTGTCTTTTCGATAAATAGTTCATATCCAAATGCGGATTACCGGAAGCCATACCAAAAAGAACCGCGGTACCACCATTCTTTAATAACTTAACTGAGATTTCAAAGGTCGCTTTGCCAACACCATCAAATACCGCATCAATCCGCTGATTTCCAATCAGCTCCTTTACTTTAGCCCCCCAATCCTGTGTTTCCATCACAATCACATGATCGACCCCGTTATCGGACGCGATTGCTCTCTTTACCTCGGTTCCTACTGTACCGATTACGGTGGCCCCAAGCGCTTTTGCCCATTTACTCAACAATGAACCAACGCCTCCTGCGGCGGCATGCACGAGAATGATGTCTCCCGATTTTACGGCATAGATCTGCCTGATCAGCATACGAGCAGTAAGTCCCTTGGCCAAGATCGATGCGGCTTGATCATAGGAGATATCGTCGGGTAACTTGACCAGGTCTTCCATATTCACCAGCCGCTTTTCGGCATACGAACCTAATGAATTGTAATAAGCAACCCGATCGCCTTCTTTAACAGACGTGACGCCGCTACCGACATGTTCTACTATTCCTGCGGCTTCCCCGCCGATCGTTGCCGGAAAAGACATGATCGGGAAAGTCCCGTTTCTATACATGATGTCAACGAAATTGATAGCAATTGCTTTCTGACTGATCAAGATCTCGTGCGCTCCAGGTTCTTGTACCTCTTGGATGGAATATTGTAAAACCGCGGGAGGGCCCTGTGATTCGATGCGGACTACACCGCTTTTATATATTTTCTTCATATTGTAAGGCTGATTGCTCAGCGTTAGTTTATTCAAAGTTGAGACTTTATAAGTGGCATGAAAATGACATATGCAGTAAATTATCCTTGACATATGTCAAGAATATCATGGTTCACGATTAGCATCCCGCCTGTTAATTCCTTATTTTTGATTGCTCTTAAATAATCATCTGCGTATATGAGTTTACACGAACCATCGTTTGAAGTGCTTTTTTCGTATATTGAATCGAGATCGTCTCTATTACTCGATGATAATGATCGAGCGCTTGTAAAACAGGCATTTAAACAAAAAAACCTGAGAAAACGACAATATCTTTTGCAGGAAGGTGATATTTGCAAGTACATGGCATTTGTAGTGAAAGGCGCAGGTAGGATGTATACAATTAATAAAAATGGGCAGGAGCACACGATTCGTTTTGCTATAGAATCCTGGTGGCTTGGAGATGAAGAGAGCTTTAGGCAGGGAACACCGTCAATCTATACTATTGAGATGACCGAAGACACTGAAGTGCTGTTGGTAACAAAAGACAATCTTGACCAACTCTACGATCAAGTTCCCGCTATTACCCGTATGACTCGCAAAATCGATCAAAAACGTGCTATCGCCACCCAAAAGCGTCTACAGGATACCATCAGCTTGGAAGCTGAACAGCGCTATATACGTCTTGAAGAAACTTATCCCGAAATAGTACGCCGATTCCCGCAGGCAATGGTTGCCTCTTATCTGGGGATATCAGCCGAAACACTTAGTCGGGTTAGAAAAAAACTATTGCAGAAATAAGCGACGCTCAATCTTTCCTCGTAAGATGACTTTAAATGAACGATCCATCGTCCACCATGCGATAGGTGTAACGATGATACAGGATAACATAACAAGCTTGATAAAGTCGGTCGATATTAGCTTGACAATGCCCATTACACTTGCCCCCCGGCACCTTGCGTACGCCGATTTCCTTTTGACGCTGGAGTGTGCTATAAGCAGCAATTGCCAATAACCCCATGCAGGAAATGAAAATAGTCAATAAGGCAAAATAGAAAAACAACTTCAGATTATCCAGGAAAAATACACGGGGCTGTTAGAAAAACACAATCTGCTTTTAGAAGAAAACAATGAGCTCAAATATCAACTAGCGGATTTAAAGCAAAAGTTGATTAAGAAGTAGGAAGCTTTCGAACTTAATTTATAGTGCTTAATAGAAAAAGCCGCCTCTAAACAAGAAACGGCTTCAAGATATCTACAAATACCCGATGCTTAATTCTTCTTCTTTTTAGCCAAATCAGCAGGGACTTTTTGGACGAAGTTTAGTGATATTAACGGCATTCACCACGAGCGAGTTAAAACTCAAATCGTTTTATCATAGTTAGTGCACTATTTTAATTTCTCAATCTCTTCAATTGACAGTTTGGTTGTTTTGCAATAAAGTCAACAGCTAATCCCTCTTTTTTCAGTTCACGAGCAATAGCGATAGCTTTGTTTTTTTGCCCTCATTTTTTGCCTTTTCCAATAAATATTCTCTGGTTCCCATAGTGGTATTTCTCCCTAATTTGCTGTTATCGGCACTTTATATTTATCATAAATCTTATAGAAATACTCGAACATTCTATTGGCAAGATCACCTTTACCTCTTTTTGACTGCACTTCAATGTGGCAGAGAATGAACTTCTCCCCTCCTTCCTTTAACTGAACTTTTACCAGTTTATCTACATACCTTACGCCCTTATTGTTAGGTTCCGGCGGAAAAAGCGTTTCAAACTCTTTATCGAGGTATTCAAATTTCTTATCCAGTGCAAAGACCTCGTTAGCATTGGGAAAAAAGAATGTCAGGAAATGGGCAAAGGTCTGTTCGAGAACAGACTTCCAAAAGGGATCATCAATGCTTTTGGCAATAGGTTTCTTTTTTAGCATTTTAGGCTATTTTCCCAATGAATTGCGACAGTCACCGATCATACCGGGCAATACTGCTTCCGTGTTCTCACGGAAAATCTTATCATACTGATCCGTTTGTGACTTATCTTGACTCATTTAGATTACGATTCAGGTATAGCACAAATATAAAAAATCTAATTTTTTTAGCAAAAAACATTTCGGATTTTTCTTTTATATATATTTGATGCTCAACTGGAGCTGTTTCCGAAAGGACGGAATTTCAGGTAAATTTTAATGGAATGGAGATGCGGGGGAAACTGTTAGCCCCACAAAGTCAGGATCGCTTAAACAATAAATAGAAAGGTGTTTGATATTTTCATTATTAATGTTTTGTTGTAGATTTTCTTAAACAGCATGGAAGCGACTGCTTATCTTTCGTTTAGATAGGTCCGGATCATGGAAACGAGCTTCTCCTGCAACTCGATCCGTATATCGTCTTCCTTAATTTTTCCGCCAAGTGCTTAATACATGATCTTGCCAGACTTATCGATAACGATTATCGTCGGATAGAAGAGGTGGAAAACATTGCTATGTTTTAACATCGCTATGTGAAACCTTTCTATGTCTGGTAATAATTATTTAAAAGTTGCCGATATTGTTAGTTTTTTGCTTGATAATTACTTAAACATTCAACCAGGCTCAATGCCCAGTTGAATGCAGCCAATCTAAAACCCTGTAATATCTAGTTCAATGTAATAATGGGCACTCATATTATAGGTAGTGTTCGTATAGATCACCCCAAAATAATATGCACCATTTTCCCACACCTTATCTCCCTGAATTATGTTTGGATCAGGTGAATTGTTATCAGTAGTGCCACCGATCAGTAGTTCCTTTGGCATATGGTCTACCTGACCTTCAAGCGCTAGATAGTTTGTAAAATAATCAAGCTCAGCCATGTTTTTATGTTCCCTCATGTCAGTAACAATTACTTTAGAGAAATCGATGTCTTCCGCAGTTTCCGGCAGATGCCCTGCACTCTTCTTGATGAGCACGGTATATAACACACCGTCACCCTTCACATTGCGGATATCCACAGTAGACCTGAGCGTATCGCCCTCCCCATAACCCTTATCACCCGGGATCATGAACCCTCTATTTAAAATATACAGATAGCCCTTGCCTAATTTTTCCAGCATAAGTGAATACAATTCCGGATTGACAGGGAGATTTTCCAGACTGATCAGCTCGATGGAATGGGTTTCCTCTATCACCGTACCATTTTCATCAACTATTCGGATGATAAAGTCATAAACTCCTTCGGGTGCTTCTTTATCAATATCGAAATGTTTATGCACATTGGTATTTTTAGCTCCTTTAAATTCATCCCAGGTGATATCGAAAGACCAGCTTTTGGTATAGGTCTCACCAGGACGTTGTTCGATAGAAACCTGCACACTGTTGATACGCGTTGCAGCTGTTACATCCATATCCAGATGGAAGTCCCTGCCGATCACTCCTTTTCCATTGTTACCTGAACCAATTTCCACATTTTCGATCTTCGACTCTGCCTCGGGCTCCTTTACGTTATCATCTTTTGAACAGCTTGTGATACCTAAACTTAAAACGGCCACAAAAAGGCTCATCATTTTGATTGATTTTTTCATGTTTTTTTATTAAATGGTTTCTATTTGATTTTTATACTGAGCCCTCTTAAGGTTTGTTGTGCATACGGATCTGCGCGTAATCATAGCGGACAGCGCCATGGAGAAGCACCTCATTGCTTAGATAAAAAACCGAGCGAAATATCTCGATAAAGACATATCTGGTGTCTCTTTATTTAATTGAATCAGTCTTACAGAGCAACCACAGATTTTTTGCGGTAATTTATTCCTGCCCAAAACACGAAAATCAAGATAACCGCAATAGAGGGTAGCAAAATGGTAATCCAATCGATCCGGACTTCCTCTTCGTAATGCTCAACTCCGAACGCGTCCCAATCTTGATCATTGACGGCCGCATCTTCAAAAATCCTCGGGTAAAAATACAGACGCATCTTCTCGTGGAATAATGCCGTATTGTCTTGAAACCGCAGGTGGTTGCTCAAACCTGATCTGGCTATTGTATTCAGCTGATGCTGGGCATGTAAAGTGGGCAGAAAAACGGCAATCAATCCACTCGCCCGATCACGTTGCCAAAGCTTATTACGCATTTGCGCTGTGTGCTCTTTTGCATCATCATCACCTAGCTGCTGCATCGCGTAGTACCAAAGCCAACTCGATTGTTTTTCCGGAAAGCCGTACTTACGGAACTGCGGATAATGTGCATAAAACTTATCCATGGTGAGCTTTTTGTCCATATCCCACTTCTCATGGTACCCTTCCCGCTGGTCAACAACGGTTGCCAGCGCTTCAGGTATGGGATACCTGCTAATTATATAGTTATTAACTGCTGCCGGAAGAATGATAGTTAGCAACAGCCACGTGCTGATAAGGATCGCTGCATTTGTACTCGAATCCCTTTGGAAAGAAATTACCAGAAAACTGACTGTAAACCAGAAAAACAGGTACAGACATGATATGGCAAACATTGTCAACAGATACTTATCAAAGGGTAGTGATAACATAGGAACCGCCAACAGCAGCAGTACCGATAATGCGACCATAACCACCAATGCCCTGACGGCTAGATTCCATATCAATATTTTAAGGGGACCTGTACTCTGTGCAGCCAGCAATTGCCAGGTTCCGCCCTCTTGGAGTTGCTACCTTTAAAGCGAGACAGATTTAGATAGTAATTTTAAATTTGTAGAAATGCATAGAAAATTTGATGATTCGTTTAAGACCATGGCGGTCGATTTGAGCGTTGTTAAGGGG
>NZ_JAWMTI010000007.1:0-269671 GCF_036959255.1 Olivibacter sp. CPCC 100613
ATTTACAAATAGCACCGGGAGGCACGATCCGTTCCTGTAAATTTTGAAGCGGCGATTTTATTCACTACTTCATTATTTTCAAAGGTGTTCATGGATTCCCTACGCTCGGCTCTTTGCTTCTTTATTTCGCAGACCTTCCCCTTAGGGAAAGCTTGAATGCCTTAAAAAACGAAAACTTAATAAAAAGAAAGTAAGAAGTTAAAATATTCGTTCTTTTTTAAGTCAAAACCGACCAACGGAGCTCCCAATTAATCCCACTTATCTTTAGGTATTATTCCCGATCGTCATATTGCATAATAAAAGCAATTTATATAAGTTTGTGCACCGCATACGTGTAAGCATAACACGTGCACGCTATACTTTCAAAACGTAAAATTTAAACACATATGTCAAGTACATCCAAGATCATCTACACAAAGACCGATGAAGCACCTGCTTTGGCGACTTATTCATTGTTACCCATCGTTAAAGCCTTCACCGCATCATCTGGTATTGATGTAGAAACCAGGGACATTTCCTTAGCCGGCCGGATTTTGGCCGTCCTTCCCGAATTTTTAACAGAAGAGCAAAAAGTTTCTGATGCTTTGACAGAGCTGGGGGAATTGGCAACTAAGCCAGAGGCCAATATCATTAAACTTCCTAATATCAGCGCCTCAATTCCTCAATTAAGAACGGCAATAAAAGAACTTCAGGCAAGAGGCTATAAATTACCTGATTATCCTGAAGAACCAAAGAACGACCAGGAAAAGGATATTAAAGCAAAATATGATAAAGTAAAGGGTAGTGCCGTTAATCCCGTGCTGCGTGAAGGTAACTCGGATCGCCGCGCACCGAAGGCGGTAAAGAACTATGCTAAAAAACATCCTCATAGCATGGGGGCTTGGCGCGCTGACTCACAATCACATGTTGCAACCATGCATAGTGGTGATTTCCGTCATAATGAAAAATCATTAACGATCCAAGACGAGACGGACGTGAAAATAGTTTTTACGGACAACCAAGGAAATCAAACCATACTTAAAGAAAAAACACATTTGTTGGCAGGTGAAATCATCGATGCGACCATCATGAGCAAAAAAGCACTTTTGTCTTTCCTAGACACACAAATTGCTGAAGCGAAAGATACAGGGATCTTATTCTCACTGCACATGAAAGCCACGATGATGAAGGTGTCAGACCCAATTATTTTTGGCCACGCTGTGAAAGCTTTCTTTAAAGATGTCTTCGCACAATACGGCGAAGACCTTAAAGCGGTAGGTGCTAATCCAAACAGTGGCTTGGGTGATGTATTAAGTGCGATCGAGAAACTTGCAAGTGACAAGAAAGAGGCCATCAATAAAGCGATACAAAATACATTGGCTGATGGCCCTGCACTCGCCATGGTGAATTCCGACAAAGGAATAACCAATCTTCATGTCCCCAGTGATGTGATTGTAGATGCTTCAATGCCTGCGATGATAAGAAGCTCAGGTCAAATGTGGAACGCTGCCGGAAAGTTGCAAGACACCAAAGCCGTTATCCCGGATAGCAGTTATGCAGGCGTTTACGAAGCAACGATCGAGTTTTGTAAGAAAAATGGCGCGTTCGATCCGGCAACGATGGGAACGGTACCCAATGTGGGTTTAATGGCTCAAAAAGCCGAAGAATACGGTTCGCACGACAAAACCTTCGAAATTGCCGCCGATGGTAAAGTTGAAGTCATTGATGCAAAAGGGGCGGTTTTATTAAGTCACGATGTTGAAGCGGGTGACATTTGGCGAATGTGCCAGGTCAAAGATGCACCAGTTCGCGATTGGGTTAAACTAACCGTTACGCGTGCGCGTGCATCGGAAACTCCGGCTGTATTTTGGCTGGATGAGGAACGTCCTCATGATGCCGAACTGATCAAAAAAGTAAAAGCTTATTTACCTGAGCACGATACAACAGGTCTTGAAATCCATATATTATCACCTGTCAAAGCGACTGAATTTACATTGGCTCGCGTTAAAGCGGGTCAAGATACGATTTCTGTCACAGGAAATGTACTTCGTGATTATCTGACCGATCTATTTCCAATCCTTGAACTTGGAACGAGTGCCAAAATGCTATCGATTGTGCCTCTCATGAACGGTGGCGGGCTCTTTGAAACGGGGGCCGGTGGATCTGCTCCAAAGCACGTTGAACAATTTTTGGAAGAGGGACATCTACGTTGGGATTCGCTGGGAGAGTTTTTAGCACTTGCAGTTTCTTTAGAACATCTTGGAACTAATTACAACAATCCAAAAGCATTAATACTTGCAGACACGTTAGATCAGGCAACCGGTAAGTTGTTAGACAACCAAAAATCACCTTCCAGAAAAGTGGGAGAACTTGATAACCGTGGAAGCCATTTCTATTTAGCTTTGTATTGGGCAGAGGCCTTAGCATCGCAAGATAAAGATGCAACGCTAAAAACGCAGTTTTCCGAACTAGCAAAAAAGCTAACAGCAAATGAGGCCAAGATTAATGAAGAATTAAATGCTGCACAGGGTAAGAAAGTAGATATCGGGGGGTACTATGCTCCAGACGATTCCCTAGCATCAAAAGCAATGCGTCCGAGCGTAACGCTTAACGAGACCATTGACACGTTAGTCTAATATTTATTCTTTATTATCAAATAAAAAAGGAGGTTTTAGACCTCCTTTTTTATTTGATAATGCCTTAGTCACTACCCTAGATCAGTCTTCTAATTTTCAAAAAAACTATTGCCCTAAATTCGATTATCATTTCTCCCTTTTTTTCCGTAACTTTAACATACACCAATGCTATGGTATTATGAAATCAATCATTATAGCAACGGACTTTTCAAATGCTGCGCATACTGCCGCATATTACGCTGCCCATCTGAGCACTGATCTCCACGTTGATACCCTTGTTATTTATCATTCTTACAACAACGAATTGTATATAACAACAGATGTTCCCATTCCAAATCAACAGCAGCTTCAATTACAGCGAACAAAATCATTGGTTGCGCTCGAAGAGCTCCAAACAGCTTTAGGAAATATCATACCAAAATCAACAAATATCAGATTAGAAACAAACGACCAAACATTACTTTCGGGTATTGAAACACTTATTGCAAAGTACCCAACAGAAATGGTGGTGATCGGCACAACCGGCAAAAGTAATCTGGAACATGTCCTAATGGGAAGTAATGCCATGAGTCTCGCCAAAGGCATTAACATTCCGTTGTTGCTCGTACCGGCAAACCATTCATTCAGTTATCCAAAACAGGCCGTTCTCGCTTGTGATTTAAAACAGACAGAAGAAACGCTCCCCATTGAGTACATCCATCACTTCGTTCATGTTCTAAATTTAAAACTCCACATATTAAACATTCAAGCACACAATTCGGAAACAATTGCTGATACCATCCCCGAACAATATAAACTTCATGAGTTACTTGATGATTTAGACCCTATTTATCATTATATCGATAATGAAGATGCGGCGCGCTCTATTATACGTTTTGCAAGCGAACAACATATTGACTTAATTATTTCCATAAAGAAAAATTACAGCTTCTTTAAAGATTTGTTTCATAAAAGCATTACACAAAAACTTGCTTTCAAAACTACTTTACCCTTGCTTCTTTTAGGCAAGACGATTACCTAATGTCCAACAGCCAGGTAATGAAATACAAAGATTAAATCGCATCAGCTATAGCGAGAAAATATGATCTGAAATTGTGTGAAAAAACTACCGGAACTTATATTCTTTTATTGATCAATATTTGTATTTTAGCGACACGGATAGATTATGGAAAGCAATCACACAGAGGATATATTAAACAATAAGGGTCAACTCTTTAGAATCACCTACCAGCACCACGATTATTATTTTCGAGTAATAAAACCGGCGAAAATTACAGCATCCACGAACGAAATTGAAATTCTATTGGATGAAAAAACTTATGTAATTGAGCGCGAAGGCCGCACCTGGGTATTTAAAGGTACGGGCTTAGACAGTGATTTTGCCAATGCAATCGGACGCTTAATCTGCCTTCGTTATCGACTTTAGCAATCTCCCGCATACAATTCATCAATCACAGCCTAACAATGTCAATCCTTATCCTTAACTTTGCCGCTTTATAAAGCCTTTCTCAATAAACAGAAGAGGTAAGAAACAAACTTAAGGGATAAAAGGAGCAAAATGTCTAATATCATTGCCATAGTCGGCCGACCAAACGTTGGCAAGTCAACATTGTATAATCGTTTAACAGAAAGTAGAAAAGCAATCGTGGATGACTTCAGCGGGGTAACTCGCGACAGGCATTATGGTCAAGCTGAATGGACGGGAAAAACATTTACCGTAATTGATACGGGAGGCTATGTGCATGGGTCCGAAGACGTATTTGAAGCAGCTATTCGAGAGCAGGTGTTGATCGCTATTGAAGAAGCTTCGGTTATCTTATTTATGGTAGATGTTACCGTTGGAATTACCGATTTAGACGACGATATTGCCCATCTGCTGCGCCGGTCAAATAAACCCGTCTTTGTTGTTGTTAACAAAGTTGATCATCATCAGTTGCACACAGATGCGGCCATATTCTACAGTTTAGGACTAGGAGAGCTATATAATATTTCATCTATGACCGGCTCAGGTACAGGTGAGCTGCTGGATGAAGTGATCAAACATTTTGATGAAATCCCCGAAGAAGAAAACAGCTTACCTAAATTTGCAATCGTCGGAAGACCGAATGTCGGCAAATCGTCACTTATCAATGCTTTAATTGGTAGAGAACGTAATATTGTAACGCCCATTGCGGGTACAACACGTGATTCGATACAAATTCATTATAATCAATTCGGACATGAGTTCATGTTAATAGACACTGCTGGCTTACGTCGAAAGACAAAAGTAAAGGAAAACATTGAATTCTATTCGGTCATGCGTACCATTAAGGCATTGGAAGAGGCAGATGTCGTTATTCTGATGATTGATGCGATCGAAGGCATAGAATCGCAAGATGTGAATATTTTCCATTTAGCAGAAAAAAACAAAAAAGGGGTCGTCCTACTTGTAAATAAGTGGGATTTGGTCGAAAAAGATCATAAAACCGTTAAAAAATTCGAAGAGGAAGTAAGAAGTAGAACAGCGCCATTTACAGATTTTCCTATTATCTTTACATCAGTTATTGAAAAACAGCGGATCTTTAAAGCAATAGAGGCGGCGGTAAAAGTTTACGAGAATAAATACAAGAAAATTGCTACTTCAAAGTTGAATGATGTCATGCTCCCCATCATTGAAAATTATCCACCACCTGCCACCAAAGGAAAGTACATTAAGATCAAATATATTACTCAAATCACCGGAAGATCGCCTATGTTTGCCTTTTTCTGTAACCTCCCGCAGTATATTAAAGATCCTTATAAACGCTTTATCGAAAATAAACTCCGAGAACATTTCGACTTTAACGGTGTGCCCATTCAAATTTTTTTCCGACAAAAATAAGCCTATCCGTTCATTTTATTGGCACATCAACATATTATCGCTATCTTTATCGAGCAGACCAATAGAGATTAACACTGAGGCTATGTGTCGGTAGCGTTGGTATTTTCCTCGAAAACCGAAAGCTTATTTTTTATTAACATGTCTAATCTCGTAACGATAAAGGATATAGCTCGTGCGTTAAACATATCTGTTTCAACGGTCTCAAGAGCACTACGTGACACACACGATGTGAGTCAGGAAACAAAAAACAAGGTAGAAGCGATGGCGAGCGCGCTCCATTATAAACCGAATTTCAATGCAATGGGTTTAGCAAATGGAAAGTCTCACAATATCGGCATTGTTTTACCTTTTATTACAAATTATTATTTTTCGACCGTCATAACCGGTATACAAGAAGCAGCCTATAACAACGGATATAATATCGTACTCTACGTAACGAATGATTCACCGGAGAGAGAATTTGCAATTATTAACAATCTTTCCATTGCAAATTTAGATGGTTTACTGATTTCCACCTGTTGTAAAACCGGCGATCATCTTCAACCTTTGCTGAACAACCGGATACCCATTGTCTTTTTTGATAGAATAATAGAAAACTTAGAAACCTCAAAAGTTGTGCAAGACGATTATAACGGTGCATTTCAAGCAACAAGCCATTTGATTGAGCAAGGTTATACCAAAATCGCACATATTGCAGGGCCCAGAAACCTTCCTTTAACGGAAAAGCGATTGGCAGGTTATATGGATGCCTTAAAAAAACATTGTCTACCATTTCGGAACGAATGGATCATTTCTTCTGGATTCTCTCAGGAATGTGGTGAATATGACACGGTACAACTATTAGCCTTGTCAAAAAATGTAAGACCAAATGCCATTTTTGCTGTAAACGACAGAAAGGCCGTTGGCGCTGCCATCGCGGTCAAAAAGCGTGGTATACTTATTGGAAAAGAGATTGGAATCATCGGCTTCACAAATGACCCAATCTCTTCATTGGTTACGCCAAGTATCAGCACTATTGCCGAACCTGCTTTTGATATCGGTTTCATCAGCTGCGAACTCCTTCTTAAACACCTAACCAAAAAGCAAACCCCTTTCCAGGAAATCATATTACCGGCATCGTTAATAGTGAGACAATCTACCCAGAGAACATGACATTAATCTGAACGCGGTTAGTGGCTTTCTACGAATTAGCTAATAAACCTGCAGACGCCTCATCTAAATAAAGAGAGCAAGCGCTATGTTTTTGTAAAATACTGGCGGGATAATGATTGCTAACTACCTGTTCTACACTATCTTTGACTGCTTGTGCTTTTCTCGCGTCGGGTACGGAACAAATAATATGTTTTGATTTGCAAATCTGCTTCACAGACATACTGATTGCGCTGGTCGGGACTTCATCCAAGGATTTAAACCAACCTTCGCCCAATTGCTGCATACGACACTGATGATCTAAATTCACGGCCAGATAGGGTTCTTCTGTATCGAAATCCGCAGGGGGATCGTTAAATGCCAAATGACCGTTTTCACCTATTCCTACCAACGCAACATCTATAGGATGCGCACTGATTAAATCACCTAATTTCTTTCGTTCTACGTCCGGATCAGACTCACCATCGATTAAATAAGCGGCCTTCAAGGAGGGGACATGCATTAAAAATCTTTCTTTTAGATATTTTCTGAAACTGGCAGGATGACTAATCGATAGATCAATATACTCATCCAAGTGAAACATCGTTACCTTGGACCAGTCGATATCTTCTTTGATTAGCTGGTTAATCGTTTCGAATTGACTGGTCCCTGTAGCCAGAATAATATTGGCCGATCCTTTTTCGCTGATCGCTTCATTAATCAGTTTAGCAGCCTCTTTGCCTGCCGCCTGTCCCAATTCTTTTGGGTTCTTTGATATAAAAATATTCATAGTCTTTATGTTCTACCTAAATGATTATATACATTACCGATACTAAACCCGTGTACCTGTTGTTGCTCCTTTTTCCAGCGATAGATCTAATGGTTTATTTTCCTTCCATTTTCCCGATGTGAAATCCGGTATACGAATGGGTTTACTTCCATTGGCTACCGACCATTCGCTTAACGGACCGATAGCACTCCAACTTGCCGCATCGTAAACATCCATATCCAGTGGTAAACCATTACGGAGGCAATCGATCAGACGCCAGTCCATCATAAAGTCCATTCCACCATGACCACCAACTTTCTTCGCCAGCTCACCTATTTTTCGCACAATAGCCGGTGTATACTTATCTTCCAACGCTTTCATTTCTTTTTCTTCCAACCAACCTTCGTGGCTCGTAGCAATCTTACCTGGTAAGGGGTATTTTTGCGCGGTGGCTTTCGTACCACTCAACAAATGGATACGCGAATAAGGTCTCGGCGATGACACGTCATGTTGCAACATGATGGTGCGTCCTCTTCCCGTCCGGATAGTGCTTGTATTGATATTTCCTCTGAAAGGACTATCAACAAATTCTTTAAAGCTCGGGTCTTCTTTTGCCTTCTCCTCCGCTAAAGGCTTCAATAGAAAATCATTGGATGACATCGAGACCATATAGTCTAGATGGTCACCGCGATTGATATCCATCGCTTGGCAAACAGGGCCGATCCCATGTGCTGGATACAAATTGCCATTTCGTTTCGCATTCTCCCTGAGGCGCCAGAGATTCCATCTTGCATCTTTGTCAAAAAAACTATCTAAAATATCATGAATGTAGGCACCTTCGCCATGAATAAGCTCTCCAAAGAAACCTTGTCGAACCATATTCAGCGTAAGTAACTCAAAGAAATCATAGCAACAGTTTTCAAGCATCATGCAATGTTTCTTCGTTTTCTCTGATGTCTCTACCAATCGCCAACAATCCTCCACCGTAGTTGCAGCAGGAATCTCAACGGCAACATGCTTTCCATGCTCCATGGCATAAACAGCAATCGGCGTATGAAGTGCCCAGTGTGTGCAAACATAAATCAGGTCAATATCCTCCCGATCGCATACACTTTTCCAAGCTTCTGCCCCATCATGATATAAGCGCGCTTCATGACCTGGAAACTGAATACGGTCTTTCGCTTTTTTTGCCTGTTCTGGCCGTATATCGCATATCGCCTTGATATCCACCCCTTCAAGCCGACTTAGACGTTCAACGGCAGCGCCACCTCTATTACCGACTCCAACAAATCCAACGCGAACTACCTCGATCTTTGGAGCCGCATAACCACACATGTTGAATGTTTGTTGATATTCCTTTTGGCTTGCCGCTAAGATATTCGCCAGTTTAGTATCCTCCTGGTTGTCTTTTGTGTTATCCTGTCCGCTGCAGGCGCTTACTCCGGCACCGCTAACGACACCTAGCCCTGTTATACCGGCATATTTCAGAAAATCTCTACGGTTACTTTTCATACTATTTAGTGTTTGAATTAGTCTATAATAAATTTGATTTTGTTTGATTTATTCCATTTTTGTTTCATTAAGGCGATTTCTTCCTGCAACTCATTTACTCCTTTCTGATCTAACTTTCTTCCCGACATACTCCGTGCATGTACAAATTGTATGGTTGTAGCCTTACTTAGCACAGCTATCATCGTAAGATCTCCCCAGCAGAGGACACCCGGAATATGGATCGACATATTATAATAGTCAAGCCCGGTTCTGTCATCAAAAACATAACTGTAGGGTGCATCGTGAAGCACTAAATCCTTCAACTCATGCCTCGTAGAGAAAATGAGCGTGGCCACACTGGGCTCCCTGTAGCCTATAAAAGTGATGGCTTGCATCCCGCGCTTGATTAACCAATGATATATAAGCTCCATATCTGACAAC
Source organism: Olivibacter sp. CPCC 100613 (assembly GCF_036959255.1). Taxonomy (NCBI): domain Bacteria; kingdom Pseudomonadati; phylum Bacteroidota; class Sphingobacteriia; order Sphingobacteriales; family Sphingobacteriaceae; genus Olivibacter; species Olivibacter sp. CPCC 100613. The sequence continues at coordinate 9,305 of NZ_JAWMTI010000007.1, forward strand.
CACTCAGCAAGTACTGTCCGTCCTAACCATAAGGCAGAACGCGACAAGGTGTGAAATTTGGGCAATCCTTCGTCATTCTTACTAGCTTCTACTGAAGCTTGCTCACCTAAGCCCCATAGATCCACTAATACCAGCACGTGGCCTTCTTCTTGGGCGTCCTTCATCAGCTTCACCGGAGTCGCTCCTTTTCCGTCTCCATGAAAAACAACTTTGCAGCATGTAATTCGTTCTTTAGGTTCATATAGCAGTAAAGGGATTTCTTGGCCGGTTGAGCAAGTCAAAACTATTTTTTGCCATTCGTTATCCTTTTTCCCTGTTACCTGTTTGAGTGTTTTCTGTTCCACCTGTCCGATGAGTTTCGCTAATTCGTTTAACTTCGTAAGGCAGGGCACATTTTCAGCTAAACTTTTGCTACGCAATAGAACACCCCGATGAAGACAAAAATGTCCCGTGGTTTCCACTAAAGCCGGCCTTCCCTTCCTATAGGTCCTTAATAATTCTTGATCCAATAATGCTTCCGTTTCGAGCCCTTTTAGCCTTTCTGACGTAGACGTATTTTCCAAATGAAGGTCAAACCATTTGATGGCGACGCGAAGCATTTCGATAGAATAGGTATGTTCCTGCTCGAATAATTCATAGGCTAACTTATCTGCTGCTCCTGTTTTATTATATAGTTCTTGTGCATATTCATAGGAACGCAGCATCTCCTTAGGATAAAAGGCAGAATTATCTTCCCCTAATGCGCTCAATATTTTAAGCGCTCGAGGTGCCACCAGTCCTAATACAAGTGATTCTTCGGAAAAAGTCAAGCCATTCGGCAAGAGTTCACAAACACAATTGCTATTCATCACGTAGGATTCAAAGGTTCCCACACTTACCACCGGAACAGCTGCTTTGACACGCTCATCTAGGGCTGCTAACCACATTGCCTGATTTCCCCCTCCACTGGCGCCCGTGACTCCTATTCTTTCCGGATCCACTGATGGAAGCGAGCATAAAAAATCCAAAGCCCGTACATTGTCGGTAAGCTGCATTCCCATTAATGTTTCTCCGATATTAAAAAGAGCCGCACCTAAATTCCCTCCATGATATTCTTCCCTATTCACCTCACTGCACCGTTCGCCGGCACCCCATGCGTCCATCGTTAATACAACATAACCCGCCTTTGCAAAATGCTGCGCCGCTTGGCGAAATAGGTAAGCATTTCTTGCCCCCTCCCAATGTCCGTGGCTAAGCAAAATTGCCGGTAGCGGTCCTGCAATTTTCGGCAAATAAAGATTACCTGTTGCATAAACGGATGGCCGGGTTTGAAAAGCTATATTCTTGATTTTAAACCTTGGCTGCTCAATCTCTGCCGTTTCTTTCAAATCAAAATCCAATGCATTAAAAAAGCTTAACTTGGTCTGTTTAATGAGCTTCTGCTTCAACTTCGTGGCCAAGCTCCCCCATTCCTCATTTCTACTAGATTGAATACAATCCTTCGATGCATGGGCTGCTAAATCTCGATAATGCTGCGAGATAAAATCGGGCTTTCTATCGCTCTTCTTGAATACGCTTGGAATTTCAGCTTGCATGTAATGACATTCAGTTTTTCTACTTAATCAACATCCCACCATAAGCTCGTTGCGCCGTTATCGGCTCCACCAAGTAATTGTCTTCCCTTTTCCAAAGCCTCTTTATTGGCAATGCCTTCCGAAACCGGGTAAGGTAAGCGTTTCACAAAGCTCCCACTAGGAATACTGCTGTTATCTGACTGTACCACTGGATACATAATCGGATAACCCGTACGTCTAAATTCAGCCCAAGCTTCCATACCATCCGGAAAAATAGCTAACCATTTTTGAGTACCGATCTGCTCACGTTCGACCGATTCGTCTGCTGACCAATGAACGGGTGTTGAAGAAACCGCCGGTGAATTATTTGCATCACCCGGGGCTACAGGTATTAGCGCTGACATCATATATGCATCAATCGTACTAGCATCAACACCCCATTGTCCCAGACTTTTACGGATCCCCTCTTCGTACAATTCTTGTGCAGTCCCTCCCATGTTCCATCCGTTCAAAGCTCCTTCCGCTCTTAAAAACCAGGCTTCCGCGGCGTTCATAACTGGATGGCGTCTTTCTAAAACAGGGGTCCATGAGGCTGCATTTTCATCCCAAGTAACCCAACCGGTGCCTACATTCGAGTTTTGCGCACTTGTATTGCGACTGTTGCCCAATGCAGTAGCTGACAAGCCATTTCTCAAGCTATTATATTGTTTATTGGTAACATCCGGCTGAAAAAACAAGCCCATTCTTGGATCTTCATAGCCTTTTAAATAGGAGGCAATAGTAGAACTCATCGCAAATTCATTCCACGCTGCTACTTGTGACAAGCCATTGGTATCATTTCCTACCAGTGCTTTCGTCAAACTCGCATTCTGCTCGTTATCGGTTAGTATACCGCTTTGCACAGCCGCCTCCGCCTCTGATTTAGCACGCGTTGGATCGACTTTTGAAATCCGCAATGCTAAACGTAAACGCAATGTATTGGCAAAACGAATCCAATAATCTACATTGCCATCGTACATCAGCTCGTAACCCTGAAATATACGTGTGCCGCTTCCCAGTGCTTTTAGATCCGCTACAGCTTGCGTGAGACGCTTAAAGAAATCATCATAAATCACATCTTGCCCATCGTACGCCACTGATTGAACAGATTCTAAGGCGTTGAAATAGGGAATCGGACCAAAATGATCCGTTAAACGATGAAAAGTATATACCCACCATATATTCGCAAGTGCTTGCTCCCCCGACCCCGGTTCAGCATTGTCGATTATGAATTTTAATTGAGGTGCCGTATTCACATATACCACCGTATAAAAACGTGTCTGCCAATCGGGATTAAACACATAGCGATCTGTTTGAAAAGACGTAGATGTTAATGAAAAATATTGCGCGTAAAGATCGGCCCCAAGATTTTGAACAGTTTGATAAAAACTTCTATCCATCGCACCGGAAGATTGTGCTTTCGCAAACATAAAAGGCATTTCTCTGGCCCCTACTTCGGTCAATACATTGGGATCGCTATTTTGATCATCAAAATCTTTTGTACAAGAGCTAAGCAACAGCAGCCCTATACCATATATTATTAATTTATTCATTTTTCTTCGTTTTATGATTTTACCCTACGCTATTAAATCATGGACCAATGCCTAAAAGGAAGCTTTTAAATTTAAGCCAAAACTCCTAACAGCCGGCAACAATCCAGCCTCTACCCCTTGGTAATTTCCGGCTCCTAATGCCGCTTCCGGATCAATTGGAATCGTTCTGGAAATACCTGGTAGATCTAGCTTCGCTTTCCCTCGATAAAAGAAGAAAAGGTTTCGACCCACTAAAGCCACGCGCACATTTTTTAGATGCGGTAGATTGAGATCAAAATCGTATGATAATGAAATTTCCCGCATTCTAAAATTAGTTGTACTATAGGTAAAAAATTCTCCCCAGGCGGCACGACCGTTTTGCGAAACGGTCGTCCAAAGCTGTTGAGCCGTAATGGCCGTTGTATTTACCGACCCATCTGCTTTTACCCCTGGAAGCACTAAGCCTCCATCTCGCCATTCTTCTGTAAAATCACCCAAACCATAGGCGCCCAAAAACGAATCTGTACCTGACACCAGCTCCCCGCCTACTCGGCCATCGATCAGCATAGACAAGTAAAATTTTTTGTACTTAAAGTTATTGGTCCATCCAAGCATGAAGGTTGGATTAAAATTCCCTAATTTCTGGTTGTTTTCGACGACAGGTAATCCATTTTCATTAACAATATGATTGCCATTTGCATCTTTTGCCCAAGCGAAGCCGTAAAGGTCTCCATAGGATCCACCAACCCGAGCTACAACAGAGGCGAGCCGGGCACTTGCTGAAATATTCGCCTGCTCAACTTCGGGCGTTAGCGCTACGATCTTATTAATATTTCGAGCAAAATTGATATTGGTATTCCAAGAAAATTGTTCGCCTTGTACCGGTGTGCCCGTCAATTGTAACTCTATCCCCTTATTTTCTATATCTCCTGCATTGATGTATTGCCTGCTATAACCGCTCGCAGGAGGCAAATCAACAAAGAGAAGTTGGTTCTTAGAATTCGTTTTATAAATTGTTGCATCAATTCCTACTCGGTTATTCCAAAATTTCCATTCAGTACCAAATTCAAGTGCATGGGTAATTTCAGGTTTTAAATCCGGAATGGCTCGGGTTGAATTTCGACTGATAAAACCAGCGCCGGCACCCAGGCTATAATTGTAAAGTTGTCGCAGCAAATTGGTTTCTGCATCATTACCAACCTGTGTATAGGAAGCCCTTAATTTCCCAAGGGAGATCCAAGACGGAAGGGCAAAGGCATCAGACAATATGCCCGATAAACCCACTGACGGATAAAAATAACTATGGGGCGAAGGTAAAGTAGACGACCAATCGTTCCGTGCCGTTGCGTCTAAATACAAATAATCTTTGTAAGCAAACTGTACATTTCCATATACGGATTGCATTTCACGTTCCACAGCTAACAAGGTATTAAAGGCCGGCGTCGTAGCAAAGGCTAAGCTAAACTGATTCGGCACGCGTAGACCATTCGCCATATCTTGAGAGCTGGTATTTTTGCGATTCAATAAACTGGCACCAACATTATACGAAATATTCAGGTCTTCGGTCAATTTATTACGTCCTGAAACCAATATATCAATATTTCGTTCCCATCTACTTAGATTCGTCTCGTAATACTGGCCCCCGGGTAACACATTCCCGAGGGAAATGGTTCCGTCATAAAACGAACCATCAATTTTATCATCGTAACGATCCAAGCTATAACGCCCCATCACGCTGAGCCAATCTGTAAGCTCATACTTAACCGATCCCAGTAAGGTAATCCGATTACGTTCTTCGTTAACCGAAGTACGATTTATATCCCAATATGGATTATCAAAAATGGAAGAATTTATCCAATATTTACGTACAGGTTCTCCGGTAACGGGATTGGTAGATTCAAAATCCTTCAATTCTTCTTCAGCCATATCTCTTGGCATAATATAGGCCTCCATCGGTGTTCCGGTATCCCCCAGTCGTGGCTTATTTTTAATCGACTGATTAACATAAGTAATCTTTGCGTCGGTGGTCAACTTCGGCAATAGTTTGGTATTCAATCGTAGATTAAGCGTATTCCGATCCAGGTCGTTTCCCTTCATAATACCGCCATTTGCATTATTTGTATAGGATAAGAAACCCTGCATATTCTCTGTACCACCAGAGAAACTAACGGCATTGTTGTAGGAATTTGCCGTTCGGAAGAAACTCCGAACATTATCCGGATAAGTTTGGGTTGGCGCGCCCCAGCTTTCTCCGACATTCGAGGAGGCTTCACCACCACTCCCCCTGCCATAGGTATTTTGAAAGCGCATTAATAAATTCGGCTGATCGACGGAAAAACCACCGTTATAATCGATGGCCATTTTACCACTTTTACCTGATTTTGTCGTAATAATTAAAGCACCGTTTGCCGCTCTACTCCCATATAATGCAGCAGCAGATGGCCCTTTCAACACATTGATAGATTCAATATCATCTGGATTGATATTAGCAGCACCATCACTGGATCCATAGGTATTAAAATCACCGGTCGGCTGAGGTGCCGAAGAGTTGTCAATAGGCACTCCATCAACTACGATCAGGGCGTTATTGTTACCACTGATCGAACGATTTCCTCGTAATACAACCCGCGCAGCACTACCTGGCCCCGTTGCTGCTGGTGTGATAACGGCCCCAGCCACCTTTCCACTCAGGCTATTCATCACATTCCCGCTATTGTCCCGAACTTCATTCAGCTGGTCACCTCCAATTTGTTGAGTCGCATAAGTCAAGGTTCGTGTTTGTCGCTCTATCCCCAATGCGGTCACCACTACCTCATTCAGCTCAGCGGCATCATCTGCTAGAGACACTTGCAGAACGTCCGCATTTGCTATCGTAATTTCCTTCAGTTTATAGCCTACAGAAGTAAAGACCAGTACATCCCCTACCTTGGCCCTTACAACAAAACGCCCATCTGTATCGGTAGATGTGCCTTGCTGTGACCCTTTTACTTTTACACTCACACCTGGAATAGGCATTTTTTCAGACTGACTGTTCACAATCCCTTTTATATCCTGCTGGTCTTGGGCACGAATAAAAAAGGGTAAATAGAGTAATGTCACCATCAGCCAATAACGACTGATGTACATACAAAAAGGCACGTTTCTTTTCATAACTTCTCACTTAGGGTTGGTAATACAAGGGATCAATCCCTTTGTTATACTCAAAAAAATGAGAAAATGGCCTTAATGGCAAAAATTCAGAATGAAATTAGCGAGAACGTTATCGAAAAAAAATCACCGCTTCAGTGTTTCGATGGTACGGGCAAGCATGTGATCCGACTCATTTTTTATCTTAAAATAAGCTTCACTCCCGAAGAAAAATCGGGCTATCAACGCCTTCATATCAAGCTCTATAAGCTGACGAGCAATCTCAGCCTCTTTATTATTGAACTCAATTTCTTTTCGTCTAGCTAGCTCCACAAAATGACCATACGTATGCTTTGGTAAACTATAGTGTGTCAAAAAATGGTCAATAGAAAAGTCAGGCACCGTTGAAACCAGGTTACTATAAACATAGTCATTGATAAGATTGGCTTTTAGCACCTTTTTATAGAAACTATTTGCACCCAGGGTATCGATGGGCACATAGATGTCGGGCATAATACCGCCCCCACCGTAAATAGGACGACCTGCACTCGTATGATAGAGCATTCCTTTCAACAATGTACTGTCAAGCGAACTCTTGTTTTCTTCCTGCGTCAATTCACCGGAAACATACCTACGATTGATTTCATTGAAATATTTCTCGAGCCCATCCTTATAAGACTTTTGAATACTTCTGCCCGAAGGGGTATAGTATCTTGCAATTGTTAAATTAACCGCCGATCCATCATCAAAATCATATTGATCTTGCACAAGCCCTTTTCCGAAGGAGCGTCTTCCAACAACGGTGCCCCGATCCAAATCTTGTACCGCTCCTGCTACAATTTCGCTAGCGGATGCCGAACGCTCATCGATTAAAATGGCGAGTTTACCTTCTTCAAAAACACCATCCCCTTTTGAATAATATTCGGTTCGAGATTCATGCGCTCCCTGGGTATATACTAACAGTTTCTTTTCCTTAAAAAACTCACTTGCCAGGGCTGTCGCAGCCCGTAAGTAGCCTCCACCATTTTCTCTTAAATCAACGATCAGCTTATCCACACCATATTGCTTCATCCGATTTAAATTCTTCCGAAAATCACTTGCAGTTTGTGCGCCGAAGCGCTTGATTTTTATATAGGCAATGGCTGTATCAATTATATAAGCTGCATCAACACTGCTTACAACTATCTTATCACGGGTTACTTTAATCGGTTCTGTTAAATCAATACCATTACGATTGACCCAGAGATTAACGGTACTTCCTCTTTTTCCTCTCACTCTGGCCGCTACCTCCTGTTCTTTCATATTAACCCCTGAAATTGGCTTATCATCGACTCCAATTAATTTATCCCCAATTTTTACACCGGCCTTCTCGGCAGGTCCATTCGAAGTGAGCGAAGTGATCATCAGGGTGTCGCGTAAACGATAATACTCTAAACCAATACCGTCAAAACTACCATTTAGTTCCTCTCCCATCGCCTTCGCCAAATTTGGCGGCATATAGGTCGAGTGTGGATCCAAATGAGATAGAACTTGTTTAATCGCAAAATCCTGAAGCGTATCAACACCTACTACATCCACATATCGATCATTTACAACCTGAATCAATCGCTGTAGTTTCCCACTTTTATCAACCAAAACGGAAGGTAGGATTCCAGAAGAATTCTTTGACTCTTCGTCAACAAAACTCTGCCCCAACAACAATCCGACAAAAAGTACCCCGGCATAGGTAGCAGCAATCAGTACGTTTTTTCTAGTTTCGGGACTCATATTGTTTTAGTGCTGCTAAGTTAACGATAATAAAGAAATTATAACAGAAAGGAGGGACTTTACAGGGCTAAACACCCTTAGTTATTCTCGGTTATGGAGAAGTTTTTTTGCAGCAATTATCATGTACTTTTAGGCTGAAGTCTTATTGTATATGAAACCAATTTTATCTAAGTTTGCATTGAAAATACTATTGTTTGGCCGTGTTTTAACAACCCTGTTGAATCGCTCCGTTATACAAACCAGTCAACAATGTTTATTGCAGAGAACAAGTTCTTTAATGGTAAAATCCCCAACAAACAATGCACGAGATTGAACCTTTTTACCGGTGGCGAGACGATTACATTGCGTCAGAAGATGAACTTTCGCCCTTTTATGGAACAGAGTATAGCGAATTTGAATTCGACAAGCAAATTTACAACTTCTTATTGCACCCTCAATGGGATTACTTTGGCTCCAACACCTTATACTTGAAAATACTTTTCGCTGATTACGATCACCAATATGCTATTATTGAAATGATTGGCGAGTGGAATGATGCGATTAACAATGATATTATGCTACTTAAACGAGAGGTTATCGAATTGATGATCGCTCAGGGAATCAATAAATTTATCCTTATTGGTGAGAACATTTTAAACTACCATGCATCCGATGATTGCTATTATGAAGAGTGGTTTCAGGAAATCGAAGACGGCTGGATAGCAGGTCTTAATTTCAGGCAACATGTGATTGAAGAATTTAAAAATTCCAACATCGACTACTTCATCAATTTTGGCGGTCACCTCGATGACATGAATTGGCGTAATCATAAACCCATTCAGGTTTTCCGCGCCGTAGAAGAGCAGTTAACAAAACGGCTCTACTAACCATCAACACCTACCTTGATTTTTCTTAAAAAGCATCTGCAATGCTGTCCGGCTTATAAACCTGAGTTCGAAGTGTTGTGAGGAAGAAGATGACCGGAAATTCGTCGTGATACGGGTTGTGCTGTTTTTGTGATTTGCGAATACAGGACAATTTAGGTAAGTTTGGTATAAAGCTTGCTTCTATATTATTCAAATAAATAAATAATAAATTAAAGTATCATATAAACCAATGACCTATGAAAACTTTTGTTTTATTATTAGTTGCATCCTCTTTTTGTGGCAACCACACCTATGCACAAGACAATACTTCAAGTAATCAAGTGGATAAAACAAAACTGCCGATTCCGAAGGAAAAAGAGCAGTTGTTTTATCTACAACGAGATCCAAATAAAAATACAATCGTTTACACCTTGAATAAGAAAGATGGCAAAATCGACGAAAGCAATCCAGTTAACGCTTACTGGATTTTATACGAAGAAGATGGGGAGCGAAAAGATTTATCTTATATACAACGAAAATTTGCATACGGAATTGATCATAAAAAATTAAACGATAATGAATACGAAATCCGTTTAACTTCCTGTAAAAGCATTCCTTTTCGCCTTGCTTATTGTCCGTTAAGCAAGCAATATGAAGCCTTCACGTCGATAAATAACAAGCCGGCCATCGTCGAAAGCATATTTGTACGCATTAATGGCGGTTCCCTTTTTAAGCCGAATGTCGATTATATTGAATTGATCTGTAAGGATAGCCAATCTGGTCAGAAGCTAAAGCAAGTCATTCCGATGGACGAGTAACGTCCCCAACCCGCAACCGGCAACTCCCAACTATTATTAAGGTGCTTTATCTTGTACACATCGGAAACCTAAATTATTACTAGCGCTACTAACCTCGCCTTTTCCTCTACTACCCGCTTTATAACGCTCACAATACTGATCATTACACAAAAACGAGCCTCCACGTTGAACACGCTTCACCAGTCCGGGTTCGTCAGGATCATAGCTATCACTCGGACCTTTGGGGTTATTCCGTTCCGCATGCACATAAGCATCCGGGCGATATAAATCGGCACACCATTCCCATACATTTCCTTCCATATCGTACAAACCGAATGCATTTGCAGGAAAGGATTTAACAGGTGCTAATTCCACAAAACCATCTTCAGCCGCGTTGCTTACGGGGAAATTTCCTTGATAGGTATTGGCCACCCATTTACCTTGAGGCTTTAATTCATCTCCCCAATAATATTTTTTCCCAACCTGTCCTGCGCGCGCAGCGTATTCCCATTCGGCTTCTGTTGGTAAGCGTTTTCCAGCCCATTTAGCAAAAGCCTCAGCATCTTCATAACTTATCTGAACAACCGGCTCATCCTCCTTTCCCTTAATGTCACTTCCCGGCCCCTTGGGTTGCCGCCATGACGCGCCCGGCACATACTTCCACCACTGTAAATGGTTATTTAAATTCACCGGTTCTTTAGGGGGTGTAAAAACTGCTGAACCGGGAACGAGCAAGTCCCGTGAGACCCCTGGGAAATCCGCCGGATTTAACGCTCTTTCAGCAACGGTAACATAGCCTGTAGCCTCTACAAATTTGGCAAATTGTGCATTGGTTACTTCATGCTCATCCATCCAAAAATCATTTACGCTTACCTCGTGTATTGGTTGTGTATCAGCAAATTCACCCGAGCCCATTTGAAAAGCTCCTCCCTTAATAAAAACCATCTTTCCATCATCGGCTCCTTGCAATAAATTTTCTTGCGTTTTTTTGACCGCAGCAGCCCGTGATGGTATCCCTTCGGATACGCACATTGCCACCGAATCCTTTTTATCCGCTTCTTTGTCTGTGGTTGATTGACAACCCGATAATAGCCCCGCTACACCAACAAAAATTTGAATCCACCGATTTCCACACTTATTCATAATTGCTTTTTAATACCGCTTATGCTAATTAATCTTCTATTTACTTTCGCACTATAAAATATAGGCATTTTGCTATGGTCTTATCCAAAAAGAAGCATCGCCAATATCAATGTGATGATGATATTAAATAGTTGGGCAATTAGAAAAACCCAAAAGGGTCTTTTGCTATTTTCTCGGATTAAATCCTTGAAATTAGTTTCCAAGCCAATACTGGTAAACGCCAGCGCAAACCATAAGCCTTGTATGCTTTTTATATCTCCCTTTACGGCGGCTACTGTGTCTGCTTGTAAAAAAAACGAAAACAAGAGGGATGCACCTATAAAACCAAGCACAAATTTAGGGAAGCGCTCCCAGATCACGCCTAAACTGGGTTTACTTGCAGCACCCTGTCCTGCCGGGTGATTGGTATATGTCCAATAAACAGAAATGGCAAGCGCAGCTACGCCCAACAATACATTTTGGGAAAACTTCACAATCGTACTTATTTTTAATGCGGTTTCACCCACTAAAGAACCTGAAGCGACAACCGCTCCAGAAGTATCGATACTTCCCCCCAGCCAAGCACCGGTCACTTCTTCCGAAAAACCGAAATAGTTCGCTATATAAGGCATAAAAATCATCATCGGAATTGCCGTAATAAGTACCATAGACACTACGTAGGACAATTTTTTTGAATCACCCTGTATGGCCCCTGAAGTGGCAATAGCAGCCGAAACGCCACAAATAGAGACGGCGCTGGATAACATTAAGCCTAGTTCTTCATCTATCTTAAATTTCTTGCACAACCAAAAAGAGAAATACCACACCGATAAAACAACAACCAACGATTGGATAAGACCGAGTGATCCTGCTTTCAGAATATCGGAAAAAATCACGTTCGTTCCGAGCAAAACCAAACCGATTTTCACCAAAAGTTCAGCAGATAAGGCTTCCTTAAGCCAAACCGGTAGCTTAATGGTATTGCCTACCAACAACCCTACAAACAAACTAAAAATGACAGCTTCTAAACCCAGGTCTTCCATGGTTCGATTGCCCGCTAATAACAAGGCGAAGGCTGTTAAGAAAAAGACCACGGGAAAACCCAATAAATACGGTTTTACCTTTCTACCGGTTAGCAATCCTCCTAAAATGAGGAGCACAAACGTAAAAATAAGTTGCCCCAACAATTTAAACAGGTTTTCTCCGGCAAACACGGAAGTTAAACCAGCGGTGTCGGACCATTTGTATTTGGGTGCTTCAACATGAAAGCCTAAAATAGCTAGGCCGATAATAATAAAACCCAATATGACCACTGTCCAATCTTCTGTAAGAAAATTCCGCTTGGGCAGGTTTTGCAATTCGGGCGATAAATCTTGTTCTTGGAGAACCGTTTCGCCTGATGTTAATCCTTCATTCATTTTTTTAGTATCTGATTAGTATTGAAACCAAAACTATCATAATATGTTAAAAGGAGAAAGGATTTTTTAAAAAATCCTTTCTCCGATCACCATTTAGGTGATCAATCGCTGTTCAATCGGATTCGTTTCCAGAGGTAAGTCTGGTTCCTCTTTTTCACTGTCAAACCGTTCGTCACTTGCTTTGACATCTGCTCTTACCATCGGTCCGCTCGCAGCCAGCTCACTTCCAGGTACGCTCGACTTTAATAGGGGCCAAAGGAACTGCGCATACCATTCATCCCCTTCATAATGGGATATCCCGTATGATTTCGGATACTGCCGGGTGATTAGCGCTGTACCAAAGAGCATATCCCAGAAGAAAAACATATTACCAAAATTCCCCTTATAATAGCCAACGCCGTCATCCGTCGTATCAGCATGATGCGCATGGTGGGTTGCGGGGGTCGAAATGACCCTTTCCATTACCCAAGCAATGGGCTGAAGCCACTTCTTTTCATAAAAGGGTTTATCCCATTTAATGCTTGAGTGTGCCATCTTAGTAATAAGCGACTTGATGCCTTTAGCGAATAAAGCGGGATATCCTAAACCCAGATAGACTAAAATGGTTGTCAAGTAGGTCTGCGAGAAAAAAATGGTATAGATAACATTCTGTCTGGAAGCCATAGACATTCCCATGTAAGGAGCAGAATGATGTGTTCTGTGAAATCGCCACAACCAAGGGATCTCATGGTGAAGCCGATGATACCAATATTGTGTTAAGTCATCATAAATGCAAATGATCACAAAGCCCCAGAAAAAGGGTACCCAAGTTAATGCATCTTTACCGTGTGGTAATAAATAAGGTAAAAATTTCAACCCAAAATAAGCCACTAATGGCCTAGTTACCAGTCTAGGTAACGCATAACAGACTAAATCGAGTAGTTTTTCGTTTCGGTTCCAATTCTTCCCATAAAGGCCCAGGGAAAACTCGATGACACCGATGATCAGGGTAAGCGCCGCAAAACCCCAGGTATTTAAATTTTCAAATATGGCTTCAATAAATTGTATCATGATCTAATTGATTAGAATTTTAACCTTGTTACTTTATCCATGGTTTTTGCCCTGTGAGATAGAAATAAAGAAACATTAATAAAATAGGTAATGCATAAATAAATAGACTTAGCAAAATGTTCCTTATCATCCTATCTTTCACTTCTTTTTCTAGTTTCATCTGTAAATAATTAGTTCAATTTCAAACACGGACACGATTTATATTTTCTATACAAATCGTACATTGATTTCCTGTATTAGCTGAGCAGGAGCTGAAGTACACCAATCAGGAGCAATATAATAACAGCAGGTACAAGGGTAATGACCACTCCCACTGATACCTTCTTGATTAATAAAATAAAATCCTGAAACGTCATGTCGCTATATTTTATGTTTACGCAGCTCTTCGTTAATTTCATCTTTTGAGCTCAGGCCTTGCTTTCTCCATATTACTTTATTCCCTTTGTACAAAATCAGCGTGGGAAGCGCGTCCACGGCCAGCTCCTGAATCAGTTTTTTATTTTCATAGGCTTCTATATCGACTAACTTTACCAAAGATTGGTTTTGCGCAACAAGCGATGCGACAATCGGTTTCAATTTTTTACATCCGCCGCAATAACGGGATCCCACCTCTACCAGAACCAATTTGTCTGCGCTTATTTGCTCATTAAAAGCAGCGAGTGAAAGACCTTCACCCCCCGTGGAGAGGACCGGTTTTCCTCGCGCGATCCATTTACTCAGTCCTCCCGGAAATTCATACACTTCCGCAAAACCGATCCCGCGTAAATGACGTGCAACCTTTGCACTTCGTCCGTTTCCAATCGAGTAAATAAATACGGGTTTTCTTTTGTCCAGGTGGGCACCGACCTTATCGACCATGGCTTCAGTAGGAATATTTACTGCCCCTGGAACGCGATTTTGCGCGTATTCTTCTTCCGAACGTGCGTCAAGAATTTGTGCTTGTGGTCCTGCATCCATGAGCTTTTGTTCAAAAGCCAAGTAGTGAGAATCCGTTTTTTCCTGCCCGAGAACAGCATGGCCTACAATTAGCAGGAGCATCGATAAAATAAGCTGTTTCATAGTTAAATAGTTTAAAAAATAAATGTTTTTCTGAGACATGATAATCTTTGTCACTTCATTTTATTGCTTACTTAACGTATTGCGTCGATCGGCAACGTCATCCCAAGTTATGTAAGGATAGATATTGTTTCGCTTAGCTTCTGTTTCAAACAATGCTTTCAACTCTTCAAGCTTTGCCGGATTTTTCTTAGCTAAATCATGTTGTTCATTAAAATCCTCATCCAGATTGAACAACTGCCAATCAATGTGATTGGCATTATCAAAACTGACATTACGGCTTTTTCCGCCTTTATTATCAGCAATTTTAAATGCTAAGCTGGCTTTCCAACCATCTTTGTAGATCGCTCGCGAACCAAAAATGTAATAATACTGAACAGAATGACGAGATGGTGCCTGCTTATCCGCAAAAGAGTAAAGCAAAGAAGTTCCTTGGATAGAATCCTGCTTAACGCCTCGAATTGACTCCGGCGCTTTTATATTTAGGAATTCCAAGGTCGTCGGCAGTAAATCGTTCACATGACCATATTGAGTCCGTATTCCTCCTTTTTCTTCAATCGATTTCGGATAAAAAACGATCAAAGGGTTCCGCGTTCCTCCTTCAGCATGTGCATCCTGTTTCCAATATTTAAATGGTGTATTTGCAGCCTGCGCCCATCCCAAGGGATAGTTACCATTTGTCGCCTGTGGTGTACCAATCAGATCAAAATTCGCTAAATGGGTCTGGAGAGCCTCTTCTTCACTCAGATCTTGCTGCAAAGCAGCGGCAGGTGATCGTTTAATCGTACCATATAAGGTCCCTTCTTTACTGGCACCATTATCACCTAATACCACCAATATGAGGGTATTATCCAGTTGATTAATTTCCTTTAGATGATTGACCAAACGACTTACTTCATAGTCGGTATAGGTCAGATAACCCGCATAGACCTCAAAGAACCGAGCATAGACTTTCTTTTCGTCAGCTGATAATTTATCCCAGGCTTTGATATAGGGGTTTCTGGCAGGCAAGGTCGCATTTTTCGGGATGATCCCCAATTCTTTTTGTCTTTTAAACACCTGTGTACGATAATCGTCCCATCCTTTATCAAATTTCCCTTTATATAAATCCCGCCATTTAGCTTCCACCTGATGTGGTGAGTGAGTCGCACCTGGTGCGTAGTACAAAAAGAAAGGTTTATCCGGTGCAGCACTTTTTTGCCGATCGATAAAACGAATCGCTTTATCCGTTATTTGCGCACTCAAATGCCTGCCATCTGGTGCAACGTGGGCATTATCCTCTACCAGATCGGGGGTATATTGATCTGTTGCCGAACCCAGAAAGCCAAAGAAATGCTCAAAACCTTTACCCGAAGGCCATCGATCGAAAGGGCCTGCATCTGTGGCATCTTGATCCGGTGTCAGTCCATACTTTCCGACAGCAAAGGTACTATAACCTTGTTCTCTTAATATTTCTGCTATGGTTCCTTTATCAGCGGGTATTCGACCATCCCAACCGGGAAACCCAAAAGCAGACCATCGGTGGGAGAATCCACCCTCATGCACGCGATGATGATTACGGCCGGTTAAAAGCGCGGCGCGTGTCGGTGCACAGATGGCTGCCGTGTGAAAATTGGTATACCGTAAGCCATTATTCGCAAGACTGTCAAAAGTCGGCGTACTGATTAATCCACCAAAAGTACTGCTTGCACCAAAGCCAACATCGTCTAATAAAATCCAAATTACATTCGGTGTGTTCGCAGGTGCCTTGACGGGATCAACCCAAGCTTCCTTTGAGTTTGCGTAATTTGTACCAACCAGCCCTTTAAAAGGTTCCTGTTGTTGGGAAATGTTTTGCCCCTGAACCACGGAAAATGCGGTGAGCAAAAAAACAGTGGTATTCATTATTCGTTTCATCTGTAAATAATTTTTTATCCATCAGTTAGATGGAGCTTACCATATTCAAAATTTACATTTCTCTGTGTGATGAAATTTTAAATATGGACGGTTCATAACATTTGATAATTGGAGGTCTTTCTTGTACTTGATAAAAATTCATTATTAAAATCCGGGATTCTGTGTGAGAAGATGGTTATTGTCGATCTCGGATTGTGGGATCGGATACAACCGATGTTTTTCTGCAGCATTGGTTTTACCGACCTTATGAAGGCTCTTTACAAAAATGCTGTTACCCGCGGCATCTTTCTCCCTGATCAGGTCAAACCAACGCTGATATTCATATACCAGCTCCAGCCTTCGATCAAGATAGACCGAATCACGAAATTGATCTTTATTGAGCCCGGGCGTTAGGTTAGGCAAACCGGCCCGTTCACGAACACGGTTAATGGATTGATAAGCCTTTGCTGTAGGGCCATTTTGCTCATTCTCTGCCTCCGCATGAATCAGCAATAATTCCGCGTATCGAATAATGGGCACATTGGCCGCCGATTCACTTGGCACCGCCGTGGAATTGGGATCCCACCACTTATGAAAAAATGGAGTCGAATCACCAGGTACCGCCGGATTATTTAATGGAAGTGCATATTGCCGCCCGTTTGTCGGACTGGTAAAACTGGTAACAAAGGTAGCCGATCGACGTTTATCGGAAGGTTGATATAATTTATAGATGCTAAAGTAATTATCGTTACCTTCTTTATAATAGCGAACCATATGGGCATAATTTCCTCTCAAGCCTGGTACACCGCTCAATATCGCACGTGGATTCTCATTGTTCCCCTGATTGAGGGAGTTGGACTTAAATTGGGCCGAGAAGATGTGTTCCTTTCCATTTTTGAAATCGGGGAGAAATACCTCCGCATAGTCTTCAAAAAGATCATATCCATAATTCCCCGTACCACCATCCTGAGCAGAAAGCACCTCTTCTGCTGTCAAAACAGCGTTTGCATAATTCTCTTCCAATTTCAGCGGTAGTGAAGCCTTTATGAGATAAACCTTCGCTAGCAGGGCCTTTGCCGCTCCCGCTGTAGCGCGCCCAACATCCGGGGATGCATAACCGTCAGGTAATACGTCAGCAGCTTCCTTTAAGTCTTTTTCGATCTGCGCATAAACTTCCGCGCTAGGCGTACGTGCAATGGCATAATCATTCGCATCAATATAAGTTTCATAATTGAGAACTAACGGAACGTCACCATATAAGCGCACCAAATTAAAATAATATAGGGCTCGTAAGAATTTAGTTTCTGCGAGCAGTCTGTTTTTTAAATGGGCATCGAAATCTATTTCCGGTATTTTTGCTAATGCCACATTTGCTCGCTTGATGGCCGCATAATGCTGTTGCCAGATCTCATAAATCCTTAAATTGGTGGACGAGTGCGCTAGAACGGAAAGCGATCGTACATCTGGATTGGTGGCCCCCGGTCCCGGATCCTCGTCATCTCCGGCCATGTTCATTCCTGTATTAAATAACGTATTATAGGGCGATTGAACAGATGATCCACCCGAGTTTAGAAAAAAATAAACCGCGTTGACTGCATTTAGCGCATCGTCTTGCGTCTTGTAAAATTGATCTTCTGATATAACGGAAGCTGGTTCTTCTTCCAGAAATTTCTGGCAGGAAGAAAAACCGAGTCCGATAAAAAGTAATGCGATATAGTTAACTATTTTCATGGTTAATGCTATTATTTATAGAGCTAATGAAAGTCCAAGTTGAAAAGAGCGGCTGTTGGGATAAACTCCCTGGTCAATTCCCTTGTTGATCAAGGATTGTTCGTTTAAACTAACTTCAGGGTCAAAACCGGTATAATCGGTCCACGTCCACAGATTTTGTGCGGATAGGTAAATTCGTAATGAATCGAAACCTGATCTTCCAAAAAACCGCTTCGGAAGCGTATACCCAAAAGAGAGATTCTTCAAACGGAGATAGGTCGCGCTTTCAATGAAACGGTCTGAAATAGTGATTGCAGGATCCTGAAAGGCCGCTTTTACATCGGTATCGATATTAGTCGGCGTCCAACGGTTCAATAATTCCTTTGAAGCATTCACATAACCCGTACCCAGCTCTAAATTAGCACGGTTAGCATTGTAAATCTTCCCCCCTACCGAACTCTGGAAGAAAACGGATAAGTCAAAGCCCTTATATGAAAAATTGTTGGTAAGCCCGGCTGTAAATCCAGGTTGGTTTGCGATCACCACCCGATCGCCGGCCTGTGTAATCTGCCCATCACCATCTATATCCTTATATTTTTGCCCACCAGGACTTTTGTTCTGCTGTGGCGTCAACGCAACATCACCTTCTTGAATGATTCCATCGGTCTGATAAACGATAAACGAGCCCAACGGATATCCCACTTTGGCAATAGATGGCTGCGAGATTACCGGAATAATTTGGTCTACTCCTTCACCCAGATCAAGAATTTTGTTTTTATTCTTAGCGAAAACCAAGATCGATTTCCAGCTAAAATCGCCAATTAAATTGTTCGAGTTCACATATACCTCGATCCCTTGGTTAGACACCGCCCCTATATTCTGATAGATTGTAGACGCCTGCCCTCCTCCAAATTCAGCTAAACCTGATGTACCCGGAACGGTACGGCTAAGTAAGAGATCCGTTGTCTTTTTATAATAATAATCAGCAACAACGCTTATCCGATTATTGAATAATCCAACATCAATTCCTCCATCCACTTGGAACGTTTTTTCCCATCCCAGATCTGGATTAGGTACCGTAATGGGCGCAAAACCATGTACCGTTGTATTGGAAAAATTATACCTGAAATAACTGAGTCGTGAGAGCGACTGGTAAGATGGTATATTTTGATTTCCTGTTGTACCCGCACTCAAGCGCAACTTGAGCTGACTTATTTGTTTGATATCCTTGAAAAATTCCTCGTTACTTATATTCCAGCCAAAGGCTGCAGAAGGAAAATATCCCCATTTATTTCCTGCACCAAATTTAGACGACCCGTCAGCCCTGAAAGTTAGCGTGAACAAATACCGATTGTCATAAGCATAATTTACTCTTGCCAGGTAGGAGGCTAGCGACCATTCGTTGGCAATGGAACTCGGAGTTCTATTGGTTACACCCGTCCCTAAATTGTTGAAGCTAAAGGCATCTGTTGCAAATCCCGCAGCTTCCGCTACGGAGCCTTCGCTATTTGATTGTTGTGCTGTAAACCCAACAACTGCGTTGATTCTATTTTTTTCACCGATCTCCTTGTCGTAACTCAAGGTGTTTTCATTTAACCAGTTCGAAGTGAACACGGAACCAACTTGCGCTAAGCCTCCCAAATCGAGCCCTTCAGCAGTTGTTTTGGGTAGATAACGGTTCTGCTTGTTATCGACCACGTCAACACCTACCAAAATTTTAGCCTTTAACCCTGTAACAATCTCATACTCACCGGCTAGGTTTCCCAACAAGCGATTGGTTTTTGTTTCGTTCAATTGATTGTATAGCGAATTGATGGGATTCTGCAAACTTGACTCGAAAGGGCTGTAAATCACAAATGAACCATCATCCTGATAGATGGGAAGAGAAGGCGGTGTAAGCAATAAATTGGCAACTACTGCCGTCGGGGCAACATCGGCCTTCGACTGACTCGCTGAAATATTAGCTGTAAATTTTAGTTTTTCACTATAATCATGTGCAACATTGATTCGTCCTGATATTCTTTTGAACCCGGTATTTTGGAGAATCCCATCTTGATCAAAATAGTTGCCTGAAATGGCTAACCTGGTTTTTTCGCCTCCTACTAAAATGGATAAATTATGATTTTGAATAGGCGCCTCTCTAAAGGCTGCAGCCTGCCAATCAGTCCCTATCCCACTGGTATCCAGCGAATAGCCGGATATCGATGGCAATGAGACTGATTTGCCTGAATTAGCAGCGGCATCCTTTCGCAGCTGCCACCATTCTCCGGCGTTCAATAAAGGAATTGTTTTAATTACTTCCTGAAAGCCATAATAACCATCGTAGTTAATGGACGATTTATTACGACCTCCGCTTTTAGTCGTAATGATTACAACACCATTAGCACCTCTCGAACCATAAATGGCGGTAGCAGAAGCATCCTTCAATACATCAATTGATTCAATATCAGAAGTGTTAATGGTGGATAAGGGGTTTATCTTGGACCCGGTGGTTACCCCCGCATCGTTTAATGAGTAATCGTTATTCAATGGAAAACCATCGATCACATATAACGGATCACTTCCCGCAGTGATGGAGTTATTCCCTCGTATCTGCACGCTAACTCCACCACCCGGCTGACCTGAAGTCTGTGTCACAACTACGCCGGGAACAGCGCCTTGCAACAAACGTTCTGGAGAGGCAACCGGTTGGCTCTTTAATTCGGTAGGGACAGAAGCAACCGACCCCGTTAAATCACCCCGTTTTTGTGTACCATAACCGACTACGACCACGTCTTCCAACTGATTAAAATCTGGTTCTAAGCCGATATCTATCGGGCTTCCGGTAGCTATTACTTTTTTAACTTTATAACCAACATAGTTGATGATGAGGGTATAAGGGAATTTTTGTCCCGTAATGAACTTAAATTTCCCGTCACCATCTGTACTCGCTCGATGTGTCGTCCCCTCGATCGACACCGTGGCTCCCGGAAGCGGTTCTTTCGAGTTATTATCAAAGACCTTTCCATCCAGCGTGGAATTGATCAAAGGTTTGGTAACCTGCGCACGCAGCGTTCCAATGGACATAAAAAAGAAAGCTGCTAAAAGCAGTGGGGGTAACTGCTTAGGTAATGGAAAAATAAATCGATGTAGTTTAGCAAAGTAATTAATCATTGTACATTATCGTTAGGTGCATATAGTTTCATAATCGATGTAAAGCGATTATGAAAAAGCAAAAAATGAAGTCTCTGGGAGATGGAAATAGTAGAAAGATTCGTTGTTAACAACAACAGGAATAGCGCATGGCTATAAGTGTAGGATAAATAGGAAGGTAATGTCCGATGAGATGTCTAGGGTCTTCTTCAACTAAGAGAACTGCTTGCTGATTTGTTTTCATCCGAAAATAATTTGTTTAAGGCGCTATGAATCTACATTTATCGACACGCGTAACCAAGGTAGATATAGCCGATTTCATCCGTTTATTTTTACTGAATCCTGTCTTATAGACTACTATTTTAGTAGACATTTAAATCAACACAAATATACAGGCATGTGTCATGCATAGTTAGGAACAAAAACTTCCTATTTGGGATATAAATTTTACCTATTCGGCAGAAAATGTACTTATTGTTAGTCAAAAATTGATTTTAATTCCGAAACGTTGCCGTAAAGCTTGTTTAGCGGCATGGTATCCACACATCCCGTGCACACCTCCCCCTGGAGGGGTTGAAGAGGAACAAATATAAATATCCTTTGCGGAAGTACTATAGGGCGACCACCTTAAGGTGGGTCTGGCATACAGCTGTCTGATATCCATCAAACCGCCATTGATATCACCTCCCACATAATTCGGATTATAGGTTTCATACGAGATCGTATTCATGGTCTGTTTCGCTACAATACAGTCTCTAAAACCAGGAGCATAACGTTCAACCTGCTGTTCGATAGCTGCTGTCATATCAACGGCGGACCCATTGGGTACATGACAATAAGCCCATGCGAGTTGGTGGCCTCCTTTTACGCGACTTGGATCAAACAAGCTCTGTTGTGCCAGCAAGACAAAGGGTTTGATCGGGTGGTTTCCCTTCCAAACTTGTCGTTCTGCTTCAGCAATCTCTTGAAAGCGATTGCCAATATGAACGGTTCCGGCCGCTCGACAGGGTGCTGCCAAAAAGGGAATCGGATTATTCAGTAGCCAGTCAATTTTGAAAACACCCATGCCATAGCGGTATTTTTCTAGCTTCTTTCGGTAGGCAGAATGAAATTGATCACCCGCTATTTGC
Source organism: Olivibacter sp. CPCC 100613 (assembly GCF_036959255.1). Classification (NCBI taxonomy): domain Bacteria; kingdom Pseudomonadati; phylum Bacteroidota; class Sphingobacteriia; order Sphingobacteriales; family Sphingobacteriaceae; genus Olivibacter; species Olivibacter sp. CPCC 100613. The sequence continues at coordinate 31,457 of NZ_JAWMTI010000007.1, forward strand.
AGCAGCTGCTTAGGCCCTACATCAAAGAGATAGACGGTCGCTCGGGGAAGCTTTCGATAAGTTTCTACCGGAAAACTCGTTTCAATTTCCCCACCTATCGATTGAAAATACAATGCGAGTGCATGGGCAATTTCTTGTGAGCCACCCTGTGGAATGGGCCAGCCCCCTGTATGGCCGGCTATAGCTAATACCAAGGCAACGGCCGAAGTCATCATATAATTCAAAGGAAGCATGGCATGGGCTGCCATACCTGCCCATAGCGCTTTCAATTCTTCCGTGTGAAAGTTTTTTGCTATTTGCGCTGCTGACTGAATTGCCTTCATACCGAAACGCATAAGGGGAAAAGGATTCGACGGCACATGGAAAGGGGCTAATAAATCATCGATCAGCTTGGGCCATCGTTCTATTAAAGGCCCAAATAAGCGCATGTAATTAGCTTCATCCTCATTAAATTGACCGGCCGTTTCTTTTAGCGAAGAAAATAACCCTACCGCCTTTCCTCCGTCTAAGGGATGAGCAGCCATAATGGGTGGATTTATGTAAACCAAACCATGCTGCTCGAGCGGTAGCTTCTTGAAAAAGGGAGATTGCAGTGCCATTGGATGGATGGCAGAACATATATCATATATGTTTCCTGAATCCATAAATCGTGCAGACCGCAGACCTCCTCCTATCGTCTCTTTAGCTTCTAACAGCAAAACGCCCAACCCCGCTTTCTGCATTGCAATAGCCGCAGCCAGACCGTTGGGCCCGGCGCCGATTACAACTGCATCGTATTGATCCCTTTTCATATCCTATAAAGATAGGTGCTTGTAAAGCAAGTTTCCAAATAAGAGCAATGGAATACGCTTTAAGCTCACACAGATCACATCATCACATCAGCTAATTATCACATTGGCTAATTAACGACTTCCCTACTCCACAACTTAACGTCTCCACCACTTAACGTCTCAACTACATCAACCACCCAGCCACAAAGTAAATTCTATTTGATAATCACCAAATTATTACCGACATTTGCAATGCTTATTGAGAAAGACGGAGGGATTAGACCCTGCGAAGTCTTGGCAACCTGTGCTTACAAGGTGCTACATTCTACCTGATTTGAATCAGGAAAGATAAGCAAAAGTCATTTTCTAGACTTTTTCTCAATGCAAGCATCATTTTAACAATAAAACATCTATTTGGGAGATAGATAGAACCTGTATGGTTTACTGTGCCGTATGAGTATTAGAGAAGAACTGAACAAACGCATTTTAATTATCGATGGTGCAATGGGCACCATGATTCAACCCTATGGGCTTAGTGAGGCTGACTTCCGTGGGGAGCGTTTTATCAATCACCCCTGCGAAGTAAAGGGGAACAATGATTTGTTAAACATTACCAAACCGCTTATCATCAAAGAAATACACGAAGCCTATCTGGATGCAGGTGCGGATATTATTGAGACGAACACTTTCAGTTCACAGGTAATATCAATGGCCGACTATCAGATGGAATCCTTAGTATACGAATTGAATTATGAAGGTGCAAGGATCGCCAAAGAGGCCGCAACTGAATTTACACATAAAAACCCTGAAAAACCGCGTTTTGTAGCAGGTGCTATCGGCCCTACCAATAGAACAGCCTCGCTTTCGCCTGACGTTAACGACCCAGGTTATCGGGCGGTAACCTTCGACGACCTGGTCAATGCTTATTATGAACAAGTTCGGGGGTTGATTGATGGCGGAGCGGATGTATTATTGATTGAGACGATATTCGATACCTTGAACGCCAAGGCGGCGATTTTTGCCATCATTCAATATGAAAATGAATTAAAAGCAGCAGGTAAACGAAAGGATGCCATCGATATCATGATTTCAGGTACCATTACCGATGCAAGCGGTAGAACGCTTTCCGGCCAAACGGTCGAGGCTTTCCTAAATTCCATCAACCATGGTAATATCCTGAGTATTGGCCTTAATTGTGCACTGGGCGCCAAAGAAATGCGTCCCCATATTGAAGAGCTTTCGGAAAAAGCAGCTTGTTTTGTGTCGGCTTATCCGAATGCGGGGCTCCCGAATGAATTTGGTGGCTATGATGAAAAGCCACATGAAACGGCGCATTTAATAGAAGACTTTATTGAAAGTGGTTTTGTCAATATTGTTGGCGGATGCTGTGGTACAACACCTAATCATATTCAATGCATTGCAGAAAAAGCGGCTAAAGCAAAACCGAGAAAAGTTCCAAAACCTGAGCCCTTCCTACGCTTAAGTGGTTTGGAGCCTATCACCTATACGCCAGAAAGCGTTTTCATGAACATTGGAGAACGAACCAACGTAACGGGGTCACCGAAGTTTGCAAAACTGATTCTTAGCGGCGATTTTGAAGCAGCACTCTCCGTGGCCCGTCAGCAGGTGGAGGGTGGAGCACAGGTTATTGATATCAACATGGATGAAGGTATGCTCGATTCGGAAGCAGCGATGACACGTTTTTTGAATCTGGTTGCTTCCGAACCGGACATTGCCAAACTTCCCATCATGGTTGATTCATCAAAATGGTCGGTTATTGAAATGGGATTAAAATGCTTGCAAGGTAAAGGAATCGTTAATTCCATCTCTTTGAAAGAAGGAGAAGAATTATTCAAAGAACGTGCTACTACCATCATGCATTATGGAGCTGCCGTGGTAGTCATGGCTTTTGATGAGGTTGGTCAAGCCGACTCTTACGAACGTCGCATCGAAATATGTAAGCGTTCGTACGACATACTGGTCAATGAAGTGGGATTTCTGCCACAGGATATCATCTTCGATCCGAATATTCTAACCGTTGCAACCGGTTTAGAGGAACATAATAACTATGCGGTCGACTTCATCAATGCGACACGATGGATTAAACAAAACCTTCCATTGGCTAAAGTAAGTGGCGGTGTAAGTAACATTTCTTTCTCTTTTAGAGGTAATAATGTAGTTCGCGAAGCCATGCATGCCGCGTTTTTATATCATGCCATTAAAGCTGGGTTAGATATGGGAATTGTAAATGCCGGCATGCTGGAAGTGTACGAAGAGATAGAGCCGACCCTGCTAACCTATGTGGAAGATGTCTTACTGAATCGCAGGGAAGATGCTACGGAGCGTTTGGTTGAATTCGCCGAAACGGTCAAAAGCAAAGACAAGGCCGAAGTAAAAAGTGCGGAATGGCGTAATGCGAGTGTCGAAGAGCGCTTATCGCATGCTTTGGTTAAAGGCATCATCGAATTCCTGGATGACGATGTGGAGGAAGCGCGACTAAAATACCCGCGTCCGTTAGAAGTCATTGAGGGCCCCTTAATGGATGGGATGAATATTGTTGGCGATCTTTTCGGTGCGGGAAAAATGTTTTTACCGCAGGTCGTAAAGTCAGCTCGTGTGATGAAAAAAGCGGTTGCTTATCTTCTACCTTTCATCGAAGCCGAAAAAGCGAAGAATCCCTCGGCAGGAGATCGAAAAAATGCCGGAAAAATTCTGATGGCTACGGTTAAAGGAGATGTCCATGATATTGGGAAGAATATTGTTGGTGTTGTATTGGCTTGCAATAACTTTGAAATTATCGACCTGGGTGTGATGGTACCCAGCCAGAAGATATTAGACGAAGCACGAAAACACCAAGTAGACATCATTGGCCTGAGCGGACTCATCACACCGTCGCTCGATGAAATGGTTCATGTCGCTAAAGAAGCAGAACGAGAGGGCTTTAAAATACCGATCATGATCGGTGGAGCAACCACGTCCCGTATTCATGCGGCTGTAAAAATCGCTCCCGGCTATTCGGGTACCATTGTGCATGTATTAGACGCTTCCCGCAGCGTAACCGTTGCCAGTAGCTTATTGAATCCCGAGAGCAAAGAAAACTATGCCGCCACGATCCGTGCTGAATATGATCAAGCAAGGGAAAACCACTTAAGAAAAAGAGCAGATAAAAAGCTGGTGTCAATTGATGAAGCGAGAGCAAAAGCATTTCAACTCGATTGGACAAATTACCAAGCACCTAAACCCGGTTTTTTGGGAACCAAGGTGTTTGCCGATTTTCCCTTGGAGGACTTACTGCCCTATATCGATTGGACTCCTTTTTTCCATACGTGGGAACTACGTGGCAGCTACCCCCGTATTTTGACGGACAAAGTTGTAGGAACTGAAGCCACCAAACTATTTGATGATGCTAAAAAGCTATTGCATGAAATCGTTTCCAAAAAATTATTGAAAGCGAAAGGTGTCATTGGTTTTTGGCCCGCAAATGCCATTGGTGATGATATCATATTATATAAAGACGAGGAAAGAAAAGAGATCTTAACGCGGATCCATACCTTAAGGCAACAGGCAGAAAAAGCCAAAGAACAGCCTTATTATGCCCTATCAGATTTCATCGCACCGGTGAATAGCGGCGTGCAGGACTATTGGGGAGGTTTTGCTGTCACCACCGGCATTGGATGCGATGAGCTTGTTGCCGAATATGAGAAGAATTACGATGATTATAACAGCATTATGGTGAAAGCATTAGCCGATCGACTTGCCGAGGCTTTCGCAGAAAAGATGCACGAGCTGGTTCGCCGAGAATATTGGGCATATGCACCCGAAGAACAGCTCAGCAATGAAGAATTGATTAAAGAGCAATATGCGGGTATACGACCAGCACCGGGATATCCCGCCTGTCCGGAACATACTGAAAAAATTACGCTTTTTGCTATCTTAGAAGCAGAAAAGAACACCAGTATTTATCTAACGGAAAGCTTGGCGATGCATCCAACAGCCGCTGTTAGTGGCTTCTATTTTTCCCATCCTGAATCAAAGTATTTCGGCGTCGGAAAATTAGGAAAAGATCAAATTGAAGATTATGCTAAACGGAAAAACGAATCCGTGGAGGTCATTGAAAAGTGGTTGGGACCGAATTTGGGATATTAGTTGTTGGTTGTGAGTTGTGAGTTGCGCGTTTATTTCTACCTTAATCGTCCTATATTAAAACGACGTTGTATAAAATGAATGAACAAATTAAATCTTATACTGAGTTAGAGGTCTGGAGGCGAACCAAAGATTTGGTAAAAGAAATATATTTATCAACTAATCATTTTCCTAAAGAAGAAATGTTTGGTTTAGTGAACCAAATGAGACGATGCGCCGTATCAATACCGTCTAATATTGCCGAAGGATGTGGTAGAAACTATACTAAAGACAGCATTCAGTTCTTTTTTATAGCACGAGGGTCCTTGTATGAACTGGAAACTCAAATACACCTATCTTTTGACTTAAACTTTATTAACCAACAGAAACTTGAAATGTTATTGGACCAGCTGCTACATGCAAGAAAATTGTTAAATGGTTTTATCCGTTACTATCAGCAACTTAACAACAAAAAGCAGTAACTTTTCTCACAACCCACAACGGGCAACTCGCAACTAAAAACATAAAATGAAAATCACCGATCACATCGCTAACGCTAAAAATAAAACACTTATCTCTTTCGAACTGCTTCCGCCTATTAAAGGACAAAGCATCCAGGGTATCTTTAATACCATTGATCCGCTGATGGAATTTAATCCTCCTTTTATTGATGTTACTTATTTAAGAGAAGATTATATCTATAAGCAGCATCCTAATGGCTTGCTGGAAAAGGTAGCTTATCGTAAGCGGCCAAGCACGGTTGCGACCTGCGCAGCTATTATGAACAAATATAAGGTCGATGCAGTACCGCATCTCATCTGTGGCGGCTTTACCAAAGAAGAGACGGAAAATGCCTTAATTGACCTTCAGTTTTTAGGCATCGATAATGTCCTCGTGTTACGTGGCGACGCACGAAAAAGTGAGAGCGCATTTGTACCAACACCGGGTGGGCATGCTTATGCGTCGGATCTATTACAACACGTTGTCAACATGAATCATGGTCGATATCTGCATGATTATATGGACAATACTGAAAAGACAGATTTTTGTATTGGTGTTGCAGCTTATCCCGAGAAGCATTTTGAAGCACCTAATTTGGAAACCGACTTTCATTACCTGAAGCAAAAGGTAGACTTGGGTGCCAACTTTATTGTAACTCAAATGTTCTTTGATGTCCATAAGTACAAGGCTTTTGTAGATAAATGCCGTTCGCACGGCATCAACATCCCTATTATTCCGGGATTAAAACCACTTACCACCAGAAAACAGCTTACCAGCTTGCCGAAGGTTTTTCATTTAGATATCCCCTTGGAGTTAAGCAAAGCGGTACAAGCGTGCAAAAATGAGAAAGAGGTAAAAGATGTGGGAATTGAATGGATGATCCAACAATGTAAGGACCTTATAAAAATGGGCGCTCCCGTCTTGCACTTTTATACAATGGGGAATCCCGAACCAACAAAAAGGATCGTGCAGGGGGTGTTTTAACCCCCTACTCTTTAATTCGAGTATCCGTGTAATAGGAAAGGACTCGATATTCACCATTCACCTTGCCAAATACGAAAGCAAAGTAATGATCACCTACGGTATCATACTCTCCATATTGGCAATATAATTCCAGCAAGGTACTTCCCGCATCAATTGATCCGGCAAGCCTTTTATAATAATCACCGCTCGATTCAACGTCTATCTGTTGTACCTGTTCCACCGACCGTTGTGGAATGATTCTTCGCACATCTTCATTAAAGATAAGAGACTGATATTGATCAAAATCACCCGTATCTAATAAACCATCCAGTTTTTCCTCTTCACTTAGACTATTCATCTCATCTACCCAATAAATGGTTTGCAGCGGAAACTGCAATACATTTCTGATTGCGTCAATTTGACCGGCTTCTATGTTTCGTTGAAAACCTTTATAAAAGCTCTTAAATTCTTTATCTATTTTCTGACTATGTGCTTTAAAGCTCCATATGCTTAGCAGAAAAAGAATAACATAAGGCATAAAATTCGATTTCATTCGTAAATAATGAGCAAATCTTTAAAAGAAACAAAACTGCATTATATTTGTTGATAAATCAAACTTAGATAAATTCATTTTTATATAAAACGTAAATTTTGCAGACACCAAAATGAACTTGTTCTAATGCTATTCGACCATCCAGACTATCTTATAAAGGAATTTTTTAGAAACAATAAATATAATTTTTAACAATGAAAAGAAGCGCAACAGCCGTTTGGCAAGGATCCGGAAAAGAAGGAAACGGCACCTTATCTACACAAAGTGAAGTACTCCAAGAAACACCCTACTCTTACAAGACCCGATTCGAAGATGCAAAAGGGACGAATCCCGAAGAATTGGTTGCGGCAGCACATGCCGGATGTTTTACGATGAAGTTAGCATTCAATATTGATGCTGCGGGCTTTAACATCGAAAAGTTAGAAACGACCTGCGACATCGAATTAAAGGACGGAAGCATCACCAGTTCCTTTCTCACCGTATGGGCTAAGATTCCGGGTATTCCCAAAACAAAGCTGGATGAATTGGTAACCGACGCGGAAAAGAACTGCCCAATCTCTAAATTACTGAATACCAACATATCAGTAGACGCTCATTTAGAAGAGTAAATTGAAAAATAAATCCTTTACAATAATCAGGTTAAGAACGATGAATTGTAAAGGATTTATTTTTGTAACATTTCTCAATATTTTCCCAAAAAGCGAGGACGGTATTCGTACTTATTAAATTAAATCCTACCTTTGACCAATACGCTTGCTAAAAGCTTTTAACGAGCATACTAAAACAAACACATTTTACTTTTCATAGGTTTCTTTCTGCGCGAACGAATATTGTTGAGCGAAAAGATTATGTATGGCGTTTTATTATCACACATGGCTAACTATTTTTCAAAACTGAGATTTACCCAATTTTATCTCTACCTGCTGCCGGCAACCAACCGACAACAAACCATTTTACATTTTTCAATTTCTTACCACCCATCATTTATTCCTCAAAAGAATCCCCCTCCCCTTGAGGCAATAAATCTTCAGACCTAAGATTGTGATATATTTTATCCTTGTTCTGTTACGGAAGAGGAAACTAAGCGGTGAAACGTGCTTTTACCGAATAGAACTTTTATATCATAAACTAACAACGATGTACCAACCCGTCAAGAATATTTCCTTGATCGGTTGAAGTTCATCACCATTTTAAAATAACATATTCTGATGAAACTCAAAAATCAACGATTGTGTTCGTCAAAGTCGTTATTCTGTGCGATTTTGATGGTAATGATGCACCACTTAAGTGCATTTGCACAAACAAAACAACTTACCGGGACTGTTACGGATGCACAGGATCAGTCACCCATTATTGCGGCTACTATTAAAGTCGTAGGTACCAATATAGCAACATCAACCGATGTGAACGGTAGATTTCAGCTCAGCGTACCCGAAAATGCAACGTCTATAAGCATTAGTTCGATCGGCTATGACAGTAGAACCATGCCAATCAATGCACAGGCAGCAAGCTTAAACATAAGCTTAACCGCATCAGCGCAAGAACTTGAAGGCGTTGTTGTTACTGCCTTGGGTATCAACAGGGAGCAGAAATCACTCACCTACTCCACACAGCAGGTAGGTGCAGACGAATTGAATAAAGCAAAGAGCCCGAACCTGATCAATACATTGAACGGTAAAGTAGCCGGTGTCAATATAGCCCCCAGCTCTTCCGGTCCGGGCGGATCTGCCAAAGTGGTACTTCGCGGTAATAAATCAGCTTCCGGGAATAACCAGGTTTTATATGTAATCGACGGTGTTCCCATTAATAACAGCACCACCGGCACGCAACCGGGGAATGTCTTCGGAGGGGAACGCGATCCTGGCGACCCCATTTCTACGATCAATCCCGAGGATATAGAGAACATATCTGTCTTAAAAGGTGCCTCAGCGGCTGCGCTGTATGGTAGCCAAGCAGCAAATGGGGTCATTTTAATCACCACCAAATCCGGCAAATCCGGCCGAACGGTCATTAACTTTTCTTCCAGTGCCTTAATAGATCGGGCGGCTTACACCCCTGAATTCCAGAATAGCTTCGGTCAGGGAATGGACGGCGTTTCCAACACTTCTTCTCTCAATAGCTGGGGAGCGGCAACAGATGGCAAGAAATATGATAATGTCTCCGAATTCTTACGGACAGGAACGAATTTAACAAATTCCCTCAGTCTATCCGGTGGCAACGAAAAAATGCAGACTTACTTTTCGTATGCAAACACACAAGCCAAGGGTATACAGCCCAATAATGATCTGAGCAGACACAATCTGAATTTCAAAGAAACGGCCAATTTCCTGGACGACAAATTGCAGGTTTCGGCCGGCGCCAATTATATCGCTCAGAAATTGGATAATGCACCGCAAACAGGTTTCTATTTTAATCCAATGGTAGGGCTGTATTTATTTCCACGGGGCATGGATATCGCACCTTATCGTACTTTCGAGCAATTCAATTCACAGCAAAACCTGAATGATCAGAATTGGCCATTCCTTTCGGACAGTGAAACGACCCAGCAGAATCCATGGTGGATCGTTAATCGTAACCAGAACTATTCGAATAGAAATCGCTTATTGTTGAATGCCAGTGCCAAATACAAGGTTGCACCTTGGCTTTCCATCCAGGCACGTGGAAGTCTCGACCGAACAAGCGAAGTCTATGAGACCAAAATATATGCCGGTACGCATAACATACTTGCCCGTCCCGGAGGTGCTTACAACTATACCAATACAACCATTACGCAACAATATGCCGATTTGATCGCCAATATGAATTTTCAAGTGGGCGATAAGCTGGGTATCACCGGTGTAGTGGGGACCAGCATTACGGATTGGAAAACAGAAGGTTCCAATTATAATAGCGGAACAGCCGGCTTATCAACCGCTAATGTGTTTACGATGCAAAATTCTGAAACACCTAACATCAGCACCTTGGCGAGAAATAGAAGACAATTGCAGTCAATCTTTGCCAGTGCCAATCTTTCGTATGATAACTGGGTATTTTTGGATCTTACTGCAAGAAACGACTGGTCAAGCACCTTAAGTTTTACTGATAACAGCTCGTTCTTCTATCCATCCGTTGGGTTGGGGCTTGCCTTGAATGAAAAACTTAACTTCCCGGATTTTATTAACCTGGCAAAAATCCGTGGTTCATATGCACAGGTAGGAAATGACCTTCCTCCCTATACCACCTACCTATTAAATACCTTGAATCCTTATGGTGTCATTGGTATGAACACCACTACGTTTCTGAAAGAGCTGAAACCGGAAATCACCAACTCGTTGGAAATCGGTACCGAATGGAAATTCTTTGACAGTCGTTTGGGTGTCGATTTAACCTATTACAAAACGAATACAAAAAATCAGTTCTTTAAGATCGCCGCCAGTCAGGCTTCATTCTACGACACCTATGCTATCAACGCAGGAAATATCCAGAACCAGGGCGTTGAAGCACTCATCAGCTTCGATGCGATCCGTTCCGAGAATTTCAACTGGACAACGAGCCTGAACTATTCTTATAATAAGAACAAGATCATCGAACTTTCTGATAACATTCAGGAATTTGCACTGACAGGTGAAGGGCGAAATAACTTTGCTTCTAAATTTGAAGTAGGTGGTTCCTTTGGCGATATTTATGGCCAGGATTTCCAACGGGATGATCAGGGCAGAATCATGATCAGTGCGGATGGTGTACCACTGAAAAACTCAGCCTATACGAAGCTTGGCAATGCCAATCCAATCTGGCAAATGGGCTGGAACAACAATTTAAACTACAAAAAATTCTCGCTATCCTTCTTAATTGATGGAAAGTTCAATTATGATGTGCTATCGATAACCCAATCGGTCATGGACGGCTATGGTGTATCAAAAGCGAGCGGTGACGCACGTTTAGCCGGTGGTGTGCCCATCAATGGTGTCGATCCACAGGGAAATGCAGTGAATACCATCGACCCACAGGTATGGTACACTTCAACAGGCGGTATCGGACCGGTAACCAGCAACTATATTTACGATGGTACGGTGGTTCGTTTACGGGAACTTACACTTGGCTACGATATTCCGTTGAAAGAAGGCTTTATCAAGAACCTGAAAGTTTCAGCCGTAGGAAGAAACCTCATCTATTTTTACAAAAAGGCGCCTTTTGATCCTGAAGTAACGATGTCGACAGGTAACACGCTGAGCGGATTGGATATCTTTATGATGCCGGCAACACGCAGTTATGGTTTAACAGTAAACGCAACCTTCTAATGAAAACAACAAAAATTCAACATAAATATATCATCTTTCTTGCAGCCCTGACAATCGGTTTTAGCAGCTGTACAAAAGATTTTGAGGATCTAAACACCAATAATACCGGTGTTTCAGACGAAGACTTGAAACCCAATGGCCAAGACCTGGAAATTTTCTTTCGTCAGGCTCAGCTATCCATCTATAATTTTTCAGCCGGTGGTGATCCGAACTCCTACCAAGTTCAGCAAAATTTAAATGCAGATGTGTACAGCGGCTATTTTATGTCGCCCACACCGTTTAACAGCGGACAGAATAACCTTAACTACGCGATGGTGAACAGCTGGAACGGTGAACCTTTCAAGGTGCTGTACGTAAACGTGCTGAACTCATTGAACAAACTTAAAAACAATGGCCTGGCAGAAACCTATCCTGTCGTATGGGCGGCCGCTCTTGTTGTAAAAGCAGAAGCAACCAGCCGGGTTACTGATATTTATGGTCCCATTCCTTACAGCCTTGTTGGTACAACCGGAAGCATTCCTTACGATAGCCAGGAAGATATCTATAAACGCTTATTCCTGGAACTCGATACGGCACGTAATTTATTGGTAGCTTTTAATAGCGGTACAGATACCACGCAAGTACCCGCAAATATCGAAGAGGCAGATCTGGTTTACAAAGGAGTTGATAACAGAACGCGTTTTCAAAAATGGCTGCGTCTGGCCAACTCGCTCCGATTACGTCTTGCGATGCGTATCGTAAAAGCCGACCCGCAGCTTGCGCAAAGTGAGGCTGAAAAAGCGCTGGATCCTGCCAATGGTGGTATCATCGATAACAATGCAGACAATTTCCGGATCGCTGTTCCATCGGGTGCGAACTTTTCCAATCCGCTTTATTTTATTGCTAAAAACTGGGGAGACACCCGCATCAACGCTTCACTGGAATCGTACATGCTCGGTTACAAAGACCCCCGTATCGCTAAATACATGGATAAAGCAACCGGTGAAGGCCTTGCCGGGCAATATAAAGGTATTCGGGTGGGAGCAGCCGGATTGACAAAAGATGCCTACCTGGGCTATTCTTCCCTTAATATCAATGATGGCACGCCATCATTTACAGCGAGCACCGCACCGGTGTTAATGACCGCCGCTGAAGTATACTTCTTAAGAGCGGAAGCCGCATTGCGTGGATGGGCAAATGCAGGAGGTTCTGCACAATCTCTTTATGAGCAGGGCATACAAAGTTCCTTTGCACAATGGGGTGTACAGGGAACAAACGCCTATATACAGAACAACACGAATACGCCTGTTGCTTATGTCGATCCGCAGAATAGCCGGAACAATGCCGCGGCACCAAGCAACATAGCAGTACAATGGAATGAAGGTGCAACGTCCGAAGAAAAACTGGAACGTATCATTACACAGAAATGGTTGGCAATCTTCCCCGAAGGTCAGGAAGCCTGGAGTGAATTTAGAAGGACCGGCTATCCGAAAATTTTCCCGGTTGTTGTTAATAACAGCGGTGGCCTGATCGATACCGACATACAGATCAGAAGATTACCTTTCCCTCAGAACGAATACAATACGAACGCTGCAGAGGTTCAAAAAGCCATCCAGCTTTTAGGTGGACCCGACAATGGTGGAACGCGCCTTTGGTGGGACAAAGCGGGGGCTAATTTTTAGTACCTGATTGCAATAAAAAAGGGAAGCGTAACGCTTCCCTTTTTTATTGCAATCTACAACGTTTCTACTAAATTTCTCAACTGTTCTTCGCTTTGAAATCCCTGGGCTTCCTTCACCAATTTCCCTTCTTTGTAAAGATGAAAAACAGGTATGCCTTCAATTTTCATAGCACTCGTTAAGGCCTTTGCTTGATCGATATTCAACCGATAAATCAATACCCGATCCTTATACTGTGTAGCCAACTTTTTTAACGAGGGTTCCATTTCCTTACATGGAATACACCAATCGGCATAAAAATCCACTAACACAACCTTATTTTCACGCAGGATTTTATCAAAATCTGTTTTGGTGAACAAATCTTTTTTTACCGGTTTCTCAGCAGGGGTTACAGGCAGGCCTGCATTCTTCCAAGCCATAATCCCCCCTTTTAAATCATATACCTGCGTAAATCCGCGCTCCTTCAATGTCGCAGCTGCTTTTGCACTTCTACCACCTCCCAGACAATATACAAAAACAGGTTTTTCCTTGTCAAGATGATCGAGCTCGCTTTTAAAATTTTCCCCTTTTATGTCGATATTATGTGCATGTTCCAGATGTCCATCCACAAATTCCTCCGGGGTCCGCACATCAATTAACTGAATAGCGTCATTTGATCCCTCATCTATTTTCTGCTGATATTGTTTGGCTGTCAAGGGGCCTTCTTGCTGTGTAGCCATCGCACACCCTTGCAATGAAAAAACAGACAAACATCCTATAAAACCGTACCAAAAACTTATTCGTAAACTCATCATACCTTTCAGATTATTCTACAAAAGTAATAACCTGAATTTAAATACTAAAGTTCTGAGTTACCCGTTACGTGTTGCGATAGCAGGATTTTTAATTTTTAATTTTTAATTTTACCTTATTACGTACCTTTGATGCTAATCACGTATCTTATGACAAGAACTTTTGTTTCTTTTCTTCTCTTCAGCTTATTGTCTTTCGCACCAATTTGGGCGCAGGACTTAAATGCACGGGTTCAGATCCTATCACCGCAAGTCCAAGCGACCAATAAGCGTGCTTTTGATGTTTTACAGCAGGCAATGACCGATTTTCTTAACAATAAGAAATGGAGTAATCAACAAATCTTACCTGAAGAACGTATCGACTGTAGCTTGGTCATTACGGTAAAAGAATGGGATGGGAGCAGCAACTACAAAGCCGAAGCGCAAATCATTTCAACAAGACCCGTCTATAATACGACGTATAACAGTCCTGTTCTTACCCTATCTGATAAAAACTTCGATTTCACCTATACAGAAGGAGAACCATTGGATTTTTCTTCGCAGCAGTATCTAAGCAATATTACCTCTTTGTTAGCCTATTACGCCTATCTTATCGTGGGGCTAGATGCAGACTCGTTCAGCGAAAAGGGAGGAACTTCCTATTATACGCTCGCGCAAAATGTGGTAAACAATGCACAAACAGCTAATTTTACCGGTTGGAAGTCGATCGAAAGTATGAACAATCGTTTCTGGTTGGTAAATAATATGCTCGACAATAATTATGAACCGTTGCGTAGCTTTTCCTATCGCTATCATTTAGAAGTGCTCGATAAAATGGCTGATAACCAAAATGCATCGAAACGTACCCTGATTGATCTATTACCCTTGCTAGCTAAAGTAGATCGCATGGTGCAAGGGGCGATGTACAATCAAGCTTTTTTTACCGCTAAATCGGATGAATTGGCGAATTTGATCGGCGGTTTAACCGGACCCGAAAAAGCAAAGGCGATCAACATCTTAGCGGAGGCAGACCCCGGGAATAGCAACAAATACGAAACAATTAAAAGTCTCTAAATCTCACGATCCGATACAAATGCTTAAGCGCTTATTAATAAAAAACTATGCCCTAATAGACGAACTTGATATCAGTCCTTCCTCCGGACTTAATATATTGACAGGGGAAACCGGGGCGGGAAAGTCCATCATATTGGGTGCGCTATCGCTTATCTTAGGACAGCGCGCTGAAAGCAAATATTTCTACAATCAGGCACAGAAATGTATCATCGAAGGATTTTTCCAAATCGAGGAATACAACCTAACAGATTTTTTCGAAGAAGAGGATCTGGATTATGAACCTGAAACCATTCTTCGCAGGGAAATAAGTGCCGATGGAAAATCTCGAGCATTTATAAATGATACGCCGGTTACCCTTACAACCCTTAAAGCACTGGGTGAGCACCTGATCGATATCCACTCGCAACATGCTACGCTAGAGATCAACACTGAAGATTTCCAACTCATGACCCTTGATAGTGTGGGAGAAAACACCTCACTTTTGAAGAACTATCAAGAGACTTATCGAAAGTATAAACAACTCACATTAACACTTCAACAATTAATAGAGGCGAATAAACAGGCACAAAGCGAGGCGGATTATCACCAGTTCTTGTACGATGAATTAGCTGCAGCGAAGCTAGCTGCGGATGAACAGGAAACCTTAGAAAAGGAACAAAATCAGTTAAGTCACGCCGAGGAAATCAAGCGTTCGCTATTGGCAGCCAATTTTCTACTAAATGAACAGGAGCAACCCGTTATTCATTCACTCAAGGAAGCGGGGCAGCATATACAACAAGCCGAACGTTATGTGAACGACCTGCATGAATTAAGCGAGCGTTTGCAGAGCGCCCTCATTGAAATAAGAGACATCGCGGATGAGCTCGAACGTACCGAACAACATATACTTTTTGATGAAGGACGGCTGACGGAGGTGAATGATCGACTGAGCCTGCTCTATCAATTACAACAAAAACATCATGTAAGCAGCCTTGCCGAGCTATTGACCATACAAAAAGAGCTCGCAGATAAGCTCGCGCAACTCTCATCAAATGATGATGAAATTGAGAAGCTCAAGAAGGAAAGTGATCAGCTTCGCAAAACAAGCGAAGAATTAGCGGAGGCATTGCGTATGAATCGGCAAAAAGCGGTCCCACGAATACAAAAAGCGGTAATTGATGTGCTAACAGAAGTCGGGATGCCAAATAGTATACTGCAAATTGAACTGGAAAAATCGGCTTCCTTAAGATCATCAGGAGGTGATAGCGTGCGCTTTCTTTTTACCGCGAATAAAGGACAAATACCACAACCACTTAATAAAGTAGCTTCGGGCGGCGAATTGTCAAGACTCATGTTGGCCATTAAATCACTCATTGCCAAAAGCTCGGCATTACCAACGATCATTTTTGACGAGATTGATACCGGTATTTCAGGTGAGGTCGCTTTAAAGGTTGGTACCGTTATGGAAGAAATGGCCGAACACATGCAAGTCATCGCCATTACGCATCTCCCTCAAATCGCGTCGAAAGGAAATGCACATTATAAGGTCTATAAGGCAGACGAAGGAAATGTGACACGTACCAATATGCGTAAATTAAGCGAGGAAGAGCGTGTGGTAGAAGTTGCCCAAATGCTAAGTGGTAGTAAACCCGGAGAAACGGCATTACAACATGCTAGCGAGTTGTTAAAAAAAATGTAATTTTACCCCCTTATATAAATACAGTTTACAATAAATCAAACCGATATGGCATACAACCTACTGAAAGGTAAAAGAGGTATTATATCCGGCGCATTAAATTCCAGTTCCATTGCATGGAAAGTAGCCGAAAAAGCACATGAAGAAGGTGCTACATTTGTATTGACCAACGCTCCAATTGCTATGCGCATGGGAGAACTCAATGAATTGGCTTCGAAAACAGGTGCGGAGATCATTCCTGCAGACGCAACCAGTGTAGACGACTTAACCAACCTATTCACCAAATCACAAGAGATTTTAGGTGGCAAGATCGATTTTGTATTGCACTCAATCGGTATGAGTGTAAACGTACGGAAAAGTATCCCTTATACAGAAGCTAATTACGACTTTTTCCAAAAAGGGATGGACGTATCCGCGCTATCCTTACATAAAATGCTGCAAGTAGCGATGAAATTGGACGCTATAAACGAATGGGGCAGTGTGGTAGCCTTAACTTATGCTGCCGCGCAACGTACCTATTCTTTCTATAATGACATGGCCGATATTAAAGCAGCCTTAGAATCCATTGCAAGAAGTTTCGGTTATCATTACGGCGTCGCTAAAAAAGTACGTGTTAATACCGTTTCACAGTCACCTACCAAAACCACTGCCGGACAAGGTATTAAAGGCTTTGGCGACTTCTTTGATTTTGCCGATGCCATGTCGCCTTTAGGGAATGCCAGCGCAGAACAATGTGCAGACTACTGTATCACTTTGTTCTCTGATTTGACACGGATGGTGACTATGCAGAATTTATACCACGATGGTGGATATTCTTCTACCGGTGTTACCAGCACTATTTTGGAGAAATTCGGTATTGAAGGATAAGTGTTCAATGATCATATTTTTCAACCAAAGCAACGGAATGTTCCGTTGCTTTTTTTTATGGGTTAATTGTAACAGCAGTGGTTGCACGAGCCGCGGCTTAAAAACGTCAATCCTCCTCTCTTCAAAATTAATTCCGTTCATCCAAAAGTGTTCGTTAGTAGTGAACAATGATTTACATTAGTAACGAACACTTTTTTGCATTACTAATGTAAACTATCTATATTTGTATTATTATGCTAGCACAAAGCACAATAGAGGACGTTATAAATGCTCAAAGAGAAAGTTTGGTCCAAATGGATCCAGGTTTGTATCGAGAAGCACTAAAAATACTCCCTGATTTATCTACCCATGCATTAATTGTATCTGGAATTCGTCGAAGTGGAAAAAGCACTTTGCTGTTCCAATTATTAAAGAAAAAATATAATGATGCACTATATCTTAATTTCGAGGACCCTCGCCTTTACGAGTTCGAACTTGGGGATTTTGTACGCTTAGATGCTATTATCAAAGCGAGTAGCTCGCAAGTACTATTATTTGACGAATTGCAGGTTATCCCTGATTGGGAGCGTTATATCCGTCAAAAATTAGATGAGCAATATAAAGTAGTCATTACTGGTTCAAACGCCTCTTTATTAAGTAAAGAGTTAGGGACTAAATTAACAGGAAGACATATCAGCAAGGAGCTTTTTCCTTTTTCTTATACCGAATTTGCTTCTTTTAATAATTTACAAGCCAATACAGATAGTGTACACCAATACTTAACCATTGGTGGTTTTCCTGCTTATGTAAAAACGCGACAAGCCGAAAATTTGCAACAGCTTTTCGATGACATCTTAATACGAGATATAGCTGTTCGTTACGGTGTCCGTGACGTTAAGTCCTTGCAACGACTAGCGCAATACCTAATATCAAATGTCTCTAAACCTATTTCTGCCAACAGGCTAAAATCATTATTTGAACTTGGTTCCACCAACACAATCAGCGAATATCTTGCACACATGGAGTATGCATACTTAATGTATTTTGTTCCAAAGTTTAGTTATTCTCAACGAAAACAATTGGTTAATCCTCGCAAAGTTTATGCGATTGACACAGGCATGATTAACCTAGTTTCAACCGCTTTCACAGAAGATCAGGGACGCAAATTCGAAAATTTAATATACATGCACCTTCGTAGAAAACACAAAGAAATCTATTATTTTTCGGAGCGAGGTGAATGTGATTTTATCGTTTTTAATCGAGGAACCTTTCAACAAGCCGTGCAAGTTTGCTGGCAGCTTAATCAAGACAACTTAAACCGAGAACTAAATGGCTTATTTGAAGCACTCACCTTTTTTGACGAAAAAGAAGGTGCGCTAGTAACCTTAGAACAAAACGACCGCTTTGAAAAAGAAGGAAAAGTCATACAGGTAATGCCTGCCCATGAGTTCTTGCAAAAGTAAGTAGTACTAGCATTTAGAGTTAATCCTTTCGTTCTTCTAGTAGTTTTCCCAAGTAGGCATTTTTTTCTTTTTCGGCATCAAGAAGTCGTTCGTATAATTCAACAATTTTATCAAGAGGATTGATTGTACATAAGTAATTGTTATTATTTGAACTGCTGTCTTGAAATGTATTGTTTATAATATTGAACACAGCTTCTTCGCTGAAATTCTCAATTGCTTCTGTAGTAACACCCAAAATGCTCGCTACCTGAGCTAGTAGATCAGCCTCAATTGCAGCACTTTTTTCCATATTGGAAACCGTCTGCTGACTTACCCCTAATTCTATAGCTAAGGCTTCTTGCTTCATACCGCGAAGTTCGCGGATACGGCTGATTTTTCTACCAATATGGTTTGTTGCGTTAGTTGTACTCATAATCTCAAAGTTAACAAATATTCAGCTTTCAAGACACAAAAATTGACAAGATGGTATTATACAAGCGCTTATTTGTGTAATACTAATAAATCTTGTTTTATACAAGCTGTTTTGGTTCGGTACGTGGATGATACTGCGTTCATTTGCTTAAACCAAAATAAATGATAATATGAAAAAGAAGAAAGACAAAATTGTCACGGTAGACAGGTACAGTAAATACGCTGACATCGATGAAATGTATTCTACAAAATATAGCAATATCAAGTTAACAATTCCAAGTAACCTTAGGATGCTCTGTGCCATATTTGAGGTCAACGTGGAAGATCTGCTGTATGATTTCATGTGGAGTACACGGCAGGACGATATATCAGTACTTGAAAAATACTAACAGATAAAAATCATGAACAATTTACCTCCTTTTCACACTATCCGCGTCCTTACGCGATGCCAGATTTCTTTACATCAGGATAATTCGTATACTCTCCATGTGGAAGAAACCGAAGATACGGCTGAATGGATTGATTACCCTGTTGAGAATGGCGAATTAATCATCCAAACCAAGCCGATGCATGATGGCTTTCTGTTACTAAGTGACCACTATCCCAAAGTACAGGTTACGTGTACTAATCTCAATGGTATCCATGTTCTTGACAAAGCCTACATTGCGAACAAAGGAGAATTTCAGGTGGAAAAACTTGGTATTATTATCCAGCAGGGAGAAATAGACTTGAATATAAATGCAATCGTGTTCGATTGTACGGTAATTAAACGGGGAAAGGCCACAATACAAGGCAACACGCTTATATCTCGAGTATTGGTTCATCAGCATGGCCTATATAATGGCAATGAACTCGAAACATCTGACACTCACGTTCACTTGCACGATGATGGTCAGGCTTCGGTATCGGCTGAAGTGTTGGATGCCAGCTTATTCAGCAGAAGTAGATTACTTTATAAAGGAAATCCGAGAATGCAGGTACTGTGTATTGATGAAGGTTGCTCAATTCAGCCGTTAATCAATCAAGATTTACATAAAACCAATATTAACCAATAAAAATTTGAATGATGGACAACGTATATTTAACAAATCCCGAGGATGTATATGAAACACCTTGGTTTTTACTGAAAGGCGGAATTTTTGAATCCTTTCGCTATGATACTTTCGAGTCCTTTAACGAAAAACTGTGGGAATTGCTTACGGCCATGACTTCATGTAGCAAGAAAGATGATAAAGAAAAGACAAGACTAACCGAAACACTAGATAAGCTCATTCTAATGGTGAAAGGATGTCATTATTTCCTACATCATAAAGAGCGTTTAAAATTTAAGGAAGATTGGATAGATATCAAATGGTATAAAAACCCTTATCGTTGCTCCAAAAAATATCGATCGAGAGATGATCAAAAACTCAATCATCACCTCGCTCATTTTAAGGAACCCCTCTCCAATCTCACTCGAGAGGAAGCCCAGAATTTTACATTAGCCTTTAAGAATTTTTTTGCGGAAATGGGCCTGTCTTCATGGCTTAACTTACTGGACGATTGGAAATCTTGCTTGACGGGGGATGAAAGTTTTTTTGATTGGCGAGTAGACTGTGCTCCGTTAAAGACCTATGAAAAATTGCTGGCATTGCATGAGGCTTGCACCATAGGTTATCAATGGGCGGAAATGGATTATCCTCCGCCAAATAGACACTTGATTGAGGATTATCTATCATCAGAATATGTAAATGGCTATCGCAGCGCAAGTCCTTTTGAAATGATTGGAGATGTCTTTTATGAAAAAAATTACAGCGATATACGACAGCATATTTTAGCGTTATATGTTAGTTGTTCATGTAAACGCGAGGGAATAAATACGATAGCTAAAGATCTGCGTTCTACTTTACGATGGCTACTGGAAACAGGCTGGTTATTGTTACAAACAGACTATTTTCCCGAAGATTGGCTAGATCCTGACAGTATCGATTTTCTGCGGTGCCCTGTCCCGGAGGAACAAGCGGACTACTGGAAGCCTAAAAACCTGACTGCGAAGGAACAAAGAAAATTAAGAAAGACATTATCCAAGTTGTATCATAATATAGACGTACGTCAAGAGATCTATACGGTTGAAAGCAGAATCATTCGCCATTTACATCCTGATGTTCCGGATAACTTAAGCGAGGACGATTTAGCAACAAAAAATCGACTGCTTAAGATCTTGGATGTATTGACTTTGATTGTATTGAATCTGCGTGAACGACGCACTAAGTCGGGAGGTGTTTGCTATCCGCCAATAGTGGAAGAAGCAAACGTACATTCTAACGAGAGTGTTTAGGCTACTGCTATACAGGCTTATTACCTTAAAATTTTCAATTTAACCCAAAAATTATTATCTTGTCTTCGCGTTTAGTACATAACGCTCCTTTCAATACCTATTAAAAACAGCAAATTTCTTTGAATTATAGCCAAGTAGCCATTTGTTAGGGACCTTCTTCGGGGTGAGTCCAGGGTAAGTCCACATTGAGTCCAGGGTGAGTCCAGGTTTTAACGGTAAAATCTGGACTCACCCTGGATACAGTATAGATGCTATCTGTAACAAAGGAGAAGAAGGCGTGAGGCAAGTATAGACTTGGTATGAGGAAAAGAAGAAGTCTGGAGTAATAATTAAAACGGCCAAGCATTGGCTAAAAGTGAATATATAAATTATGGCGAAAATTAACAAAAACGGACGGCTGACCGGAAAAATGGGAAATACAATTTATCGGGAGTTAAACAACGAACCCATTATCCAAAGCATGCCGACACAGGTAAAACAAACAACCAATACCCGCATTGCGGCACAAGAATTTGGTATCAGCAGCAATGCTACCAAGATTATCCGTCAAATAGGGAGTTTGCTTTTTGAGTACATGGATCCGTATGTTTCGGGCAGGTTAAATGCAATCATGCAAAAATGCATCGCTCAATTACCCGAAGCCGCTGGCTACAAAAACCTAAATCAAATAGACCCTAGCCCCTTTATCGGTTTCCAATTCAATCCGGATGCTCCTTTTGAGAAAACCTTGCATGCTTTTCCCCGCTGTTCGGTTCAGCCGGACGGTACCGTAGAGATCACTATCAATGCGCTCACACCAAAGCAAGATATTCCCTTCTTGCAGCGTAATATCAATCCCCGTCCCGGAGCTTTTCTCCGGGTAGCATTGGTAAGTATTGACTATGCGCAGGAGGCATATCAAATATTGGCACAGGAAGAAATTATGCTCGTTAAATCAAAAATGGAACAGCCCCCACTGCCTGCTACCTTTGATGTACAATGGAAATGCCTTAAAAAATTACCGAAAGAAGCCTTGGTATTTGTCTATTTTTCTTTGCATTATTATCAACTCGACTGGCTAGAACAACGAAAAATGATTGGCGAAAAAACAATGAATCCCGCCGGTTTCTTACACGCTTTTTGCGTTAATGAGGAAATGTATATAAAAAATCAGGCAACGGCCATCGGCCCTGACCATCAACCACTAAGAGAAGCTGAATGGTTTTACACCATACTTTCAGAAAAGAAGACCGAAATTAATCGTATTAAAGCAAAGGCAGAAAAAGAGAGGAAGAAATGATTAGATGATAAAGAGTAAGTAAGTAAATAGACAAGTAAATGGTAGAGTTGATTAAAAGTTAACAAAAGAAGTCAGCAAAATAATATTTCACATTTTTCTGTGTAAGCTAAAGACCTTTTCGTGTAAAAATATTTCTAGATAAACTTCTAAATTATACATTTGTCACCATCTAGACCATTAGAATAACATGAGAAAAATCTACTATGCATTGCTATTTTTTCCATTAGAATAACATGAGAAAAATCTACTATGCATTGCTATTTTTTCTTTTCTTAGCCGTTATCGTATCTTGTTCAAAAACCTTGCAAGAGCTTGAACAAAGCCATTCAAAGATCGAAATGATCAAGCAAGATTTTTATTTTAAGCGCTTAGATACTGCTCTAATGCAGTTAAAAACCAAAACCGATAAATTCAAACAAGATTTAGCATGGGACAAAGCAGCTAATCTTTCTACTGAGGGAAGTACGCTCTATTATATTCCGATAATTTGGCGAAATAATGTGTCAAAGGGAGTAGAACCAATAGAAATGAATTACAAGTCTTTTTTAATAGCAAAAGAAAAAGATAATTCTTTCGAATTTTTGACAGCTAAATATTTCGACAAAGACAGTACAAACTCTTTCAGTAAACCAACCTCAGAATTTACTGGAAAAGTAATCGTGCAAGATTACTACGGAAGCGCAAACATCGCAAGTTTTGAGAGCGGCGTTCAAAGAATGAGCTCGGATAGAAAAATAATGTCTACAGGAATTCCAGGCAGTATTCAAATATGTTATGATCGATATGTTTGTACCTATTCCGGTTCTTGTGTTAATAGTGGTGCAAGTGGTGGAGCCTATATTACCTCTACAGAAAGCAATGGCGGTTGCATGCCTCCAGCCCCAATCAGCTGTCCTTTTTTTCAATGGGCATTGATGAACACCGCTTCCTTTCCAGTATGTGAAGATATTCCCATACCTCCCATGCCGCCTGGTGGCTGGACAGGAACGATACCTTCACCTGTACAAAACGCCATACAATCTATTGTAAAACAAGGAGTCACTTTGGGAGCGACAACAAAACGATTATTACAGGAGGTATTAGACGATTGTTTAGGAAAAGTTGTTATTTCACGACTGTCAACTAATAAAAAGAAACTAAATTTCATTGAAGATTCGGGTCAGTCGACTCCAGCCGCTTATGACCCTCGTACTGAAACAGTTAAGGCTGACAATTCAGGAGTGGCCCTTCCAAATATGATGGAAGAACTTATTCATGCCTATCAGGATGTCCAATATGGCGGAACTACGAAGTATCTTGATAGTGGTATTCCTGGCGCCCAAAATATCGAATATGAGGTTAAAGTTTTATTTGATATTCGGCAGAGCATTTTCCCTGCTAATTCAAATAAAATTTTTAGAACAGGAAAATTTGCGTTAGGAAACAATGAAGAATATTTATTGTGGCTTGAAGATATAACTGAGAGTGGTTCACAATATCCGAGAGACTTTAGTCAGATCAGGGAAAAGTATTTTTACTTTCTTCATGGTTTTGGCGAAGCCTCGCCAGAGTATAAGACTTTAAAAATGGATCCAAATTTAGAACCAAAAATATTATTTGATTTATTAAAAGATGCTGATTGTTTTTAAAGTTATGAAAAAAGAATATTTTTATTTTTTAACGTCATTAATGTTTTTTTGCTTGCACGTTAAAGCACAATCCGTTTTTGAAAACAAGACTCAGGTTTCGGCTTCCGATGGCACAGTGTATAAATTAAGAAAAATAGGAAGCGGAAGTGGTATATATATACAAAATACAAGTAATATACTACATACCGAAGTCAAAAAACATCCAGATACGCGAAACGAGTTCGCAAGAACCAGTGAATTTTACCCGAATCACTTTACTACTCCTTTAAACAAGTTATTTTCAAAAACGCAGCTACAGGTATTTAAAAGTACTCGGCTCAGAATTTTTGCCATTGCAGATCGTACCGGAACGATTAGGGAAGTGAATTTCTTTATCTCCAAAGGAACAGCAATTACAGTTGATGATTTAAGACGAATAGAATTAATGATTAAGAAAGAAAAAATAGGTTTCGCTAAATATCAAAAATCGGGACCGGATGCCAGAGGCAATAGTCGTTATGTCCAGATTAGAAATGCGACAATTAACGATATTCCCGAATTTAATGGTATTCCATATTTCGCTATCAACACCTTTATTGATTTTGATTATGCATACCGAGCTGTGATGAGAATTAGAGATCCAGGTTCCCGTCCTAGCAGAGGAGAACCTACAGGCCCTGACACAATTTGGGTTGTGCCGGTGACTCGTTAGTTATTGATTAACGCTCAGGAGAGTAAGGATTCTCCTGAGCGTTAATCAATTATTCTACATAGTCAGCATCTGACAATGTTACTTTGAATACAACATTGTAGTTAGGAATAGGGACTTCGAAATCTCCATTGTTAATTGGATCCTCGCCATATATATTTATTTGACCCACGCTATAACGAACAGAATATGCGATTCCGTTAAAAGTAGAAGGCAATATATCATAGGAACTTTCACCGTCTTCACTGATGGCTACACTTACATTTCCCTGCTCTATGTAATATCGATCTAATTCTGCTATTGGCAAAGTCGCTTGTATATTAAGTCCATTCTCTGAAACTCCCCAATCATCAGGCGTTATCGTATAAATAAATGTTCGATTTGGCATAATAGTCTCAACGACTTCCGTCTTCTTACACCCACTCATACCTACCAAACCTACCAAGGCAATCATAAAAAATAAATACTTCTTCATTCGCTATTTGTTTTTAGTTGTTCGTTACTGGTTATTCGTTGCCAGCCATTCGTTATTCGTTCTTGGTTGTTCGTTATTGGTGACGGCGTTCGTAAGGGCAATACTACTTAACTAGACTAGTTAATTGTTAACGGTTATTCATTATTCGTACCAACATTATCACATTAACTAATTAGCTAATTCCCTATTCAACGTCTCAACCACTCAACGAGTATCTACTTCTTAGAGTGACAAAACATGAAAAGGTTTAAGCAAGAATCGCTCCATAATTTTAATTTAGTGAATAGGGAGTAGTTAATCAGGGAGTAGCATTATGCTCTTTTTCAACGCATAGTGAGTAGCGTAATTTCACCTCATTTTGTTATCTTTGTATTCATCGCGGCTTCCTGTATTGCTAACAACTTACCTATAAAAACACTTAATAAAAAGCATTTCGAGCGGATAGTGTACAATGAGATCACTTCACGCCATAGCGTATCCATCCCTTAGTTCGCAAGGGATCACCCATAAACCGTTTCGCGTGCAGCTGCTACTGCCACTACTTAACGATTCGACTACTCAACGATTTAACAAATCCCCAACAAAAAAAGCGTTACGCAGTGCGTAACGCTTTTTCTATTTTAAAACAAGAGCGCATTAATTCTTGCTATTGCTTTCATCTTTTTCATCTTCATGCTGCTCCTTCTCGATATCCGTAGGCTTTGCAGATTTTTTGCTATCACTTTTATGCGATCCGTTTACCACAATTTCTTCTTTTTCTTTGTTGTAGTCGATCTCAAGCGTAGCACCATCCGCTAAGTCCCCTTTTAAGATTTCTTCAGCGATCGGATCTTCCAAGTATTTTTGGATAGCTCGTTTTAACGGGCGAGCGCCAAAGTTACTATCAAAACCTTTCTCGGCAATAAACTCTTTGGCTCCTTCCGTTAAGTTTACGGTATAACCTAAACCTTGGATACGGGTGAACAAGGCCTTCAACTCGATGTCGATGATTTTGAAGATCTCTTCTTTACCAAGGGAGTTAAAGACAATGACGTCATCCACACGGTTCAAGAACTCCGGAGCAAAAGCACGCTTCAGTGCATTTTCAATCACACTCCGCGAATGCGTTTCCGCCTGGGTAGCTTTGGCACTTGTGGTAAAACCTACCCCCTGACCGAAATCTTTCAATTGACGCGCACCGATATTCGAAGTCATGATGACAATTGTATTTCTAAAGTCGACCCTTCTACCCAAGCTATCGGTCAATTGTCCTTCATCCAACACTTGCAATAACAAGTTGAACACATCTGGGTGAGCTTTTTCGATTTCATCTAATAGGACTACAGAATACGGTTTGCGACGTACTTTCTCAGTCAGCTGTCCGCCCTCTTCATAGCCAACATATCCCGGAGGTGCTCCCACTAAACGTGATACAGCGAATTTCTCCATGTACTCGCTCATATCAATCTGTATGAGTGAATCTTCACTGTCGAACATGAAACGAGCCAATTCTTTGGCCAGCTCTGTTTTACCGACACCGGTTGGTCCTAGGAATATAAAGGAACCAATTGGTTTTTTCGGATCTTTCAAACCTGCACGCGTACGCTGAATCGCCTTTACCAGTTTTTTCACGGCATCATCCTGACCAATAATTCTTCCTTTCATCGAATCGGCCATATTTAATAGCTTTTGACTATCTGTTTGTCCAACTCGCTGAACCGGAATACCGGTCATCATCGATACAACCTGCGCAACATCATCTTCGGTAACCGTGTAACGTTTTGTTTTCGTTTCTGCCTCCCAAGCCTGTTTCTCACGATCCAACTCTTCTAATAACTTTTTCTCTGTATCCCGAAGTTTAGCCGCTTCTTCATACTTTTGACTACGAACCACTTTGTTCTTCTCTACCTTGATATCTTCTATTTTTTCCTCGATATCAATAATACTTTGCGGAACATGGATATTCGTTAAGTGAACACGCGAACCTGCTTCATCTAAAGCATCGATTGCTTTATCCGGTAAAAACCGATCGGTAATGTAACGGGTGGTTAAGCTCACGCAAGCCTCGATAGCCTCGGGTGTGAAAGTTACGGCATGATGTTCTTCGTATTTATCTTTGATTCGGTTCAGAATCTCAATGGTTTCTTCATGCGTAGCAGGTTCAATCATCACCTTTTGGAAGCGACGATCCAGGGCACCATCTTTTTCTATGTACTGGCGATATTCGTCCAATGTAGTCGCACCGATACACTGAATTTCTCCACGTGCCAAAGCAGGTTTGAACATATTAGAGGCATCCAATGAGCCCGATGCACCGCCTGCGCCGACAATGGTATGAATTTCGTCAATGAACAGAATCACGTCCGGAGACTTTTCCAATTCATTCATCACGGCCTTCATACGCTCTTCAAACTGACCACGGTATTTCGTTCCTGCTACCAAGGAAGCTAAATCCAAGGTGACAACTCTTTTGTTAAAGAGCACCCGAGAAACCTTCCTTTGCACGATGCGTAAAGCCAGGCCTTCTGCAATGGCTGATTTACCTACACCAGGTTCACCAATTAAAATGGGGTTATTCTTTTTACGACGTGAAAGAATCTGAGATACGCGTTCAATCTCTTTTTCACGTCCAACAATCGGATCCAAACGACCTTCTTCTGCAGCCTTGGTCAAATCCCGACCAAAGTTATCCAGCACCGGCGTTTTCGATTTAATATCTGACACTTTTTTAGGTTGGCTAAAGCTATCTTCATCGCGGAAATCATCATCTCCCGCGGCAGAACCGGCGGCCTGATCTGTGATTTCTGTTTTGTTCTGCTCTACCTCAGCTTTGAAGATATCGTAATTGATATGGAACTGCTGAAGTATTTGAGAGGCAATATTATCTTCATCCCTTAAGATAGAAAGTAATAGATGCTCAGTACCAATAATTTCGCTCTTAAATATCTTAGCTTCTAGGTAAGTGATCTTAAGCACTTTTTCTGCCTGTTTTGTAAGCGGAATATTCCCAAGATTAGCCGAAGTGGATGAGGTCCCTTTCACTGCCTCCTCAATCGAGCGACGTAAACGGGCTGTATCTACTCCTACATGCTTTAATATTTTGATTGCTAAACCATCTCCCTCGCGGATCAGGCCTAGCAAGAGATGCTCGGTGCCGATATAATCGTGTCCAAGTCGAAGCGCTTCTTCCCTGCTATAGGAGATAACGTCTTTTACGCGTGGCGAGAATTTTGCTTCCATGAATGTATGTACCTTTCTTTTAATGCTCTAATGTATAAAAATTATTAATTAAACTTTGAGCGCTTTATGTAACTTTTATCAACAATTACGCCATTTCTTTCGCCTGTAAATCTTGTCAGTCTTTATGATACCTAAAGTTACGTCTTTATGACTAAATATCGCCATCTTTGCAGTAGAATTTTATCACAAACATGTCAGACGAGAAAGTAATATTTTCGATGGCCGGCGTAAATAAGATTTACCCGCCTCAAAAACAGGTACTGAAAAATATCTATCTATCTTTTTTCTACGGAGCCAAAATTGGTGTCATTGGTTTAAATGGATCCGGGAAATCCTCTTTGCTGAAAATTATCGCCGGCTTGGACAAATCGTATCAGGGTGAAGTTGTTTTCTCTCCGGGATATTCTGTGGGTTATTTAGCTCAAGAACCTATTCTTGATCCAGGAAAAACGGTTAAAGAAGTAGTAGAGGAAGGGGTCGCAGCGATCAAAGCCATCTTAACGGAGTATGAAGAAATAAATGAAAAATTCGGGTTGCCGGAGGTTTATGAGAATCCCGATGAAATGGAAAAACTGATGAATCGCCAAGGCGAATTACAAGATAAAATTGATGCAACAGGTGCCTGGGAACTTGACAATAAGCTGGAAAGAGCGATGGACGCCCTTCGGTGCCCTGACCCCGACGCAGCAATTGCCAATTTGTCAGGAGGCGAGCGCAGACGAGTGGCATTATGTCGCCTTTTATTGCAAGAACCGGATGTGCTGCTGCTGGATGAGCCCACGAATCACCTCGATGCCGAATCGATCGACTGGCTGGAGCAGCACCTGCAACAGTACAAGGGAACGGTAATCGCTGTTACGCACGACCGATATTTCTTGGATAATGTGGCGGGGTGGATACTTGAACTCGACCGTGGCGAGGGAATTCCTTGGAAGGGTAACTACTCTTCGTGGTTGGACCAAAAAGCTAAACGTTTGGCGCAAGAAGAAAAAACAGAAAGCAAACGCCAAAAAACACTGGAACGCGAGTTGGACTGGGTTCGTATGGCCCCGAAAGCTCGTCATGCAAAATCGAAGGCTCGCCTTTCTAATTATGAAAAACTAGCTTCCGAGGAAACAAAGGAACGAGAAGAAAAACTGGAGCTTTTCATTCCACCCGGACCTCGTTTGGGTAATGTCGTTATTGAGGCACAAAATGTATCGAAAGCTTACGGAGATAAGGTGTTATTTGAAAACCTTACATTTTCATTACCCCCTGCAGGTATCGTGGGTATTATCGGACCGAACGGAGCAGGAAAAACCACTTTATTCCGATTAATAACGGGGCAAGAACAACCTGACACGGGGTCTTTCCGCGTAGGAGAAACGGTTGCCTTGGGCTATGTTGATCAATTACACGATGATTTAGATCCAAACAAAAATGTTTGGGAAAATATCACGGGCGGTCATGACAACATCGTCTTGGGAAATCGTACCGTTAATTCACGGGCTTATGTTTCAAAATTCAACTTTAATGGTGCCGACCAACAGAAAAAAGTAGACGTACTTTCGGGCGGGGAACGCAACCGTGTACACCTAGCCATTACCCTCAAGAAAAGCTCCAATGTTTTATTGTTAGATGAGCCCACCAATGATATTGATGTGAACACGCTTCGTGCATTAGAAGAGGGACTCGAAAATTTTGGTGGATGTGCCGTGATTATATCGCACGACCGCTGGTTCCTGGATCGGATATGCACGCATATCTTAGCTTTTGAAGGCGATTCGCAGGTATATTTCTTCGAAGGTAATTATTCTGAATATGAAGAAAACAGAAAGAAAAGACTGGGCGATATAGCACCAAAAAGAATTAAGTATAAGAAGCTGGTGAAGTAGCTTTCGTTGTTCGTTATCCGTTATTAGTTACTCGTCAATACCGGCCGAATAACTAATAACCGGTAACGAATAACTATGTATCTTTCTTCAACACAAAAAACACATCTTCTTTAGTAACAGGATCGCCGGTAAAGGTTTCTCCCAGTGAACTTATGATTGTATAGCTTTTTTCGGAAAAGGCGGTCCTTTCACAAAGTGTCATCCCTTCCTCAGGACTATATAATGTAAAACCGTAAGCGGTAAAAGGAAGGCTTTGCATAAATGCCTTGCTTCGGATAGCAAGGCAAAGCAATCCGCCTGGTTTAAGCACACGATACAATTCGGCCAGTACCGATAAAGGCTCCTGCCAAAAATACAATGTATTGACGGTAAAAGCCTTATCGATAGACTCATCTTCAAAAGGTAACTGAAGCCTTTTGAGCAGAAATAGACTGACAGAACCACCTTCTAGAAAAGCGCGATTAATCTGCCTCGCCTCTTCTATCATCACTTCGGAAATATCCGCTCCAAGATAATGGATATGCCTTCCCTTATCCAAAACATAAGACGCGAATCGCGCATTCCCAGGGCCCAATTCAACGACTTTCTCACCATCTACGATGCCAAGCAAGTCAATTGCATGCCGCGTCATTTCACCATTGCTTTCATTCATTCGATTGCCAACCTCCACCCCCATCTCTCCTGAGGGACATGCAAGCTGCGCGGCAATTTTTTCAAAATCAGGTTTATTTTCTTTCATGTTGTTGAGTTGTTAAGTGGTTGAGACGTTAAATCGTAGCGCGAACTATTTCGCTACTTAACTACTTCCCTATTTCCCTACTCAACGAATTAACTAAGTTCAAACTTCATCCAGGACTCCCCTTCTCCACCATAAATGAAGTACTGGGGATACAGAACCTCCGCCATCAATTCGACATCGTTCGCCACATCCGACAAGTTTTCAAGCAAGTGCTTTTCACCGTCTATTAGATAGATTTTGTTCTGCTGAATAGCGGGAACACGTTCCCATTCGGCATCAGCCAATAGGGCAGGGATTTCTCCCAACAACTGAAACATCGACTTATTTCTTGCCGGAAAAACAAGCACGTCCGGTCCTCCTTCCGCTACCTCGCCTCTATAGGCGCGCCCTCCCGCGGTTTTTATAATCATATCCATATAAGCTGCTGACCCATCTTCCTGCACACTTTCCGTCACTACCTGAACAGATGGCCGTTGGTTATCAGGAATAAATTTAAGTTTATGAACAACAATGTTAATGCGCTCGGTCAGTGCTTCGATAAGTTCCTCCGCTTGCGGGGATACATTCAAAGTGCTTCCTATACTGGTGATACTCGCATAAATTTGCTCCACATGCTGGAGTTTTTGTGTTAGAATAGGTGTGCCCTCCAGCAACTTCACACATGCCTCATCTAAACCTAAAGCCTTAACCACAGTCGCCACACGCGACATATTATCTTGCATAATTCCTGTTTTTTACAAAGCAAACTTAGATAAAATGACGGGGATAAAAAAGGGGCCGCCAGCATCTGATTGCTAACAGCCCCCACCTTTAGAAAGGGATTCTGTTACTCGCTCAATTTCACTTCGCGCGTAATGGAGGTATTATCACCTTTTATTTCATTTCCATCAGGTCCGACCAACGTTAATTTCACCTTCAGATCACCTTTAGGAGCACCCGTAATCTCATAAGGGCCCCATTTATCCAATGTAATAGTTGTATCGTTGATTTCTGCTTTTACTTTATTGCCCGAAGCTGACAGTTCCGTATTCACAAGGTAAAAGTCCAGCAATAAATTTTCCGTATCTTTTCCTTTATACTCTCCTTTCGGACGGCTGTAAAACAATGCAGCATCAGCCGGTACAGGTAATTCTTCGTATTTCCCCTGATCCGTAATTTTAAAATGCTTTAAAACATAAGCCTTTGGCTCTTTAATCGATTCATGATAAGAGCGAGAAAGAAAAGACAACAAATAATGTTCCGTTCCCTTTTTCAAACTGACGCTATTTTCGGGTTTATAAAGTGCTGAATAAGGTTGATTGTCCAAAATAAAATGAATGTGCTGTCCCTCAGCCGAATTGGCCATATGATCTGCATTATGATCGGCTGTATGTTCTGTAAGCGTAAAGTTTTTTACAGCATATTTCACATCCAGTTTCACTGAATCTTGAGAAGCGCCCGGAGTTGCCGTAATAGAGGAAACAGCCAGTTCAGCCCCTGGAAAAGCCTTCGAGTCGGCCACCGGAGTTACGCTGATTGCACTCGCTGCAGTCTCCACAGAAGCCATACTGTCAGCCTCTTCGGTTGATTTTGTACCCGATTGATTACATGCTGACAAAGAAGCTACTACAAATGCGCCCGCTGCCAACGTCATGATTTGAGATTTAAATTTCATATTGTTATTTTTTACGATAAGTACTAATTAAGATTAATATCTAATCTAATAATACAGCTAAGTAACGTATTTGTTTATAAAGGACGAAAAATCTGACGTAAAATATTGGTTATTGGTTGTTAGTTGTTAGTTATTGGTTGTGCATTGCGGGTTGCGGGTTGCCTGTTGGCTAATTGGCTAATTCACCAATTGGCTAATTACCTACTTAATAACTCAACGTCTCAACAACTCAACGTGTTGATAATTAACCAAATGTTAACAAATAAACCACAATACCTTTACGTGGAAGCATTTCAAATACATTAACTTTATAGCATAGATCGAAACGCAGGCAAGGGCTATTTAGATTTTTAACGTAATACCTTTAAATTTATGACCTGGAAAAAATTTAGCGGAGAACCCATTCGCAAACCACTTCTCGAAGAAGTAAGCACAGCCATCTCGAAAGAATATGCATTAGGTAACAAGCTCAAAGTCTGCATTGGCACCGATTCACAGGTGAAAGGCCAGATTACGGATTTTGCGACCGTAATCGCTTTTATTCGCGAAAAGAAAGGAGGCTTCATGTTTATTCACCAAGAACGAACGTTGCTAAAAATGAGTATCAAAGAACGCATGCTGGCAGAAGTGCAACGCTCTATTGAAACCGCTTATACGCTTTGCGACATTTTGGATACTTATCATGTCGACTTAGAGGTGCATGCTGACATTAACACCAATCCGATGTTTAAGTCGAACCAGGCGCTTCACGAGGCGATGGGATACATTTTAAGTATGGGATTCGTGTTTAAAGCAAAACCGGAAGCTTTTGCAAGCTCTACTTGTGCAAATAAAATGGTGCAGTAACGGAATTTTTGATTCCCGGTCGTGAGCTTTTTTTAAATGATGAGCGAATTTTGGACATAAGGTCTAGGTAACAAGACATAGAACCATAACTGTCTGAGATGAAAGATCAAGGATTTCGTTTAAAAAAAAGAAGGATTAATTTTGTCGCTTAATGGCAGCGACATCGCCAACTACTTTCTTTTCCGCAAAGAAAGTAGTCAAAGAGCCGACCGTAGAGAGCCCATGAACACCTTTAAAAATAACTAAGTAGTGAATAAACTCGCCGCTGCAAAATTTACAGGAATGTTAGTGCCTCCCACTACATGACGTAAATTTTGGAGGCGGCATTGTCGAAAGCGAAAGGTATGTGCTTTTAACCCGACGTATTAGCTTTAGCTTCGTGCTATAGCCCTGTGCGCGGGAAGAATGGCCTTGGAGGATACCGAGGCAATGAGCAGCAAAGCATTTGCACGTACGTTCATATTGCAATACTCAAGCGGATTGAGGAAGTGAAACGGCTCCAATACGCGCCGGTAATGCTTTGCAATCAGGTGCAAGGTAGCCTACGCCGCCTTGATTTTTGGTTCTTTTCATCCAAGGAAAAGAACATATATTAAATGAAAAATTAACTAAAATAAAGGTTCCTTTAATATAAACAATTCATCTATGTGTTAAAACCGAAACCGACCAACGGGAGTTCGCCGAAAGTAATCCCCAGCTGGCAGATAAATAATTTGGCGTTTGTCTTGATACTTGATACTTTTGTCTTGATACTAATAAAACAACAGCAATGAAACACATTTTCTTTTTTTTGGTAGGCTTTCTGCCAGTATTTTCTTACGCACAAGATCAACAAGAATGGCTGGTTAAGCTAGGCGACAAGGCTCCTGATTTTTCCTTTACCCTTGCCGACAGCAGCTTGAAAAATTTGCACGATTATAAAGGAAAAGTGGTGTTGATCAACTTTTTTGCAACTTGGTGCCCACCCTGTCGAAAAGAACTTCCACGCGTTCAGGAGGAGATTTACAATCAGTATAAGGAAAATAAAAATTTCGAACTCTTCGTCTTTGGTCGTGAGGAGAACTGGGATAAGTTAGGACCATTCATTGAAAAAACCGGTTATACTTTTCCGATTTTACCGGATCTGAAAAGAGAGATATTTTCAAAGTACGCCAACAGTGGTATTCCAAGAAATGTCGTCGTAGATGAACAAGGAAAAATCATCTACCTATCACTGGGTTATACAGAAGAGGAATTCGATAAGCTATTAGCGGTTTTAGCCGAGAAACTTAATTGAGTACGTTAAAGTTTAGAATTTCTACCGAAACAACTTGCCCAATGTGGTATCGATTTGGTTCTTTGTTGATACAACGCAATTGCACCTTTTCGTGGACCAGCACAATTTCTTCATAAAAACCTTTGAACAAAATTCCTTGTACAGCGAATAAAGGTTCATTTTTTTCTTCACCTAATCGTATCCATTCCGGATGTATAATAGTCTCTTTCGCTCCGACGTCGGGTAATACAACGCTCGTCTCTTCCCCCGACAATACATTACTTCTCGCCAGGAGCTTCGCGGTATAAGCATTCGGTGGATTATTATATATTTCTTTTGGACTGCCTGCCCCCATCAAATTGCCATCCTGCAAGATTAATAAAGCGTCGGACAAGGCCAACACCTCGCTTGGGTCATGCGACACCATGATCACGGTAAGGCCGATCTCATCAACAATCTTTCGGATATCCCGCTGCAAATGATCGCGGAAAGAAGCATCTACTTGGTTAAAGGGCTCATCCATTAATAAAACTTGTGGCCCCGTCACCAGCGCGCGTGCAATGGCTACTCGTTGTTTTTCACCTCCGCTTAGGTCAGCAATACGTTGTTTTGCCAGTCGCAAAATATTCAGACTATTTAAGGCAATCTCCGTTTTATCATGCTTTTCCTGTAAGTTGGTGTTTGATAAACGCGAGGCCACATTATCCCAAACATTGGCATAGGTATTTAAATCATCAAAATGCTGCGACACCAATCGCATATCGTCATGCCCCGGAATCAACTTATCAAAAGGCCCGGGCACTTTCCATCCTTTAAAGCGAATTTCACCCGCGTCGGGATTCACAAGACCATAAATCAGTCGCAATAAGGTGCTCTTTCCGCTTCCACTTTCTCCTATAACCGCGGTAATCTTGCCCTCCTCTATGCTAAAAGAAATCGCATTTAAGCCTAAGCTATCCGGTTTATCCGAAAAACGCTTTGATAAATTATCAACCTGAATATATGCTAATCCTTTTTTCTGCGTATCCGAAACCACAAAATCGCAAGAAGGGGTATTTGTATTATTTGCCATCAAAAAAACTTACACTTATAGTGTAAACGCCCCGAAGATAAAAAAATTTTAGGCATTCATGAACGATCGGTTGATAGGATCACCAGCAACCGATCGCGCTAAGGATCTAGAAAAAGAACATAAGACCGAAAGACATGTTGCGCAGCCCCTCCTGCTGTGGACTATTCTCGAACATATCATTGAAATAATATTTAGCATACAAACCGACCCACTTGTAGCCAACACGTGCGAAAGCACCATAGCGAAATTTGGCATAATTGAAGTCGTCCTTCACCTTTCGCTTCCCTTCTTCTTCGCTCTTGAATTTCTGGCTTCCACTCAACAGAAAACCGCCAATAGGACCATAAGCTATTCGTAAATCACGGTCCATGCCCAATCGATGTTCAAAAGTAATCGGTATTCTTAAATAACTGGAACTGAAACGGTTCTTACTGTAGTGAATATCCGATTCCGTGTAGCTTAAAGGTGTTGTATTCCGATCAAATATAATATCATTTTTCAAGCGGATGTGTGTCCAGTCGAAACCAGCGGATAAAAACAACCTGAATTTCTCATTAAACCGATACCCGAATTGAAAAACGTCAAAGCCTACATTGATTGTTTTCCAGGTCCTATTTTTTAGAAAATCGTTCTCCGGACTTAGCGTAAAACTACCATTGTCTAATAAAGTAGCCAAACCTAAATCAAAACGAGCAAAGGTAATCCCTAAAATAACCTTCGGCTTTTGTTTGAGAAAGTCTGAACTTCTGTCTTTATGTAAACTGTCGCAGGGGTTACACCGCTCTACTTTTACCATATTATCTCCATCCGAACCCCATTTGATGGTAAGCTTACGTTTTCCTTCCGTTTTGACCGTGTCCATATCCGTGGTATCACGTATTCCCTCCATCTTTAATTCAGAACCACTGCTTACACGAAAGCCACCGATCAATGCAACAACTGTTAAACCTGTAAATAAAATATGCTTCATATTATGTTCCGTTTTATCTTTTTTCTTTATTTAACATTAGCTGAGTTGTTGAGTTGTTAAATCGTACTTCCTTACTTAACCATTTAACTACTTAACTATTTCCCTATTTAACGACTCAACCATTTAACTACCTAACTATCCCCCTATCACAACTTAACTTTCAGTGCTTTCAAATCAACAGCTACTTTCAATGTGCCTTCATCGTCGCTGGCAAAAGACAGCACCTTTGCATCACCATGATCAACCGAACCCACTACATAATTTAAGATCTCACCAATGCCAAAATTTTTCTTTTCTCGGCTTTTTAGTCCTCGATCGTTTAACTTGGGGGTTTCAAGAAACACAAGTTGCAGCTCCTTTTCTTCCGTGCGTTCGCTATAGGGAGGTACAGCAATCGTTACGACCTCATTGTCAATCGTGGGTCGGTTGCCTGTACTTGCGGCCGCGCTCTCAATCGCCGTGACCAGCTTATTTTCAGGATCCGTTATTTTTCGGTCGCTGCTTTTTTTCGTCAAATCCCGTTTCACAAGGGATGGGCTCGTAGAAACCACACCATTATTTTCAACTACTTCACGGTTCTCCTGAGGCACAGACGATATGATTTCGTCCTTCTCCTCTTTTAAGGCTTCCTTTTTAGCACTCAAATATACAACTTCATGTGGCTGTTTAACATAAATGAGCCCCATTCCCAAACCAAACGCCAGCATAGCTGCTATTGACCACCACCTCAAGACCTTTTTCGTTTTAAGTGGTTTTGTTATCGGTTCAACAGCCTGCTGATCTAGTTGTTCAGCAACCGTTAACCATAGGTCTGCCCGAACGCTCGGTTCAAAAGAATCAAGCTTCTTCCGCACAGCTTCATCAAAAAGATTATCCTGCATACGATCCATAATTACCCCCTCTTTCTAACATTATTAATTTACTTTTCAACCAAGTTCTTGCACGCGACAATTGCGATTTCGAAGCACCCTCACTTATTTCCAATGCAACAGCGATTTCTTTATGGGAATATCCTTCAATGGCGTACATATTAAACACCACGCGATAACCATCCGGCAATTGCTGAATCAGCGTTAAGAGATCACGCACTTCCAAATCCTCCATATCAAAAGTCTGCTGCTCTTCGTCGAAAACCGTATCGACACTTACCGTATTTTGTATTACTTTATTTTTTCGAAGCATTTCAATCGCGGTATTAACAAAAATCCTTCGTATCCACCCCTCAAACGACCCTTCCCCTCGAAAACCAGCGATAGACTGAAATACCTTGATAAAACCATTTTGTAACATATCCTCCGCCTCTTGTTCTGAAACAGCATAACGCAAGCATAAGTTGAACATCTTTGAAGCGATTGCCCGATACAACGACTCTTGCGCCTTTCGTTCCCCCTTTCGGCAGCCTTCTACTAAATCATCGATGGTGTATAATTGCTTCAAATTATGTTCCCTTTTTCTCTTAGATGTCAAGAATACCAAAAAGGTTGCACATGATGGTGTTTTTTTGTTGAGTAGTTGAGTAGGGGATTAGTTAATTAGCCGGTTAGCCAATTGGTGAATTAGCCAATGAAGCATGGGCGTGAAGTAGAGAAATTGTGGAGTGGTTGAGACGTTAAATAGTTAAGTAGTGGGTTGGTTAATTATTCATTAGTGTTTATTTAAAGGCATTATTTATAGGAGCTCCCCCGAGTCTTCGGGGTCGGTTAGTTTGATAATGTTGGTACGAATAACTAATAGCTTGCAACGCGCAACTAATAACTAATAACAATTTATTAAGTTTGCGAAATACAAAACAAACAGCAAAATACAAAACATTTGGAAAAGACCGATATACGTATCAATGAATCAGACCTACGTCAATTCACCGAACAAGTATTCCTTGCCATTGGCTGCTCAGTGGCCCACGCGAAGCTGGCTGCGGACGTACTTGTTGCAGCTGATTTGCGTGGCATTGATTCCCACGGAACAGCACGATTAAGCGGATATGTTCGGCTCTGGCAGAAAGGTCGACTAAATCCTTCTCCGCAAATACGCATTGTGCACGAAACACCTACCACCGCCACCGTAGATGGAGATCGTGGTTTAGGCCTAGTGGTGGCGCCCTATGCGATGGAAATCGCCATCTCAAAAGCGAAAACTTATGGCTCCGGTTGGGTAGCCGTCCGTAATTCCAATCATTTCGGTATTGCTGGTTACCATGCGTTATTAGCCGTTGAAAAGGATATGATTGGTTATGCAATGACCAATGCCAGTCCCTTGGTTACGCCTACTTTTAGTAAAGAACGTATGCTTGGTACCAACCCAATGTGCTATGCTTTCCCAGCCGGAGATTATCCACCGGTTATTGTCGACATGGCTACCTCAGCCGCTGCAAATGGCAAACTTGAAATTGCCCAACGCAGTGGATCTCCCATTCCCGAAGGATGGGTACAAACAAAAGACGGTATCCCTTCGGTCAATTCACATGAACTTAAATCAGGCGGATCTTTGCTTCCCTTAGGGGGTGACCGTACACATGGCAGTCATAAGGGTTTTGGTTTAAGTGCGACAGTTGATATTTTAAGCGCTGTACTTTCAGGGGCGAACTACGGCCCATGGGCCCCACCTTTCGTTGCTTATTTAGATCCTCACCCACAACCGGTTGGAGAAGGTCTGGGGCATTTTTTAGGTGCATTAAGGGCCGATGGTTTCCGTCCGATAGCAGATTTCAAAGCGCATATGGACAATTGGATTAGGCGGTTCAAACAGGCAGAACCCATTGATCAACAACAACCGGTCATTATTCCCGGTGAACCGGAACTAGCTGCATCTATCGAACGAAAGATGAAAGGAATTCCAGTTGTCAAAAGTGTGCTCGACGATTTATCAAAGCTGGCAGATGACCTCGGTTTATCGCCATTAAGTACCGACTAATTATTTTTGGCATCAATTCTGAAAACTATTAGCTCGCAAGTAACAAACTTATTTCAAAATGTTTTGTTGAAAAGCAACAACATGCTTAAACTACGAAAACATAAAAAACGTCAATGATTATTAAAACAAGTAAAAGCATTAAATCCCTATTAACACTCACTACAGGCCTTTTTTTGCTGGCAATTACCAGTAGTTGTCACTCCGGGTCCTCCAATGCAGAAGATGAAAACAATCAGCGGTTAAACCTTCCTGTCTTCATGGTAGATACCGGAACAGCATTGACCGAACGGGATTACCTAGGTACCATTGAAGGAAAAGTAAATGTAGAGATCCGTCCACAGGTTGAGGGCATTCTTGAAAAGATCTATGTCGATGAGGGAGCTTACGTAAAACAAGGGCAAAATCTTTTTAAAATCAACGAGCAACCTTATATGGAAGCGCTCAAAAATGCCGTTGCAGAAGAAACGGTTGAGAAAGCCAAAGAGAAGAATGCGCAACTGGAAGTAGAAAGTTTAAAGCCATTAGTAGACAACGATGTGATTTCAGATGTACAGCTTCAAACAGCTCGTTCAAATGCTGATATTGCTACCGCTTCTGTTGCAAAAGCAGCAACTGCCGTTGCAACAGCAAAAATAAACCTCGACTTCACCAATATTAAAGCACCCTCCAGTGGTTATATAGGTCGGATTCCGAAGCGCATTGGAAACCTGATTACAAAAGGCGATTCGCAGCCGCTCACGGTGCTTTCAGACACCCGGGAAGTATATGTGTACTTTTCTATGAGTGAGGCGGACTTCCTGCATTTTACCAAGGGCGGGCGGTCAAATGACTCATCGGCCAATAACGACATGTTGATTCCCTATGTACGCCTTATACTGGCCGACGGCACCGAATATGCGGAACGAGGAATTGTAGATGCCATCGACGGACAGGTAAACCGCACCACTGGTGCCATTTCCTTACGGGCTTCCTTCGCCAATCCGCATGATGTACTTAGACAAGGGAACACCGGTACCTTGAAGATGGAAGAAAAGAAACCGGGCGCCTTGTTGATGCCTCAAGTGGCGGCCGTAGAGCTACAAGACAAAACCTTTGTCTATATTGTAACACCTGATAATAAGGTAAAGATGCGCGCTGTTGTTCTCGACGGAGTCAGCGGGCCTAACTATATCGTTAAAGATGGGTTAAGACCAGGTGATCGGGTGGTATTAGCGGGCTTCGATAAATTGGAAGACGGCTTGGCCATCAATCCGCAACTGCAAAATCCTAAACGCAGTTAAAATCCCCCTGTTAAGCAGCTAGAATAGTTAAACTCCATTAACGAGAGGAAAGAAATGTTAAAAACCGTCATAAGCAGACCCGTCCTTGCTACAGTCATCTCCATTTTATTGGTTATGCTGGGTATTGTCGGTATGCTCCAATTACCTGTCACCCGTTTTCCGGAAATTGCACCACCGAGTGTTAGTGTTACCTTATCTTACCCGGGGGCCAACGCCGAAACGGTGGCACAGAGCGTCTTATTACCCATTGAAGAGGCTATCAATGGAGTAGATAATATGACCTATA
Organism: Olivibacter sp. CPCC 100613; assembly: GCF_036959255.1. Lineage (NCBI taxonomy): Bacteria > Pseudomonadati > Bacteroidota > Sphingobacteriia > Sphingobacteriales > Sphingobacteriaceae > Olivibacter > Olivibacter sp. CPCC 100613. Next base: position 73,032 of record NZ_JAWMTI010000007.1, read on the forward strand.
TACGATCTACCGCCAGTAACACAGGTTCCGGTAGTATCAATATCTTTTTCAAAGCCGGCACCAATCCCGATCAAGCAGCTGTTAATGTCCAAACGCGTGTTTCAAAAGCGGCTAGCCAAATCCCTGCTGAGGTAAATGAAGCAGGGATTAGTGTAATGCCGAAGCAGAACGGTGTCATCATGACCATGAATATTTTCAGTAATCATCCCGATACGGTTTATGATGAAACCTTCCTGCAAGCCTACGCACAGATCAATATTAACCGTGAGTTGTTACGCGTTCCCGGCGTTGCGGCAATCAGCCGTATCGGGGCCAGAGATTATTCCATGCGCACCTGGCTTAATCCTGAAAAACTCGCGGTCTATGGTTTGGTTCCTCAAGATGTGATCGATGCCATCAAGAGTCAAAACTTTGAAATTGCACCGGGCAAGTTCGGTGAAGCATCCGATGAAGTCTTTGAGACTGTTTTAAAACACCGTGGCCGTTTTAGTAATCCCGAAGATTATGAAAATCTGGTAATCCGAACGAATGAAGACGGTTCCGTGCTCTATCTTAAAGATGTTGCCAGGATCGAATTCGGTGCTTCCAACGTAGGTTCAGACAATAAAGTGAATGGATTTCCGGGATTGACCATCAATGTAGTGCAAACGAGCGGGTCGAATGCCGTAGAAATCGACGGGCAAATACGAAAGGTGATGGAAAAGTTGCAGCAATCTTTTCCGGAGGGTATAACCTATGAAATCACCTATAGTGTACGTGACCAAATAGATGAATCGATCAGTCAAGTGAAACACACCTTGTTTGAAGCCTTTTTCTTGGTATTTGTGATCGTGTTTATCTTCTTGCAGGATTTTCGCTCAACGTTAATTCCAGCCATCGCCATTCCGGTATCATTAGTAGGAACCTTTTTCTTTCTTTTACTATTTGGCTTTTCCATCAATGTATTAACGATGTTTGCGTTAGTTCTAGCCATTGGTATTGTGGTAGACGACGCGATCGTCGTTGTGGAGGCCGTGCATCAAAAAATGGAACGAACTGGACTGTCACCCCGGAAAGCAACAATTTCGGCAATGAGCGAAATCACCGGTGCAATCTTATCCATTACCATGGTGATGGCAGCCGTGTTCCTTCCGGTCGGCTTCATGGAAGGCCCATCGGGTCTGTTTTACAAACAATTTGCTTATACCTTAGCAACCGCTATCCTGATTTCAGCGCTCAATGCCCTAACGTTAAGTCCAGCTTTGTGTGCTTTATTGTTGAGGAATACGCATCATGATGATAAGGAGAAAGCGTTAAAAGGAAGTAAATTTTCTAAATATTCACGCCGTTTTTTTGATGGATTCAATGTTGCCTTTGATACCCTCACCAATAAATATATTCGTTCTTTGAATTTTCTGTTGCGCAAAAAATGGCTTACACTCGCGTTATTGGCCCTGCTCTCTGCGACAGGTATCTTCTTAATGAACCGAACCCCTTCCAGCTTTATTCCGACAGAAGACGACAGTTTCGTCACCTTCTCGATGTCTATGCCACCGGGCGCCTCTTTAGCACGAACAACGGAAGTGCTGCAAAAAGCGGACAGCATTGTCAGAAAACGAGAGCAGATTTCGGGCATGACGACCATTTCGGGTTATAACGCCATCGACGCAACAGCCAGTCCAGCTTTTGCGGTAGGTTATATCAATTTGAAAGATCACAAGGACAGGGGGACCATCAAGGATATCAATGTCTTTATGGACAGTGTACGCAAAGATCTTTCGCAGATCAATGAGGCCTCTTTCAGTGTCTACCCGCGCCCCACAGTACAAGGCTTTGGTGACTTTAGTGGTTTAGAGTTTGTCTTACAGGACCGCTTGGGAGGCACCTTCGCCTCCTTCAGTAAGGTGGCAGGCAACTTTATTCAAGAGCTGCAAAAAAGGCCTGAAATTGAAACTGCCTTTACGCCATTTAAAGCAAATTTCCCACAATATCAATTGGAAGTCGATTTTGTTAAAGCGCAAGCATTAGGCGTCACAGCAAAGGATCTCATGACGACCATACGAGGCTATTATGGTCGTGTACAGGCCGGGGATTTTAGTCGTTTCGGACGACAATATCGGATCTATATGCAAGCAGATGCTCGTTTTACCAATGACCCGGAATCCTTCAAATCAATTTTTGTCCGTAATAAAAACGGTGACATGGTACCGGCCAATACGTTGGTCAAGCTACGAAAGGTTTTTGGTCCGGAAACAGTCAATCGATATAACCTGTTTAATGCCATTGCAATTAATGCTACGCCCTCTGCAGGCCATAGTTCAGGAGATGCCATGAAAGCCGTCGACGAAGTGGCTGCAAAAGTACTGACGGCAAATTATAGTTATGAATGGACCGGAATGAGCTTGGAAGAGCGACAAAGCGGAGGCCAAACCATTCTCATCTTTACTTTAAGTATTCTCTTTGTGTATTTCTTGCTGGCGGCACAATACGAGAGCTATATTTTACCTTTCGCGATTTTGCTTTCTGTACCTGTTGGCCTTGTTGGGGTCTATACAGCTGTTAACCTGGTTGGCTTGGAAAATAATATATATGTTCAAGTCGGCCTGATCATGCTTATCGGACTCTTGGCAAAGAACGCGATTCTTATCGTGGAGTTTGCCGTTCAGCAACGGAAATCCGGTTTATCGGTTTACGATGCCGCGATTGAAGGAGCACGCTTACGACTGCGACCTATTCTGATGACCTCGCTTGCTTTCGTTGCGGGTTTGATTCCTTTGATGTGGACGGTCGGTCCTTCGGCGCAAGGTAACCATTCGATCAGCATCGGTGCAGCAGGCGGTATGCTATTCGGAGTAACGGTAGGTATATTTGTTATACCCGTTCTTTATATGGTTTTTCAGCACATTGATGAAAAGGTAAAATCGAAAATGATCCAGGAAGAAGATGATTAAAAAGAATATAAACATAAGAAACTTCAGTTCAGTAGCCATTTTAACGATATTCCTTAGCCTACTGTTCAATGCCTGTAAAGTAGGAAGAGATTATAAGCGGCCGCATCTGAACCTTCCCGAAAAATATCGGGATGAAATCAGTCCGGCCGATTCAGTTGGAATTGGCAATATCTATTGGCGTGAATTTTTCGTCGATACGACGCTACGAAAAATTATTGACACAGCACTCACGAATAATTACGACATGCGAAAAGCGATGAAAAACATTCAAATCGCTAATCAACGTGTTTTTCAGGCACGCGCGGAATTTCTTCCCGATATTAATGCAACCCTCGGAAGCGTTAACCGACAGTATCGATCCAAAAATTTCTACTCAAATCCCTCTTCAAAATACTATGAAACAAAGGGTAAAGAAGCGCCGGAGACGATGTTTGATTATACGATGCAACACATGAGCAGTATTGGGCTCAGCTGGGAGCTAGACATTTGGGGCAAAATCCGGCGTATGAATGAACGAACGCTGGCCGAGTATTTACAAACCTACGAAGCCCGTAAACTTTTACAAACACAATTAGTAGCCAATATCGCCGAAGGCTATTACAACCTGTTAATGCTTGATGCCCAATTGGAAGTAGCCCGCCGAAATCTACAATTGACGGACAGCACCTTGCGCATTGTCAAATTGCAGCGGGACGCAGGCCAAGTAACCTCTCTTGCCATCCAGCAAACAGAGTCGCAAAGCCTAGCGGCGCAGTCGCTTATCCCACAACTGGAACGACAGGTGGTCATTCAGGAAAATGGCCTAAGGGCTCTTTCCGGTGAGCTCCCGGATAGTATTCCACGCGATGCCTCACTCACTGATTTTCTGATCGAAGATTCAGTTACTGCCGGTGTTCCCTTATATATGGTGAGTCATCGACCGGATGTCCGAGCCTCCGAACTTGCCCTGCGTGCGGCCAATGCGAATGTCGGTGTTACGCAAGCTTATCGTTATCCTGCTCTTACGATTGAAGCTGAAGGAGGTGTAAATGCGATGTTGTCCAAAAATTGGTTTAAGATCCCTGGATCACTATTTGGCGGTATCATTGGTAGCCTGACCGCGCCGGTTTTTAATAAAAGAAAAATTAAAACGGATATTGAGGTCGCAAAACTTGAACGGGATAAAGCAGAACTTGATTTTCAACAGGTGGTCTTAGATGCGATCAATGAAATAACCAATACACTCATCACCTTCAAAAAGCTACAGGAAGAGTATAATATCGCTGAAAACCGCGTAAAGGTAGCCCGATTAGGTATCAAGCAGGCAGGACTGTTATTCAAGGCCGGTTATGCTACCTATCTGGAGGTAATTACCGCGCAACAAAACGCAATCGATAGCGAACTTGAACTCGTTAGCCTAAAACAACAATTGTTGCTTGCCCGCGTTGAGTTATACAGAGCACTGGGAGGAGGAGCTTAGCTTTGGTTGTTGGTGATTAGTTATTCGTTGTTGGTTATTCGTAGTAACGCTAAAAGCAATGCTACTCAACCAATTAAGGTCTCGACTAATCAATCGGTTAACACCCGTGTTAACCATTCAACTTCAATAAAAAAGCCTGGAAAAGACCAGGCTTATATCGAATAACAAAAAACGATCAACGAATAACTAAAATTAATGGATTCCCATAAAGATACGGTTCCATCTGATCTTGTCGAAGAAAGATCCTTTATCATCTAAGCTAAGCCATACGAACAAAGCCTTCCCTACAATATGGTCTTCAGGTACAAAACCCCAAAATCTAGAGTCTAGTGAATTGTGACGGTTATCCCCCATCATCCAATAGTAATTCATCTTAAAGGTATAGCTATCCGCCTTCGTTCCATTGATATAATAGCCGTCGTCCTTTTTCTCCAAGGTATTGCCTTCATATATCGTAATAGCGCGTTCATAAATTGGTACCGTTTGTTCGTTTAACTGAGCAGTCCATCCTTGATGCGGTACAATGACCGGACCATAATTGTCGCGGTTCCAATCAGCGCCCTGCGGAAAGATATCCTGTGTAGGTTCCGGTGTACCTTTCGGATAAATGAGCGGTTTAATTTCTTTCACGTTTGCCCAACCTTTGATCGTATTTGCCAACGAAGGAGTAAGGTAAAATACATATTGATTAGGTTGTCCGGTTGAACCGCCTTCGATACGCATATCATTAATGCGGTCGAGGTTAATATCCGTACCATCAGTCGTCACTTCATACATCAGCTGCCCTTCCACCGGTGTCACTCCTTTCTTACCATTTACATAGACCTGTGCATCGGCGATCGAAATGGTATCTCCCGGAACACCGATAGCCCGTTTAATATAATTTTCACGTTTATCCACCGGCCGATTAAAAGGTGCATCCGCTTCCATTGGATAATTGAAGACCACGACATCATTACGTTTAATCTTCTGTAAACCTGGTAATCGACGGTAGTCCATTTCCAGACCATCCCAATAGGCCTTTGTTCCGGTGATCGGCATGGTATGATGTGCAAAAGGAAAAGCGATGGGCGTCATCGGAAGCCGCGGACCGTAGTTGATCTTACTAACAAAGAGAAAATCTCCGGTAAGTAAGCTACGTTCCATCGATCCCGATGGGATCATATAAGCTTCAATCAAAAAAGTCCTGATCAAGGTCGCAGCCACAACCGCAAAAACAATAGCATCAGCCCATTCCCTGGTTGCTGATTTTTTATAGGGGTATTTCTTTTTAAATTCTTCTGTAGCCGATGCACCCCAATAGCTTATCGTTTTATCAGCTCCCCATAAAGGAAAGACGATAAAAGGAACAATGATTGTACCGACCTGATCAAGAAAAGATCGCCGGCCAAAGCTCCGAACGAAATCAATGTATAAACCAATGCCGATAAAAAGATTTATAATAGGCACTATTAACAAGATAACCCACCACCAAGGTCTTCCCGTCAGCTTCGTCATTATATACTCACGATAAAACGGAACGAGTGATTCCCAACCGGGTCTTCCTGCTTTCACAAAAAGTAACCATAAACCGATCTGGGTGCCCAGGAAAAATACGACTAGAAAAGCTATTAACATGCCTTATAAAGTAAAAATTAAAAAGTCAAAATTAAAAACCCCCGAGGGGCTCATTGATACCCTTTAAAAAGAAACAAGATATCAATAGTTAAAAATCTTAAATATTAACACCAAATTGTTACATCCTATTAAAATCAAACATATCTGTAACGGCATAAAAGCCTTTCTTTCCGTGTAGCCATTCCGCTGCAATTACAGCCCCTAAAGCAAATCCGGCGCGACTATGTGCGGTATGTTTGAACTCAAGCTGATCCACTTCCGAGCTATACAATACTGTATGCGTACCGGGCACTTCCTCAATTCGGTGCGACTCAATCAACAACTGATTTTTTTTTGGAATAACCTCTTCACCTTCACCTACCAGGTTATTCACCCATTCATCCTTATCATCATTATAGTCCAAAATACCTTCCGCTATTGTAATAGCTGTCCCACTGGGTGAGTCCAATTTATGCGTATGATGGATTTCCTCTACTTGAACATCATACTGCTTATAAGGGCTCATCGCTTTTGCCAGCAGCTTATTGATATGAAAAAACACATTAACGCCAATACTGAAGTTAGACCCATAAAGTAAAGTTTTGTTACCCGCTTTACATTTTTCTTCGATTGCAGGCAAGTGACTGTACCAGCCGGTAGTACCTACAACCATTGGCGTATCTGCTTCAAAACAGAGGTAGATGTTCTCAAGAGCTCCTTGTGGCGTACTAAAATCAATGGCTACATCCACATCGGAAAAATCTTCTGCTACAATTTCATGACGGTTATTTTCATCGATAATCAGCGCGACAGTATGACCTCTTTCGGAGGCAATTTTTTCTATTATACGGCCCATTTTACCGTAACCAATCAAGGCTATATTCATTATATCAGTGCTATGTGTTTAGGTTTGCAATATACGATTTTACTTAATACGCGTAAATGTAGTAAATTTTGTTACTTAATAGAAAATGTTGCCTTTAAGCCCACTACGGGTGTAGTGCGATAAGCCATCATACCAGGCACCTGCATCAAGGTGGGGCGGATATTGAAGGTAAGGTCATCGCTCATATCATAGCGTTTGAATTTCGCATCAATATAAGCATCAATTACGTTCAGGGCGTACCATCCAACCGTGAGAAGGATTGTTAAGTCCCGGTTTCGCCGGTAAAAGTCCTTCGCTCCGATGAGCCATTCCGTCGTGACATAGTCAGGATATTTTGGATTTTGGCTGAGCCCCTGATTTGCGAGACGAAAGCGAACTTCCTCTAATGTTTCACTGTAGTTATTCTGGGCGAAGACAAAGGAATAACCCAAACCACCAAAACCTGCCCAGATAATAGGAGCCTTCACATAGCCCCAACCACGATTAAACAATTGTCCCCAACCCGGTAAGATAAGGGAACGACGAACTGCTTGCTTCGTTAACGCTTCGAGTGCTAAGCGTGCTGAATCTTTATAAACAACAGGCTTTTGCTCCTCCTGCTTTTCTTTTCGTCTTTTGCGTTCCTTTTTCGATACATTGGCAGTATCGGTCATATCAAAACGATCTTTGCTGATATCACCGGGCGTTCTAACACTATCAGGCACCTGCGCGAAGGCAAAAGAACACCCTATCGAAAAAAAAACGAGTAAAAAGAGAAACCGAAATAGTGTCATTACCAGTCTAATAACTCCAGAATCCGACTCAGATCGTCTTCCGACATAAATGGAATCTCAATCGTGCCTTTCCCGCCTTTATTTTTCACATTGAGCTTTACTTTAGTAGAAAATTTGGAGGCCAGATCATCCTGGATCTTTTGAAACTCAAACGATAACGATTTCTCTTTAGTATCCGGCTTCGCTTTATTCTTGTAGGCATGGTCATTAACCAAGCGCACCAACTCTTCCACCTTTCGTACTGACAGCCCTTTATCAATGATTTCCTGAAAAATATACAGCTGCTTATCGACATCCGCGACATTGATCAGTGCGCGTGCATGCCCCATGCTTAATTTTCCATCGCGGATCGATGCTTGAATAACCGGTGGAAGTTTCAGCAAACGAAGATAATTAGTAACAGTAGATCGATTTTTACTTACTCGATCACCCAATTCTTCTTGTTTTAAATTACATTCGTCGATCATCCGCTGAAAGCTCAAAGCAACCTCAATTGCGTTAAGATTTTCCCGTTGAATATTTTCAATGAGGGCCATTTCCAACATTTGTTGGTCATTAGCCGTCCGTATATAGGCTGGAATTTCTGTCAAACCGGCAATTTTAGACGCTCTCAGACGTCGCTCTCCGGAAATCAATTGGTAATTCCCACTCCCTGCTTTACGCACCGTAATGGGTTGAATCAAGCCTTGCAACTTAATTGAGTCGGCAAGCTCATGGAGTGCTTCCGCGTCAAAATCCGTTCTCGGCTGAAAAGGGTTGACCTCAACTGCGGTGATCTTAATATGACTAACCGCCCCTGGAGGCACTTCTTTCCCGATCGTTTCTACGGTTGACTGTTGACTTGCTGCTGTTTGCTTGATCACTTCATCTGTATCATTCAGCAGCGCACTTAAACCTTTTCCTAATCCTATTTTCCGCTGTTGCGCCATTATATTTTTGCCTCCTCTTGCTCTTTCTGTAAACCGTTTTTAATTAAAATCTCCCGCGCTAAGTTTAAATAGTTAATGGCTCCCTTTGAATTGGCGTCGTGCATAATCACCGAAATACCAAAACTTGGCGCTTCACTTAACCGCGTATTTCGCTGAATAATTGTATTGAAAACCAAATCATTAAAATGGGATCTTACTTCTTCAACCACTTGGTTGGATAAGCGTAAGCGGACATCATACATTGTTAGCAAAATACCTTCGATCTCAAGATTGGTATTTAACCGATTCTGAACAATTTTAATCGTATTCAACAGCTTACCCAGTCCTTCCAATGCGAAATATTCACATTGAACCGGAATGATCACTGAATGAGCAGCTGTTAATGCATTGATGGTAATCAATCCCAATGATGGTGAACAATCAATGATAATAAAATCATAATCGTCACTTACCTGGTTCAATACGGAACGCATTTTGTATTCGCGGTCATTGAGATTAATCATCTCTATTTCGGCTCCTACAAGGTCAATATGTGCGGGCAGTAAATCTAAATTAGGCGTTTCCGTTTTTTGGATAGCCTCCCGAGGGTCTAAATCGTTAATAATACATTCGTATACACTCGATTTGATCGCCCTTGGATCGAATCCGATGCCTGAGGTCGAATTCGCCTGCGGATCGGCATCCACTAACAGTGTCCGATACTCCAATACGGCAAGACTCGCTGCTAAGTTAATTGAGGATGTGGTTTTACCTACTCCTCCTTTTTGATTGGCTAACGCTATGATTTTACCCATTATAATTTATAAGTCCTAAGTCAACAATAATCGCTTAATGGATTCATCCTCGAAATCCGTCTTCATCCATTAAACTAGGATGTTATCGTAATATTGCCCTTCATGGCATTTTTTCCTAACAAATTGATCAGGTTTCTCCAGAGGCAAGCATCCTTTTTCTTCTCTCATTTATATAAAAATGCGTTTATTTAGTATATTCGCAATTTTTAAACACGTTGAATAAGGTTGCTAAGATACAAATTTTACACAGCTTAAGAACCAGAAGAAGTCTAGATTTTACACATATTATCAACAATGATCACAATTATAGCCGGCACCAATCGTAAGGACAGCTACTCCTTGAAGGTCGCGAACTATTACCATCGACAACTTGATAAAAAAGGTTATGGCTCCGAGGTCATATCGCTCGAATCTTTGCCGGATAATTTTATTGTAAGTGACCTTTATGGCGCAAGAAGTGAAGCATTTCAGCCTATACAGGATCGGATCAGTGCCACTACAAAATTTATTTTTATTATTCCCGAATATAACGGAAGCTTCCCCGGGGTGCTGAAAACATTGATCGATAGTTGCCTTTTTCCCGACAGTTTTGTCGGCAAGAAAGCGGCACTTGTAGGCATCAGTTCCGGAAAATATGGTAATATTCGCGGAGTCGAACATTTCACCGGCGTCTGTCACTACCTTAACCTCCACACGCTGCCTTTACGGATCCACATCCCCTATATCAAACAAGAATTGAATGAAGAATTAGATTTTTTTAAAGAAGATACCCTCCACTTCACGAATCAACAACTTGCTGACTTCATCGCCTTTTGATTAAGTAGCGATCATCACTTTAACACCTTTCTTCTCCAATAATTTTACAGTAGCAGACGGAATCCCCTCATCGGTTACGATATAGGCGACATCACCCAGCTCACAAATCTTACCGATCCCTCTTTTTCCAAACTTTGTACTATCGGCCAGTACGGCAACTTGCTGCGCAGCCCGAATCATTTTTTGATTCAGCCCCGCCTCCGCCAAATTACTGATCGATAAACCAAAATCAATGTCGATTCCGTCAACCCCAAGAAACAAAATACCGCAAGATATATTTTCAAGAATATATTCCGCATGTACCCCGGCCACCGAAGACGAGCTCGGTCTGACCAAACCGCCCAATTGCAGCACTTCAATATTGTTTCTTCCGCTTAATTCAAAAGCAACTTTAATCGCCGGTGTAATGACTGTAATGGGATGGCCTGGTTGAAGTGCACGGGCAAACTCAAACACCGTTGTACCCGAACCAATCATAATAGAATCATTTTTCCCGATCAACGACAACGATGTTTTGGCAATTTTTTGTTTTTTATCCGGATTAATCAATGCTTTCTCAACGATCGGCCGATCATTGGCATAAGGATTTGTCAATGACGCCCCTCCCCTTGTACAAAACAAGAGGTTCTTATCTTCTAAAAACTTTAAATCTTTTCTTATGGTAACGCCTGAAACCTTTGTCATTTCCACCAGCTCGGGAATGGTAGCACTGCCATTCGTTTTAACAAGCTTAATGATCGCTTCATGTCTCTTGGTAATATTCCTCATAATCACGGATTCTGTTACAAGAATACTTATTATTTTCTCAAAAATCAATAAGTCGATCAGCGTGTTTCAAATTGTTTTATTTTATTTAAAAAAACTTTTATATACATTTATTTTGTTATTTTTTGTTAAAAAACATATTTTAGCATACACAAAACCAGTTAAAACCAATTGTTTACCGATCAAATCATTATCATTTTTTTATAGCTTAAAATCATCTAAAGCGAGAAATAACCATAGAAAAACTGAATTTGATAATCTATTCTTAATCGCTTCTTAACATTCAAAAATGATTTTTGGCAACATTATGAAATATTAATAAACAAAACTAAACAATCAATAAAACTAAAAAAAATGAAAAGAAAGATCTATCTAAGCCTTTTCTATTACTTCAGTTGCGCCTCTCTCTTATGGGCACAGGAACAAAAAACCTTACAAGGTAAGGTAACAACAGTGAACGGAGAAAGTCTACCCGGTGTTTCTGTCACCGTGATCGGAACGGATAAACGCATGGGCACTACCACCAATGAAGAAGGAGCTTATAGCTTGTCGATTCCAGAAGGAGCCAGCCTCTCTTTTTCGATTATTGGCTATACCACACAACAGTTGAATCCTCAGGGCAAACATGAATTGAATGTAGTGATGAAATTAGGCCAGGCAGACCTGGAAGAAGTTGTAGTTGTCGGTTATGGCACCCAAAAGAAAGCGAACTTAACCGGCGCGGTTGATCAGGTCGGAAAGGAGGTTTTTGAAAACCGTCCGCTCACCAGTACCACGCGTGGCCTTCAAGGGGTGATCCCTAACTTGAATATTAAAATGACCGACGGCAAGCCCACGCGTGAAGCTACTTATAACGTACGGGGCAGGACCTCAATCGGGGCCGGTGGTTCCGCTTTGGTATTGATCGACGGTGTTCCCGGTAATCCGGATCTCCTGAATCCCAACGATATCGAGCGTGTGACGGTTTTGAAAGATGCGGCATCGGCTGCGATTTATGGGGCACGTGGTAGCTTTGGAGTCGTATTGATCACTACGAAAACACCTAGCAAAGAACGATCGGTCATTACCTATTCATCAGGTTACTCTAGAAATGACCATACGAAGCGTCCGGATCTGGTAACGGAAGGGTATCCCTGGGCAAAAACATTTAATGATGCTTTTAGCTCCTGGAATGACTACAGCGCAGACCCCCAGAAGGCCAATAGCGTATTTCCCTGGTCGCAAGAATATTTGGAAGAATTACGCAAGCGCTACGAGGCAGGCAATACGCCTTCAACGGACATTGACCCTGCAACCGGGCGCTATGTCTACTATGGCAGTACAGATTGGCTAAAGGAATTATATGCCGATCACACTCCTTCAATGGAACAACAATTGAGCTTTTCCAGCAGTGGCGAGAAGACTTCCTTTTATCTTTCGGGTCGATACAATAATCAGGGTGGTATTTTTCGTTATAACCCGGATAAATTCAACCAATATAATTTACGTGCGAAGGGAAGTATTCAAGTGAAAGACTGGTTACGTGTCGAGAATGACATTACTTACAATGAAAGAAAATACTTTACCCCTATTCTCAACCATCCAAGTAACACCCCGGTATGGCGACGCATTTCGGACGAAGCCTTTCCGGTGGCCATGCTCCGCAATCCTGACGGCACACTTACAGAAAACGCATCAATTGTTTTCGGCAGCTTCATTTCAGGCAATAACCATTGGGATGAATCGCGCAGGCAAACACGCAACACTTCACGGATTTTTACGAATTTCTTCGATAATAAATTAAAAATCAACGGTGATTTCACCTTCGAAAAAACACTCTTCAATCGAACACAACTCTATACACCTGTTCCTTATAGCAATGCCCCGGGTGTTTACCTGGAACGTGGCATCAGTAAGATGAACGAAAAAATTGACAATACAACCTATCTCGCATTGAATGCTTATGGGCAGTATACCAATCAATTTGGTAAAAACCATTTCAATGCTGTATTGGGCTATAACTATGAACGCTCTAAACTTGGCAGCCGGTTTATGGAGCGCGATAATTTGATCAACCCTTCCTTACCAGATTTCTCTTTAATTGATGGGCAGAATTTCCTTTTAACAGGCGGTGGAAACGAATGGTTGACTGCGGGCGGTTTCTATCGGGTCAGTTATGATTATGACGGAAAATACCTGCTCGAAACGAACGGCCGCTATGATGGGTCTTCTAAATTTCCACGTGGACAACAATGGGGCTTTTTCCCTTCCATCTCTGGCGGTTGGCGTGTTTCTGAGGAAAACTTTTGGCAGGACGGCTTAAAACAGGCCATTGGCGAATTCAAACTGCGGGCTTCTTATGGAAGTTTAGGAAATGGAAACATCGATCCTTATCAATTTCTGGAAATCATGAATGTTAACCGATCTGCCCTGATATTGAACGGCATACGGCCAAACTACACGTCCAACCCAGGGGTTATACCAGATGGACTCACATGGGAGAAGGCGACTACCGTCAATATCGGAACGGACCTGTCTTTTATTAAAAATCGACTGAATGCTACTTTCGATTGGTATACGCGAAAAACCACCGATATGTTTACCGTTGGACTCCCTTTGCCGGGTATTTTTGGAACGGACGTACCAGAAGGGAACTATGCGGATCTAAAAACGATCGGCTGGGAATTGAGTCTTAACTGGCGCGACCAGATTAAAACAGCTAAACCCATTAATTACGATCTGCGTTTTACACTTGCCGACAGCAGGGCATTCATCACGCGTTTCAACAACCCTCTAGGGCTGATCAACACCTACTATGAAGGTCAGCGTGTTGGTGATCTGTGGGGTTTTGTTAACGACGGCTTCTTCCAGAGTCAGCAGGAAATTGACAATTACACAATTGATCAGTCGTTCATAAGGGTGTCAGCAGCCAATAAAATCCTACCGGGCGACATCCGATTTAAAGACATGAACGGTGATGGAAAGATCGATCAGGGCACCAATACTTTAGGTGATCCGGGCGATCAGGTAATTATTGGGAATACCGAACCTCGTTTTCAATTTGGTTTCAATGCAAATTTCAGCTGGAACAATTTCTTTTTAGCCAGCTTCTTTCAGGGCGTGGGAAAGCGCGAATTCATGCCGGGCTCGGATAATGCGCTCTTTTGGGGACCCTACAACCGTCCTTACAGCTGGCACCCCACTTATGTGGTGGAAAACATGTGGTCACCGGATAATCCGGATGCTTATTTTCCTCGGCTAAGAGGGTATACCGCCCTCAATTCGCGGGGCGAGCTCACTTTCAATCAGACACGTTATCTCCAAAATGCAGCATATATTCGGTTAAAAAACATCACGATCGGTTATAACCTTCCAACATCCTGGCTCAGTAAGATTCATGTTGAAAACTTAAGCGTTTACTTTACAGGGCAAAACCTCTGGACCTGGTCGCCCATGTTCAAACACAACCCAAACATGGATCCGGAAAACATCGAACGTGCAGATCCTGAACTCAATGCAAATGCAGGGCAGGGTATGGCTTACCCGATGTTAAAAACCTATACACTTGGAATCAACGTAACCCTTTAAATAAAGACGATCAATAATGGAGATATGAAACGATCATGATTTGCCAATCACCTCGTTAAATCAATAATCATGATCGTTTCATTTCCTTAAAAAAACAAATTATAGAGATGAAAAAGATATTTTTTATAGGCGCACTTGCACTGCTAACGGCTTGCGAAAAATCATTCGAACTTTATCCTCCGGACAAGCTCTCGCCTGAAACGGCGTTCAATACAGAAAAGGACTTACAATTGTACGCGAATTCTTTCTACAACAACTTACCGGATGGGAATGATATCGTAAGAGGGGATCAAGTAAGCGATTTCCTTGTGGGTTCCACCATCGATGCCTACCTATCCGGAAGCTACTCTGCCGCACAAGCGGGTGGCTGGACTTGGGGAGCGCTACGGAACATCAATTATTTCCTTGAACAAATGGAGCGAGCCCAAATAACGGACGAATCGCGCAAGCATTTTGAAGGCCTTGCGCGCTTCTTTCGTGCCTATTTTTACTTTAACAAAGTGAAACAATTTGGCAATGTGCCCTGGCAAGAGAAAACACTTGGGGTTGATGATCCCGATTTATACAAAACACAAGATCCCCGGGAATATGTAATGGATAAGGTGCTGGCGGATCTGAACTTTGCTTGCGAAAATATTACCGAAACCATCGACCCAACGTCTTCACAAATAACCAGAACGATAGCCCTCGCCTATAAATCAAGAATCTGTCTCTTCGAAGGCACCTACCGTAAATACCATCAAGAACTTGGTTTGGAAGCGACCGCCAATACCTGGCTTCAGGAGGCTGTCGACGCCGCAAAAAAAGTTATCGATGGAGGAAAATACCGCCTAAATGTAGAGTCGGACCCGACACTGAGTTTCAGAAACCTGTTTATCAACGAGCAGCCCAAAACCAACGAGATTATGCTTGCGGCAGTAAACAATGCTTCACTACGTGTCCTTAATGACGCTAACTGGTTTTGGACAAGTGCCACCTACGGAAGAAGACTCAGTTTTACCAAAACATTCATCAATACATTCCTAAATCGCGACGGCAGTCGCTTTACCGACCAAGTCAATTACAACGAGATACCATTCTGGAACGAAGTAAAGAACCGAGATCTGCGTTTACAGCAAACAATCCGCATGGGTAACTATCAACGAGAAGGGCAAGCTGCGCCTCCCGACTTTACTTACACCTATACCGGTTACATGCCTTATAAGTTTACGCTCGACTCGAAAGCCACGGATGGTCGAGCGGAAAATAACAATTCGCTTCCTCTAATGCGTTATGCAGAAGTTTTACTTAATTATGCAGAGGCCATGGCAGAATTGGATCTTTTTACGGAATCGGAATGGAACCTAACCATTAAATTACTTCGTGAACGTGCAGGCTTAAGCAACACCGCTATGCCTTTAGCTTCCGATCCCTACCTCCAACAAGCGTACTTCCCCCATGAGAACTTGAGTACCGCTTTGCTTGAAATAAGGAGAGAAAGAGCAATTGAGCTGGCAATGGAAGGTTTTCGTTATGACGATCTCATGCGCTGGAAGCTAGCGCCTTTATTGCTCAAACCTTATGTCGGTCTTTATGTTCCCGCCCTCAACACTGCCTACGATCTTAATGAAGATGGTCAGAACGATGTATCGTTTGTCACCGCAGTCCCGTCAAATCCGCAAAAGGGAATTGTCTATTTCGTCATCAACGGCACACAGCATTATTTGAGTAATCAAAGCAGTGGAACCATCGTTGCACAAAATAACCTGACGCGGGTATTCGAACCTTTTATGTATCTAAGACCCATCCCCATAGAAGAGATTACACTTAATCCGAACTTAAAACAGAATCCCGAGTGGGAATCGCGGTAGTATGAAACCCTTGATAACACATGATGTGTTATCAAGGGCTCAAACTTAAATTTTATTTATTTATATTAAAATTTGTTATTTTTTATTTCTTTTTGTTTATTTGAATTACTAACACCATTATAAACAAACATGATAACTGCCAACGACTCGTCTTTACTGGCGAAAGCCGGTCTTCCGAAAAACTTAACGTGGGGATACCTGGGCGTATTGATTTTTATGATGGGGGATGGTGTTGAGCAAGGCTGGCTCAGTCCCTATCTCTTATCACAGCACATGCGCATTGAGCAATCCGCAGCCTTATTTACGGTATACGGTGTTACCATTGCGATCTCCTCCTGGCTATCGGGTGTACTCGCAGAAACTTATGGCCCAAAAAAGGCAATGTTGGCCGGTTTACTCCTTTATATTATCGGTACTGTTGGTTTTGTAGGTTTCGGCATGGCCAGACTTCATTATCCGATCATGTTGGCAACTTACGCCATTCGCGGTTTTGGCTATCCTTTATTTGCTTATTCTTTTCTGGTATGGATCACTTACAAAACACCACAAACGATGTTAGGAAGAGCAGTTGGATGGTTTTGGTTTGTCTTTACCGGTGGATTAAATGTACTGGGGGCCTATTATTCGAGTTGGGCGATTGAAAAGCTGGGTTATCAAAACACCTTATGGAGCTCGATTTTCTGGGTGGCCTTGGGCGCTCTTTTGGCCCTCGTATTTAACAAAGAATCTTTTGATACCCATCAAAAAAGAGGTCAAACTCCTAATAAAGGGGAAGAGCTTATGAAAGGCTTCACCATTATCAAAGAGGAGCCCAAGGTACTTTTGGGAGGGATTGTACGGATTATTAACACGACGGCTCAATTTGCATTCCCTGTTTTTTTGCCGATTTACATGGCGCAGTTTGCGATCAGCACCAAAGAATGGCTGCAGATATGGGGAACAATCTTTACAGCAAATATTGCCTTTAACTTGATTTTTGGCTTTATAGGGGATCGTCTGGGATGGCGCAGAACGATTATTTGGTTTGGCGGTATCGGTTGCGGCTTAACCACCCTGCTTCTCTTTTACATCCCCGTGTGGACCGGTGGGAATTACTGGGCAGTTATGTTGGCCGGTGTTTTATGGGGCGCCTTATTAGCAGGTTACGTTCCCTTATCGGCGCTTGTACCCTCTCTGGTCGAAAAAGACAAGGGAGCCGCTATGGCCATCTTAAATTTAGGTGCCGGTCTTCCGGTATTTGTTGGTCCAGCTCTTGTCGGCCTATTCATCAGCACCATTGGAAATGCAGGAATTGTCTGGATTCTGGCTACATTGTATTTTATAAGTGCGCTACTCACCGTATTTATAACATTACCGAAAAAAATGAAGTGAATGTAGAAATAAGAAAATTGAGGTAGTTGAAGCAATCACAACAGGCACCAATGAATAAATAGTTATATAGGGATGAAACCGTCATGATTTGCAAAAATCACACTGTGAAATGATTAAATCATGACAGCTTCATCACCAAAGAAAAAAATTTAAAAGATGAAAATTTTAATAACAGCCCCTTATCACGAAAAGGCCCAACGCGAACTAGCAACGTTATTCGGAGAAATTGTCTACCGCGAATGGAAGGAGAAAGGAAGCGCCTATACGGAAGGCGAGTTGATTGCTTTGCTTACAGAGGTCCAACCGGATGCGCTGATAACCGAACATGATCAAGTAACAGAGAAAGTCATCATGGCCTTTCCGTTGCTCCGATTCATCGGTGTTTGCAGGGGAACCCCTTCCAATATAGCGATCGATATCGCCACTCAAAAGGGCATCCCTGTATTTAATACACCTGCACGCAATGCGCAGGCAGTGGCGGAGCTGTTTATTGCGAACTTGATTACCTTTATGCGACATACGCTTGCCGGTATCCGATGGCTGGAAGGAAAACAATGGGAAGCGGGCGCGCATGCTTCCTACCTACAGTTTAAAGGGCATGAGCTTGCGGGAAAAAAAGTAGGTATGGTCGGTTTTGGCGCCGTGGGCCAGACAATCGCGCATATACTTCAACATTTTCCATGCAATATCGTTTACTATGATCCCTATCATACAGATGAAAACACACAATTTAGCAAAGTATCGTTGGAAGAGCTTTTCCGTTCCTCGGATGTCGTTGCCATCCATTTACCGGTGACGGAACAGACAAAAGGCATGATCGATAAGCAATTCATTTCTTTAATGAAAAAGGACGCTATTTTTGTCAACACAGCAAGAGCGGTAGTCGTTAACCGAACAGATTTATTGAAAGCGATTGTAGACGAAAAAATCGCAGGGGCTATTCTGGACGTCTTTGATCATGAACCGCCGGATGCGATCGACTATGAATTGATCCATCATGAACGTGTTTTAGCCACTCCTCATATAGCAGGCGCAACCTTTGAAGTAGAAGATCACCATGCTGACATCATGAATGATTGCTTAAAAAACTTCTTCAAAGAGGGACGCAAGCAGGTTAGGCAGCTTGTTAACAAAGAAATACTGTCATTTAAAAATTAAACGATGAAGCAGGAAGCTTATTTGGTGGTTGACATAGGGACAGGTAATGCACGGGTAGCGATAACGGCAGCTGATGGAACGATCCTGAAACTGAAACGGGAAAATGTGCATTATGAACAGGATTCCGACTACCCGGATGCAATCTCTTTTGACCCTACAAAGCTCTGGAATCAGCTCATACAGATGAGCAAGGAGCTTTTACAGGAAAAGGAGAATTACCATATCGTAGCAATTACAGCCACCAGTCAACGTGAAGGGATTGTCGCTCTTGATGCCAAAGGCAATCCAATAATAGGCATGTCCAATCATGACAATCGTGGCAGGGAATGGGAAAGTATAATAAACGATAAGTCAGCCATGTATAAGGTGGTTGGCCGATATCCAACAGCTTTGTTTTCTGCGTTGAAGCTTGTTGGTTTACGTGAACGAAAAAAAGAGTTATGGAAGCAAGTAGTCACCTTTACGAGCATTAGCGACTGGGTCGCTTTTCAATTTTCCGGCATACTTGCCTATGAACATTCTCAAGCATCAGAAACCTTGCTATATGATATTGAACAGGCTTGCTGGAGCCCCTCCTACTGTGCTTTATTCAACCTGCCATTCGAAATGTTACCGCCGCTTAAACGTGCAGGTACTTTACTGGGGTCACTATTACCCCCATTAGCACAAGACTTACACCTCGGTGAAGGCGTGCAAATCATCGTAGGCGGTTCCGACACACAGGTTGCGATCAAAAGTGTATCACCCAACGTTGACGATATCATCATTGTTTCCGGCACCACCACACCGGTTGTCAAATTAGTTAATCATTATCAGGTAGATCAGCAAGAAAGAACCTGGACAAGCAGACACATCGATGAAGCGCACTTTGTCTTAGAGGCAAATGCCGGCGTAACCGGGTTGAATTATCAACGACTCAAGGAAATCTTCTATCCAAATGAAGATTACCAAATCATTGAAGAAGAGCTGAACCAAGTTTCCACCCCGCAATGCATCGCCTCCCTGGGTTCCTTGATAGCGGATGAAAAATCCCCCTTAACCAAGGGCGGTTTTATCTTTAATGCACCCGTTTCCCATCAGTTGACACGGGGTGATTTTGTTTGGGCCATTTTATGGGATATCGCCTGTAGCATTTATGAAAACTACAAGACACTCTGCCAAGTTACACCGCATGCGAAAGACTACGTGTTAGCTTGTGGCGGTGGTGTTCAAAGCGCCACTTTAAGACAGTTCTTGGCCAACTTATTTGATAAAAAAGTAATTATCCGAAAGACCTATAGGCAGTCTTCCGTAATCGGGGCAGCCCTCATCTGCACGGAAAGTTTAAAGGTGAGCAGCTATGAACCTTCTACACTGGAAACAAGCTTTCCCCGTGAACGTCAGCATTATTTAGCTTTATATGAGGAATGGTCTAAGGTTCGTAAAACGTTTAAACAAGTACAATGAATGAATATGTTATTGGCATCGATATCGGCACACAAGGCGCAAGAGTAGCGCTTATTCAAACAAACGGCTTCGTGATCGCGAGTGCTTCTGTCCCATTCACACTCACCGCCCAATCTCGGGAAGAACAATCACCGGATATGTGGTGGGATCATACATTAACGGCTTTGCAAAAGGTCAGCAAGCAAATATCCAAGCTGATCCCCCCTCGGGCAATAAAAGCAATTGCCACCACCTCCACGTCAGGAACGGTGATTCCCATTAATGAAAACGGACAGGCCTTGCACCCGGCACTTATGTATAGCGATCAGCGTTCCCTGGAAGAAGGAAGACGTTGTCAACGCTTAGCCAAGCAACATAATCCAAGAGGCTTTACAGGCTTTAATGCATCGTCCGGTCTTTCAAAAATTTGTTGGTTTTCAAGAAATTACCCGGAAAAAGCGAAACAGGTATACAAATGGATCCATGCGGCAGATTTCATTACAGGTAAGCTTTGCGGCAGATTTGATGTAACAGACTATACCAATGCATTAAAAACAGGTTATGACGTAGGCTCTTATGCCTGGCCGAGTTACCTAGATCAACTCGTGCCCAGGCATCATCTCCAAGAAGTGGTGGCTTCCGGAACCATTGTTGGTAAGCTGCAAGCTTCCTTAGCAAAGGAACTGCAAATACCCGAAATAGAAGTTGTGGTTGGATTGACCGATGGTTGTGCTTCCCAAATGGCTTCAGGTGCCATCAAACCAGGTGATTGGAACACCACAATCGGTACGACCATGGTTATTAAAGGCGTTACGGAGAAAAACATAATCGATCCTTCGGGTAGCATCTATTGCCATCGCCATCCGGAAGGCTTCTGGATGCCGGGGGGTGCCAGCAATACCGGGGCCGATTGGGTAAGTCTTGATTTCAACAAAGAAGAGCTTCCTCAATTGAATGAGCAAGCCGCCCAATTGATGCCAAGTTCTTTTCTGGCCTGGCCGCTTCGGCAAAAGGGCGAACGATTTCCGTTTACCGCACCGCATGCAAAGGGTTTTGCCCCTCAAGGTTTATCCAAACAGGTGCTTTATACCGCAAATATGGAAGGGGTTGCTTACATTGAACGCTATGCTTATGAACAGATCGAACGGTTATCTTCCGAGCCGGTAAGAGCTATTTTTACTGCAGGTGGTGCCAGCAATAGTGCTAGCTGGTTGCGCATACGAAGTAATGTACTGAATAAGCCGATTTATAAAGGCAGGGAGGCAACTGGCGTGCTGGGTGCAGCAATATGCGCTGCATCACAAACGACTTTCCGCTCCCTGACGGATGCAGTCAAACAGATGACGCAGATAGAGGAGGAAGTGTTTCCTGAAGAGAGCTTATCGGCAATATATGAAGAAAATTATCATAAATTTATTCAATTGTTAATCGACAAACAATACCTTGCAATATGTTAACTGTATATCTTTTAAGACATGGTGAGACCGCTTACAATGCGGATGGAAATCGCTATTGCGGCCTGACCGATCTAGACCTAACAGACCGAGGGATAGAGCAGGCAAAACAAATAGCAGTGCTACTTCAAGGTGCGTCCATTGATGCCGTCTATGCTTCCCCTTTGCGACGAGCGTATCGAACAGCCGCCTTAGCAACGGGCGGACAGTTTGAAGTAAAAACGGATCAACGATTAATGGAATTGGATTTTGGAAGTTGGGAAGGTAAAACCCGCCAGGAATTCGTCGCCGAAAACCCGGCACTTTGGGAGGCTTGGGATGCCTCACCCGAAAAAGCACGGGCAGGTGGTACCGGCAACACTGCGTTGGAAATTGTAAAACGCGTGGATACCTTCTTCTCTGATATGTTGATTAAACACGCGAATGCAAATATCATGGTGGTTGCCCATAATACGGTGAACCGCCTGTATTTAGCCTACAAATTAGGAATGCCGTTACGCAATTATCGACAAATTATTCAGGAAAATTCGGCTGTTAGCCGCTTTGAATTGGACGAACAGGAGACACTCAATCTTCATCAATTGAATGCACATTAAATTAGATCATGTCATGAACAACTTATTTTTACTAGGTATTTTTATGCTTGTCAGCTTTAATGAAATGCTTGCGCAAGAGAAGCTGAACATTATTCCCGTCAAAACGGCCAAGGATCTCCATCGCTTTTTTCAGTATAACCCTGCCAATAAGGCGATTATTTCAGGGCATCGTGGCGGAACGGAAAAAGGCTTTCCGGAAAATTCGATAGAAGCTTTCGAAAACACTTTAAAATATACACAGGCATTTTATGAAATAGACCCTCGACTGACAAAGGATAGTGTCATTGTACTGATGCATGATGCAACGCTTGACCGTACGACAACCGGAAAGGGCAAGCTAAGCGATTATACCTATGAAGAACTTCAGCACTTTCAACTAAAGGACGTTGATGGCAAGGTTACACCCTACCATATCCCCACCTTATCGGAAGCTATAGAATGGGCACGCGGAAAAACGGTCCTCAACCTGGATAAAAAAGATGTTCCCATGGAAATGACCGCTGCATTGATAAAAAAACATAAGGCAGAGGCCTTTGTAATGGTGACAGTGCACGATGCAGATCAAGCTAAATTTTACTACCTGCAAAATAAAAATCAGCAATTTTCTGCTTTTGTAAAAACACCGGATGCTTTAAAACCTTATGAAGATGCCGGGATACCGGCCAATCAGATGATTGCTTATATTGGTCCGGACATTAAACCTGAAAATCAAGTGATGTACAAATTATTACATGCAAAAGGAATACGCTGTATGATTTCGTCAGCACCTACTTACGACAAGCTAAAAACCAAAGAAGAGCGTGCCAAAGCCTATCGAGCCATTATTGAAGATGGAGCTGATGTGTTGGAATCAGACCTTCCGATTGAAGTTGGGGAGGCGATTGAGTAGTTGAGACGTTGAATAGGGAATTAGTTAATTAGCCGATTAGCCAATGGAGCATGGGCGTGGAGTAGAAGTTGTTGAGTAGTATTGCTCCTACGAACGTCATCACGAATAACCAATAACGAGTCTAGCCCTTAGGAGTGTCTCTGCTCACAACGGGCAACTCGCAACGCACAACTAATAGCTAATAACCAATAATCAGCAACGAATAACCAACAACTAGTAACCAATAACTAAATAGACGCTCTCTTGAACAAGTAAAAGGGGACCTCTACGTGCTTTTTCGAGTTTTCTAAGATTAAATTAGCCGCGGTTGTACCCATCTTTTCAAAATCGGTTGAGATGGTGGTAATACCATTCAAAATAAAGCGTTTAACCCGGGTTTCGTTATAGGAAATGACACCTACTTGGCTTCCAACCTCCAGCTTCATGGAAATGATACGATCTAGCAGAATCACTAAATCGTCTTCCATTAGATTGATATACACCTCCCCCGCGCCGATTGGCTCTTTTGCAATGTCGCTAACAAGTAGATGATCGAACGCATACTGTTGGCAAAATCGATAAAATCCTTTTATAATTTCCCTTGGAAAGTAACTTTTATCAGGAAAGATCAACTTCAGCGTATGGTATTTCGCCAATTCCTCTTTAGCCTCCTCCAATGCATGATAAATATCCTCTTCGAAATTTTCGTAGACCGCTGCATAATCCCCATCAATACCGGGAACTTTTTTATCAAGTAGTAATAATTTTTCTTTTGGTAACTGATTAATGACTTCTGCTGCCTTTTCACGTTCCTCGACAAAATGAGGAATAATCACATAATGTGTATAATCCTGCTTCTGATTCTGCAGCAACTTTTTAAAGAGGTTAAAGTCGTTATTGTAAATGTAGAAGTCAACTGCTGCGTCCATTCCAAGCGTCTTTATAAATGCATCATAAACAATTTTCTTGTGCGCACTCAATTTATTGAAAAGCAACATAATACTTCGCTTTTGTCTAAAATCGGTACGACTTACATAATAACCCTTACCCGGTACCGAGTCAATAACACCCAACTTCTTAAGGTAGCGGTATCCCTTCTCCGCGGTATCTCTCGATACTTCTAAAACAAAGCTTAACTCGTTAATAGAAGGCAACATCGTTTCCTTATCGATTTTACCATTTTTAATGGCATTCAATATGGCATTTGTTAGTTGTAGATATTTGGGAGTAGCAGAAAATTCATCAATTTTTATATACTCAAAAAACGGATCACACTTCATGGATATAGGTTACAAAGTCGAAAGATACAGATTTTTACCCTTTTTTCCATCCAATTCTTACTTATTCGCTTTGATTTATTCATCAGGTTAAGCACTTTCACTCCTTTCGACCATCTAACAGCTGGGGAAACCAAGTTTGAAAGAACGGATGTTGTATATCTTCATTACCTGCAGACGCATAATCGCAGAGAACGACTGTGATAGGATCTGCAGCCTGTTCTGTATACGATTCAGGAATAAAACGCACAGCATATTGCATCCATGAAAAGGATTTTTCACCTGCCATTGTATCCAAAGGCACATAACCATCCCGATCAAGAATTGGTTGTAATATACTGCCTAAGGGTGGACCACCAAATCGATCGTCCCTGCTCAAAACAATCGGTCCTCGCATGAGCGCGAGATACGTCGGCAATCCATCGATCCTTTCCATTCGTCCACGCATATCCAGGTTCAACCTAATTTTATCCCCTTTTTTCCAGGATCGGCTCATTGTTAGAAAACCATCCTCATCAACTGCCGTAGACAAACGATCATTCACCCAAACTTTCGTTTCTTTACTCCATGCCGGAATGCGCAGTCGAACCGAAAATTGTTCCGATTGTTCCACATCAATTTGGATGGTAATTTCGTTTCTCCGAGGATAATCAGTCGACTGTATCAGGTTTAGCTTTTGTTTTTTAGGACTCTCCAATTGATAACTCCCCGCCAAGTAAAAATTCAGTTGCACACCGTCCTTCCGTTGCATTGCCGCATAAGCGGGAAAAAGGAATAAAGCACGCGGACCACTTGCTTCACAACAGTTCAACCCCATACCACATTGTTCGCTTCCCGGCAAGCGCTGTCCGGTCAATGGCGTATACTTCGCCCATTGAGCTCCATTTTTACTCATAGCACCCAACAACGCATTATAGAAAGCATACTCCATGGCGTCTGCATATTTCCTTTCACCCGTCAGTCGAAGCAATTGTGCGCTCAATTTTATCCAGGTCACCGTTACACACGTTTCTTGGTAATGATGGACAGGAAAAGCCTGCAGAGGACGTCCTCCAAACCACATCTCTGTAGAAGCTCCCGACCCCGCGATGTTGATTTCCGTATCGTAAATATTTTGCCATGTCGCGATCACCGCATTCTTATAAGTCTCTTTACCGGTTAATCGGTACAACTCCAATAATCCTTCATAACAAGACATCATTTCATAAGCCTTATGCCCTTGTTCCCAACTATACCACTCCTTTGGCTTTGAAAATCGTTTAGCAACATCTATTTTACTTTTACCGATAAGTTGAGGTCCTTGCGGGTTCTCCCATTGCCTTACAATAGTTTCAGCGAAGTCTAAATACTTTTTTTGTCCAGTTCGCTTATACAGCAGGCAAATAGGTTCCAAAACAGAAGAAGCGGCCATCCCACGATAATTTCCTTTGGTAACCAGGATACCATCGGTTTTTGCTAAATCGTCCATCAAATTATCCGCCAGTCGTGCGGCCGCCTTTAGCACCTTTTTATCGTTTTTCAGATCATAGTAAGCCAATAAACCCAACATACAATATTTCCTTCCCCAAACGTCCC
Source organism: Olivibacter sp. CPCC 100613 (assembly GCF_036959255.1). Taxonomy (NCBI): domain Bacteria; kingdom Pseudomonadati; phylum Bacteroidota; class Sphingobacteriia; order Sphingobacteriales; family Sphingobacteriaceae; genus Olivibacter; species Olivibacter sp. CPCC 100613. The sequence continues at coordinate 99,121 of NZ_JAWMTI010000007.1, forward strand.
ATTGCTCCAAACGATGGCTGGCATCGTAATTACCAATATAGCCGTCCGACGTCTGATTAACCAGCAATCCATGAACAGCATGCGCCAACACCTGCGCCAAAGAATCGGACGGTTTATAACGATATGCCAGTACGGCCGATGTAAACCATTTTCCCCAAAACTCAGATTGCCACATGCGGGTTTCTTTTCTGTTTTCAGGTTTAAAAACATCGACTAATCGATCGACGTCTTGTGCCAAAATACGATTCTGGTAGGAACCATCGAGCCTTTCTCCTATTATACCTTTAATCGTTAAAGTAGCAGGTAGCGAGAGAACATCATTTGGAGATTGCCCCCGCGCGCAAAAAAAGAAAAAACAACTCACCAACAGGAGTCCCTTCTGAATATGAACAAACGATCTCATCATGTTACTTACTAATGAATAAATCTTCTATTTTACATCTTCTTGCAAACGAAATCTAAACGTATAGTTACCGGAGCCCACCATGGTCGAAGAACCGTCAACTGCCAGTCCTTTTGCTTCCTTCACCGAGTTTTTTACCGCATGGGGGAAAACTATTTTTGCGCGCGTATTGGGTGGAACATCCACCCTTATTTCCATCTCATTTCCGGTAATTTTCCAGTTGGATACAATTTTTCCATATACCGTTTCAAGCGATGCATTGGCAAAAGACAATCCACCGCCTGGTCTGGGTGCAATCACAAACTCTTTATAGCCGGGCATGTCGCTTAAAGCCTGGATCCCGGCAATCTGCTGATACATCCAATCGCCGATAGCTCCATATGCATAATGGTTAAACGAGTTCATATCTTTATTTTGGAAAGATCCATCCGCTTTAATACCATCCCAGCGTTCCCAAATTGTGGTGGCGCCCTTTAGTACCGGATAAAGCCAGGAAGGATATGTTCGTTGCATCAGTAACGTATAGGCAAGGTCTTCATGACCAAATCTGCTCAGAACATGGCAAAGGTAGGGTGTTCCTAAAAAACCGGTGGTAAGGTGGTTATCATAACTTCTAATATTATCCGCCAAGCGTTCTGCCGCCTGTGTGCGGAGATTTTCCGGCAGCATATCAAATTGCAGGGCTAATACATAGGCCGTTTGCGAACTCGAAACCAACCTACCCGACGGTGTTACATATTCCCTTAAAAAAGCGGTCTTTACTTTCTGTAATAATTGCTCATAACGGTCAACATCCTCTTTTTTCCCTAATACTGCCGCCGTATTAATCATGAGCTGTACAGAATGTCCGAAGAAACACTGCGCTATGAGATATTTATCCGTAATAGCGGCACGTCCATCCCGATCATCATTCGGAATGTAAAAGAGCCAGTCGCCAAAATGAAAACCTCTATTCCAAAGATCGTCGGTACTATTATCCACCATAAACTGTATCCATTTAGCCATCGAGGTATACTGCTGTTCCAAGATCCCCTTATCACCATATAGACGATAAAAGTTCCAAGGAATAATCGTGGCTACATCGGACCAACCGGCCGACCCTCCCTCTTCGGTTTTCCAATAATAGGGAACGACATGCGGTATGGCTCCGTTGCTAAACTGATCGGCCTTTACATCCTGTAACCATTTCATAAAGAAGCCGGCAACGTTCATATTATAAGCTGCGGTGTTAAAAAAAGCTTGCGCGTCACCCGTCCATCCCAATCGTTCATCACGTTGCGGGCAGTCTGTCGGCACATCCAGAAAATTGCCCTTTTGCCCCCAAAGTATATTGTGTTGCAGCTGATTGAGCAAGCTGTCGGAGGTATTAAAAGAACCCGTTTGCGCCATATCTGAGTGCAGAACAACCGCTTTTATGTTATTTAAATTGATCGTTTCTTTCGCACCCTCTACCTTCACATAGCGAAAGCCCTGAAAAGAGAAGCGCGGATGATAACGTTCTAGCCCCTCTCCTTTAAAAACATAAGCTACCTTTTGCTTAGCCGAACGAAGATTTTCGGTATAAAAATTGCCTTCCTTATCCAATACCTCAGCATGATAAAAAATCACGGAATCCCCTTTCTTGCCTTCCGCTTCCAACTGAACCCATCCCACGAGGTTCTGCCCGAAATCAATTACCTTTTCACCTTTGGGTGTTGTTAGAATCTTACGTGGTTTTATGCTTTCCTGTGCAGTCACCATTGGCGCCGGGGAAGTAAGCAACTGTTCATATCCCAATGTATCATTTACTTGAACAGTTGTCCAATTTGCCTCTTTAAAATCGGCTATTGCCCAATGCGCCTGCTCCATACGCGCATCGTAAGTCTCGCCATTATAATTATCGGCCATTCGAATCGGGCCATCCGTTGTGCTTTTCCAAGTGCCGTCACTTAGAATATTGATTTTTTCACCATTTTCCAGTTCAATCTCCAGCTGGGCCAACAAAGACAGATCATGACCGTAATAATGCTTCCCCCCCATTAAATTACCCTTAAACCAACCGTCACCCAATAACACGCCGATAGCATTATCCCCTTTTTTGAGTTGCTTAGCAACATCATATACCTGATACTGTAAGCGTTTGTGATAACTGGTCCAGCCCGGGGTAAAATAAGCCTCGCCTATTCGTTGTCCGTTAATATAAGCCTCGTACAAACCATGAGATGTGATATACAGTCGTGCTTTCTTGATGGCATGCTTTAATTCAAAGGCCTTTCGAAATTGCGGGCTCGGATTGGAATGATCAGCGCCTGCCTGCTTAAGTTGTATCCATTTTGCCTTCCAGTCCGATGTTCCTAAAGCTGTTTCCCAAAAATTCACCTCACTCCAAGGAGAAATATTTCCCTTATTATCCCAAACACGCACTTGCCAAAAATACCGTGTTTTACTTTTTAGCTCGCCCCCTCCAAAAGGAACAAGCACCGAAAGCTCGGTAGCTACCTTTCCGGACTGCCAAACACTTCCTTTTTTCAATTCGGACTCATCGCTAGCAACCCGCAGTTCATAGGCGGTCTGCCTTATGTCTCGCCCATTGGTCTTGATTTTCCAGCTGAACCGCGGTGAAACCTTATCAATACCAATCGGATTTTGCTGGTACTCACAGGTTAAATCATATAAACTTAACGCCTGGGCCTGTGTTTCTTTCTTAGCAATACCCCAAAAAAGTAAAATCAAACAGGTGTATTTCCAGGGAATCAGGTTATTTGCTTCCGATATCATAATTTGTATCTAAAATGGTTATTAAATCTATCAAAAAGAATAGCTACCAGCTTGTAGCTCGTAAATCACTTCATCATTCTCCGAGCCCAGCTTCTTCACATAATTCCCATACCGTTCCGTAGCGATGTCATCTTCCTTTCGCAAGATCAATGTCGCGGTACAGTTTGGTGGTACCGTTACCTGAAGGTCCAAGTGATCTGCTCGTTTCCATTTTACCTTAATAAGTCCTGCCGGCGAATCAAACGAAGCGTCGGCCCATGGCAACGAAGGCAACGGATTTGGCGGACGGAGAATAAAATGTTGATATCCCGGTCTGTTGGGATCCAATTTAATACCAGCAATCCCATCCACATACCAAGCACCAGGGTATAAGTAAGAACTGTGCAAAAGAGAATGTCCCGGTAAATCTTTCTCCCACATCTCCCAGATAGTCGTTGCATCGTTTGCCTTCATATAACCCCAACTAGGATAATCCGTTTGCGAAGTCATCGCATAAATCAGGTCGTTCCGGTTATTTTCCCGCAACAGCTTAAACAACAGTGCTCCACCCGTAATACCTACATGAATATGTCCTTGATGGTGGATCAGGATTTCCTGCTCAAGTCGTTTCATCACTTGTGTCCGCATATCCCTCGGCATAATATCCGCCAATAAGGCAGCGGCAAGATTCGCCATTGAACTATCCGCATAACTATGATCTTTTTCATTAAAGAAGCGTGCATGGATCACCTTGCTATAGGTATTTGCCTGGTTTTCCCAGCGCATAGCCTCATCCCCTTTACCGAGCGCATGCGCAATCTTTGCGGCAGTCCTTAGATTATAGACCCGATAACAATTATTTAGACAAAGCGTCTCCGGTTTATCATTATTCATCCCCTCTGCGGTAGCCCCTGGCCATAGCCAATCCCCCAGAAAGTCCCAATGACCGCCAAATCGTTGTAAGAGACCATCCTTTGTATTCGAATCTAAAAAAGACAGCCAGTTTTTTATCAATTCAAAATTCTTCTCCAAGATACGTTTATCCCCCTGTTGCTGATACATTACCCAGGGCAGCGTTACAACAATACCTCCCCATGCAGGCCCACCACCACCCATATAGGTCGGCGCGGTGTGCGGCAAAATCCCATTGTTCAGTATCCTTCCACTCATCAATTTCTTACGGGCGAAACTGGTATCATACATATTTCCGACAATACTCTCCGTTCCACTGACGTCCCGCCAATCTTCCATCCATTTCGTGTAAAAGGCTCCCATATGGTAATTAAGCATTCCCGTTTCACAGGTGGCATGCGCATCGCCACCATAGCCTAAGCGTTCCCTTTGTGGACAATCAACAATATAACCACCTACTGAGAGATTCTCAAAGGTCCAGCGTACCTTATCATAGATCCATTGCTGTAGGGAATCCGCGCAGGCAAATTTAGTGGCCGATTGTATGCCGGTGCGTACTACCCATCCTCGGATGGTGGAAGCCTTTGGTTTCTCTTTCAGTCCTTTAATCGTTATCCATCTCCCCGAACTATAATTAAATCGATTACGAAAAACACCTTTGCCCGAAGCACCTATGATATAGGCGCTATGCAAACCAAAGGTCATATCCTGCTGTGCACGTTCCGAATAGTAAAAATGCACGGTATCCCCTGGTTCTCCCGCTACGGGGACCTCCGTCCATCCGGCAAAGTTAACCCCCATGTCCACACGGAACGTACCATCCTTCCTTTCCTCTACATCAACCGCTTTGATTTCGTCCAAACGATAGTTCTTCTCAACCTGTTGGGCAGATAGTTTCAATCGTGGTTTATACACAATCGCCTTTTTCCAGTTCGATTCATCACAATCGACTTGATTCCAATTCGGTATTTCATGATCGGCGTTCCATAACTCACCGCCCATACGATTGGAATCCCAAATACCGAGCAGCTTATTAGGGCTCCGATGGGTTTTCCATGTTGCATCCGTGGTCAATAAAAAAATGGGTTTTATGCCTACTTGCGGCTCCTTTTCCGCATAGATGGCCGCCTGTGCGATCACGATAGGTGTATTAGGACGATGCTCGGAAACATAAGGACCATGAATAGACCAAGAAGTACCCAACCAAATAGCGACGACATTTTTTCCTTTTTTTAAGGCGGGCGCTATATCATAAGCGACATAACGCGCGCGCTTTGTATGATCAGTCACTGCCGTAGCCAAAACATCATCACCAATACGCTTACCATTCACATAGACTTCATGAAAACCCACGGAAGCGACAAAAAGTATTGCTCTTCCAGGACGGGTTGTCAACTCAAATGTTTTACGTAACCAAGGATCGATGATATTGCAGTCCTGTTGTTTTGGATCAAAGCGTTGATCTGTACCGATCCATGCTGCTTTCCATTCCTCAGCTTTGAACAAGCCCGTTGTCCATTGAGCGGTTCTGCTCCAGGGCGACTGCTGTCCTTGTTCATCCTTGACCGCTATTTTCCAATAATAGGTTCGATCAGAAAGCAAGGCTTTACCTCCATAGACAATCTGCTGCATCGCATCCGAATTTACCCATTCAGAATCCCACATATCACCTTCTTCTTCATCCAATAAATCGGCTTTTGAGGAGACCAAAATCCGATATGCCATTTGCTTTTGTCCGAAAGCACTTTTATTGGCTGCATTTAAAGTCCAACTAAACCTTGGCCGTGATTCATCCATACCGCTTGGATTTTCGAGGTACTCATAACGAAGATTAACAGGAACAATCGTCGCCTTCTTTGCGAAAGACAAGGGGATTCCAGCGTTATAAAACGAGAAGAAAAGTACAAGCAAACTCAACCTTTTCATAAAATACGGACTATGTTATTTCTTAAAATCATTAATCGGAACAATTCATTTCGTATAAACTTCCTTTACTACCAGTAAGGATAGGTTTCAATTACCACCGGCCCAAACAAACCGGCAGGATGTAACGGACTATCTTTTTTATACGGGTTGACATAAAGCCAGGTTTTACGTTTATCTTCAGGCAGCCCCAAATCGCCGATTAAACGATTCACCCAAGTATTAACCACCTTTATTTCTACCTGATTTTCACCGTCCTGCAGAGCGGATGTAATATCGACTTTATAAGGGGGAGTCCAAACACCCCCAAGTTCTTTATCATTGATTTTAACCTTTGCCAGCGCAATGACAGACCCCATGTTCAGATACACACGCTCTTCTTCCTTTGGTTTCTGAACATTGATCGTGGTCTGGTACTTTGCCGCACCCGAATAATGACGAATACGTTCATCGGGATTCTTCGACCAATCGGTGAGTGCTTGAAAGACGACAGGCTTATCCGGGCCCTGCGCAGTCGTATCAAAGCGTACCGTCCACGATTGGCGAACGGTGTCTGTTTTCATTGGTAAAGGAAAGTTTAGTCGGTCGTTCTTTTCCTTCGCATGTCCCGCTTTTCTAAAGATAATAAAAGCACTTTCATAGGCCTCAAGTGAAAGCGGTACCGTCGTCGTCTGCGCATCTTGTGTAAACTCCGGCAGTTCTCGCTGTGTGCCATTAATAGCATTCCATAATTCCGGGATTTTACCACTTACACGGAACCGGGGCTGTATAAGGGTTTTCTTCGCCGTTTGATTTGACACAAAATAGATATCTCCACCTTCTAGATGGCGATGAAGAAATAAGGCAGTGTCCTGATCGCCTAGTTTGACATCCGGTATTATATTCAGGTTGCCCAAGGCCTCCTCCAAGCCTAAACCATCCATTACCATCCCCTTTCCATAGGCATGAGTTTTCACCTGTTTTCCATCTATTCCCTTCCAAAGCGTATTGGCCAGTTGTTCTACTTTTTTATCAGCTTCCTTACCGTGCTGTAAACTTGGTGATCGCTTCGGTTTAGGTCCGAGTACAACACCGCCCGCTTTCACCAATTGTTCAATTTTCTCCAGCAACTCAGGTCGCATGGTTTCCAATTTAGGTAATACCAATAGACGATAAGACATGCCATCCGGTAATACAAGGCGTCCGTCTTCGACTTTCATCCGATTACGAATTACCTCGCCATTGATGTAATCAAAGGAATAACCAGATGGTAATATAGGGTCCTGAACCCCGGTCATTTTCGGTGCGTCCTCTCCAATAAAATAAGCGACATCTGCTACATATTTGCCTTGCTGCAACATCAAATTGCATCGTTTCAGGTACTGTACGAATAGATCCATATCCGGGTACCACGTATTAAAGCGATTAAATTCGTTTCCAAACCAAGCATTTACTCCCGGTTTTTTATCCTCGTACGCTTGATGAATATAAACATGCAGTAAGGAATTATTAATTCCTTCTGCAAAGAAGCGATCACCCCGTTGCTTCATCAATGCCGGGTATCGACCAAATGTGTTTCCGGCGGCTGTAAACGATTCCGCCGAAACCTTCGTTTTTCCGTAGATGTGTGCAGCAGAAGAAGCTGCCCGGTTTTCGATATTCCCCAAATCGCCTTCACTCCAAAACTCACCACCTATTTCATCCGATTGTCCTCCATATTGCAAAAATTCCCCCGGGAAGCCCCAATGTCCGTAATTTTCCAACCAGATGTTTAATCCATGTTTATGGCTAATATCCCGCAAACCACCCACATATTCATATGCCACGTTGTCAGCAACAAATCGTCTCAAGTCCCATAAGAAACGATCCGAGACATCTTGGCTTTCTATGACGTGACCGTACATAACCGGAATATATGGTTTTGGGTCATAACCATATTGCTTCTTGAATTTCTCGATAAAATCATCCGTCCAGTTCTGTCCGCCCATCTCATAGCTATCTTGCACCGCTACTTTCCATGTTTTTCGGTCTTCAGCGGGTATTCTGCGCATAATTTCACCTAAAAAGGCATCAAAATGCTGAATCACATGTTGATGGTTCATTTTGTCAATTTCCAAACCCGTCCCTTCTGGTGATGCGGGGCTGTTCTTTACGCCCGTTGGTACCATACCGGTCCGCAAAACAATCCAATTCCCCGGCGGTGCTTCCCATCGTAAGGTATCATCAGGTCCCATTTTATCCGTAATATCGATAACCGTATTTGCTTTTGTCAGTAAGGCCTCATCAACTATCGGCTCTTGTACTGCCCATTGATAATCATGCCAATATGGAAGCGGTGTGGGATGCATCTTCGCCAAAACTTTTTCCTTGAATCGCTCTACGCGTGGCGCAGGACTGAGTGCTATTTCTGCTATCGCGGCATCAGCCGAAATCTCCGTAAAAAGCAAACGGAACTTCTTTCCGCTAACAGGAGCAAAAGATACAACAACCGGGGCATAGGGTTCGAAACCTACATTGAGCTCGCTATTACTACGATCCACCTTGAACGACTTAATTTCTCGATAACCTGTATCCACAGCCACCTGTAATTGAACATGACATGTCATATGATAGGTATCTGGTGTGATGGTTAAGCTGCTCAGGGTATAATCTTCCGCTGTGGTGAACGTAATTTCAGCCGACTCTCCTGCCGGCAGTTTCACTGCAGTTTGCGGTTCCCGATCGATTACACGCTGTAGATGCTGCAGGCTCGGCTTTGCTGTAAGGGTTGGAGAGACATCGGCAATGGATTGTCCGTATCCTTTCGGTGCCGGAAATGCGATAAGCCGCACGTCTTGAAAATCATCCACGGTCTTCGGCAATTTAGCAATTACCTGCCTTCCTCCGGCAATCAACGTTTCTGTTGCCGCCAAATAGCGCATCGCCTGTTCAGGTTTAACCCAAGGCCCACCCGATTGACTCCAACCAGGACTATTGAATAAACCAATTTCGATACCAAGTTCGCTTGCTTTTTTTAAAGCCGCATGGGTAATCTCCCACCATTGATCGGAAAAAAGCTTCACCTTTCCGTAAGGGATGTCCGCTAAACCTATGTTACCAATAAAAGCACGGTTGATCCCCACGGCTTTCATTGCTTCCAAATCTTTAATAACACCTTCTTTGGAAATGTTATCCGAAATCCAATACCAATATACACTTGTTTGAATGGAATCCGGTGCTTGCTGAAAAGCTTGCTCCAAAGAAGCAAAAGATTGATCCTTGGGAGGAGAAGCGCATTTCCAGAAAAGGAAACAGGTCGATAATAACCCTATCGCTCTAAATAAATTTAAATGCCAATAGCTCATAATTCGATTAGGTAATAATCGGTAATTTTTGATTAGGCAATATAGCCTTTATTAACTGTTTTGTCATCCTGTTCTATCCTGATATAAAAGTCAATCGGACGTTTATTAGTTATTCGTTGTTGGTTGTTAGTTATTTGTTACTGGTTATTAGTTATTCGTACCAATATTATCACATTGGCTAACCGACCGTAGGGAACTCATGAACCGAATGCTAATTGGCTAATTGGCTAATCAACTATTCAACGTCTCACCTAATCCTCAACCAAATGCCTCCAAATAATATCGTAAATATCGGTGGCGGATAAAGGATTCGCGTCCGGTTTTGTTGTATCCGTAATAATTATCGGAAAATAATCCGTGTCTATTGCTACGCTACCATGTGAACCTTTAACAAGTGTTGCATCCAAAGGAATCACATCCATCACGTATCGAAACCCCAACTTCTTTCTTAATAACTTATAAAGAGCCCTCCATTTGGATGTCATAAAAAGTTCCACTGGATCGTAGCCGGGTTTTTTATGAATATCCACAACACGTGCGTAATCAGGTGCTTTGTTGTCATCCAACCAAAAATAATAGGTAAACCAGCTTTGCGCATCAGCCATTAAGACAAGATCACCCGATCGATCATGCTGCATATTGTAGGCAGCTTGTGCTTCGCGATCCAATACCAATTCCACCCCTTCAAGGGATGCCAACAACTGTTTAATTGTTGGGATTCTATTTTTATTTCGCACATAAATATGCGCGATCTGATGATCTGCCACCGCAAATGCCTCAGAGGCACCTGCGTCCAGCAATTCGAGACCACGCTCCTCCCTTATCTGTAGCAAGCCCTCGTTCCGCAATAGGCGATTGACATGGATCGGTCTGTTAACAGGACAAATTCCATATTCTGATAAGATAATAATACGAGCACCCTGCTCCCGATAATAATGCACTAGCTTTTGTATCAGGCTGTCAATTTCCTGAAGTTCTTTTCGTATGGCAGCATCATGAGGCCCTTGCTTTTGTAAGCAGTAATCTAAATGCGGTAAATAGACGATGCTCAATGTAGGGGCATAGCGTTTATCCGTGAGGATGGCTGCATCTGCAATCCATTGGCTTGATTTAATACTTGCCCCGGGGCCCCAAAATTGAAAAAGAGGAAACTGGCCTAATTGATCCTGTAAATAATCCCGTAATGCTGCCGGCTGACTATAGCAGTCGGGAATTTTCCGCCCATCGGCAAGGTAATTGGGCCGAGGTGTAACCGAGTAGTCTACCTGCGCGTACATATTATACCAACCAAACAATTGGGCACAGGTAAAATCAGGATAAGCTTCTTTTGCTTTCTCCCAGATTTTGTCGCTTAGTACCAATTTATTCGACTGTTTCCAGAATTTCACTTCACAATCAAGTCGATCATACCATCCATTCCCTACAATACCGTGGTCCTTAGGCCATTTGCCGGTAAAATAAGTAGACTGAACGGATGTGGTTAGTGCCGGTAACATCGGTCGAATCGTTTTTATTCCATTTTCCCCGCTATAGGAACGTAAAAAGGGCGTATGTTCGCCGATCAGTGAACTCGATAAACCAACCACATCCAACACAAGCGTCTTATGCAACATATTCCTAAATGATTTGATTTTTTACCCAATTAATTTCCCTGACGACCGAGCGAAGCAAGGGGGCTTTCAATGCTTCCGGAAGGACATCCCAGGTGTAAGTTTCCACCTCTATATAGTCACTCAACCTAGCATGCCGTTGCAAATCTAAAATCTGGCGCACGTCGTCCTGCGTAGATGCAATATCGCCGTAGTTATCGATAAAGAGCGGTACATGAAAATGGGCTCGCCACTCTACCACATCCGGATTTTCAATATCGAGCAAGGCTTCGGGCAAATCAGGATATCGTATGAAGGTATCCGCTGTCGTCTTGGCAATGACCTGATGAAGGTAAGTCGTTTCATTAAATAGAGCAAAGACTTTTTTGAGCCCTCCCCGATCTGTTGTAGTAGACATCCGAGCTTTAATCGCTGCACTGGCCTGTATTTTCCCAATTTGTATCCCCTGACTTTTGATCCTTTGCAGTATTTGCGCATGCTGCTCGTAGCCCAGGGCAAAGTGACACACATCGTAACAAAGTTGTATGTGGCGTTTCAATATTTGTATGGCGGCAATCGCTGTGATACCATATGCTGACGCTAGGGTATGGCTACCGACAGGAATCAATTCGTTCTTATACCACTCTAGAAATTCATCGCCATTTTCCAACAGGCCATCCGGTTCAGGTTCGATGTCCAAATGCAAATGTATCCCCGTTGTTTGCTCGATTTCCATAAGGTAAGCCGCCAAGGCGACAATATTACGTGTAGCCTGTGATCGCCGTTGCTGCTGCTTGTCCGGCTCCCAATGCCTATAGCTGAGCGGTGAAGTCGATACGCCGCCATGCATCCCTTCCGGCAACAACACCACTAGAATATCAAATAAACGCTTCGTATAATCTAATCGTTCATCGCTTGTCCAATCAGGATGATGAACCAAATCCTTCACATGTGTTTGATGAAATGCGCCATAGGGAAAACCATTCATCGTAAAGACATAGAGCTGCTCTTGCTGTAACCATTTTTTAAAAGCGGCAAGCTGCTCGGGCTCGATTAATGTCCGGCTCGCTTGCTCTGAAACCCGTAAGCCTACGCCCATCCATTGCTGCGGGGCCACTTGTTCTTTAATCGCAGGAAGAAAATTTTGCAGGGTCTCAAAATGTGCTCCCCAGCTTTCGCCTGCATGAATATTGGTACAATAGGTTAAATGTCCGTTTGCTGTATACATAATTTCAGATTAATATTGAACAGGCACCGTTGTTGAAAATTTGCGACGTTCCGCCAAATTTTCCAGCAAAGCAAGTGCTTCCAGAATACGATCATGGTGCATTTCGTGTACTTCAATACCGACACCTATTTTACACAGTAGCATAATCGTTAATTCACCTCCTAAATGCTCTCTAAATTCTTCCAAACCTTCGAGTAAACGAGCTTTGGTGCCGGCAGGCCTTAGTATCTGATGAAAAACAGGTAATCCATAGTCTTGCAATAAGGATAGAATGGCCATGCAATCGTCCTCACCTAAATAACCGAGTAAAAAGGAATAGGTGGCATCCAGTGCCATCCCAATAGCAACCGCCTCTCCATGCAATATTTGAAATTCACTTAGCTGTTCAATTTTATGGGCACTCCAATGCCCAAAATCCAAGGGACGGGAGGATCCTAATTCAAAGGGATCACCATTGGCAATATGCTCCATATGCAATTGTGCACTCTTGGCAATTAAGCATTTCATGACAGCTGAATCATGCTTCAAGACAGGATCAACCTGATCACGTAACCATGAAAAAAAAAGAGCATCTTTGATCAGTGCCACCTTAATAGCTTCAGAAATACCGGCAATCCAGTGCCGTTCACTCAAGGTTTCCAAGAACCGATAGTCGTTGAAGATAGCGATCGGTGGAGCGAAGGTTCCAAGAAAATTTTTCTTGCCAAAGAAGTTGATACCGTTTTTTATTCCAACACCCGAATCGTCCTGCGATAATACGGTTGTTGGTATGCGTATGTGTTTAATTCCACGATGTGAAACCGCCGCGGCATACCCAGCAACATCCAGCACACTTCCGCCACCAATAGCAACAACAAATGAATGACGGTCCACTTTGTACCGATGAATAGCGTCAACAATTCGGTCAAAATAACGAGGACTATTCTTAACCATTTCACCTCCCGGAATTATTATTTTTTCGTCAATCAGCAGGAGCTGTACTTGCGCGGAAAAATATACATCCATTTGATAGATGAGATCGGGGTGCGCCAGATGAACAGCTTCATCGATCACAAAAAGCAATTTACGTACTGAACCCGGTGTCAAGTAAGTCCTTAGCGCATCCATAAACAAAGGATTATCAACGGAAAAGATATTTTCAGTAAAATAAACCTCATACTGAAAGTTGACTGTCAAATTTTGTTTTAAAACATGTTTCATAAGACTAGGATTTATCAGGTAACCGCGAAAAACCGCGCCGTGCAAAAAGAAAGTGGTAATAAAAGAAAGATGATCCCGGTTAACATGAAGGACCCGCTAGCCATCGCCCAAGCTGCATTTAGCAGGATCAGGCCGATAATTCCGGCTTTAACGGCTTTTCCACTATTTTTTGCATTGCTATTGCGTACGACCTGCAACAAAGGTGGATAAATGAGCGCCATAAGCAAGATCAAACAGAAGAGCGTATAAACAAGGAAGTGGTGATGATAAGCGAACAGCGCAATGGCAGCCAGCACAAAGGCATAAATACCTGCCGCTATAATTGCCATCGATTTCTTACCGCCATGCACTTCTCCCCTACTGATCACGGTGATGCTGGCGATATAAAGCGTTGGAACCACAGCGATATAGCCAATAGCCAATAGATTTGGAGGGATAATGGCTATTCCTAGTAAAAGGTTGGCACCCCGACAAAGACCCATTATAAGTGGTCCGATCAGCAGCTGATGTTTAGCCCATTTATTATAGAAAAGTGCAGCAATCACGATAAAAAGTGCGATGCTGCCCGCACTGACATTAACCATAAAGGCAGCGAGCAAGCCGAGCGTAAAAAAAAAGCTTCCAAATAAGGTGGCCTGTCTGACCGACACCTTTCCACTTGGAATAGGTCTTTCCGGCCGCTCCTCTCGGTCGATCATAGCATCAAACACGTCGTTAAAAACAATGCCGCCGCCATATAGGCCAATGGTTGCCATACAAAGCAACAGGAGATTCGTTTCGTAATGAACGTCCACTTCGTTTAATGTACTTGATAAGGCAAGTCCGGCCAGCACATCGCTTATAGCGGTTAAAATATTCGCCGGTCGCAATAATTGCAAATAAGGTTTTACATTTTCCATGTCAACTGATGATAATAGAGGATCGATCGATACGTGGCTGCTGCCCACCTCTTAACACACTATTGCCGGCAAACTTTTCGCTTTGATCGACCGTTGCCTTGATTTCGAAATCCTGTGGGTCAAGTTGCCCACTCTGGCTAAAAGCACTGATGGCATTTTGATAGGTCACCAATCGAATGACTTCCTCACTTATGCCCCTCGCTTTCATCAAAGCAGCTGTTTTGGGTACCGCTAGGGGATCGCTAATTCCCCAATCAGCGGCAGAATTGATCATGATGCGTTCCGCACCGTACTTTTTAACGAGCGTTACCATACGCTCATTCCCCATCTTCGTGAATGGATAAATGGTGAAAGCCGCCCAAAAACCTTTGTTCAGCACCTCCTCAACCGTTTCTTCATTATTATGATCAATAATGAGTTGATCAGGGGACAAACCATGCTCCAAAGCAATCTCCATACTCCGAACTGTACCTCGCTTTTTATCACGATGAGGTGTATGAACCTGCACGGGTAAGACTGCATTTTTAGCCAGTTCGAGCTGCAAGCGATAATATCGTTCTTCTGCGGCTGTTTGATCATCAAAACCAATTTCGCCAATCCCCACCACACCTTCTTTACACACAAATAAAGGCAGCAATTCCATTACCTGTTCTGCCAAAGCGGTATTATTTGCTTCCTTTGCATTTAATCCAATTGTACAATAGTGTTTGATACCAAACTGGGAAGCACGGAATCGCTCCCATCCAATTAAGCTGCTATAATAATCCTTAAAGGTATGCGCGCTGGTTCTGGGTTGCCCCAACCAAAAAGCAGGTTCAATAATAGCGACAATGCCTGCATCTGCCATCGTTTGATAATCGTCGGTCGTACGCGATGTCATATGAATATGCGGGTCAAAGAAATTCATTCCTTTTACCGTTTCCAACAAGGCCAAACTTGTAGTTGACAAGGGCTCCTCGCCGTTTATAAAAAATTGATTTCCACACATAATATTTGCTATTAATCTAGGTTAAGTGAATATTTTTTCACGAAGGTCCAATAATTGTAACACGGTGCGACTGATGGACCTACTTGCTGCTTTGCGTTCGGCTACATAATCTAAAAGTGACGAAATCAGCGATTTGTTCATCCGTCCGTAGAAACCGACGATATCATCTAATTTCATATTATTAAAAATTGCCTTCAGAATGAGTTGATTCCAAGCACCATCGTCGAGGTAAAAAAAAGGATAAGGGTTATCGTACATAATAGCCTCATGTATCAATCCGATATTTGTCCGGATTCCTTCCGCGCAGACACTTCGCCAATGTTTCGGATATTCCAAAAAAATCAACGAGCCATATAAGGCCACCAATTCATGCACATCTGCATAATCAAATAAGCGATGAAGCACAACGATGTACCTCGATTTCTCTAAGCCTCTTAGTTTCAGCAGCAAGCGAACACGGGCTAAGCGATGTGTATCCCAGGTTCGCATTTGAAAGCCGGGCATCATCAGTTGAAGAGCTTCCTTGTCTCTATCTGTGAGCTTAAGTCCCTTTTTTTGTAGTTTTCCGGTAAGCTGCGAAAAAACAAGGTATATATGCTCAGGACAGTTCGCCAATTTAATCGTTTGATCTTCAAACCAGCGCCATTCGTCGGTTCCAACATTCCGTCGCGCAATGTCGTGCATTAATTCATCCAGCTGCTTTTTAATTAGTTCGTTCATCTCCTTAACACATTACGTATTCATCCAATAATTCAATCCCAGCGCGGTGCTGATAATCAGCAATCCGAAAAACTCCCGTGTTTTTTCAATATAGGGCTTCGTAGCCTGCATGCTTTCCACAATACTTTGGCGGTTATATTTTGTCACCCAATCCAACACACCATCCTTTACAAAAAAGAGTGCGACAGCATACGACAAGTAAAATCCAATGGCCCATAAATACAGGGTACCAAAATATCGATGGAATACGGCAAGTCCACACAGTACAGCTGCTAATACATAAATGGGAACCCACAACCAAGAATCTTTATCATTTAAATTGAAATATGCAAACAAAAGAAACGAGAAGAAGAAGATCGTGTTTAGTGTCTGTAACCACCACATGCCAAAAAAATTTAGTGTACTGTTTTCAATTTTATATCCTTAAATTCCACTTTCATGGGTGGCCCAACGTGAATCTGTACACCAATCAAGCCCGCATTGCGTCGGTTTTTTTGATCATCATCAAGCACCTCACTCATTAATACACCATTGATGTAATGCTGCAAACGATTTCCTTTTGCCACAATATGACAGGTATTCCAATCGTTCTCTTTAATTGCCGCCCGAAGCTTTGCATCGTCTGCTAAGGTATCTTTTACGAATAAACCTGTCCATGCGTTGTTTTTCGATTCACCGGCAGGAGTATCCTGAACTTCAACCACCTGTCCACGATAGGCAAGTGTCGTCCTTTTACGTTCTTCATAAAGTTGTCCTGTATACTTATTTTTGCCATCGATATCGGCTTGATATCCCTTTAAGGCAAAAGGGATTTCGCTTATCCGCTCACTTCTGTAATTGACGCCGCTATTGCCTTCCGACGAAATCTTATATTGCAGTTCTAATTCGAAATCAGCGGGTTGTCCGTCCTTCCATATCAGGAATGTGTTCCGTTTCAATGGTTCGTCGGAAGCCTTTCTTTCGCCTATTATCTTTCCATCTTCTACGCGCCAATAGCTGGTATCACCTTCCCACCCGGCTAATGTCTTACCATCGAAAATCGCGACATAATCACTATCTGCGGAGGTTTGATCCGTCTCCTGCTTGCTACCTCCGGTTTGATGACAGGCAGTGGATGACAAGATTAGCAGCCATGCAAGCGCTAATCTTGTCTTAAAAAATCTTTTTGTTATTTTTTCCATTAGTAACTCCATGTTTTAAATCAATTGTTGTGCTTCCTGCTTCCATTCCACGTTCGTTTGCTGCCATTGTCTCGATTGAGCTGAATTCAAAATCGCTTCGCAGACTTTCTGTGTTTCGAATGCATCCTGAAAACTTGGTGCGCAAGCTTGCTCCTTTTCCAAGCTGCGAAGAAAATCGGCGACTTGATGCACAAAAGAGTGCTCATAACCAATCGAAAGGCCGGGGACCCACCATTTATCCATATAGGGTTGATCGCCATCAGTAACAAGAATAGAACGCCAGCCCCGTACCTCCGCTTCATCCGCGTGATTAAAGTATGCCAAACGATTCAAATCGTGCAGGTCCCATTTTAGCGACCCCTGTTCGCCATTAATTTCGAATGTGTATAGCGCCTTATGACCACGCGCATAGCGAGTTGATTCGAAAAGACCAAGAGCGCCATTTTCAAAATGACAGTGGAAAATACATGCATCGTCAATTTTAACCTCCTGCATACGCCCTGTCTCCTCATGCATGCGCTGTTTAACAAAAGTTTCTGTTACAGCCGATACCTCTTTAATCCCTCCATTTAACCACATCGCCGTATCAATACAATGGGCCAATAAATCCCCGGTTACCCCGGAACCTGCGGCGTTTGCATCCATACGCCAAAAAGCCTTCCCTCCCTGTGGAAGGTTCTCGTTAATGGTCCAATCCTGCAAAAAGTTGGCACGATAATGAAAAATGCGTCCCAGTTTACCACTATCAACGATCTTTTTAGCCAAAGTCACTGCGGGTATTCGCCGGTAATTATACCATACGGTGTTCTTAACCTGTGCCTGCTCAACCGCCTTCACCATCGATTCCGCTTCCATTAACGTTCTTGCCAAAGGCTTCTCACATAAAATCATTTTCCCGGCTTCGGCAGCAGCAATAGCGATCTCCGCATGCATGTTGTTCGGTGTACAGATATCGATTGCGTCAAGGTCTTCACGCGCAATCAATGTTCTCCAATCTGTTTCAAAAGATTCGTAACCCCACTGTTGGGCAAAGGCCTCCACTTTTTCTTTACTTCTCGCGCAAACTGCCTTTAAAACCGGCCGGTAAGTGAGTTCCGGGAAAAAATCAGCAACTCTTTTGTAACCGTTGGTATGCGTTCGTCCCATAAAGCCGCATCCTATCAAACCTATTCTAATTTCTTTCTTCATCTGTCAATAATTAGTTCGTTTGTGTTTATTTTTTTGCATACATGAACCGCATAGCGGTTTTTATACGTTTTAAAATTCACATTCGCTTGTGTGATGGAAGTGTCCCGAAAATATTCGGGATAAACATAAACGGTTCATGCTCTTTCCATGTTTTGTTAAACACCTTGTTCATCAGCGTACCAACCATGTTGATCCCGCACTTGAATCATGGCTTTTAAGATATCATCCCAGGTGTCTTGTTTTTCCATGACCGCATTTGGGAACATACAACCGTCCCAGCAGATATGATCAAAAGCCTTGGTTAATTCGCCCTGTCCATCCCTCAACCAAAACCCCGCATCATTGACGATATCAAGTTTTCCATTTGGATCGCTTGCCAAGCAATGGCGACCGGTCTTATCGTGCGAACCGGAACCAAAGACGGTTCCGTCGTTCTGGGCAATATGAAAGTCAATCGTCCAAGGCCGTAACTTTTCCGTCAGTTCTCGTAAGCCGGCATGAAAGCTTTTCCGATCATTCCATTCGAAATCTATCGGTAAAAGACGATCTTCCGGACTGTTGTAGCCTAACAAATAGAGCAGCGTATGCGCCATATCCGCCTGAAACCCAATATTGGACCGATTCACCTGCTCCAAGGTATCCAACATGACGCGCCAACTATGCATACCGCCCCAGCATATTTCACCTTCGGCCGCCAGTCGTTCGCCAAACCCCTCAGCTACATCACAGGCTTCTCGGAAAGTCTGTGCAATCATTTTACTATTTGCTTCCGGGTTTTTTAACCAATCGCTCACACTCGAAGCAGAATCAATGCGGATCACATTGTTATTTCGTATGCCTAACTTGCGCAGTTTTTCGCCGAAACGACAAGCTCTTCTTACCACATCTACGAATCGTCTTCTTTCCTCGGCATATCCCATAGCAGACCCACCCGAAGGGGGCCATACGGGTGCAACCAGCGTTCCTATCACCAGTTCGAACTTGGCGACTTTATCAACGAACTGTTTGACTTCGTCGTCCGATGCATCCAAGCGTATGTGTTCATCAAAAAGTCCGAGGTCAATCCCATCAAACTTAACACCGTCTACTGACGCTGCGGCCGTTTTTTCCAGCAAGGTATCTAGGGATAGAATCGGTTCAGCTCCTTCACCCTTCCCTACGATTCCGGGCCAGGTGGCATTATGTAGTTTCGGAAAATTGTTCTTCTTCATAATTTTCGGTTGTTTAAGGAATGATACTTGAACTATACTTGTAATTTACGAATGTCTAGATCCGGGTTACCGGGCCCAAAGTGCTTAAGCATCACAATGGGGTCGACTAACGAATGATTGCTGATTTTAATGCCATTTCTAGCTGCTTTCTCCGAAACGAAAAATTCGTCGTTGGTAAGTTGCTCATAGCGAATCAATGCCGGTGTTTCGATCTCCCAGTTTCCTAATCTTCCACGCCCCTGCATCATAATCAGTCCATAGGCTGCTCCATCGTAAATGGTCACTGTTTGACCGGGCAAAATGATCAGTTCTTTTGCACTGAAAGCCTCGGATTTGTAGCAAATCCACTTTTCGAGGTAACCACTTTCGGTCATTTCTGCCTGCGGTTTAACTGGAATCGGTTCCATAAAACGATTTTTCATGATCTGAGGATCCACATTCAATTCCCAATCGATCACGTCTAGCAGTTCGTCGAAATTGCCTATGCGATCTTTTGGGGTACCATTCCACAAAAGTTCTTCTGGTATGATCGCTTTGTTGACGAGCGACTGATACATCGCAAACACGTCCGAAGCTTTTTGGGGTTCATACGTGCATAAACTACCGGGAGCGTGCAACAAACCGGGAGGAACGTCCCACCCTGTTCCTGGCTCTAGACGGAAAGCTTGGGAAAAATTAGTAATCTTATTATCCCCTTTTGTAAAATTTACTAGGCAATTTCTGATTTGATCTCTACTTGTTCCCGGCGCAATACCCATAAAAGTATAGGGAAAGTCACCTCCATGGTTATTTAACTGAGGAGGAAAGTAATAAGCCTCTGGTTTTCCTTTTTGGCCTATGAGGGCCGCTTTCTCGTCATTATGATGAATATGGTGAGGCAAAGGCCCCATATTATCGAAGAATTTGGAATACATGGGCCAACTTTTATAGGCATCCCATAAGCGTTGGCCGATCAATTCACCTTTTAGCAAATCAACTGCATCACGCAGCAGGGCTCTATGCACCCGCTGACCTTCTTCATAAACAATAAAACTCAGGCCCTCATATTTGCCTGTCAACGGACCATTTTTGGCTGGCGTTGTGGACGATAGCCAACGTTCATCGATACCGCCACGTTCACCACCCAATACGTAATAGTCGTCAGGGTGAAGTTTAATCCGTCTACCAGGCACACAGAATGATCTAGGCACCCAATTGGGCGCCAATCTCAGGATACCCTCTCCTTGTTCCATTGCTTTTAAAATAATGTCCATAGTCTATTATTTAATTGTTTATAATTTTTCTGTATAGGTTAACCGCATTTTCTCAATAGCTTCGGGCTGATCGAGCACATCAAGTGTCAGGGTATAATCGCGCGATTCGCCCGGTTCCAATAAAATCAACTGTTGTTGCGCCCTCGCTGCTCGTTGACCGATGGGGGGATTGGTACCTGGCTCGAGACCCGTTACATACTCACCCCGTCCCCAATGTTGCCAATTTGTTAGCCAGGGAAGTTGCTCTTTTTGAAAGGATAGTGAAACCGCTAAGCCCAATCGCTCATTATACAAAGCACACCTACATTTCCCTGTTGGATCACTACTTACATTGATAAAGGCAGCTTCTTCTCCTTGTCCATTATGGATAGACAACGGTTTGCTACAGGTCTTAAAAGAATTTCCTTTTTTAAAAAGTCTATTTTTTTCACCTTTCTCACGCGCCTCCCAAGGCCCCTGCCACCAGAGTAAGCTCCCCTCGTCTACTAGCGGCCAACCGAAGTTAAAATGATAGAGGAGCATATGAGGCACGGGCGTGTTACCGTGATTGGTAACAGAATCTACAATATGAATTACCGGCTTTCCCAAAACCGCCCGAATCGTCCGTCTTAGCGCTATGTTATGACCTAACGGATGCCCCTGCCTGACGATCCCCGTAATCGACATTTCAGGCTCAGGATCTCTTAGATCGGGTTGGATGATCGATACAATTTCGGCAGGTGAATTACTGATTTGATCATGTAAGCCCCTGGTACCGAAATCATCCGCCTCAGGCCCTCCAATATGGGTGAGGCCGCAGGTGACCAGCAAACCACCACCAAATGTTCGCAGCCAATCTACGCCGCGATCGGAAAACGGTTGGGCCTTCATCGCACCCAATCGACTTAACCAGGATAAGCTATGCTGATTAAAAAAAGCATCCGCTATATCCATCGCTCGATCAATGACGATTTTAAACCGCAGCCCCGAACCCGTGTTAAACCAGGCTATACGGGTACCGGTTCCCAAACCATTGTCTAAAATGGAGGTTTCTATCCCGCCAATTTGGGCGGGATTTGTGACCTTTTCCTGCCAATTTTTTCGATCGTACTGCCTCATCATTTACCTTTTTTTGGTTTGAATAAGTCACTTTCTGCATTTCCGCCAGACATTAAATAAGCCATTAAGTCTTTTAATTCAGATGGGCTTAATACATTAATCGTACCCGGTGGCATCATGGAAACTTCTGCTATTTTACTAGTGGCCACGCTTTTCTTGGGAATTTGTTTCAATACCTGCGGAGCATAGGGATTTTGCGAAACATAATAGTTTTCTTCATCCTCATTTTTAAGTCTGCCCAAAACGGAACTGCCATCCTTCAACGTAAAAACGGTGGATGCGTATTGATCTGAAATAACTTTATTGGGTTCGATCACAGACTCCAAGATATCCTTCATTGTGAAACGTGTACCAAGCTGTGTTAAATCGGGGCCGATCGAACCGCCTTCTCCGCGTACCGTATGACAAGATTGGCAACGAATAGCGGCAAAGAGCATAGCTCCCCGCTTAAAATCGCGATCGCCCGAATCCTTTTCAACAACGGGTAAAGCGTCTTCCATCTTCCAGTTCTTACCCGGACCTTTCGGCCCTTCGCCATCAAAAGCCAGCGAAGTGCCTGTGGCGCTTAACAGCGAATCGCCCGACAATTTATTATAATGAGCATATTGCGTTTTACTAACTTGCTGCAGCGCACGTTTTCGCGCCCTATCCAAAAAGCCTATATAGCTATTGCCTCCTTTATATCCGAAAGCATCATAAAACCATTTAAAGTAATTCTCACGCAGTTGCGAAGTCCATCCCTTTTCTGCTACACTTAATACCGTGGCAAAATAAATTTGCTGCGCAGGTGGCATTTTTGCCAACATATTGGCAATATCCAACCCGTATTGCGGATTGCGCAAAATCAAATCCGATGATTGGGTAACGGTTTCTCGCCCTGTCGTATCGTCTTTCGCCGTATATAATAAGGGAAGTGTTTTTTCTACCACATCTTCAGCATCAATCGCTACTAATAGTTTGCTCAATTGCTGATTTAATGCATTATTATCCGCCGGATATAATTGCCCAAGCCGTTGAATGAGGGCTTGTTTATCTTGCATTCGAGGTGTTCCCATACGGGCGATGATCAACTCATACGCTCTTAGCAGATTTTGCTGCATGACCAATGGTAATTTGCCGATATCAACGGTCGCCATTTTTTTCAGCATATCTGCTTGCAGCGTAGCCGTGCCGGTTCGCGCCAGCGCGATCATGGCCTCCGTCAAGGCCGTCACATTGTTTTCCCCCAAAGCCAAATGAGCCCACGAATCTACCGGTTGATGCTCAATAGCTATTCGGGCTGCATAGCGTATAAAGCGGTCCTTGTATTTCAGATAAGGCCAAAGTTTCGCTGCCGTACCTGGTTCGGACGGTCGATGATATTGTTCCAATTGTTTTCGAAGCTTGTGCAAATAACTCGCCTGTGCAAGCTCTCCGCTTGTTTTATTCGGATCGATCTTTTCAAAATCTTTATAGTAAACCCGGTATAAGTCCGACTCCAACTTTCTTCCACCTGTTAAAAAATACAAAGCACCATCGGGGCCTATTTCCCCATCGGTTAAAGCCAATGGTGACCCCGAAATAAATTCTTCCGCTTTCGCCTGATAGCTAGCGCCTTTAGAATCAAGCTGTACCCGGTAGATCATACCGAAACTCCAATCAAAAGCCAGCAAACTATTTCGATATTTCTCCGGGAATCGAGCGTTATAAGCAAATAAGAGATTAGTTGGCGATCCCTGTCCAATGTTTAACAGGGCCGGCAAATTATCGGGATAGTAAGAAGGCCACTTATCATTGCCCTTCCGCCAGCCAAATTCTGCACCACTTGTCACGTGGCAAATCCGGGTAGGGCGGTACCAGGGCATTCCAAAATCCCACTCCATATCCGAATCATAGGTAAAAAGCTCTCCTTCCTTATTGAAGGCAATATCAAATGGATTTCTAAAACCGGAGCTGATTAACTCCCAATGCGCACCAACTGAATCGGTTTTCGCAATCCATCCTCCTTTATCATAGCTATCTGCGTCATGTCCTTGCGGATCCAAAATCATACGAAATAGGTTATCCCGTTGCCAGCTTGGCGGCAATTTATAGTCGTTCATCCGAGGGAGGTCTGTAAAATTTCCGGCAACGACGTAAATGGAGGTACTATCCGGACCTAGGACAACGCTATGGGGGCCGTGTTCGCCGGATCCTTCCAAGGCAATCAATTGGGTAATCTTATCAAATTGATCATCGTTATCGGTGTCCTGTAAACGATATAAGCCACTACCCTTCGCGAATTCGTCATTTGCTTTGTGATTCACCATCACATATAGACTATTATGGGCCCATAATAGTCCCTGTGCAAAGCCCATTCCAATTGTCTTATCAGCTGAATCCTTCTTGGTGCCCGCCACTTTGGGAAAATCGAGCTTTTGGATGACGGGTTTCACCGTCGAATCCGCACCTATAGGTGGTAATTTCACGCGATACAGTGAGCCAAATTGATCGGAGGTAATCATCCTTCCCTGATTATCGAAAGTCATCGCCACCCACGAACCGAGTTCATTGTCGGAAGGACTATAAATATGTTCCGCCACAAAATCGGGAGGTAATACGATTTTTTTTACTTTAGGGTCTGGTTCTACTATTTTTTCGGGTTCTTCGCGACAGCCAACAACGATCAATAATATAATCAGTGTTAGCCATAACACGTTACGCTTATATGATTGCATATACGATTTCTTGAATTGTTTTAGAATAATACATTAAAGGCAGGGCTACCGCATTTAGCATCTAATGGATGTTTATGTTTATTCATCGCTTTGATTGTTTGGTTCTTTATGCTTGATCATAAAGAACCAAACAATCAAAGCAAAAAGAAAAAAATCCATTTTTGCGGTGCCCGATTAAAAGATTACCATCCAGGGTTCTGCTCAAATCCATTTAACCGAATTTCCCGTTCGGGGATAGGGTATAGTAACATGTACTCTTGTATATTATAAGAGGCTTTACTTAAGCGAGATAAGCGTTGCTTTTCTTCAATCCCATGTTGTGTTATCACTTCAATGGCCTTTGCCGTCCGAAGCAACTGAAACCATCGATGATTTTCGAAAGCAACCTCTACCCGCTGCTCATGTGCAATTGCGTCACGAAGTGCGGCTTGACTTAAGTCCGATACGGGTTGTAATCCTGCTCTTGCACGTACTTGATTCAAATAAGGAGAAGGATCGCCCCCTTGTTCGTTGATGGCTTCAGCCAACATGAGTAACACATACGCATATCGATAAATCGGCCAATTTTCATTGGCGCGGCCGTCCTCCAAAAATGGCGGATGGTAATATTTTTTAATAAAAGGAATTTTACCATCGAACGCTACCGCTTCTTGAAACGAAGCGTTCGAAGGATCATCGAATAATTGTATCGATGCCGCTCGGCGAACATCCCCTTCTTCATAAGCATTCCATATACTGGGTGTCGGAATATTTGTTCCTCCTAACTTACCGGGAAAACCGGTGAGTTGCATTTTTCCATTGTTCGGACCAAAAACGAAAATAAAATTGCTCGCCTCTGTTTGCAAGGCAGCGTCGTATTGAATAGAAAACACATCTTCCGCATTATTTTTCGTTGCCGGATTAAAGTTATCCGCATAATTTGGCAGTAAAGCGTACTGGAGGGTCGTCACTTGTGTTAAAGTCGTAGCCGCTAATTCATATTCTTTCCTTGTCAAATAGACTTCACCTAACAACGTTAGCGCCGCACCTTTGGTGGCACGCCCTCCTTCTGCGCCACTATACGATTCGGGCAAACTTTCTACAGCTCCTTGCACATCGCTAATAATCTGTTCGTAAACTGCATCAACCTCTGCCCGCCCTTCGGAAAAAGCATGCTCAGGTTCGGCAACTTCGTGAATCAGCAAGGGAACTTTTCCAAAAAGACGAACTAAATAAAAATACTGCAACGCTCGTAGAAATTTCGTTTCACCGATATATCGATTTTTTAATGTCTCATCCCCAAATGCCACGGCATCTACTCGATCTAAAATAACATTGGTTTGTTGGATATTATCATATAAAATCCGCCAGCAAGTATTGACATAATTATTGGTGGAGGTAATCATGAACTCGTCAATCTCTTCCCTTTGCTGTGCTCCCCGATCCGTTTCATCGAACTGATAATTCGTATTATCGGCCCGCATTTCGGTCAGCGCCCAAAAATCACTGGTATACAGTCCCTGCAAAGAGGCATAAGCGCCGTTTACAGCCCGTAAAATCTGACCTTCCGTTTGATAATAATTCTGATCACTTGAAAATGAGTAAGGTTCTACGTCCAGTAGGTTCTTACACGATGAGCTAAGTAATAGCAAACATCCTACTATATATATTCTTATTTTCATTAGAATAAATTTTAAAGTTTAAAAGGACACATTCGCTCCTAAGGTGAATATTCGGGGAACAGGGTAATTGGAGTAGTCGATCCCGGGTACCAGAGCCCCCGTGTCTTCCCGATTGTAATTCGTCCCTTCGGGATTGCCACTATATCCCGTAAACAGGAAGGCATTCTGGACAGTACCGTATAAACGCACTTGTTGAATAAACTTATTTTTTCCTATACCGTTGGGAAGGGTATAACCCAACGTAATATTTCTTATCCAGGCGTAGTCTGTTTTCTCAACCGAATACGAATGGGTGTCCCGAAACATAACACGACCGCGGCCGGTACCGTTGGTAGTCGGCACCCTTCCACTACCTGGTTGTTCCGGCGATCGCCACCGATCGGCAATTTCTTTTCTGACATTGAACACCCCATCAATATTACCCGTATAAAAGTTCGTTGCTCGCAACATTTCTGCACCGACAGATCCCACGACCAATACCCGAAAATCAAACTGCTTATATTTCAATGTATTGGTAACACCCCATGTAAAATCGGGATAAGGATTGCCGATAACGTCAAAATCTTCTACTGGTGTAATTTGTCCGTCACCATTTACATCTTTAAACCGCATATTACCCGGAATCGCTCCAGGAAAGGATGGATAGCGTTCCAAGTCGGCTTCGTCTTGATAAATACCTTCTACCACATAGCCAAAGAGCATGCCTACCGGACTTCCAATTTTAGTGATGTTCGTTGGATTCCCTTCACTACTGGTTCCCGAGTAAATAGGGTCACTACTTCTACCTAATGCCAATACTTTATTGCGGTTGAAAGAGACGTTAATACTGGTACTCCAATTGAAATGATCTTTTGCAATATTCACCGAATTAATGCCCAATTCAAGTCCTTGATTCAGGACATCACCCCTATTCTCCGTCACGGTGCTGAATCCGGAGGACTCCGGAATTTCAACATTCAGTAATAAATCCTGTGTATTGCGGTGATAATAATCAACACTGACGGTTAGCCGATTATCAAAGCCGACAAAGTCAATCCCCGTATTCAACTCCCGCATCTTTTCCCAGCCCAAATTTGGATTCCCTAAGGTATTCATGATACGCCCACTCGCCAAGGTTCCATTAAACACGTAATCGTTGGTACCGATGTTGCTCATATAAGAATAATTTCCAATATTGAAATTTCCCGTAAAGCCATAGGATGCACGAAGTTTAAGCTCATTCAACCAACTCACATTCTTTAGAAAATTTTCATTTGAAATCCGCCAACCCAAAGCCAGCGAGGGAAAAACACCCCAACGATTGTTGGAACCAAAACGAGACGATCCATCACTCCGAACGGTGGCGGTTACAAGGTATTTATCCAAATACGCATAATTTGCCCGTGCCAGATACGAGATCAAGGACCAATCACTTTTATCCGTTCCGCCCGTAATACGTGCAGCAGCATTCAATGTTTCAATATCATCATCGGGGAATTGATTTCCCGTAAAATCAGCAGATTGATTTTTTTGGGATTGAACACTAAAACCCACAAGAGCGGTCAACGAATGTCCATTATCGGTATTGAGATCGTAGTTCAACGTATTCTCGTTCAACCAGTTTAAGTATTTCGATTGAATGTAACGGCCACTGGGGACGGAAGGTGGTGCGGCATTCTGATTTCCTAAAATCGAAGGACGGAAATATTCGCTGTTTCCATCTTCATAATCGACATTGAAGGTGGTTTTGAACCGTAGATTATTTAGAATACGATACTCAGCATAGGTATTCATTAGCACCTTGATCCGACTTGCCTTATTGGTTGTTTCATTCAATACCATCACCGGATTGGGTACACCGAAAGTACCTGGCGACTGGATGTAGGCGTTGTAGCTGCCATCCGGATTATATACTGCCGGAATCGAACTGGCAATATCAAAACCTTCATCCCGTCCTTGCCCTCTTACTCCACCTCGGGTATAAGTTAAGGAAGGTGAGACATTCAATCCCACTTTAAACCGATCCGATAAATCGGCGTCCACATTGGTTCGGAGCGAAAAGCGGTCAAAACCCGTATTCAACATAACACCTTCCTGGTTGAAATACCCTGCTGAGATATAGGTTTTCATCTTCTCGGTTCCCCCTGAAACGCTCAAATTGATATCGGTCATGGGAGCCACACGGGTAACCTCATCGAACCAATTTGTACCCTTACCTATTAACTCAGGATTTCGGTAAAGTTCGGGGACATCTTCCAATGTGGGCTCACGACCTTCCTCAAAACGAATCTTATCCATGATAGCCTCTTTACGCCATTGTGCAAATTCCTGTCCGTTCATCAAATCAGGGCGTCCTGTCTGCGGCACTTCCTGGAGGCCCGTACTGGCCGATAATTGCACAGTCGGTTTTCCACTTGCTCCCCTTTTTGTTGTAATAATGATGACCCCATTTGCTCCCCGTGATCCATAAATTGCCGTTGCAGACGCATCCTTTAAGACAGTCATCGAAGCGATATCCTGAGGATTGAGTGCGCTCATCGGGTTGGATTGCTGATCAGATGATGAAGGAATCGGAAATCCGTCGATCACGTATAAGGGTTCGCTACCCGCGCCGATTGCACCAATTCCCCTCACTTGTATTCGGGGACCTCCACCGGGAGTACCATTAGAAGTACTCACATTGACGCCCGAAACTTGTCCGGTAAGAGCCTGATCTGGGCTGGATATGGCCTGTCCGCGCACATTTTCCATCGAAATAGGTGCAACCGATCCTGTAACATCTCTGCGTTGCTGACTTCCATAGCCAATAATGACGACTTCCTCCAGTCCTTCAAACGAAGCGTCCAGCACGACGTCAATTCGTTGTCCATCTCCCACGGATACCTCCTTTTCTTGAAAACCAATGTTCCGGAATACCAATACTTGTCCTGGGTTGGCTTGAATTTGATAGGCGCCATCGGTGTTGGTTGAGGTACCTTTAGCGGAACCTTTAATGAGCACCGACACACTTGGAATTGGCAAACCCGCGGAGTCCGTAACAGTACCGGAAACGATATGCTCCTGCTGTATTACGGGCTGTTGCGATTCCGTGCTGGCCTGTCGCTTCTGAAGAACGATTAATTTGTCTTTGATTTGGAAGCTACAGGGTTGATCCCTAAAGATATAATTTAAGGCCGTTTCGACACTTACATTCTTCAGTGAAACACTAAGCGGTTTCATCAGCTCGATATCATTTTTTTTATAAAAGAAGGTATACCCCGTTTGCTGTTCTATATTGACCAGCAATTGAGCTACTGTTGCATTTTCCCGGTTTAAGCTAACCTTCTGCGCCAGTATCTTTTCAGCAACTGCCGTTTGCAAACATGCGGTGGTTAATACCACGAGCCACATATTCATAAAAAAAAGCTTTTTTAGATCTATAAACCAGCGCTTTTCTGCTAATAAAATATCCTTCGCGCTGATGCACAGACTGCACAGACACAGTCCTTTGTCAAATTGATTAATTTGCATAATTTTGCAAGGTTTGTGGTTTATCTTGGTTAAAGAAAATAGCTCGTCACGCTATGAATAATTGACACAGATTTACCCTCATCGAGACCGATAGTGCTCGCAACACTATCGGTTTTTTTTGTAAATCGGCTTCTTCGATATTAGTCGCTAAACGTCATACATAATTCCTCCTTTCTTCAATTGAATAATTATATAATGATTAACTTTTTTCCCTCGATCTTACACTTCACCCCAACCGTCTCCAATATGCCGATCGCTTCTGTTAGACTTAGGGATCGTGGAATTTTACCAACGTAAGTCTCTGCAAATTGCTTTCTCTCATATATCACTTCCAGTCCATACCAACGTGCAAATTGTTTTAATACACTTTGAATATCCGAATCATGGAAGCTGAAATAGCCCTTTTTCCAGGAAATAACCTCCGAGGCATCTACGCTTCTAACGTTGATTTTTGATGCCTGATGACTCACCTTTGCTTGCTGATTTGGTTTTAGAATAGCCTCCACATCGGTATGCGTTTGCTTCACCTTAACGGAACCCTTAACAAGCGTTGTACGGGCCCATTTATCATCGTGATACGCATCGATATTAAATTCGGTACCCAATACGTATACCTCCTGTTGTCGGGTTTCAACAACAAAGGGAATCAGGTCGCTCTTACCGTCGCGGTTCACGGCGAAGTAAGCCTCTCCATCCAAGCGAACGCGGCGTTCAGATTTAGAATGAAATGAAAAACTAATTTCCGATGCGGCATTCAACCACACGGTACTCCCATCAGCCAATACTAGCTTATAATCTTTACCAATCGGTGTTCTTACAATCGTATGATAGGGTTGATCTCGAGCTGTTACATCGCTTCGTTTGTTCATGCAACGTATGACGTTGGTATCAAGCTTATGAATAACGATCCCTTCCATATTTAGCTCGGTTCCTGTTGGCAAATCATCCAGATTAACCGCTTCTCCGTTAGGTAAGCGCATCATCGTCTTATCCTGATTCCATGCCAGCTTCCCCTGTTTGATGGATACCGCTTTTTTTGCGACTTCCTGCTTTTCTGCATTTGGTTTATTAACATACATTAAAGCACCGACGATCATAAGACAGACGATGGATGCGGCCACAAAAATTAAACGCTTATCTAACCAAATACGCCTTGTCCTTGTATCGTTTAAAGAGGTTAAGCCCTTAATTTTATCAAATAATTGTTTACGATACGCCGCTTCACTACCTGCGAATTTTGATCGAATAATAAGCTCTTCATCCTGCCCTTCATTATACCAGTCAGCAAATTCCTTCTTTTCATCTTCCGTGATGGTATTATTTAACCACTTCGCCGCTAGCTCCTGATATCGCGTATTTTCTTTCATTGTAAATAATTGGTCTTTATAGGATGTCCTTTGTGGAAAAGAAATCCCTTACTTTGATTAAAAAAAAATTTAAAAATATTTTTGTACTGCTGAGGTGCGCAGCATTGGTTATAGAAGGGTAAATATAAAATGGCTTAATTTCGCACGTAGAACACGTATTGCTTTGCCCATATGGGCTTCCACAGTCTTCTCACTAATCTGTAATTCTTCGGCAATTTGTTTTTGAGAATAACCAAGATCTCGACTTAATTTGAAGACCAACCTGCATTTTTCGGGCAGATCGCGTACATAGCGATTTAATTGATGAAAGAGTTCATTAAACTGTAACCATTCTTGCGTCGAATTGTCGACAAAATTACTGGACACCAAGCTGTTAATATAGTGCTGTTTATTAAAATATTTATCCAACACTTTGATGACGCGATATTTAACCGATACCGCTAAATAATTGCCCAATGAAGTATGAATTTCCAATTCTTGTCGCCGATTCCAAAGATTCACAAAAATATCCTGTACGATTTCTTCCGCATCTTCAAATCTTTCCACTTTGTTACTGGCAACCGTTAAAAGTTTTTTCCAATAACGATTATAGACCTCCGTAAAAGCTTCTTGGTCATTATTTGTTAAACGCGTTACCAAATCTATATCTGACAGGTTTTTATAAATTGGCTTCATTATTGGCTAACTCGGTGGAAAGCAAAGCTACTAAAAACGGTTAGACTGCTATCCTGTACCGTCCTGATTTAAGCGTCTCTAAAACATTTATTTAAGCGATCAGCTCATTTTCCCCGCTCAATATTGACTGATTGGCTAATTAGCTACTTCCCTACTCAACGATTTAACTACATTACTATTTACCTACTTAGGCCATCCCCGTGATAGCCGTACGAGATACGTACTAAAGAAAAGCAATGGAACAGGGATGGAAATAAAAGGGATAACGGAGGACAGGTGGATGTAACGTGGATATAACGTGGACTTGACGTGGATTTCACGTGGACTTCTAGATTGTAAACTTTCAGGAAAAGACGGTTTTTGATCGGTTGATTCGGTGTAGGAGATTCTTTACAAAGATACGAAAATTCTTGCTATTGTATAGAGAAGAAAAGCTCGAGTGTTGTATATAAAGAAAGGTTTGCTTTAGTCACTTTTTTCCGCAAAAAGTAACCAAAAACTCCTCGCTTGGAACTTTGCTACAAGCGGTAGTGCATCAACGTGCAAACCGCAAATTTCCTAGGCGATATTTCAGTAGAACGGAGGGCTTTTGCGGGCAGCTGGTAAGCCCTGTGCGTGGGAAGAATGGCCTTGGAGGATACCGAGGCAACGAGCAGCAAAGCATTTGCACGTCCGTTCATATTGCAATACCCAAGCGGATTGAGGAAGTGAAACGGCTCCAATACGCGCCGGTAATGCTTTGCAATCAGGTGCAAGGTACCCTACACTAGCCTTGATTTTGCTCAACTTTTATCAAGAAAAGTTGAATAAAAAAACCTTCCTTTTCCTTATATATCAAATTCATGACTACCTGCAGCTAACGTTCTTTTCTCTCCAGACGGTAGCGTCAATGTTCCATCGCTATTAGGGGGAATCGTCAGCCAAAGCTTTATATGTTTTCCTTTCCTTTCCCAGCGTGTTGTGATTTTACCATGAGGTCCGATATGCGAAGCTTCAAAATTTTCCAGTCCCTCTACAAAATGGGGTTCGATAAGAACATGTTTAAAGCCCGGTTTTTCAGGATCCGGTTTGATACCGCCCAATCCTTTGTATAACCAAGCGCCAATTTCACCAAACATGATATGGTTGAGGGAAATATCGTGTGCCGATTGAATATTCCAATTCTCATACAGCGTCGTCGCCCCATTCTTTATCCACCATCCCCACGATGGATAATCTTCCTGGGCTGCCACTTTATAGGCCACATCGGCATAGCCATTTTCACTGAGTGCATTTAAGATCGCCTTCGTACCCAGCAAGCCTACGTCCAAATGATAGTGATCTGCCGCCACGCGATCTGCTAGATTCTTCGCTACCTTTTCTCGCAAAGTTTCAGGGACGATATCCCAAAACAGCGGCATACTCAATTCGGTCTGAACCCCTTGTCCGTATATTCCCGTTTCCTTATTTAAATATTTAGTATTAATGGCGTCCTTTATCTTTAGACAGAGTTGTTCATATCGCTTCGCGTCCTCTTCTTTTCCGAACAGTTTAGCCGCTTTTGCTAAAATCGTCGCATCTACATAATAGTAAATAGATGAGGACAGTTCCACCGGGGATTTCGACTTCACCGGCACCCAATCACCCAACCCCCAAGTTGTAAGCCCGCTTGGATACGTAGCATCAATGTGATCGACATAGCGTTTTATTCCTCCATATGAATCTTTCAATAGTTTACTGTCGCCGTAAAAAAGATAAATATTCCAGGGAATTAAGGCAATTGTACTCGTCCAATCCGGTCCGTTACCCCACTCATATCCCCAGCCACCCGTTGGAATGATAGACGGTAATACACCATTTGCTTGTTGTTCATCGCGATGATCAGCCAGCCACTTTTCATAAATTGTAATGGCATCAAAGCTATATAACCCGGTTTCGACAGCAATATGCGCATCCCCTGTCCACCCATTTTTTTCTCGTTGCGGACAATCCGTTGGGTATCCAAATAAATTCGATAAATAGGAGCGGTTCGTTGCTTCCCAGATTTTATTGATCACTGGATTAGAGGCGTGAATAGTGCCGATCTGCGGAACATCGCTATGCATAAAGTAAGCACTTAGGCTCTCTTCCACTAAATTTACGGGGCGACTACTTGTCACTTCCACATACTGAAAGCCCTTATAATTAAAAGCAGGCATAAAATGATCTTCGCCTCCACTGAGTATAACGATATCAGTCTGAAAAGGATCTTTATCATCCGTAGGCCGATAATGCTGATCGATATTAGAAATGTCTACATGCCCATTATCATAAATCCGTTCCCCGTGTTTTAGTCGGACAACCGTTCCCGCTTCGCCTTGTATTTGTAGCGATGTAACACCGGATATATTAGTCCCAAAATCGAAAACATACGTCGTGTCATTAACCTGATGTAAACTTTTTGCTTTCAAGGGTGTCACATTTCGAATAGGATGCATCGCCTGCGATACAATATGTTGAGATGGTGCTGCCCGGTAAAAAACCTCCTTCCAGGTACTATCATTAAAATCCGCCTGATCCCATCCTTTTTGTGCTAAGCGCGCATCGTAATGCTCTGCCGTATAAATACTGTTGAATATCAAAGGCCCGGTATTTGTCTTCCACGTCTTATCACTAACAATTGTTTCAACAGAACCATCCGCATAAGTGATTCGCAAATCCATACAAAAAGTTGGCCGTGCACGCCAAGGCGCTTTATCAAAAAACCAGACAGCGGTCGACTGGTGATTATACCAACCATTTCCTAAAAGAACACCCACTGCATTTCCACCTTCCCGAACTTGTTTCGTCACATCGTAACTAACATATAAATTTCGACGATCAAAGCGCGTATAAGCAGGATCTAAACGATGATTTCCAATTCGTTGACCATTGATGTACAACTCATATAATCCACCAACGGCAATATAAGCGCGTGCTGATTTAATCGGCTTCGAAGTAGAAAAAGTTTTTCTAAAATAAGGTGCCGGCTTTACCGTGATATCCTGACCATCGGAAATCCAGCTACCTTGCCAATTACTTGACGTCATCATTCCTGTTTCAAATGAGCTAACAGTACTTTCCACTGTGTTTCCCCCCTCATCCCACGCTTTTACCTTCCAATAATATTTGGTGAAAGCCTGTAGGTTTTCCCCTTCATAGTACGTCAATGGCTGATCTTCGGAGATTCTGCCTTTTTTATATAAATTTTTGTCGCCCTTCAATGTTGCCAAGGAATCACTATTTACGTATATTTCATAGGCTGTTTGCTTAAAATCCGATTTTGTTGTTTCAAATTGCCAAGTAAATCGGGGATGTGCCTGGTCGATACCCAAAGGAGCGGGAAGATGCTCTACGCGTAGGTTAACAAGCTTGGTATTTTGTGCATATACACCTTTACCACTAAAAAAAACTGCAAGAAAAACAAAAAAACGGAAGCCGAAGGCGATGTGGGATTTACGAGGATACATTATTTGAATTTAAAAATTTAACTGTTTATAGATATCGTTAAGGATTTATTGTTGGGCCGTTTGTCCCTGGTGGAAGTTCAATAATCTGAAGATTGCGAAAGTGTATTTCGGCCCCTTCAGATTCCAAGCACAGATAACCTTTCTTACGAGATGCCTGTCTTACTCCATTTACAAAACGACCGTTAACTGCGAGCTTGATGGTTCCATCTACACATATAACATCGTAGGTATTCCATTCCCCTTTTCCCTTGCATCTATTTTCGATCGACTTGCTCCGCTCTCCACGGGGATTATCAGGTATGGTAGTTGTACCACCGGCTCCGAAAAGTTCGCCATGTACATAAGCAATCGGTGGCTTTTCTCCATTTTGCATATGTTGATTTACCCAGTCGAGCTCCAGCATTTGTACCTCAACCCCTGCTGGAAGTCGGCTTTTCTCATCTGGTTTAGCATCACTCCAGACGAAGACACCGGAATTCCCACCTGCCTCCATATGACGCCACTCTACATGCAAAATAAAATTCTCATATAACTTTTCCGAACGCATGACACCGATCGGTTTGCCGGTACATTTTAACAGTTCTCCTTCCACATACCAAGTAGCTGAATCGGTATTGACGTTGAGCCAATTCAACGCATGCTTCTGCACCGTTGTCTCGTTCAGGGTCTTTTCCAGTGGCATCACCTGGCCGAATGTTATTGCTCCCGACTGTGCTAAGGCGAAGAAATTAGCAGAACAGGCAAAAAGAAGCAGCATGAGCACAGATTTCATTATCTTCATATGCGATACGTGTTTTGATTTTTCACAGCCTATTAGATTAAACAACCTTCGTTTTTCCGGGCACGGCTATTCCCGGCCCTTCCCATTTCAGATCCCATGCATATTCTTCCATTGTGGGTCCGAGTCTATCCTCGGATTGCATTGCCTGCTCCCAGGTAATCGTCTGACCACTATAGGCTACCATTCGCCCCCAAACAGCGAGCATCGTGCTATTGGCCATCCATTCTCCATCATTGATGGGTGTTCCTTTACGTATCGCCGCAAATAACTCGTCATGCTGCGTCTGGTACATATTATTCTTTTTATCGTTGTATTTCCAATTCGTTTTACCAATAAGCTGAATTGGGCCCCCTATATTAATAAGCGCGCGTCCGTCAGAGCCTAACACTTCAACACTATTTCTATTGGAAGTTCCCGCTTGTTGTCTTGTAAAATGAAAAGCGCGTGCACCGTTCTCATATTCAAATTCAATCGCAAAATGATCGTAAATATTGCCATAAATTTCAGAAGTACGTACCTGACGCCCTCCCGTTCCAGTTGCTTTTATCGGCATTTTATCCCCCATGGCCCACGACATCATGTCCAAACTATGAACGGCCTGCTCAACAATAAAGTCACCCGAAAGCCAATTGTAATAATACCAGTTGCGTAATTGATAGGTCATTTCAGACCACGCGGGCTGCCGCGGTATTGACCATAATTCTCCCCCATTTCTAAAGGTTGATACGGTATTCACAGCGCCGATCGCTCCTTCAAGCACTTTACCGAAGACCGCTCTATTGGCCCAATCATAGCGAAAGCAAAAACCGGAGACGAGACATAAATTACGTTCTTTTGCCTCCTTTACGGCATCAAGTACTTTTCGCACACCAGGCGCGTCAACGGCAACAGGTTTTTCACAGAAGATATGCTTGCCCGCTTTTACGGCCGCTGCTAAATGATCCGGTCTAAAACCCGGCGGCGTGGCTAACAGGACCACATCGATATCGGCATCCAGTACTTTTTGATAAGCATCGAAACCAATGAAGCGCTGTTTTTTATCCACTTTAACTCTTTTTTCGTCGATTTGGGATAATGAAGCCAATGCTTGTTCTAAGCGATCTTCAAAGATATCACCCAAAGCAGTGATATGGACATTCGGATCGGCTTGTATCGCTTGAGCTGCGGCTCCTGTTCCTCGACCACCACAGCCAATCAAACCAACTTTCAACGTCGGTTCTTTTGCTGCTTGGAAGGCAAGAGAATTTTGATGATAAGCCAGTGTACCCGCCGCCATTAACATGCTCGACTTTTTTAAAAATGTTCTTCGGTCTGTTTTTTGTGGTTTGAACTGGTTGTACTTCATAATTATACGGTTTGTTTATGCACTAAAGTATAAAAAAATAACCTTTTCAAAAGAAGCATTTACTTATGTACCCTAAAAACAAGTAAATGTGTACTCCCCCGAGTTAACGCTTAGCTGTGCCTTACCATCTGCATAATCAACAAACTGCACCTGTTCATGATCATCAAAACGCTTACGCAGTGCGACTTCGCTTTCCTTGCTCATCGGCAAATAGAGAGTGGCCTTTGTATTGGCGGGGATAATAACCCGCACTAGTAACTTTCCTTTTCGTTTTTTCCACTGCAGGGCAATGGGTCCGTTAATGGATGCATATTCAGCCCTCACCCAATCCAAACCCTGTACGATTTCCGGTTCAAGATGTAATATTCGAAAACCGAAGTCATCAGGTGCCTGACGAATTCCTCCAAGGCCACTGTATAGCCATTCCATCAAATGACCAAGCATCATGTGATTATTGGAGACATATTTCAGGGCAGGCCAAGACTCGGTAAGGGCTGTGGCCCCGTGTTTTAATTGATAACCATATCCCGGGACATCATCGCGATTGTTCATCTCGTAAATAAGCTGCGAGGCGCCTGCTCCTTCCAAAGCCCGTAATAAATATCGATAGCCCACATCGCCTGCCGTTAAAGCATGCTTATTTTTTTTGATGGAATCTATTAAATTTGCTGCTACCCTTTTTCGGTCCATATCAGGCACCAATCCCATGTAGAGCGGCATGGCATACGCCGTTTGGCTACCCGTTGCATAGGTACCCGATTCTTTTTGATAAAATTGATGATTGAAAGCCTGTTTGATGTCATCTGCCAATGCACGATACGCGGAAGCTTCTTCCGGTTTATCAAGGGCAGTCGCAATCTTTGCCATTAAATCGGCATCATAAAAATAGGTTGCGGTGGCCGTCAACGCAATCGGCGTCAATTGAGAAACCCCGGGATCCTTTGGGCCCAGGTCGAACCAATCGCCTAAACCGTGTGACAGGATGTGCCCATCGGCTTTATGCTGCAAGTAGGTTAGGTATCTTTTCATCATGGGATAGGCTTTTTTCAACACAGCTTGGTCACCATACCATTGGTATAGATACCAAGGGATAATAATCGAAGCACTTCCCCATTCGGGCGAGTCCCTAAAACCTCCTTCAAAAGGCACATACTCAGGAACAATATCAGGCACCAAGCCATTGGTCAACTGCGCTTCCATCATATCGTCGATAATTTTATTATACAAATTGTATACGTCGAAATTGTATTTGAGTGATGCACCAATCAAATGTGTCTGTTCCAACCACCCTAATTTTTCGCGATGAGGACAATCAGTTGCCACACTTGCCAGGTTACTTTGTATACCCCATTTAATCAAGCTGTTTATTTTATTAAAAAGGGGATTCGAACAACTAAAACTTCCAGCCGTAGGCATGCTATTCCGCGTATGCAGTAACTGAACTTCGACGGCCGACGGTGAAATCCCCTCGCAGCTTATCAAAGCATATCGAAAACCATAGTAAGTAAATCGCGGTTGCCATATTTCCTTTGCGCCACCCTTTAAATTGTACTCGAAGAAATAGGGAGATCCAGACGCTTGTTGATATGGCAAACCTTGATCGTCCAATACCTCTGCCGGAATGATTTTTACCCGATCACCGGCATGCCCTTTTACGTTTAGACGAATAATGCCCGATGCATTTTGTCCAAAATCGACCAAAAGTTGATTGGCTTTTATTTGCCTTTTTTCTACTACATCAAACACGTCCATTACCTTTAATGGGTAATCCCTTTGAGCGTGCAATTTTCCCTGAGGTCCAGATAGCACGCGTACTCTTTTCCATGCATCATCAACGAATGGATGTGCATCCCAACCTTGCTGTTCTAAACGGGCGTCATAGTCTTCCCCCCCATAAATGCTGCTAAAAATAATGGGTGACGGGCTCGTTTTCCAGGAGCCATCGGTATTGATCCATTCCTCACTACCATCCCGATAGCGCAACAACAATCGCGCCCGGAGCATCGGAAAAGCCTCCGCGCGTACCATTTTACGATAGCGCTCCCGATTGATATACATAAAGCCTGTACCTACCAAAGCACCTAGTACATTTTCACCGACCTGCAGTTGGTCCGTTACATCATAGGTATTATACAGGCAGCGTTGCTCATAATTTGTCCAGCCTGGAGCGAGAAAGTCATCCCCGATTTTTTCACCATTTAGTCGCGCTTCGTATTGTCCCAGACCTGAAACAAATAAATAGGCTTCCTTTGGCATTTTTGAAACGACAAAGGGTTTACGAAAATAAGGTATGATGGCCCTTTCCAATCCCTTTTTACCCAAATGGTCGCCGTTCATATGCACCCCCGGCATCACTTTTAAGGTTGACGCCAATGTATCATAGGCAATCCAATTGCTTGCTTCCCACTCTTTTTGGTTTAATATACCGGTAACAAATTTAGCCGGGACACTCCAGGCCGAGACCATCCCTTTTCCGTCCCAAATCCGCACGCGCCAAAAATAGCTGCGTGCGGATTCTAAGGGTATTCCTGCATAAGGTATAAAAGACTGCTGATAACTCCTGACTTGTTTTGAGTCCCAAACATCCGGACTGTTCTCTTTTACTTTTTCGATCGAAGAAAATACTTGAATCTGCCAAGCCTTTTGTTCCACTCCCTTTTCTCTCGTATCAATCTGCCAACCAAATCGCGGTATTTGAGTATCTAGACCCAATGGTTTTTCCCGCTGTTCAACCGTTAAATGGCGAAGTCGTAGCTTGCCTTGCGCGGGCAGGTTCAGCAAAACCAGTATAGCCAAACCATAAAAGAAATACTTCATAATCATCTATTTTATGCAGATCTACTCGGACGACTAATATCCGGGATTTTGTGTTAATTGATTGTTCAACTGCATTTCCAAATAGGGAATCGGAAACAGCAAGCGACTTTCCGTTACATGATAGGCATTCCTAGATATAACATTATATTGCTGTTTCATTTCTTCTCCATGTGCGTTCATTACTTCGATGGCTTTTCCCGTGCGTACGAGGTCGTGCCAACGATGATTTTCGTAGGCAAGTTCCACCCGTCTTTCATGGGCAATTGCATCAGCAAGCTCCCCCTTACTGCTTGTAGTAATAACCGGCAAAGTAGCACCGGCTCGTTTCCGTACTTGATTGATGTAATCCAAAGCCTCTCCAGGCTTGCCATTTTCATTTAAGCACTCCGCTAATAGTAAGAGAACATCCGAATAGCGGTATATTGGCCAGTTATCGTCTGTATTTTGCTCTCGGCTATGTGTGTGCAAATATTTTTTCACAAAAGGTTTCGCTATTTTTCCTGCAGGCAACTGATACCCTTCACTACTCTTTACTGCTTGTATCTGGAAATTCCCATCGCTTCCAATGATCCCTTCGGCTATACCAACGGACGCATCTTTTCGACTGTCGCCCGCCTCATAGGTATTCATCATATCGCTTGTAGGAACATTCCATCCACCCGAGTTTAAGGTATTGGAAGTGATCCCGGTTATCAGTTCCACGTTCGTTGACTTTGGAATAAACCAATAGGTGAACATACTTTGCTGTCCTTGATCACCCATCATAAACTGTATCTCAAAAATGGACTCTCGACTGTTTTTGTTACTGGGAAGAAAAACATCTGCGTAGTTGGGCAGCAGGTTGTACCCCATCGTAGTAACCGCCTGCAATAGAGGCTCCGCTTCCGTAAAATTCTTCCGAGTCATATAAACCTCCGCCAATAACGTAGAGGCCGCCCCTTTGTTAGCTCGACCACTCTGTGGAAAACTAGGCGACGGTAATTTTTCAATTGCATCGCTTAAATCTGCTATAATGACGTTATATACCTCATCAACGGTCGATCTTGGTAAAAAGGCATCCCCTTCTTTCAGTACTTCTTTTAAATAAAGCGGTACCCCTCCGAAATAACGAACCAAGTTAAAATAGTAAAAAGCACGCAAGAATTTGGCCTCTCCGATAATCGGATCTTTTGCTGCCTGATCAAAACCGGCCATTTCGATGCGGTCCAAGATCGTATTGACACGGGCAATACCAGTATAACTATTATTAAAATAATCATTTGTCCATTGATTTTGCGCATCGTCCAGAAAGTCGTCAATATTCTCCCGGCGAATGATATGAATTCCCCGATCCGGTGCATAATAATCATAATGTGTATTGTCGGAACGCATTTCGCCCATCAGATAACCGCTTTCATTTACACTTGCTCGTAACGATTGATAAACACCATTTACGGCTTGTTCAAATTGCTCTTCTGTTTCATAAAAATCGTCTGCGTTTGGTTCAGAATCAGGCGTAAGCTGTAGAAAGTCTTTCGAACAGGAAGACAAACTTAAGACAAATAATAATATCCAGATTATATTCTTTTTCATGATCATTTCTTTAAAATCCAACATTTATTCCGAAAGTGAAAGTACGTGGTACCGGGTAGGATGTTTGGTCGATACCTAGACGTAAAGGATTCTCTGCGTTAACACTTACTTCCGGATTCATTCCAGGGTATTTGGTTAACATCAAAGCCTCTTGTATACTGAGGTATGCGCGAATATTCTTGATATACTTATTATCGTTAAATTCGAAGTTCCTACCAAGCGTTACATTACGCAGGGATACATAAGTAGCATCGTATACCCAACGCGAATTGGTAAAGCGGAAAAGCTCTGTTGTGCCGGCCAATGTACGAGGTACCTCTCCATTACCCGGGTTTTCAGGCGATCGCCAACCATTCAACATATCCTTTCGCACATTGAATACACCGTCCAGATTTTCAATATTTTCATAAGTAGCAGCCATGGTTTGCGCGCCTACCGAACCGGCGATCAAAAAGCTTAAGTCCCAATTTTTATAGCGAAAGTTGTTGGTTAGACCGAAAATAAAATCGGGATTAGGGTCTCCAATAAAGGTCCGGTCATTAATATCAATCACACCGTCTCCATTGAGGTCCTTCATACGTACGGTACCTACCTGCGATGATTTATGTTTTGGCTGGGTATCAAATTCCTCCTGGTTCATATATACCCCATCGTATACATAACCGAAAAACTGACCAATTGGCTGTCCAACGGCAGTACGATTGAAATCACCTTGCTCCGTATATCCACCAATGGGTGTATTGTTCGTTCCCAGCTGGAGTACCTCATTCCGATTGAATGTAATATTGAAGTCGGTAGACCAGCTTAGCGCTCCGGTTAGGTTTTTCGAGCTGATCCCAATTTCGTGTCCCCAGAATTTAAAGGCACCAATATTCGTCCACACAGAACTAAAGCCCGATGCCCTGGGCAACTCAACCGGATAGAGCATCCCATCGGTTTTCTTATGGTAATAATCATATACAATGCTGATCCGATCGTCCAATAATCCCAACTCCAATCCGATATCCAATTGTTTAGTTGTTTCCCAACTAAGCGCCGGGTTACCCAAAGAAGTAATCGACAAACCTTGGGCCAGGGAACCGTTTAAAACGT
Source organism: Olivibacter sp. CPCC 100613 (assembly GCF_036959255.1). Classification (NCBI taxonomy): domain Bacteria; kingdom Pseudomonadati; phylum Bacteroidota; class Sphingobacteriia; order Sphingobacteriales; family Sphingobacteriaceae; genus Olivibacter; species Olivibacter sp. CPCC 100613. Next base: position 141,935 of record NZ_JAWMTI010000007.1, read on the forward strand.
AATTGGTTGGTCCCATCATCGCTATGGAACGATAGTCACCAATGTTATTGTTACCAACCAAACCATAACTTGCCCGCAACTTCAAGAAAGAGATTTTTTCATTTTCTTTCAGAAAGTTTTCCTCACTCGCAACCCATCCAACCGAGACCGAAGGGAAGGATCCCCACTTACGGTCATTTCCAAACCGCGAGGAACCATCGCGACGCATGGCAGCTGACAACAAATAACGTCCTTTAAAACTATAATTTAAACGTCCTATCAATGATTCAAGCGACCAAGCGGTGGTGTTGCTCGCAGCTCCAAGAACCGTTGCGCCTGCACTTAACCATGGAATCTGATCATTTGGGAAATCCGTTTTATTAATAGCACTATTTTCTTGGCGATATTTCTGCGTGGTATAACCAGCCAATAAGTCGAAGCTATGTTCGCCGACTACCTTGTTATAGGTAAAGACGTTTTCATTTAACCAAGAATAATAAGTCTCTGTATTGTATTGACCCGTTGCCCTTTGCGGAGGAGCCACAAACAGACCGCCACCCGAAGTCGAAGACACGTAGAGCTGTTGCGTTTGCGCACCAATATCAAAGTCGGCACGTGTTTTAAATTTCAACCCGTCCCATATTTTATATTCCCCATACACATTTCCCAGTACACGCGTTCGCTTATAGTTGTCCAATTTTTCCTTTAATACACGGTACCAATTTGGGTTGGGAAACATACCGAAGGTATTGGTGGTAAGTGGCAAAGAACCATCCGAGTTAATGGCCGGAGAAATCGGGCTAGTGATGAAAGCGCCATCAATAACCTGTCGTTGCCCATCTGTATTTGTTAAGGTATTATGGTCTAACTGCAATGTAGGTGCAATATTAAATCCGAGTGTCAACTTATCGTTGGGTCTGAACTCATTATTTGCACGGAATGAAAAACGCTGATATCCTGTATTCAGTAAAACACCTTGTTGATTAAAATAGCCCGCGGTTACTGCCGTGCTAAATTTTTCACTGTTGCCCAAGACAGACAAAGAATAATTTTGGATGGGGGCTGCTTGGCGAAGCAATATGTCATACCAGTCGGTACCCTCACCGTATTGTTCCGGATTTGCATAATCCGCTGGTATTTCTGCTACACCCGTCGCAGGGTTAACCCAATTTTCGTACTTTATTTTATCTTCATAGTAATTTTTTTGCCATTGGGCGAACTCCCTAGCATTCATCACGTCCGGGCGCCCCCGTTCCGGTACATATTGAAGGCCGCCATAAGCGGAGAAGTTAACGGTAATCCCTTCGCCCTTTCCCTTTTTCGTTGTTACAAGGATGACACCATTTGCAGCTCGCGAGCCATACAAGGAGGTAGCTGAAGCATCTTTTAAGACAGAGAAGCTTTCTATTTCATCTGGATTGATATTGCTGATGTCGCCCGTTATAGGTTGTCCGTCTACCACATACAGCGGTGTATTACCTGCGTTCATGGAAGCCGAGCCCCGAATCCGTACCGCCATCCCCTGACCGGGCCTTCCGGTAGTTTGGCTGATCTGTACCCCTGGAACACGGCCTTGCAGTTTTTGGGAAAATTGACCAACTGGAACATCTTTCATTTCGGTAGCTTCAATTTGTGAAATCGCACCGGTCACCTCTTTTCGTTCCTGCGTACCATAACTAATGACTACCTCATCCAATACCTGAGCCGATTCGCTTAATTGGATATTGATGATTTCGTTATTCGCGATCACAGATGTATCGCGATAGCCGATAAGTTTGAATTGCAAGTTTGCTCCTTTCGGCACTTCCAATTGGTATTTACCATTTAAATCCGACTTCGTTCCCTGCTTTGTTCCGCTAATAAGTATAGATACACCTCCGAGCGGCCCGGCCTTGTCGCTAACGGTTCCTCGTACCACCAGGCCTTGCTGCGCGGTACTTTGCAAATAAAAGGATAGCATCAACAACAAGAGAAGCCCCTTCCATAATTTTGGTTTACTTGATATTTGCATATCTAAAATTTTAGGTTAAAAATTTGATTAATAATTAACTTCTGACGCTAATTGGTTTTAGCAAATTAAAGAGAAACCAAGAAGAGCGGCAACCTGCTCTATCCTGTGAAATAAAAGGCCACCCTTTTCAGAGGTGGCCTTCTTCAACTTACTTAAAATAGTACTTTTATACCTTAATAAATACTTATAACTAGTATTTATAGTCTTAATTAACTTATTTTTGTTTCACATGAAACAAGATTAATAGCATTCGATGCGTACCCGACCGGTTAAACCTGAAGGAGTCGTTTGCCAGTTCGAGGCGTCGAAAGGTTCATAGTCGATATTAACAAATTGGCTGCCATTGTATTCGCGCCATTTTACTTTTTTCCGATCTAAGAAGCGGATTCGATTGGCCATCAAATTCGCAACTTCAATCTCAATCGTATTTTTCCCCGGACGCAGCAGATTGCCAAGCTTTAGTTCATAGGGTAGACTCCAGATTAGTCCTGCATCTTTTCCGTTAACTTTTATATGCGCACTTTCAAAAAGGCTATCCAACTTCAACACATATTCCTTCGCCGATGTAGCCGGTAACTCAAAGCTAGAAGAATATACCGCTTTACCTGAAAAATCGGTCGTTGCATCGTCCTGCAAATCTGTCCAGCACATTAAGTGATCCAGGGAACGTGCTTTTGGAATCGTTGGCCCTCCCTCCTTAAATGTCAAAAGCCATTTCCCGGTTAATGAAATCGAAGATAAGGGCTTCGCTAAGTAGAACCAATCAGACTCCTTCGAATGCTCTTCATTCAATGCTGCTACAATCCAGGACTGTCCGGGCTCCAATTGTATACGCACACGCGTTTCCTTTCCTTTTTCATCAGTTGTCGCCTTTCCGCTTTGACCCGAAAGCGGGTCCATAATGTACCAAAATTTACCTTTAGCATTCAATGATAGATACTGATCGACCGCTTTCTCTGACAAGTTGACCAAGTAGTAATAGGTACCTGTTCCCATGTTACGTCGAACAAATTGCAGTCCGGCCGCCACCAAGGTTTCTCCCTTTAACTTTTCTTTCTCGAGCCCGTCTAACAAATCTTCGCAGATTAAGACTTTACCACTACCTATCGCCTGGCCCTCCGACATCTTGCGAAGGATATCCAATGCTCTTGCAAACTTCGCTCTATGCTTCTCCAAATCGTGCACACCCGGAACATCTTTTGGCAAGGATTGAAAAATAACAGTTGCTCCACCCTTTGCAAGTTGAATCAGTCTTTCTACGGTTTCAACAGGCATTTTGTCGGTTTTCGGAATCAATAAAGCTCGGTAAGGTAAAGCTTTTGTATTACCTCTCCATTGTCCTTCCTGTATTTGTAAATCCGCTAAAAGATGATCGGAGACAAAATCGAAAGAATAGCCAGCTTCCTGTAATAGCAAAGCCTGTTTATAAAATTCCGTTGGATGTAACCACTCATCGATATCATGTACTTTTAGGGCCTGCAATGAGCCTTTTGATTGATGCCATATATCATAGATAGGCCAATAAATCAACAATTCATTATCCGCGTTGCCTGTTTGCAGAACAGATTGAACGCGTGTGATATAGGAATTTAATCCGTCCAAATGGCTCCATAAGCTGTTAGCAGGCACAAAATTTACCGATGCATAAAAAAGCCAACCGGGCCAAGGAACCTGCTTTGGAGAGTAGGTAGTTCCGTGATAAAAAACATGATTGATCCCCGCTAAAAACACTTGATCTACCTCTGGCTTACACTGCGCCCATGAGGTCTTAAAATGTTCCGTCAACCACGTAAAAGTTTCACTCGAAACCAAGTTCTTCCCTGTAACGTGTGCGGCAGAAGAAGCAAACTTCAGCATCATCGGATCGGGATCTACGTTACGTATATCAGCACTATCGCGTCGTAGTCCCGGTATCGGGAAAGAACTCGATCCAAAAGTTTCAGCCTCCGGTATATCGACCGCTGCATATAAATCCAGCAGGTTACCCGGCGAACCGTGCGCCTGGTTTTTTGTAATACCATGATGTTCATGCGCCCAATTGGTCCAACGCTTCGTAAAATTGCTCAATAACATTTCGGCAACCGTTTCGCGGTAATCTGATTTGATACGTGCAACCTGTTCGGTTGAATCTTGACTTAATAATTCGCGGATGTGGTAACGTAAGTCATAACCACGTTTGCTTTCAAAGGTCTTCAATAGGGTTTCTGTCCAATCAGCACCATATACCTCATAACTATCATTATAAAAGGCCCGTATTCCTAAGGCCTCTTTGCCCAATGCTTCGGCGTAAGGTTGCAGATAACGATCCAAGGCTTCACTGGAAAAGTGATCCAAGGTAAATCCTGCACCACCTGGCGCTGCACGTTTTACCTGCTGCTTGGTTTTTCCCAGAAACAAAGCATATAATTCCCACGTACCCTTATCGGCCACCCAATGGAGTGTGCCAGCGCTATCAACTTTATCCGTCAATAAAAGCGTTTTATTATCAGGACCATATGCGGTTAAAGAGATTAAGGGAGCATTGGCTTGTTTAGGATCCGAAGATCTAATCTTTTCTCGCAAGTGTTGTTTTCCTTGTAATTTATACGTGCCTACTATTAACTTGGTAGCCGCATGGGCTGTATCAATTTGTGGTCCGCCAAAAGGCCAGCCGGTACCATTGGTTAAATCGACCCCCATTCCCAGGTTATCGGCCGTTTGCAAGGTAAACCGTAAGCGTTTCATCCACTCGTCCGAAAGGTGTTCTATGTATTGATCTTCATAACCTTTTGCTCCATATATAGGTGCAATTTCTACCCCGCCAAAACCGCGTTTTTGATATTCCTGAAGAAGGTTACGTAAGTTTGCACTATCCACCGCATTACCCATCCACCACCAGCGCGTCCAAGGTTTCATCTCTTTAGTAACTTCGGGCCAAAGGGTATCGGGTTCGCGCTGGCATCCTGCTGTTAGCGCGAGACTTATAATGAATATGTATTGAATTTTTTTTAACATCTTAATAATAGTAATAGTAGTTGAGTTGTAATAGTAGTTAAGTAGGCAGGCGTATTAGTCTATCCTAGGTTTTTTTATTAACCATCAATTAACTACTTCACTATTTAACTACTTAACCACTTAACTTAGCTTCTACAGATTGTCTGGTGATACCTCCACCAATGACGATCTCATTCATCGTTCATCACTTATAACTCATCACTATTTAACTACTTCCCTACTCAATTACTCCAAATGAAACATCATTTTCAGGGGTTTACTCACGGGGGAGTTATCGGCATTCGTTTCCATAATATCCGCCATATAGGCCCACCATTTTTTCACCAGCGGATGATCCCCGAGATCCTGAGAAGAATTACCGTACTGTCTTTGTACTGCAAAGAGGGTATTCGTTTCCTCATCCAAAAAAATAGAATAATCAGCCACACCTGCTTCCTTTAACAGCGCGCTTATTTCAGGCCATATTTCATCATGCCTTCTTTTGTATTCCTCTTGGAATCCAGGCATCAATTTCATTTTAAAAGCGATTTTTGACATTGTTGGTTTTTCGTTATTAGTTATTAGTTGTGAGTTGTGAGCAGAGACACTCCTAAAGGCAATACTACTTAACTCTTAACTACTTGACTACTCAACTTATTAACTCATTGACTAATTAACCTATACACTTCCGTTCCTGCCAGTAAGAAGCAACCGAGGCCATAATCTTCAAAATCAGGCTTGCTGGTATACGTCACAGGTTGACCATCCTTTGGTTCCTTTCCGGTGCCTTGCACATAACCCAGGAATCCATTTTTATGAAGGGATTCCTTTGATAACGCTTTCCAAGCCTTTGTTACGATTGGCAAGTATATCTTTTTATCCACCAAACCTTCGTTGATTGCCCAAGCCATCCCGTAGGTAAATAGTGCTGTTCCCGTCGCTTCCTTCCCTCCAAAGTGCGTAGGATCGTGTAAACTTACATTCCAAAAGCCGTCTTTCCGTTGCAAGGGAGCCAATGCCGCTAGCATATTGGTCAAATCCGTTAAATATTCCTGATAATGCGCGTCGCTTTTTGGCAATTCATCTAAGACCCGCACCAAGGCCGCTACTACCCAGCCATTACCACGTGCCCAGTAGCAATCTTCACCATTTGGTTCTTTGTAAGGTGGAACAAAATCCTTGTCGCGCCACCACAGTTTATCTTCGGGATTGTATAAACCATTTCCGCCCTCTTTGTATTTAGTATACGCATACAGTGCGTACATTTTATCAAAATATTTCGGTTCATTATAGGTTACTCCCAACTTTACGAATATAGGCATCGCCATTTGTATGGCGTCGATCCAATCCCAATCATTTACCTGATCGCTATTGACCATCGCATCGATGTTATCTTTAATCGCTTTGATCTGAATAGCTTGCTTATCTAAGCGATACAAGTCGATATACGTTTGACCGCAGCATTGGTTATCCGCATTGCGCGTAAACAAATCACGTGCAGGTGCCCATTGGTGCTTTTCTCCCCACTGAGTAGCATAGTTGTGATAACGCTTGTCTGCATCAATATGATAAAGTGCCATCAAGCCTTCGTAATATACCGCTCTTGTCCAGATATTAGCAGGACGCTCTTTATTTGTAATGATTGTTTTACCAGCGTCCGGCCATTTTTCCATAAAATAATTATTGGCCAATCTAAGCTGTTGCAACAATTGATCTTTCTTTGGCAATTGCTGCCCAAAACCTGGCAAAGTTATCACCAGTAAGCAACATGCTACCAATATTCTTCGTACATTTCTACTATTTATTTTATTCATCATCATCTATTTATTATAAATGTTTGTCCTTAGCTATTAGCTTCGAGCTCTATCTTTTTTAATAACGGAACAGGCGTAAAAGCAACTAGCGTTTAATATATTTTTTCAGGCCCATATCAGGAAGTTTCGAAATTGCCTTTGTAATGAGCTCCGCATTTTTTTGCGCACCCTTGCGGTCAGTATGCGTATGATCCGTTGGGAAAAAGGTGTGCGCTTGTTTTTCTCCTATACGATCGTAATAATCCGCCACTAAATCGTGTAGCGGAACAAATGCAACGTTTTCACGAGCAGCTACTTCCTCCGCCCATTTTGGATAGCTATTCAGATCGCGCGCAACCTTGTCAGCCTGCCATTTATCACGTGGAATAGGTGAGCATATAATGACTTTGGCGCCCTTCGTTTTTGCTTCGCGGACGAACTTGGATAGGTACCAACCATAGGTGTAAACCTCTTCCTTTTTCTGCGTAATTGGGTTGTATATTTCCTGATGTTCATCACCAACACCTTTCAATGTTCCACGGGCCCTAGCTGTATCATCCAAGGGGCCGCCATCGTTATGTCCAAACTGCATAATCAGGTAATCACCTGCTTTTAGCCGGCTCAATACTTCACCCCATAGACCTTTTGTTAAATAGGTTCGCGTACTGGTCCCTCCTAAAGCATGATTTTCAATAGAAAGGCGGCTTGTATCGACATACAATGATAACAAGCTACCCCAACCCCATTGCCCATTACTACCATCACCTTTACCATTTTTAACCGTCGAATCGCCAATAACAAATAAGGTGGGCTTGCCTTCAATAGGCCGCATTGCCAGTATTAAAAGCAATAACGTACCTGCCAACGAATGTATCTTTAGTAAACGCATTATTTTTATCTTATTCAACATGAATGTTTTATAAACCACAAAGTTTTGCTCTCATCAAATAAATAAGAAAAGAACAACGTCTCTGCATCCTGCAAATCGTGTTACGGCATCTTTTTAAACCCTTCCGCTTTCACCTGCCACGAACCGTCTTTTGGAAATCCCGGAAGCTCGCCCTCGCTTCCATCCCATCCACCGGCCATCATGGCTACCGCGGCTAATACGCCTCCGTTTCCCGGGAGATAAATACGTAATCTCCCATCTTGGTAGTTATGACCATTCCTAAGATATGTATTTGTTTGTATATCCATAAAGAGTGCATCAAGTGCTTTTTCGGGCAGTCCCAAACGTGCGGCATTCATCGCTGTCATCGGAAAATCCCATCCCCAAGTATCGGCCCATGACCATGTTTTCCAAACCGTATCCAAGGTACTTTTCATCACGTTCTTATCTAATTTGGGTGATTCAGGAACCATGCCTAAAGCGCCCAGCACGGCAGGATGATCCGTCCGCCATTTTGGGTTGGTATAAGAATCTGTTGCGCTCTCAGTTGCTAAGTAAACACCTCCTTGAACCGGCAGTGTTGCCAACTTCTGAATCACCTCATCCCATTTTTCATTGGGTTCCATGCCTGCCCGTTTGCGCCATTGTTGTGCAATGCGCAAGGCCCAATCCCAATAGGCGAGCTCATAGGTTGGATTGAAAGTTTCAGCCGCTTTAAAAACCTCTTGTGCCGGGATTACGCCTTTACCTAAATTATAACAGTCTTTTATTTTATCGTAAGTCGGAAATGACGCCATAAAGTCGGCCGTTTCAAAAACCAGGTCTTTATATTTATCAATGACTTTGGGGTCTTCCTGATCCCGATAAGCCAGTTCCGCCAAATAAATAAAATGCGGCTGTTGCCAAATAAGAAAAGCGGCTACGGAAGAAGGACTTTCATTGCCATCGTTGTCTGACATTTTTTGCCATCTGACACCCTCATATCCCTGACGTTTGGCGATTGCTCTTGCTTTCTCCACCGTATTTGCATAATAGCCGAGGCTTTTTTCCATCAGGTCTACACGATCCCAAAGTGCAAAATGCACAGCATGCCACCAGTGCATCTCCGTATGTGGTTTACCGAACCAACTGTTGAATGTCAGACCCGTCTCTTGCGGCGGATAATGCCCCGCACACTGTACCTTCGTTAAGTATTGCGACAACACCACGCGTCGCTCAAGTTCCTTCGCCCGTGGATCTTTACTCCCGGCAAAATCAATAGCTGCCCCCCGGTTCCAGAAGTCGGCCCAAGCTTTTGTGCTGCTAGCTAAAGTCTCATCGTATAAAGACCGCTTTCCCTCCATTTTTTTTGGCGAAAAGGCAGCACTGAACTCCAACTGATCCGTGTTTCTCCCTGGTTGAAAAACAAAATAATGATCTTCTTTACCATTGTTGAGCTTACCTTCGGTAAAAGCAAGGCTAGTTTCATAACGCGTTCCCTGGAGCTGATGACTAATATTGGCAAAATGTGTATCGCTTACTTCGATTTTAGTTTGGTGCAGCTCGGGGTGTTCCCAAAGGGTTCCCTCATCCAAAAACTCCGCTGTTGGGTAAGGATAACGTATATAGATAGCCAAGCGCCCTGCCTTAATCAAAGGCGATTGCACTTTAACCGCTAGCTGATCCTGCTCTTGATGGCCAGCGGTATATACCTCAACCGGCTCGCCTTCCACTTGGAAGGAACTATGAATTTCACCTGTCCATAAATTCAGTTCCTGGCGAATAGCTGTTAAATCCTTTGCTTCCGCTCGTTGGCCATCCTTTTTATAAAGTTCAAAGCCGATATTACCTAATTGCAGCCGGTGAGCGTTCTCACGAAACCAATCAGTGGCTTCTTTATTTCGTTGAGGTTCTTTCCATTGTATACTATATTTGGCATCTCTTCCTTCGTTGTTAAAGTCGTAGCTCTTCAATGTTTCTTCAAAGCGGAAGTTTTTTTCGTTTTTAGAGCTATCCCAAGCCCATTCCGATTGCGTTCCCAAGGCCACCCCCTTTTCGTACAATAACGGAAAAGTCTGCAAGCCTGTCACATCAACTGTAAATGCAAATTCTCCATTACCCACGGTTAAAGAGCTCAATGAATCAATAGATTCATTAACAACATTATGCCGGGTTACTACGGCTTTTCGATCAATGGAATCGTTCTTCTTCGTTTGCTTTTGATTACAGGAGAGTATTCCAATCAAACAGCAAGTTAATATCCATAAATAGTGTCTTTTCTTGTATATCATATTTGTTATTGGTTATTTGTTACTAGTTATTCGTACTGACTACTTAACCATTAGACTATTTAACGACTTACAAGGCAGTAAGCTTTAAGCGCACCCGCCTACGTTACTACATTGGCTAATTTATCACATTGGCTAATTGACTAACCGAGCGTAGCGAGCTCATAAATACCTTTAAAGTGAACACGAATGAATAATTCCCTACTCAACAACTTCTAGTGTCATTCCCATCAAGCCTATTACTACATCATTGGCTATCGCTCGCAATTCAAGTATCTTCAGTTCCTTTGTCGGGTCGAGTGGGAGCTCCAAAAGCGTGGCGGCGCCGCCGTCGATTGCCCGCTTCGTAAATCCCTTGATTTCATCATAACTTCCTTCCCCACCGCGTACAAACCGGCCGGTTTTCAAATGCAAGCGATAGGGTTTTTCCTTCGGCAAGGAAAAAGCATAACCCTCATCTTCATAATCTTGCTCGATCGGCCACCAATTATCAGGATTTCGGAGCTCTAGCGTTTCTTTGGTCCCGTCCGCGTAAACGATAGTCACTAAGCCATTGGTGAACTGGCTCTGCATGGGGTTGGTGGTACCGGCCATTAGTAAATAGGCTCGCGAGGCTTTGCCTGTTAGGGCAAGGGTCTTCTTTGTTGGGTAGTTGTCCCACTGCGAGGTAAACAGGATATCGTTTCCATCAACCGATAATTTTATTGGTACACCATTTGGCAAGCGTATATGACCCTGCGCCTTCGCTAACCGTTTGGTCCCTTGATCATCTAAAACAGGTTCAATCAAGGGATAGCACCAATTACCGATACCTTGCCAAGGTAGTTGTAAGGTCGGCGCACCCGGTCGTGGACTTAAGTAACGTCGCTTAAACAATTCTGTTATTTTTCCGTTGAACTCCTTGCTTAAGTCCAGCATTTCATATTTTCCTTTCCTTATAGCTGCTTTCTCCAGAGACGCGCTGCGACGATAAGCATCTTCAACGCGTACATCCACCGGCATCCACCATTGCGCATTCCCTTGTCTAAGCTTTACAAAGAACAATGATTTCCCCACTCGCTTGAAGGAAAACTTCCGTTTCTCATTTGAGGAATCCACCAATACTCGTTGTGGATCGTACACCTCTTCAAGCCGTGCTTCACGGATATCCAAGTTCAGATCCTGCCCCAAAACGACACTATTTTGATAGCCCAGTTCGGCTATTTCTTTATCAGCCCACTCGATCTCAATGTGGTAGCTTGCAGTCTTGGGTATCGATACCTGAAGTGTCGGCTGCCCCAGTGCTTCCTCTATCCATGTGCAGTCAACGTCTTTTCCATTCACCCTTACCTGCTTTACTGCCGCTTTTTTAGTGCGCAACAGCAATTTCAAGTTCATACTCCTTTGGTATCTTGGCGTGATTTCATAGTGATCAAGCAATCCCGAGCGCTTAAAAGAAAAACTTATATTGGGAACATCTAAATCTGCTTCATTCCACGATTGCGGTAAACCAGGACGTATAGTAAGCGTATCAGCCAATGCATCCGGTAAAATGCCAAACAGTCCCTCCGTTAAAGTTCGAGCCGCTACGCCAATCGGATCGGCAAAATCCCGGTATAACTCGCCCCTTTGCGCATCGTAGAAAGATAATTGTTGAAAGTTACCCGGACTTGCACCTAGATACATACTTTCGACAAGGTTGCTTTTCCACAGTTGAAAAGCCTCCTCCGACCGACCACCTTGCCAATAAGCAAGCGCCGTTTGCAGATTTTCAGCTAATGCGACATTATTGATCGACCACGTGTAAGGTTGCCAATTTGTTGTAGACAAGGTGTAGAAATGCTGCTCGGGCAGACCTCTTGCTCGTACAGGAATATGTGGAATATGGGTATCAATATAGGAAAGCGCCTGATATCGTTGAAAAGCGTCAGCCATCCGCGTATCGAGCGCGTGGTAGATCGTCCAAAGTCCAGGTTGCTCATGTTTTAATTGCTCGCCCAATAAATCTTTATATTCAGCGTACCATCCTTTATCCTTCAACCACAAATGCTTATTTACCGCATCTTTAATTTTTGCAGCTTCTTGCCTATAAGGGGTAGGGTTTTCGCCAGCTATCGCTGCTAACTGCGCAGCCATATCGAAACCCCGATAATTATATGCCGAGGTATGCGTCACACCACCACCGCTATATTGCAAGGCATCGCTCGCCCAAATGGCACAATAAGCATCATACAGGCCATCATTATCCTGATCAAAATTTCGTTTCTCCCACGCCAGGTGTCTTTTGATAGCAGGCCAACTAGCTTTTATAAAGGCGGTATCACCTGTATATTGAAAATGATTATATAACTGATCAAAAAACACCAAGTTCATATCGTAGTGATGGGGTTTGGTATTATCATTAGGATTTCTCGAGATATAACCACTGGAGAACACGGTTGTACCCATCTCCTCAAGTTGCCTTGCCAGATGCCGCGAGGTATCCGGTACCACCGGCCCTTTCTCCGGCTCCAGCACCTGAGAATGAAGGTAAGCTGAAAAATGCAATTTAGCGCGATCATGCCAGCCCAACGGATCAGCCACATAAGCCCCTCGCCAGGCATTTAAGCGCATGCGCCAGGCCACTGCCCCGTGTAAGTAGGTTGGAGACTCCCAGATAGCATCCGCCGCGATCGCCAATGCGCCGCCAAGCGTGTTGATATAAGGATCGGGGGTTTTAAGCTTCACACGCTCGGTCAAGCTTTTTCGTTTTTCTTCCGCTTGTTGAAAAACTACTTCCAATGGTGCCTGATCTTTTTCTCTTTGAATTGCTATATAAATTGGCTGTTCGTCTTTTAGCATATATTGTGCGCCCAGTATAGGACGATCATTGACTGAGCTTGCCCATAATTCAGGCAAAACCGTCAACTTATCAGCATTCAGCACTTTCAGGGATGGTTGACCGGAAAAAGCACCGAACAATTCCTGCGTTTGTTTTTTTTTATTTAAAAAGTTCAAATGGAATCCGCGATTGTTTAGGGTAAATGTATTAGCTTCACAATTCTCGGGCAGTAGATAAAAGCTCGATTCCGGGTCAGCGCCTATGTCGCCTGCACGACTGAAATTTTGCCCACTCGCCCCGCCATAAAGAGCCAAAAGTTTCGTCGAACCGGTCATTGCCTGTTCTTCTATTCGAAGGATCAAACCTTCCCTATCCGCTTGCGCCAAGACCTGTATCGTAAGCTGTCCCTCACCTAATAAAGTATCCTTAATCCGGTAAAGCATACTTCCAGGTCGATAACGCGTTTCAATATAATCGGCATCAATTAGCTTTTTATACTCTTTTCCATTGGTCAATACAAATTGTAAATTTCCACCCATACCCGGCATATATAAAGCAAACTCAGGTAAATCACCAGCTTCTACGCGAAAAGCTGTATTCGTGCCATACAAGGCGCGATTAAATCGCCGCCTCCCTTGCACCAATACAAAGTCTTCGCCCTCGGGTTTGTAATGTACCACTCGTTCTATACCGTGCCATAAAGGCTTATGGTCATTTCCCTGCGCGTAAGATGGATTGCTCGATAATATCATACTTATCGATATGATCATGCTCAGAAAAAATGTTCTTTTTTTTATCATAACCAATTATTTACTTTCTTTCTCCGCGAAAGAAAGTAACAAAGAAAACTCTCGGCTGAAAATGTTCTTTGAGCGTCTATGCCGTTACATCGCTTGTGCTACCCGAACCTTTTGAGGCCGATCTTTATTTATATGAAAGTTAATTCCTTCGACGATTCCCTATATTTTAACCAACAACAACGTATCAAATAAAATTCAAACACTCATTCCATATGGCCATTCGGGCCTACACGCTAAACCTTTGAGCGGCTGAATGAAGATCGCTTTACGCTAAACGAATAACCAATAACTATTCAACTCCTTTTGGCGCGTCCATCACCCTTCCATTGATCTTGACGTTCTCAAATACAAGGTGCTGCACATGATCAACCTTAAAGGGTTCTTTAATTCCTTTTAAATTGCAATTAATCATTCGCAGGTTTTTTACCGGTGACTGCTGATAGGCCGCAACCATCAGTGCGTATTGCCCCCCTTTTTCGACGTTCAGATTTTCTACCCAAATATTACGGATCGTAGGAATGTGATTCCCCGGTTTCTCGTAAAACATATTGCACTTGACGGCGGCTTCTTTGAACGTACCCACCTTTACATTTTTCATAAATACATTTTCAATGATCCCTCCACGGCTCGAGCTCGTCTTGATACGCAAGACACGATCCAGGTTGGGGCTATCCATTTCACAATTGATAGCATAAATGTTCTTAGCGCCTCCTGCAATTTCACTACCGATGACGACGCCACCATGCCCATCTTTCATTACACAATTTTCGATGATATGATTTTCGGCCGGGCGACCGATATTGCGGCCGTCTTCATCTCTTCCCGATTTAATGGCAATACAATCGTCACCTGTATCAAAATAGCAATCGCGTATCCATACATTTTTACAAGCTTCCGGATCGCAGCCGTCGTTATTAGGTCCATGGCTAATCACTTTTACTTTTTCAATCAGTACATTTTCACATAATACAGGATTGAGGTTCCACATGGGTGAGTTAATCAACTTCACATCCGCAATCCATACATTTTTACACTGATACGGCTGTATAAAATTAGGTCGTAAATAATGCCCATCACCAAAAATCCGCTTTTTAGGATCTGCTTCTTCATGCATCATCTCATGCAAGGCATTCCTTGCAGGGGTTTGCTTACCCAACTCTTCCCGCCAACCGTATTTTTTAGCCCCACACCACCACCACCAATAATCGTTGTTTGCATTTCCATCCAGTATCCCATTTCCGGTAACGGCAATATTCTCTTCCCCATAAGCATAGATAAACGAGGCATAGTTCATACATTCCATTCCCTCCCAACGCGTGAATACTATTGGATAATCCGAACTATCTCGACTGAATATAATCGTGGCACTGTCCGCTAAGTGTAGATTTACATTACTTTTTAGGTATATTCCACCGGTGAGAAACTTTCCATAAGGAACGACAACTCTCCCTCCACCACTTTTGTGACAAGCTTCAATCGCTTTTTTGAAGGCTTCCGTGTTTTTAGTCAGTCCATCCCCTACCGCTCCAAAATCCGTTATCAGAAAATCCCGTTCTGGGAAAACAGGCGCTTTAATCTGTCGCTTAAGCATTTCCATTTCCTGTTCCGGTTGCTTAGCGGAAGTCCATGCCTTCTCTTGTGCGTAACTATTAATTGACCAAGCTATCATAAAAATGAAAGATAAAAACATGAATTGGAGAGCGCATTTTGATAAAAAAGAATACCTTTTGTTTAGCTTGTTGTACATGAATGAATCGTTTTTAGGCACTATCTGGATGTTGGTGTTAAACCGTTAATATACACTTCTATATTTAAATATTGGGGGAAAGATGTATTAGGCTGTAGCGCATCGGCAGCGTCATTTGCATTGAGCCCTAAACGCTGCTCCCACACGTCAGGAATCCCGTCCTGATCGGTATCTTTTAATGCAGTGGCTTCGGGAAAAGATCCCAGCCCATCATTAGGTAAGGCTACATCAGATTCCGTATAAATATAGCTACCCTGCTTTCCTTTTGAGCGCAACTCATTGATCATCGATAAATCGACTTCATCTCTGCTTGGCAAGGTAGCACCGGCATTATTCAATACATAATGATAAGCTTGTTCCGCGTTCATGCTCGGCGTTTTTGCCGGATAGGCGAAAGGCTGTTGTACAAAATTTGAATCCGCTAGGCCCGGATATCCGATGGTGTCGAAAGGTACCAAGCTACCATCTAAAACGCCGTTCTTATTTGAATCGAAGTAATTCCCCGCGGCATGCAGATAAAAAGTTCCTGTACCACGGGAGAAAGGGGTGTTTTTCGGCGGCGTAAGTGGACCGGAAATAAAATAATTATTGAGAATATTTACCTCAGAAATACCGGCTGATCCACCCATAATATAAGCATCCCCTGAAACAGTATGACCCATTGGATTATCTAAATTCCCATAATTGTATACTACATTATTAACGAACTCATTATACCCTTTTACTTTAGGATTACGTGTCTTGTTGCTGTGATAAAGGGTTTTTAGAATACTAATTTTTCCATTCACCGTTTGAATCAGCCCCCCCGCAGAGTGATTATGCCGATGCAGACCTTGTCCGATGATGGAGTTCTGTATGGTTATGCTATCGGGTTCATTTCCTTTATTATCCCAATTAATGGAGAAAACCTCATCCTGACCCCAAGAAAACGATACATGATCAAAAATCATATTTTTACCATTAGCTACACCCGATGCATCATCATTGCGCGACGCACCGCCATTCACCCCCAACCGAATTCTCATATAGCGGGTAATGGAATTATTTGCCCCGGTAAAGGTGACTTTACGACCATAGAGTACAATACCTTTTCCCGGAGCGGTTTGCCCGGCAATGGTTGTATTCGCTGCGACACTTAAATTAGATTGCAAACGAATGATGCCACTCACCGCAAAAACGACAAATCGACCTGGTTGGCTTACCGCATCTCGGAAAGACCCCGGACCGCTATCGTTCAGGTTTGTGACAAGATAGACTGACGGATTTACCACACCACGAGCACCCTGTGCAAAGCGACCAAAGCCCTCTGCTCCGGGGAAAGCAATTACCTGTCCGTCTTGAACCAACAAATTGGCATTTGTCGATTGCGGCAATTTAGAACAGGCATTCAATAGGATCGTCATTCCAACTAGGCTGCTTGTAAACCAGCGATTTTTGCGTAAAAAAACAACTTTCATAATTCAGGATTTTTGGTTTATAATTCACATTTAAAAACAAAAGCACTGGAAGTTTGGTATTTGCCACCTTGTGAAGCACCGAAAAGCCATGCGGGCTTGTCCTGTTCTAATAAAAGCATCGGTCGCTCTAGACGCCCATATCTTTTTAGATGTGGCGGTGGTGGCGGTTCTTGTATATAATGACGAAGCGATTGAAAAGCAATCTTAGGTTCTGACCAGAGCAAACCGTCGTCCGACTCCATAATCAATCCAACCTCATGATTAAAGACTCCCATGTCACGTGCGATCATTTTAAACTTATCCCCTTCGCGCCATACAAAAGCATCTTCAAATTGGCGGTTTGCTCCTTTTGTCGAAAAATCGATTACCGGATTGCCAGCATATTTTTCATAGGGCCCCGCCGGTCTATCAGCAAAAGCCACCCCATACTTTCTATTTCCGCGGATCGGCCCCTTTGTAGTCTCGTAATCGTGTGTGTTCCACGACTTATAGTAAAGCCAATTTTTACCGTCCTTTCCTCTTACCCAAGCTGGGTTGGTGGTACAATGATCATCCCACGTGCCTTCCATACCCGGTAAGAGAATGGGTGCATCGCTTCGCGTCCACGGTCCATAAAGTGAAGATGAAGAGGCTACCCCAATCCGTTTTGTATCGGTCTTGCCATTCGAATTTCCCATATAGAAGAGATAATAAGTCCCATCTATGTTTTTGATCAGTGGGTTGTGACATGTAGTGGCATCCCAAAAGTTGGCACCTCGGGGCGTCAATACGGTTTCCAATACTTCAAAGGGCTTGTCGGGAGCGTCTGCTACCGCATGAGCTATTTCAGAGCCTTTGATCCATCCGCTCATTCCCAGATCTGCCTTCCATCGTGAGAAAAACACATGCGTTTTACCATCCGGAGCTTCAATTGGGCTATTGCACCATACATAGTAACCAGGCAGCTCCAAAGCTCTACCAATCGGTTTCAGTTTCCTACAAAAATCTGATATCCGGGCATCATCTTTGGTTCGCGCATGGAGCATTCTTCCCCCTTGCACCCACAGTGCCGCCAAAGAAAAGGATAAGGTGTGGATGAATTTCTTTCTATTGACTGTCATTAGTTCTTCGCTTTTTCTATCTCAACTGCATATATACCTTCAAAGCCTTCAAAATTTGCCCGGAAGATAATCCATTTCCCATCAGGAGAATAATGCACATTCGGTTCCAATTTATAATTATGATGTTTCATATTGACCAAGCGCTCCGCCTCAAAGTGATCACCTTGAGGTTTAAAAAGATAAATATATTGTCCGTCCGGTGCTTTAGCTACCGACCCGGGATCGCCCCCATCTCCTGCAAAGGTTTTATTATCGACAGCTGAGGTGTAATGCACTGACCATTCATTTCGTTTTAGTTGGTATTTGATCTCTTTTCCGCTCTTGAGATCCGTTCCTCCCACAAAAAAGGTTTGTCCACGCGGCAATTGCAAGTCGTACCAGATATAATCCCCCTGCTTATCAAACCACTCATGCCCGGCTATCTCCCTATCCATGCTGCGTTTATGAATGAGTTTGGGTCGATCCTTTGTTTTAACGTCAATCGTCCATATTCGATCAACCTTGTGCCAGGGCCCCTCATGACAGAACATAAGCAGATCTGGATTGGTAGGCGAAAACTGCACATGGTTTAACCAAGCACTATCCGTAAAGATTTTTTTCAATTGTCTTTTTTTCAAGTCAATGACAAATAAAGTCCGAGGCAATTTTGCTTCATAGATACGATTGAAATATTGGCTTTTCTCTGGATACCGTTTGGAAATTTCCTTCTCTTTATCGGTGGCATAAGCACCGCCTAATAAAGTAGCATCCGCATTAACCGTTGTAATGGAAGCTTTGAAATCCACAGGAAACACAAAAAGCAGTTCCTTCCTGCCTGTTTTCACTTCGACACTAAACACGCTATCTTGGCACTGAAAATAAACTTTTCCATTTTTTGGGTTTACGATTTCTCCTTGAATTTTCCCGGTTTCATAGGTTAATTGACGTGTTTTCAAATTTTCGAGATTCACGACGTACAGTTGTTTATCTTTCACATTGAGGTTGTAAATTTCTTGAGCTTTTGTCTTCAGTTCCCCTGAATAACTTTCCCGTTGACGCTCATTACTTCCATAAAAAATCATTTCGTTCCCTACAAAGGGATTGTTGTGAAAGTAGAAACTTAAATTAATTCCGGGACGTCGTACCAAACGCATCACCCGATGATGCGTTACGTTGTCAACCCATTCGTCCGGCATTTCCTTTCCACCGGTTTCGAGCAGTGGCTGCGCCTTTAAAGCTATCAATTGTGAAAGCAAAAGGATAATCAATAAAAGCTTTTTCATTATTTATTTTTTTAGTTTTATTCAGTGATGCCCTAATACCCTCCATTCTGCGTATATATGCCAGGTTTCGCATCTAGCTCAGCCTGGGGAATTGGGTAAAGCGTATAGTTTAATTGGAATGGGTCAATACGTGATTGTACGTCTTCCTTTTCGATCCAATTACTCATCACCGATTCTACCAAGCCGCTTCTTATCAGATCGTGCCATCGAGATCCTTCGGCAGCAAATTCTTTCCTTCTTTCCTCCATCAAACCGGCAAGATCTACCTGACTTCTAGGAGCCAAACCTGCTCGTGCGCGAACACGGTTTACGACTTGATCCACTTCTTGCTGTGATCCCGGAGCTCCATTCAGTGTGCATTCAGCCCTTAACATGAGGATATCGGTAAAGCGCCATACAATAAAGTTAATGGGCCAATCTTCCCGGTTGTTCGGCACACGCGTGAGATCAATATATTTCTTAAAAAACGACCTGGTTTCCGCTACACCGTTGTATACATAACCCGTCTGGATAGAAAAGGCTTTTCGGATATCACCCGTCTCATATGAATTCAATAAATCATCAGAAACCGGCCTGATAGTCAACCCTCCTTGATTGGGATGCCCATTGGTATTGAACCAGGTATCCGGGGCTAATAACCACGCAAAAGTTCCCCCGGCTACGGGGTTTTGTCCTGTTATATATTGAATATCAAACACCACCTCGGCATTGTTTTCATTATCATAGGAGAAAATAGAAGTATAGGCATTATTACCCTCTAAAAATTGGTATTCTCCCGAACCGATCACCTCATCCAATAACGTAGCTGCCTCTTGCCAATCATTAGTAGCTAAGCCAGACCCATTTACACCTAAATTAGGACCCGAGCGGGTCATATATACCAGAGCTAATAACGTTTGCGCCGCCGCATTGGTGACGCGACCGCGATCGACTCCCGCATACTCACTTTTCGAGGGCAAAAGAGGGATTGCTGTTTGAAGATCCGTAATAATAAAGTCGTAAATTGCTGCAATGTCACTTTGCGGAATGGTAGCGGCTTCGCTTGCTGTAATAACGCGATCGACGATCGGCACCCTTCCGAACCAGCGTAAGAGGTCAAAATAGAAGAAAGCGCGCAAGAAGCGGGCTTCACCTTGTAAACGACCTCTCAGATTTTCGTCCGTTACGATACTTCCGTTTTTCTCCAATTGCTCCAATAAAACATTGGCGCGGTTAATACCATTGTAATCCGTTAGCCAAGCTTCCGCTATATACGGATTCGCTGCCAGATTGCGGTGAAATCCGTTGATGCCTTCCCAATCACGTACACCTCCGTCTGATACAGCATATAAATTATCAGAACGTGTTTCCGATAAATTTAATTGTCGGTCCGGATAGCCGCGCAAAGCAGCATATATTGCATTTGCTCCCTGAATAAAATCATTGGGAATTGCATAGAAAGTTTCTGTCGTAGGATCAGAAATAGGTTGTTGATCGAGCTCCTTCTCACAACCTGTAAGAACTGCAAGGACCAATAGCACTAAAAAAATCTTGTTCATCACTTTATATCTTTAATAATGATCATCACTATGTATATTGTCCGACGCGGACTTATCGTTAAAACGTTACGTTCAATCCGAAGATCAACGATTTCGGAATCGGTAGACCGCCGTAATCACCCGCCTCCGGAAACTGCGTACTGCCACTTAAATTCGTATTTGTTGCTTCCGGGTTGAAACCTCCATCGTATTTATCATGGCCGAAGAAATTCTCAGCCGTAACAAATATGCGCGCACCTTGGAAAGTTGTCTTCGGAATGATCCGTCCCAAATCGTAACCTAAGGTAATGTTGCGTACGCGAATGTAATCAGATGGATAATACCAATCGGTATTCTTGATGCGCCCAAACGTACCGGTAGTTTTTCCCACTTCCCCTGCACCTGGATCTTCAGCAGAGCGCCAGCGATCACGCCAGCTTCCTAATACATTATCGACAATGCCGGTTCCCGTCCGATTAACGGCTCGACCGAACAAAGAGTAAATACCACCACCCCATTGGCCTTGCACGAGTACACTCAAATCAAAGCCTTTATAACGAAAGGTATTGGTAATGCCCCATGTATATTTCGGATTTGGTTGACCGACAATCACCCGGTCATTCTCATTAATGATACCATCGCCATTAGCATCAAAATACTTAGGATCACCTGCTGTTTGATTGCCGTACAAAGCCGCCCCGTTATCGATATCGGCCTGCGATAGAATACCCTCTTGCCGAACCACATAAATGCTATACATTGGGTCGCCCACGCGTAAAATACTATGTGAGATATCAAAAGAAGATGGGATCAGGATTTGCGACTGCCCGTTAGGTAATGAAGTCAGCTTGTTGCTGTTATGACTCAAGTTAAAAGAAGTACTCCATTGAAATGCATCCGCCGTCCCTGTAATATTTTGGCTGTTGATTTCCAATTCCCATCCTCTGTTACGTACGCTTCCTGCATTATCCAGGGAAGACGCAAAGCCCGTGATTTGCGACACCGGCACGTTCAAGAGCAGTCCGGTACTCTTACGATCATAATAATCGATGGTGGCCGTAATGCGATTGTTGATGAAGCCGAAGTCGACCCCAACATCAAAGGTATTCGACTTTTCCCAAGTTAAATCAGGGTTTACAATACCGTTGGGAGCTAATCCTGTAACCAGTTGGCCACCTAATGAGTAGGCATAATTTCCAAGGATGGACAAACTGCTGTAGTCGCCAATATTATAGTTTCCAGATTTACCCCAGCTGGCACGCAATTTAAGATCACTCAAGGTACCTTTGATATCTTGCATAAAATCTTCTTGCGACACCCGCCAACCTATAGAAGCCGAAGGAAACCATCCCCACTTTGTATTGGCACCAAAGCGAGATGAACCATCTCGTCTAGCCGACACGCTCAGTAAGTACTTATCTTGATACGCGTATTGCAAACGTCCGAAATAAGATAGCAAGACGTTCTTGGTTTCTGTTGTATTACCCGTCACTCCGAGTGCATAATTCAAGGTAGTGATCGTGCTACTTCCATAGCCGTTTTGGGACGACATGGTTGCATTATCCAGCTTATCGGAGTTATAAGAAAAACCTAAAAGCGCCGAGATACTATGGTCATTGGCGATCGTCTTATTATAATTTAATGTATTTTCATTGACAAGCGTTTGCCTTCTGAATGTACTGTAGGTTCCAGAAGTACGTTTGGTTAAATCCGATTGCCTATTCGGCAAGCTACCGGTAATCGTAAAAGGAATATAACGCTTAAAAGTATTATCCACATGATCTAAATTGAGGGTTGTTTTGAAGTTTAATCCATCAATAATCTCGTATTGACCAAATAAGGATCCGACGGTACGAAAGCGTTTGGTTACTGCCAGGGTTTGCTCTAACTTGCCTACCGGACTGTTGGCCGAAGTGCTCCAGCGGTATTGAGGATTGTCGCCAACATTAGGATATAAGCCAGCACTTGCTTCCTGCACCGGTGTAAATGAAACCAATTGATGTAGTATATTATCTTTTCCTTCCACACCTGGATCGTTATTAATCGAATACGTGGGTGTCAGGTTGATTCCAAAGGTTAGCTTTTCATTGGCTTTTACCTCTACATTGGCCCGTGCTGCATAGGACGTGAAATCTTGCTCTTTCACCATCCCTTGTTGCCCGTTATAGTTTCCGGACACATAATATTTAACCGCATCGGTACCACCACTGGCAGAGAGTTGGTAATTTTGCACGAGACCTTTACGAAAAGTTTCATCTTGCCAGTCAATAATATTTAATCCTGGATAACCTGGCTGTATCCAACGATCATCAATCATGTAACGCGTATCGACCTGATCAGCTGCTATACCCAGAATAGCGCGTCTTTCTTCCGTTGTTTGATCGGCCGTCCTACCCGAACCGGAAGTAACCCATTGGTAATTAATCATTTCAATAGCCCGATCGATCCACTCCGGACCACTTAACATATCAAGCTTTTTACTCCGCTCATTATAACCCACATAGGTGTTTAAATTAATGGAAGGTTTTCCGGACTTTCCTTTTTTTGTGGTGATAATAACGACTCCATTAGCCGCTCGGGAACCATAAATAGCTGCAGACGATGCGTCCTTCAGCACCTGAATTGATTCGATATCATTCGGGTTGATATTATCCAATGGATTGCCGGTAGAATAGCCACCATTTTGATTAGGCGTTGCTCCCGATAGCGGGAAGCCGTCCAGAACGTACAGCGGTTCATTTCCGGCGGAGATTGAACCAACACCACGTACCTGGACACTCAAACCTTGCCCCGGATTCCCGGTAGTTTGTTTAACTCTTACACCGGCCATTTGTCCAACCAAGGCCTGATCAACGCGCGGAAGTGGTCTTTCTGCTAATTTTTCAGTATTCATGGTTGCTACTGATCCGGTAATATTGCCTCGTTTCTGTTGTCCATATCCCACGACGACAACTTCGTCCAAGCCTTGGCTATCTTGATCCAAGCTAACATTTACAACAGCCCCGGTGACCGTTACCTCTTTTGGTTTGTGACCTACAAAGGAGAAAGTCAAGATTTCATTTTTTGCGGCTTGAATAGCAAAATTTCCATTTGCATCGGTGCTAGTTCCGGCCTTCTTCCCCTTTACAAGCACCGATACGCCCGGTAAGGCTTGCCCGTCCTGCGCACTTACTACTTTTCCTTTTACAGTTTCCTGTGCCCATAAGCATACGGGAAAACTAAACAATAGCAGACACAAGAAAAACCAGCTAATCCCTCGCTGTATTACAAGTGAGTGTACTTGCTGTCTCCGTGTCTGGTTCCGTTCTGATTCTTGGTTCATTTTAAACATGGTTAAATTGTTGGTGTTACTTCGGAAGCGATAAGAACTCCTTCAGTAAGCCTGTTGGTTGTGTATCTGCGTTTGTTTTCGAGTGAATTATTTACTCATTGGTTAGCATAGAGACCCATACCGGCTATTCTAGCTAATACAATATTAAAGAGCTGACGAAACGGATGCATCCTGTAGTGTCCTGTTTGCCGATAGGCAGAAGATCAAAAACAGCGTTAAAAGCTTATAAACGCATTTTTTAACTATGAGTTAAACTACGCAATCGTTTCCGGAATTGATGAGTGGTTGAGACGTCGAGTAGAGAAATTGTTGAGTGGTTAAGTAGTTAATTAGCCAATTGGTGAATTAGCTAATCTGATGCTGGGACCTGCGGGGGAGTAAAGAAATCAGTGAATTGTCGAATAATTGAGTAGGGAAGTAGTTTAGTAGTGATGCCTGCCGGTAGGCAGGAATTATGAAGTGATAAATTTGGACAAGGGGGTAGAGAGTAAGGAATCCTATTTAACTAGTTCCCTACTCCCTACTTAACTACTCCCTAATAGAGCGGATGTTGTTGTCCCTGCAAGCCTGGATTGTCATCGATCGTCGTAGCATTTAATGGTAAAATTTCCACTTTATTTTTTTCGAGACCTCTGAACAATCCTGTTATCCAAGCCGAGGAGGCATCAGTTCTATTCGCATTAAAGAGCGAAACATTACCATGCATTTCAAGCAAAGTATAGCCTTGAGCGTTTAATTCCTGCTGCTCAGACGCTGTTGGAGCTTGCGAATAACCGATAAAAGGAACTGCGACGACCGGATCGAGGAAAGATTTAGCTTGCTCTTTTTTGTAAGCCCGATATTTGTCAACGCCGGCATATGGTCCTTCACCTTTTGCCAATTGGATAAGTTTTTGCTTCGTTTCACTAAGTGTTTCGTATAAAATACCCCACCTCGTCAAGTCGGTTCGGCGCCAGCCTTCAAAGCCGAGTTCCAATTTTCGTTCCGAAATAATGGCTTTTCTGAAGTCCTCGTAACTACTCGGTGTCGATCCCATTTTAGCTCGATCATTGTTAAAAGCTCTTGACCGTACCTTCTCGTACATTTCAACGGCAAGGGCTGTTGGACCATGGTTCAGTTCATTTTCAGCTTCCGCATACATCAGCAAGACATCCGAATAACGTAGTACCGGCCAATTAATATCACGTTTGTTGATAGCAGTTCCTATTTCGGCCTTCCAGGTCACACGGAATTTACCGATGGTCATCCCTGCATAATTATTCATCTGCCGGGTATTATCGCTCGCGATACTATAATTACAGATAGCCACATCCCGCCTTAGGTCCCCCTCACTGAAATCGAAATAATAGGTCGGCAAGGCCCCCATAGCCGGTTGGGCTTTACCGAACATACAGTTCGTATGGGCAAACATTCCGTTTGTATAACCAATAGAACCATCGTTACTATTCGCTCCATGTTGGCCATATTCCAGCATTGTCTCGACATTATACTGTCCATTCACCAAATCACGGAATACCGTCTCATAAGCAATTAAATTATTCTCGCCTCGATCTACAATAGCTTTGCACGCATCTCGAGCAATCTCGTACAGCTGTGTAATGCGGTTGGCATCGTTACGCTGCGCAATACTTACAGAACCGGGTGCGAACGAATTTAAGTCCCAACGTAATGAATAACCAGCGGCATACAACGCTACCCGGGCGAGCACACCATAAGCTGTGTTTTTAGTAAAGCGTTCCGACGTAGCCACCATTCCTTCCCCTTTCCAGGGCAGCAGTTCGATTGCTTTTTGCAGGTCTTCAATACACCCATCCAAGATGGTATCGCGACTTACTCTTGACGAATTGAAGGTACCTACATCCACAACCGGAATTTTGGGATACGGAACATCTCCGAAGAAACGGACCACATTAAGCATATTCATCGCCCGAATGGCGTACGATTCGCCTAAGAGCATATCCAGCTTGCGTTTTTCCTGCTCATTGGCGGCCTCCATTTGCGGTAGATTCTTAATACATACATTTGCGTACTCGACACCGGCATACATCGCTGTATAAGTAGAAGTAGGAATGTTGGAGGTATTATATACATAATTCGCCACCTGATTTTTTGAATTGGTCTCTCCCTCGGTAGAGAAACATTCGTCGGTTCCCATACCGAATTGATAATATAATTCACGATTGAAGGTGCTGCTATAGGCGCCCAATACCGCCATCTCGGCCCGGGAGACATTATCAAAAATAGTTTCACTATCGAATTCTTTTTCGGACGGCATCTCCAGCCATTTCTTACAGGAGCTGCAAAGAACGACCCCTAGCAAGAAAATAAGTTTTATATTCATTCTCATGATTGACAAGCTTTGAAGGTTAAAAGGTTAAGTTAGCACCTACGACAATACTTTTTGTTCTTGGATAAGCCGAATTGTCTACGCCTCTGGTGAGAATAGACCCCGTAGCTGATACCTCCGGATCATAACCCGAATAACCGGTGAACGTATGGATATTGTTCAAGGTGCAATAGATTCTTGCATTATTAATGAAAGCCTTCTGTAACCAGGATTTAGGCAAAGTATATCCCAGTGTGATGTTATTGATGCGCAAAAAAGAAGCATCTTCCAAGTAGTAATCCAAGGCATCGGTGATGGCAATATTGTTAGGCGCATTAAGGCTCCACATGGCCTTTTTGTCATGCTGATTAGGATTCAATTCCGCTAAACGCGTCAAATCACTTGCTTGCATACCTGTGGACGGATCAATTAAAGTGAAGCGGTTGTTCATGACAGACATCGAGTTTTGATTGGGTAGATAAGGTCCTATATAGCGCTGGGAGTTCATATTAAAAACTTGGTTACCGTAACTGAAATTAAGGAATACACTTAAATCAAAACCCTTATAGGCAAACGTATTATTGATACCGCCGAAATATTTAGGTTCAGGGTTACCAATAACTGTCCGGTCATTAGTGGACCAAACCGGGTTGCCGTCGGCATCGGTCTCACCACTAAACGCTACATACTTAACATCCCCCGGCTTTATAGATGAACGCGCCTTCCCTTTCAAAGAAGCCACACCATCTTTTAAGGCATAACTGCCATCACTGTTTTGGATAAAATCATCGGTTGTATAAATACCATCGTATTGATAGCCATAAAACAGTCCGACCGTATTATTGAGCTCTGTCCAGAAATCCACGCGCGAACTCAAATTGGTGCGCATATAATCACGATCGCCACCGAAGAGTGATAATACTTTCGATCGGTTAAAGGAGATATTTAAACTTGTTGTCCACTGAAAATCGTTTGAGCGAACATTCACTGTATTTAGCAGGAACTCAAAGCCTCTATTTCTGATGGAAGCCACATTTTGATTTTGGCTGGTATAACCCGTAGAAGTAGGTATGGCAACACTGATGAGCAAGTTTTTGGAGATGTTGTTATAATAGTCGGCCGTAAGGGATACCCTATTTTTAAGAATAGAAAAGTCTAAGCCGATATTGGTGGTCTGCGTCTTCTCCCATTGTAAGAGCGGATTACCCAGCTTACTCGTAGGTTTTAACCCATTAACCTCTACATTGTTAATGGCATAGGTGGTGGATTGATACAAGGTAGTATAAGTATTATTCCCGATATCGCAATTTCCAGTCGTCCCGTAGCCCACCCTAAACTTCAGCTGGTCGAAGAAATCGATGTTCTCCATAAATCGCTCTCGATCGATGTTCCAAGCAGCAGATGCAGAAGGTAAAGTACCCCACTGCCGACCAGGCATAAACTTCGATACACCGTCTCGGCGAATGGTAGCCGTTAATAGATAGCGATCATCGTAGTTATACATCAAACGGGCAAAACCGGAGACCAAACCATAACGTGATTTATCAGATGAGGGGCGATCAATCCTTCCCGCCATGCTGACGTCGTTCAAGCCGAAATTATTTTCAGGAAATTCATAATACGTATTGTTTAATGACATCGACTCCTCATAAGTTGTCTCCTGTCCCAACACCGCATTGAAATTATGTTTATCAAACGATTTTTTCCAAGAAAGGGTATTGACGATTTGCCATATAAACTTTTCACTGTTGTTACGACTACCATAAGGTCCTTTATTATTTTGCGCCGTTCGAGTACGACCATCGTCCCAGTAATCGCTACGTGTTTGTGTCCATTGGTAGCTTCCGGCGGTACGAAACGTGAAGTCGTTGAGAAAATCCACATTCAAGCCCATATTGACTCCCGCTAAACGGGCATATTTCGTTTGGGTAACGGCATCATTTGTAATAATCGGATTATAGATATCGTATTGGGAATCCTCTGCCTGCAGCTCTTCTGCTATATCACTTTGAATTAGTTGTTCATCCGTAAACCGGATACCACCCGTTGGAGGCTGCAAAACAGACATTTTGAGCATGCCGCCTAAGGAGCCACCACCCTTTGTTTTAGTGGCTTGCAAGTTTGTATTGAAATCAAGACTGATCCCCTTTGCTAGTTGCTGATTGAATTTAGCACGGACACTATTTCGTTCATAACCTGTTTTTGCGAGAATTCCGTCCTGGCCGGTAAAATTATAACTGACCATGAACTTCGTTTTCTCAGAACCACCATTGATATTTACGTTATGGTTCTGCAAAATAGCTTGATCTCCAAACACCAAGTCCTGCCAATCGATGCCGGCCCGTGCCCCATAGTCGCGTGCAATCCGATCGTAAGCTCCAGTATAGAAGTCGGTACTAGACACATCACCACCAAACATGTTCGCCCACTGGCTTTCTTTACCGGTGAGTGTTTGGAATTCATACTGATATTTCACATACTGCTCTGTGTTCAGTAGATCAAGCCTACTGCTCAGCTTTTCAAAACTGAAATAGGTATTATAATTCACCTCTGTTTTACCAGATTTACCTGACTTGGTGGTAATTAAGATCACACCATTTGCTCCACGGGCACCATAAATGGCGGTAGCCGATGCATCTTTTAATATTTCAATAGATTCGATATCATTAATATCAACATTGCGCAATGCATTTTCCATCTGGAAGCCGTCAACGATGTACAGTGGGTTCGTTCCTTGCGTGATGGAAGTCCCTCCTCTTACAGTGATATTAATATCAGCTCCGGGAGCCCCGCTTTGAGTCACGACATTGACCCCGGCAACCCTACCGGTAATCGCTTGTGCTGCGTTGGTTACTGGTATATTCCTAATTTCGCTCCCTTTGACCGTACCAACTGCTCCCGTTAAATCCCGTCTTCTCGCCGTTCCGTAACCAATGACGACCACTTCATCCAAACCTTGACTATCTTCTTCCAATGACACGGTTGATACTCCTTTTGCAGGGACTTCCTTACTGTGGTATCCCATAAAGGAAAAAACCAGTACGGCATCTTCGCCGGCTTGTAAGACAAAGTTTCCGTCCGTGTCGGTAGTAGTTCCCTGTTTTGTACCTTTGACAAAAACAGATACCCCGGGCAGCGAGGCGCCATCCTGACTACTAATTACTTTTCCACGAACAGGTTGTTGCGAGAAAGCGGTGGGCAGCAGTGCATAAAACAAAAGAACAGTAAATAAACAGTAAGTCCGCAAGGCATTAATGCGCCAAGGTAACTTTAATTGCCCTGCATACATTTTAGTAATTTTTCGGTTCATAAGTTTAGTTTATTAGATTTATATCAGTTGAATCGGGATGTATCCGTTCAATAATTAACTCACCTAACAAGTGATACTACAATCGAATGGTATTGGTTAGTTTATGTCGATTAGGTCGTTGTTAGCTGAACACAATATTAAAGAGTGAAAAAAGGTTCCGCATCCTGTAGTGTCCTGTATTAAGGAGTCAACAGAATCAAAAAAAGCCGCTGTTCTAAGTAAAAAAGCATCAATTTAACCATGAGTTAAACTGCGCAATCGTTTCCGGAATTGTTGAGTAGGGAGTAGTTTAGTAGAGAAGTTGTTGATTAGTTAATTAGGAGTAGTTAATAGGAAGTAGTTAATGTGATAATTAGCCAATGTGATAATGTGATAACCGAACAAAGTGAGTTCATGACCACAAAGATAAATAGATTGTTAATAATGATAGCCCGCCTTCCAACAGGCAGATGCGAGCTTAAAGCCTATAACCTATAGCTTAAAACTTGCAGCTTGAATTAATCCGTCAACACATTTACTTTCGGCATCTCA
Organism: Olivibacter sp. CPCC 100613; assembly: GCF_036959255.1. NCBI lineage: Bacteria > Pseudomonadati > Bacteroidota > Sphingobacteriia > Sphingobacteriales > Sphingobacteriaceae > Olivibacter > Olivibacter sp. CPCC 100613. The sequence continues at coordinate 172,028 of NZ_JAWMTI010000007.1, forward strand.
AATTGTTTGTTTTCCCCATTCACTTTTGGAGTTCCGAAGTAAAAATAAACCTTTCTTTCGATAAGCTTTCCATCGAGATGGTTCAATTCACTTTGTGGTCCTAAGCCTTTCGTATCGGTAGTCATGTTCAATGCCAATTTTGTACCAATAGGGGGTATGGCGTCTAAAAAAGAAATATCACCAATTGGTAGATCCGGATGTGGTTTTGCACCGGTCAAACCATAAAAATCGAACAACCTTACATATTGATCTTCGTCGGGAAAGGACATATAGAATTTACCTTCAACGGTGTTCATTTCCATCCAAGTGACATCCGCGTAATAACCTTTAAATTCGGGATAGCGCCAAGGATAACTACCCGTTTGCGTATTATTATTCCGATTCTTCCAAACGTTATAGGTAGTTCCCTGCAATCTGTTTTTCCAAACCCGATAGGGCCCTTTTCCAAGCCATTTGACTCCTAAAACAAAGTTCTCGGGGTAAGAAAAGCTGACACCGGCAAATACATGATCGCCATTCAGGGTATAGGCATAGTCCATTTCCAGCCATCCGGATTTATCCATTTTCCATTTGATATACTTTAAATCACCGTTGTATGACGCTTCCACAACAGCAACATGACCTTCCTGATAATGCTTTACTGATACGGCCTTTGCTTGTCCGCTCACTAAAACAGGGCCGTCTTTAAAAGAAAGTGCTTTACTATAAGCATTCGCTAGATGCGCTAATAGACCTGTATTTTTATGAATTGAGACCGTTATACCATTGGCCGTTAACTGTATCAGGCTATCCTTTTCCTGCATGTTAACTGTTCCGTCGATCGGCTCATCAAATTGATGAACCGCGAGTTGCTCATTAGGTTTGATTTTCCATACCCAACGATAGATTTCATTCCCTTGGGAGTCGAATGCCGTTAAAGCCAGGGCATCTTCGTTAGACCAATTTGCTGGTAAATCAATAGACAAATGACCGGTTGCTAAAGGTGCAATAGTGGGAAACCTGCCCTTTCCGCTTGATACAGTGGTAAAGCCTTTACCATTTTGTAAGGGTTTGTCAAAATTTAAGAGTTCCCATTTAAAAGTACACTGATTCAGGTTCGTAAAATGATAGCGATTTTCTACTGAAATACGCCCATCAAAATCAGGAGGAAGTTCCTTCCCGTCGATTTTAATAGGTGCATAAATTTCCCGGATTGCATTCACACTACCTTCATGTTCTCTATGTGGCCCGACCAAACCATCCGGTGCATTCACGCCGTTCACATCTATTTTGTTTTGCTCATCCGTCCGAACTAAACCCTCATCTACTAAGGCCCAAAGAAAACCACCGGCACCCCTTTTTGCCTTCCAGTGCAATTCCCAAATATCGGCTAAGCCCGCTGCACCCCCGCCATCGTCCTGAGCGTGAAGAAACTCGGTAGGCATATAGATATTGGTATCGGCCAAAATTTTCTGCGTACTGTAATAATCTTCATAATGATTACAGTCGATCCCATTAAAATCATTGCCAGGACGATGATGCGCGTGAATTACCGGTCGTTTAGACAAATCATATTGATCGAATAGGGCATCTAACTCAATATTATGTCCCCCTTCGTTACCATTACTCCAAAAGATGATGGACGGATGATTTAAGTCGCGCAGAACCATTTCCTTTACCAATTTTGTTCCCACCGGTGTTGCATAAGCCTTTTGCCAGCCCGCTAATTCATCGATAACACAGAGTCCTAAAGAATCGCAGATATCCAAGAAAGACTGATCGGGCGGATAATGTGAGCAACGAACCGCATTCATGTTCATATATTTAATGAACTTCACATCTTCCAAATCAATGGTGGAATTCACCGAACGCCCTGTTTCCGGCCACCATACATGTCGGTTTACACCTTTCATTTTAATTTTGGTACCATTCAGATAGATTCCATCTTGCTTACGCACTTCGATGGTACGGAAACCGAATTGCTGCCACATGGCATATACCAAGCTTCCGTTTTTATAGAGTTCAGTTCTTACACGGTAGCGATTAGGCGTTTCGGCAGTCCATAAAGCAGGATTATTCACATTGGTATTAAATGACACGACAGCGTCCCCTTTCTTGGCCGTGGCCTGCAGCATATCCACCGTTTTGCCCTGCTGATTAATGATTTTTGCCTTCAGCGTCATTTCTTCCAGCACGCCTTCCAAATGCGCCTGCATACGAAAAGAACCGTCAGCCTTTGCATCAATGGCTACATAGTCTATAAAAGATGCAGGCACAATTTCTAAGTACACCGGACGAAAAATCCCACCGAGAATCCAGTAATCGGCCAACCGTTCTGCATTGTTAACTGACGGATCAGCTGACATCTTACTAACCGTAACTTCTAGTTGGTTTTCCTTTCCGTAGCGGAGTTTATCACTTATATCATAACGAAAGCGATAAAAAGCCCCCTGATGGATCGGACCAGCGGATTGGCCATTTATTTTCACCTCCGCATCGGTCATCACCCCTTCAAATACAATAAACACTTTTTTCCCCTTCCATTGTTGGTTGACCGAAAAAGTATGTCGATATACTCCTTTCTCGTCATGAAAGCGAAAATTCTTTCCATAAGTAACATAATCACGGCCATAGTTATAATCGCCATAACCCTGTTGTTCCCAGTGAGAAGGAACTACAATCTTGCCCCATTTACCACTATTACGTCCCCCTGAGCACCAAAAATCCCATGTAACCGTATGTTGATTATCTGTACCTGATAGGTACTGAACCTGCTTTCCGACTTCTTGAGAAGACGCGGTGTACAGACCAAAGGTCATGAAAATAAAGAATAAGAAGGTTTTATGTGCTATAAGCATACTCCGGCATTTATTTATATGCATTGGCTATATACGTTAAAAATAAGAGAATGAGTTAAAAGACTATTCTGAAGCATCTTGCAACTATCTATTTAATTATTTTAACACCTTTCGGTGCCTTTACGGTAGACTCAATCGTCCCGTTAGCCCGCCTACTATGCTTAATTTCAATCAGCCCATACGGGGTAGGAAAAGTACCTTCCACCCATTGTAAGTCACCCAGATGTGGTTCGATTTTGATGACCTTACAACCAGCTTTCAAAATTTTCACACCCAGTATGTGTTCACTCATCCAAGCGGTAGGCCCGGACGCCCAGCCATGGCACAGGCTATGTCGAAACCCGGGATAGCAATAGGCGCCGAAATCTCCGTGTATATCCTTTTTACCTGACACCGGCATCTCATCAATACGCGTAGCATTTTTTGTCCAATCCAAATTAAAATCTTCCCAGAAGGTAGTCGCTCCCATGTCCAGCATACCCCCCCAATATTGACGAATAATATCAATAGCCTGCTGATATTCACCCGCCTTCGCTTGAGCTTGCAACATATAATAGCCATAAAAAGTAGAGAAATCCTTGGCTCCACCTACCGAAACCACCTCATCGCAAGCCTTTTTCGGATCCATAATTCCTGCGATTGCCATTAAGGAAGCGGCCTGCTTTAATTGATGATGGTCTTTTACATATTTATTCATACGTTCAACACAGGCACGCGCCTTCTCCGCGGCTGCAGATTGTCCTAAAATTCCACATAATTTGGCGGCATCTTGCATTGCCCAAACAATGAGTGCTCGATAGCCTGCTTCTACCCCTTCCTTGTTAGGTGTAGACGGCCAATCCAGAAAGCGCTCTGCAGCCAGCTGCTCCTTTCCATTCACATCAATTTTTCCATCGATCAAGTCAATTAAGCCTAAAATGTAATTCTCATGTTTCTTCAGAAAATCCAGGTTACCACTATGTTGGTACCAGTCGTATTGAATGATCAAGTACCATAAAGAATATGCGCTCATCCCATTCAACCATTGCGGTAAGGGATATTGCTGACAAGCTAGGTCCAACGTTTTTGGCACAACCTCATTATTGCCAAACACGCTGGTGATCGTAGAAATTTCAGGATGCATATCCCCAAGCCATATCAAGCGATCCCGCTTAATGCCATCCCATACATATTCTTGCATATTCAAATGCACGGTATAGGCTCCCGTTAGCCAAATTTTATTGAGCCGTTCATCGTTACTTTTAAATGATCCCAAATAAGGTATATCACGGTATCGCAAAATTGCCCTCGCCTCTTTAATATGGATGGTGGTATTCTTCTGCAAGAGGTCAATACGAACAAAGCGGAACCCGGTATTACCGATCTCGATCAGGCCGTCTCTAGGTATTTCCATGGTAATATCTCTTTTCGCATGATCATCCGTAGCATAACCAACGCCCCACTCATAGTTTCGGGTTTGACTATTACATTCACCAACAGACTCGCCAAATCGGATCCGCACTAAAGATGGTTCGCGGCGTGTAGACCCTCCTAATACAAGTTGCAAACCGCCATGTATTTCTTTCCCATAATCTAAGAGAATCGACGCCACTTCATTCTCCGTGGACACCATTTCGCACATATTTTTCCCGCCCAGCTCGGTTTGACTATTCCCTTGCTTCAGCAATTCCTCTTCATGGCTTACCAACGTGCCATCTCCAGCATATTTCCACAGCACGCGCTGCGGCGAGATAAACACTCGTGTCAATTCATCTTTTTGGACTTTTCCATCGTATATTGGTTCAAATACGGGAGGTAACTGCGCCCATAAAAGGTGGGAGACACCGGTCCATAAACATAATTGGATTGTGAGAAGGAATGATTTCATACTTACTATATTGGCTTTAATCGGTTTTTATTGCGTATATAATGACTTAAAACAAACATACACATAAACGCTATGCAATCGCAACCTGCGCCGTCCTGACTTAGGGATTACCTTTTTAAAAAAGGAACATTTTTTTTAATCAACTTTATCGTGTTCTTTTTGTCTTAACACAAAAAGAACCAAAAAAGTCAAGGCTAATGTAGGCTACCTTGCACCTGATTGCAAAACATCGTTAGCGCGTATTGGAGCCGTTTCACTTCCTCAATCCGCTTGGATGTTGTAATATGAGCAGAAGTGCAAATGCTTTGCTGCTCGTTGCGTCAGTATCCTCCAAGGCCGTTTTTCCCACACACTGGGCCTTTTTGGTTATTCGCAGGAACCCTCCGTTCTACTTAAAATGCCACATCGGATATCCTGCGGTTTGCAGGTTGATGCACTACCGCTGTAGCGGGAGATCCAAGTGGCGAGTTTTTTGTTTTTTTTTTTGCGGAAAAAAAGAAAAACAAAACGTTCTTTTAATATTTTAATATAAACACCTTCTGCTATATGTTAAAAGCGAAATTATTAGAGCGTCCTGATACTTACATCTTGATACTTATCGGTTTGAAAAAAATCGAAGATAACGATTGAACAATATCGAATTCTCATTACTTTAGCAAAAGTAAACGACAACCTTGCTATAATGGCATTATTAAACTTAAATTATGACTATGCGATTTATTAATTTATTGACCTTTCTTCTCTTCGCAATCGTTTTTCGAGTAGCAGCGCAACCCAGTGAGCAATTTATTAAGGTGATAGTAGCACCCGATCATGAGAACTGGGAATACAAGCTAAATGAACCGGTGAAATTCACGGTTACCATTCTTCAAAATGGCAATCCATTAAAGAATATTCCTTTGCGTTATGAGCTCGGCCCGGAAAAAATGCCGGCACTTAAGAAAGATTCGCTGTTGTTGACGTCCGCGTCCTATACCGTTAAAGGTGAAGGTATGAAGCAGCCAGGCTTTCTTCGCTTAACGGCCTATGCTTATGTGAATGGCAAAGCATATAAAGGCCTCGCCACGGCAGGTTTTACCCCAGAGAAAATTGAACCAGCCGCTCAGCTGCCGAATGACTTTGCTGCGTTTTGGGACCAAGCCAAAAAAGAGCTGGCGGCAATCCCCTTAGATGCAAAAATGACGCTATTGCCCGAACGATGCACAGAAAAAGTGAATGTATACCATGTTAACATGCAAAATTATGGCGACTCCAGGCTTTATGGTATTCTATGCGTACCCAAGAAAGCAAGCAAGTATCCAGCGATTCTCCGAGTGCCGGGTGCAGGTGTCAGACCTTATAATGGCGATATTGCAATGGCTGAAAAAGGATTTATAACACTCGAAATTGGTATTCATGGCATACCGGTAAACATGGATCCTGAACTTTATGCCAGTCTTCGCTTGGGAGGTTTGTGGAACTACTTTAATTACAACCTGGATAATCGGGACCGTTTTTATTACAAACGTGTTTATTTGGGATGTGTACGAGCAAACGATTTCATCAGCTCATTACCTCAGTTTGATGGTGAACACCTAGCTGTTATAGGAGGTAGTCAGGGAGGAGCACTTTCCATTGTGACCGCCTCTTTGGACCCACGTGTCAAGTTTTTGGCTTCCTTTTATCCGGCACTCAGCGACTTAACCGGCTACTTAAAAGGACGAGCCGGCGGTTGGCCACATTACCTGGATTCGACAAATCGATCTGTTAATGAAACCCCTGAAAAACTAAAAACCATGGGTTATTATGATGTGGTTAATTTTGCTCGACAATTAAAAGTACCAGGCATCTATTCATGGGGCTTTAATGATGAAACTTGCCCACCAACTTCTTTATATGCCGTGTATAATGTAATCCAGTCGCCAAAACAACTATATCTTGCCTTGGAGACCGGACATTGGACTTATAAAGAACAAAATGAGGTTGTAGGTGAATGGCTGGAAAAGAAGCTTGGCAGGTAGGAATTTTAACAGCTGAAGCTAACATTAAGAACATTGCCTCAGCTATCGCTCTTTTTCTGCAGAGCAGTTGTTTTTAAAAAAGGAACGTTTTTTTATCAACTTTTTCTTGGCAAAAAGTTGAACAAAACCCAAGGCTGTGTAGGCTACCTTGCACCTGATTGCAAAGCATCCATTCCGCGTATTGGAGCCGTTTCACTTCCTCAATCCGCTCTGGTACTGCAATACGAGCAGACGTGCAAATGCTTTGCTGCTCGTTACGTCGATATCCTCCAAGGCCATTTTTCCCACACACCGAGCCTTTTTGGTTATTCGCAGGAACCCTCCGTTCTACCTAAAATGCCACATCGGATATCCTGCGGTTTGCAGGTTGATGCACTACCATTGCAGCGGGAGATCCAAGTGGCGAGTTTATTCGCGTTCCGTTCATTTTTGGCGCTCATGAGCTCCCTAAGGTCGGTTTTTGTTTCTTTTTTGCGGAAACCACGAAGTAGCATGAGTGCTTTTTAAAACAAACAATAACGAATAAAAAGAAAAATCTTATTTCACCGCTTTCTTATCATTTACAATGATATTCTTCAATTGTAAACCTCTGATGAAGTCAAACGCGACATCACTTTCATTTGGCGTTGAAATGGTTAAATTTTCGAATGTAAAATTGGAAAGCGTGTATTGTTTGGAATCGTTGATATGAAGAAAACGATCACAGGTCACCTTACAATTGCGCATGGTTAAATGGTCTACGGAAGATTTCGGTTCCGGTTGTCCTTTCAAATCAAAAAATTGCGTCCATGCGTCGATGGTAAGAAAATTGCGTGCAGTGCCGTCAATATCCTCTACCCATATGTTTTTATGTTTTTGCGGTGTATCGGGCCGCATTTTCAATCGAAGCACATAGGAGGTGTTTTTTACGGTACAACGCCTCATAATGACATTGTCGCTAAAAACCGACTCGCTACCCAATGTAAGAGACGGACAGTTTTCGATCGTATTATCTTCTATGATGATATTGCGATTAGCCCCATTATTTGGGTCCTTATCGGCTGTTGGCCCTTTACCACCCTTTAAGCAAATACCATCATCATTTACGGATATATAGCAGTTTTTTATTAACACATTTTGACATACATCTAGGTCAATGCCATCCGAGCTTGGCGCACGAACTTCACTTCCATTGTTTGAACCTGCAAGAATACGCACACCCAAAATCTTTAGGTTTTCGCATTTGTAATAATGCGAGGTCCAGAAAGGTGAATTAAGCAACTGAACGCCTGATACCTGCACATTTTTACTATTCGATATATATAATAGCCGTGGGCGCTGTTCGTCCATATTGGTGCATTTCGGGTTCCACTCGCGGCGAAGCCAGAACGCCTGCCAATAACGTAATCCATTGCCGTTGATTATCCCTTTTCCTGAAATCGTAAATCCGTCCAAACCATCGGCATTGATCAAGGCAGCAAAATATTTCAGCGACTGCCCTTCAATACGGGTAGTAAGCACTTTAAAATCAGCAATATTATCACTGCATTTGAGCGTTGCACCCTCGTCTAGATATAGATGTGTTTTAGGTTTGAAGAAGAGTGATCCCGTGAGGAAAACGCCTTTTGGAATAACAATAACACCACCACCATTTTCAGACGCCTTGTCAATAATTTTTTGGATACTTTCAGTTTGTACGAGGGTGCTATCGGCGTTTACACCGTGATCGGTAACGATGTATTCTTTCCCCAACGAATTGCGAACGATCTTACTTGTATCCGAAAACCAAGTAGGTATAGGCGTTCCATCAGGAAAATTTTGTGCATGGAGCTTCCCTTCATTTTTAAAAAGAAGGAAATAGAATAACACCGCTAAAACGAAAGTAATCGGGCTTTTGTATCTCATTTTTTCAGATTTCTATCATTAGGTTATTTATCATAATCCGTATACATCCAAAAAAAAGAGATTCTCTCATTAAAAGCAACCTGTACCGTCCTGCATATTGTATAAAGGCGCAAACAGACACCACAAAACACGCTAAAAATCAACACTTTACAATTAATAACTTTTATATTACTTCGAAACTATTTATTGGGCGGTTTAAAAAAGGTCTACATCCTACTTGTCTATGCCGGGGACAACACCTAAACGTGCTGCATGTTCAGCAATAATAACGAGAAACCTTCATTATATGAGCAACTATTTAAGCATCTGCACAGCACTATCATTAATCTCAAATGGATGCTCCTGTAATAAGCGGTAAATCTCGGCGCCCGCTAGCAAAACCGGTCCATACCCGTGTGCAGCAAAATTGCTGATCGGACGATAATAGTAAAATGCCGGGTCAAAGCCCATACCCGTTCCCACACAGGTACCCGTTACCTGTCCTTGTTCTGTTACTTGGGTATTCACCGCATTCCAAGCCAACAGTGCCATAGGCCCATAAGCTTTCGCATCCAACCAACCTTTATTAATGGCTCGGGCAATGCAATATGCATAAATGGCCGTGGCAGAAGTTTCAAGATACGAATCGTTTCGATCCAGTAACTGATGCCAAAAACCTGTTTTATCTTGCCTTTCCGCAAGCCCTGCTACATGACGATGAAGATTTTCAAGCACGACCGCCCTTCCTTGAAAATCTACGGACAATACATCCAACAATTCCACTTTTGTCAACAGCGCCCAGCCATTCGCCCGCGCCCAATGGAATTGTGGATGAGGGTCCATATCCTGTACCCAACCGTGCATATATAGTCCTTTTTCGGTATTAAACATACGCTCGGCAAATTGCTTATACTGTTTCAGTGCCTCCTCAAAATAACGATTGTCGCCCGTCAATTTACCCATCTGTGCCAGCGCAGGCAGACTCATATATAAATCATCCAACCATAAGGTGTTAGGTAGCGGTCGATTACGTGCCAAGGTTCCATCTTGCAAACGGAATTCTTTGTGCAAGATGTAATCTACATAGTTCTCTACCAAGGGTCGTATATGAGCTGTCTGCGCCCCTGCGTCCAGCGCTTTTATCATGGCTGCAGCCATGGAGCCGGCGTCATCCAAGGCATGTGGTTTCAGCACGCTCCGAACAGGAGTAGTAGCATCCTTATGTTGACGAAGACGTTTTTTATACTGCTCGGCAACAGAACCAATGAAATCAAGTCGCTTTATCGTATAATCCTTATACTTTTGATCGTCCGTTGCCAAAGCCACTTCTAACATACCCATATAAGTCACCCCCCACTCGTAACTAATCAATCTAAAATCACCGGGTTGGAAGATGCTGTTCTCATTTGCCTGCTTTAGATCGACTACCTTGTGAGTAGACTTGTCTATTAAAGCTACCGGCGTAGCGGCATCTAAATATCGGTAAACTTTGTCAAGCGTCTTTTTCACATCTTCGGGTTTTGTTTCACCATAAGGTGTATCATAATCGGGCTTAAGCAGGTGTAAGGGTGCCGTGGCGTCGTTTCCGCCCTTACTAATATATTGTGCTTTTAAAGGTTGTGAAGACAAGCAGATCAGCAAGTGGCATGCAGTTAATAGAACTGCTATTCGAAATGGCACTGGTTCCATAAAGATCATTCGTAATTGGTTAATATGAACACTAATTTTTAACATCAGTAAATAGATTACAAGATACTAATTTCGGAGATATCAACTGTCAGGCACTGTCCTGATGAACAAGGTAGTTTCGGCCTAAACAACGAAGCTACCTTTCGGCAGCCTCGTTGAACCAACATGAACTAAAGATCTATAAGATGTTTTTGTTACCAACCCGGATTCTGCATACCCCCCAGAATTCTGTATGGCTTGTTTCTCTTCTGACGACAAAACGGCCTCACTATATTCCTCGAGGTAAACCTTCTCAATATGAATTTTAAGAAATTTTTCTCTATTGCTGGCAAAGTAAGTTTATATAATACGTTGTCTCTTTATCTACAAATTCTAAGTACTTAGATCGTTCGATCATTGAGCCCGCAGCTACTTTTACTAACACTAAGATCAATATCCCTCGTTTTGTTTCCAGTTGCTCCTCGTATTCAGCTCATTTTGAGGTATTGGAAGTAATAGATCACGCCTAGTTGGTAATTGTCCATTTGTATTTGTATGATAATGGCGTGCAAAATTACTCAAGGTATTAACTGCTTCATCTTCACCCCATCTTACTAAATCAAAAAACCTTTTACCCTCCCCTATAAACTCGAATTTTCGTTCTCTTTTAAGGTCATCTAAGGTTGGGCTCCCGGATAAAAGTGATAACCCAGCACGTGTTCTGATCTGATCGATATACATTTTTGCTTCTACGGCCTTATTATTCATAATTAATGCTTCTGCATATAACAGTATCACATCTGCGGGTCGAATAATGGGAAAATTACGTGGAAAATCGTTCCAGGAACTTATTTTTTCATTCGTGTTATCCTTTTCCAGAAATTTCGTGATAACATTTCTAGAAACCCAGCTTCTATTTTCCGTATCTAAGCTGCTCCAATACCCTGTATCAACACTTGCAACCAATCTTTTATCGTTATTATTAATCATCTCACGCACGAGCACACTATCTACTCTCAAATCTTGTCCTTGCTGGCTATAGGTTGGGTAAGTCCATTCTGGAAAAGGGGAAGCCCCTGATCCGGAATTTGTAATATATCCAGGAAGGCTGGATCCTAAACCAAGATTGCCTGAAGCAAATTGTATAGAAAAAAGATCGTACTTGTTTTCATTCTCTAAGGTAAACAGGGTACTATAGTCCAGATTAAATCGCTGATTTACTTCATTAATGATACCCGCAAGTGTGGTTTCTGCTTTTTCATAAGCACTATGATCATTTAGCGGATAGCCAGCCATTGTCATGTACACCTGTCCTAGTAACGCTTTTGCTGCCAGGCTGCCAACTCGACCAGCATCCTGTCCTGTATAGACTGGATCCAGATGCACTGCAGCGTATTCCAGATCCTGAATAATCTGCGTATACACGACTTCTAACGGCTCTCTGGGCAATGTGATGGCCGCCCCATTTTCGATCGGTTGAGTCACAATAGCAACAGGCCCAAATGACCGTGCTAATTCTGTATAAGCATAGGCTCTTAAAAAAGAAGCTTCAGCTCTATAGCGTAGGTATTCATCTTCTTTCGTATGCGCCAGTAAGTTATTCGCTTCCTTGATCATAGCATACAAGCGAGAAAAAATGCTAACAACTGTACCCGAGAAGGGAGTTATTAGGTATTTCCTTAAATCCAATTGATCGTTTTGAGCAGAAGTTTCCCCTCCCCCAAGATACCTTATATCAGATCGATCTTCGGATGCCAACAAATAGTAGTCGGTAGCAAAATCAGTATTCGTACCATTTTTACCCAAACGAGCATAAATTCCTGTCACAGCCTGTTTGATCTCCAATTCACTGCTATAGAAAGAGTCGGAAACATTATTCTCTATAGGCTTAATATCAAGGATATCCTTACAGGACTGGCTGATACACAATATAAAGAGTATAATGCCATATTTTTTTAATTGATTTTTCGTTTTCATGAGTTCAGGATTAAAAAGTCGCGTTTAAACCAAAGGAAAGTGTTCTAGCTTGCGGATAAGCCCCCCAATCGGCAGAAGCATTATCTTGTGTTGCTGCTTCAGGAGAAAACCCTGGATAATAACTATCCCACATATACACATTGTCACAAGAAGCATAAACACGCAATCGGTTTAGGACTTTCCCTTTCACTGGAATATTATATCCAAGTGTGATATTTTTTATTCTAAGATAACCGGCATCATACATCCAATTCGTATCATATTGGCTGGTTACCGCAGAAAAGAAAGCAGGCACCTTACCATCTCCCGGCTCTTCTTCTGACCAATAGGCATTGGTAAGCCATTGATCCATGTAAAGCCATCTCACATCATTTGTTGGACGATTCCATCCTCTGGATCCGATGGAAAGCAGATCGCCCCCTAATTTACCCTGAACAAGTATTGACAAATCAAGATTTTTATATGAAAAAGTATTCGTTAAGCCGTACTCGAAGTCAGGTTGGTAGTTGCCTGCTATAATATAATCAGCTGCATCAATTTTATTATCGCCATTGGCATCCCGGTATTTGGTATCGCCTGGACGCTGTCCGGAATAAATAGGTATCTTAGCGATATAACTTCCATTATCGCCACGATCGAAATCGCTTTCGCGAAGAACTCCGATCGCGTCTAATAAATAGTATGAGTTAATGGGGTTTCCGACCCGCTGTATGATTGTACTTCCCTGCCCTAATCTAATATCAGAATTGTCACTACCGAGGCTAGTTATTTTATTTCTGTTGATCGATATGTTGAAGGACGTATTCCATTTAAAGACACCTACTAGATTGGAGGAGTTCACCATCAATTCGATTCCTTTATTATCTACATTACCAACGTTATCCAACATATTGGAAAATCCTGTAATAAGTGATACAGGAGCTCCTAATAGTAAATTACTTGTCTTTTTATAATATAGATCAGCAGTAAGGTATAGACGATCTCTAAAAATCCCTAGGTCAATCCCAATATTATAACTATCCGATTTTTCCCATCCAAGCATTGAATTGGAGATATTTCCTAAAACGAAGCCATTGTTTAAAGACTGCGCATCTCCAAAAGGATAGTTTAATGGCGTCATGTTCGACAGAAATTGGGAGTTTCCAATGCGATCATTTCCTGCTTGCCCCCAACTTAACCTTAATTTGGCAGTACTCATCCACGACAGGTTATTAAAGAATGATTCTTCATTTATTTTCCAAGCAGCCGATAGCGCTGGGAACCAGCCCCAACGATTTGCCGGGCCAAATTTGGATGAGCCATCGCGCCGCAACGATGCGGAAAACAAATAACGATTTTTATAATTGTACTGAACTCTTGAGAAGAAAGAGACCATGGCGTTTTCTGCGGCTCCTATCCCGTTTGTAGTCATCACAGTCCCTCTGTTTAGATCAAATACCCAGGTTTTGTCGTCTGGAAATCCCGATTGCCCCTGATCAGTACTTTCATCCCAATAGCGCTCTTGGCTTGCACCAATTAAAGCCTCGATACCATGATCTCCAAAAACTCTATTATAATTTAGTGTCCCCTGCGCCAATAGAGTGTGACTTACTAAGGTCCTTTTCCTGGAAGAAGAGCGCTCACCCGGAGTTGAAGTATCCCAGGTACCTTGAATCCAAGTAGGACTGTAGGTGCGTTCTGAGTTTCCTCTATAATTCCATCCTACTAAACCATTTGCCGACAGCCCATCTAAAAGATCGATCGTCATGTTTAAGGCCGAATTAAGACGTGTATCCTGGTTTGTCCTTTCATTATAAACGGCCTGAACGTATGGGCTTACATTATTGCCTCCCGGACCCCATATATCATAGAACTTATAAGGATCGGCTCCGGCCATTTTGCCTGATCCGGCCAACACCCATCCAGGAAAGCTCAAGGATCTAGCTACGGCATTGTCTTTGCCATCAACGTTGGCACCCTTACGAGTTCCTAGCGAGGGTGCTAAACTTAAGCCAACCCTTATGCGGTCGTTAATCTTTGTCTCCAGATTAGCCCTTAACGAATACCGTGTAAATGAGGACCCATGAACGATACCATCTTGGTCAAAAATCCCTGCTGAAATGGAATAATTGGTTATATCGGTAGCGCCGGAAGCATTTATTTGAAAATCATTCACCGGTGCCGTACGAAACAATTCGTCCTGCCAATCGATGGGCTCTATGGCATCCGTACCCCAGTAGGGATCGTAAATTCCATAGGATGTTCTTATAGTTCCTAATTCCTCTCTAGTAGTATAGGTGGTGTTATTGATATTTTCAGCATAAGCTATCCGATCAGCTTGACCCACCGCAGCACTTAAACCGGTGGCATTTACCCACTGCCTATCCAACCATTTTTTATTAAAAGACACCCATTGATCTGCGTCCATTACATCTACCTTCCGCTCTATGTTTGACAAGGCGGTATACCCACTAAATGAAATTACCGGCTTTCCGATCTTTCCCTTTTTGGTGGTTACGATTACAACACCGTTGGAGCCTCGCGATCCGTAAATAGCCGCTGAAGCAGCATCTTTCAAGACATCAATCGTCTGAATATCGGCTGGGTTAATCCCCGATAAATTATCTATGGGAACCCCATCGACCACATAAAGCGGTGTAGATACACCATTGATGGATGCCACGCCGCGTACGTTGATCGTGATATCACTACCGGGCGATCCAGAAGTGCTACGAACGGTTACACCAGCCATTTGTCCTTGCAACGCCTGTTCGACACGGGCTACCGGCCTTTCTTTGAGCTGCTCAGCATTCACACTCGCGATAGAGCCAGTGAGATTACCCTTTTTCTGCGTTCCATAACCGATAACTACCACCTCGTCCAATCCTTGATTATCAACCTCTAATGTAATTTGAATGACCGCTTGATCATGAAGCAGGTACTTTTTCTGTTTATAACCGACGGCACTGAAAATAAGAACATCACCTCGTTCGGCAGGTATTGAAAAAACGCCTTCTGAGTTAGTCGTTGTACCCGTCTGTTTACTTAGTATTTTTACAGATACCCCCGGCAAGGGTTCACGCGTTAAGGAATCCATTACTTTTCCCCAAGGTTCTAATGGCTGCTGGGCAAAGGTTGTCGAAGCATAAAGAGCTAAAAAAATGCCTAGCAAGAGTTTAAGCAAAGCATTAGATTGCAATAGGTTTTTCTTCATTTGTTGATTAATTAGTAAAATAATTGGTTTCGGTATGTCTAAATAAATGTTATAGAGACATTTACTAACGAAAGAACAATATTTGCAAAGTTGGTGCAACCTGCCCCATCCTGTACTTTAAGTGAAATATTTCTAGCAAAACTATTTGGTTGAATAAGGAAACGTTTTAGCAAAAATGAGCTCCGATCAGGCAAAAATCTACGCAAACGATTCCGATAATACATTGCTTGCAAGAACTCATAACAGTACAGGATGGGATTTCGTATCAAAAACCCTTCTTTTGAAAGAACCAATGAACACAATGCATTATAAATGCCTTAATTAAACTGTCTTTGAAAATTCATAGGCATATAACCTGATGATAAGTAAGAAGAATATATCGACATGCGGATTAATTGCCTTGATCATGCTACTCTTCCCTAGCATAGTTCCGGCATTGGCTCAAATAGCAACATCTGATAAGAATACCGACCCACAGAAACAAAAGAACGTATTAATTCGTACTGCCGAACATATTGGCCCTGTAATCGGTCTGGATCATCCCGATGTTTTATCCAGTAATAATCGTGCTGGTTTTGAAACCGGACAGGTTGTAAAGGTTGATGGAACTTATCATATGTTCATCAACGAAATGTTTGACCGGCCCCATCGGGATATGCGTATTGCTTATTGGACGAGTCAAGATGCCGTTCACTGGAAGCGACAGTCGACACTGGTCGAAAGTATTCCCGGTAGAAGTCCGTCTAATCCTCGATCAGAGGTGTGGGTAACTGCTGTTGAATTTAATGAAGCGGAAAATGCATGGAATATATTCTATGTTGCCTATCGAGCAGGAGATAAAGAAAAGGGTGAAATTGAAGGCAATGATTATGCTGGAAGAATTTGGCGTGCCAAATCGGTTATGCTTGGGCCTCAGGGTATCGCCGGGCCTTACGCTGACATGGGGATCGTTCTACAACCTGATGAAAACACACAAGCTTGGGAGGGCCAACAGGCAGTGGCAACCTTCAATCCTTATAAAGTTGGCAATCGTTGGTATGCTTTTTATGATGGTCACAATCATGTACCCAAAGGACCTTGGCCTACGGGTATGGCAACAGCAGCAAGCTTAGATGGCCCTTGGACAAGAATGCCCGAAGGACACAACCCGATTCCGCTTACAGAGGTATTTAATGAAAATGCACAGGTTACGGAATTAAAAGACGGGCGTTATCTAACCGTTTTCGATTCTTTTGGCGATCAAGAGATCGGTTATAGTCTCTCCGATGACGGAATACACTGGAATCATGAAACGCGCATCAAAGTGCAGTCGGAAAAGAACCTTTGGGGTGACCCGGGAGATCACGCGATGCGCACCCCGCTCTGTGCAATTGAAGAGGATGATGGTACATTTACCGTTATTTATACCTCATTAACTACCGTTAACGGTAAAAAATTCTACGCTGTTGGGAAATGTACACTCGCATGGAAATAAGAACAATCCTGTTGCTTATACTGGCCCTTGTTTTATCGGCTTTTCGTCGTGACGAACCGGTAAAAGAAAACAGCAAGTTGCATTGGCCGACGATTAAGCAGGAAATGAAACCTTGGACGCGCTGGTGGTGGTTTGGTAACGCCGTCACTGAAAGCAATTTAACGGCGGCTTTGGAATCCTATAAAAAAGCGGGGTTAGGAGGCGTTGAAATAACGCCAATTTATGGCGTACACGGAAAGGAAGATCAGTTCATCGACTTTTTAACTCCCGCCTGGATGGACAAGCTGGATTATACACTTAAAGAGGCCCAACGATTAGGACTGGGAGTGGATTTAGCAAACGCTTCGGGTTGGCCCTTCGGAGGCCCTTGGGTAAATGATACGATTGCCTGTAAAAACATGGTATCAAAAACATTTAGCCTAATGGGCGGTCAACGCTTAAACGACTCGATAAAATACATACAAAAAGCACTTGTGCGTGTTGCCGGCGACAAGAAGGTAGACGTAAACAAGCTCAAAAAACCGATCACGGCCAATGAACATCTCCAAGCCTATGCGTTCGACCAGGTTCGTTTTGAAAAAGAGCTTCCCTTGATCCTACTTACGGCCAATAAAGTAGGTGCTCAAGGATTCAGCGAGGTTATTGATATAAGCAATAAAGTAGTCAATGGAAAACTGAAGTGGACAGCCCCAGAAGGTAAGTGGGTAATCTGTGCTCTTTTCCAAGGAGATCATGGAAAAATGGTAGAACGCGCGGGTCCCGGAGGTGAAGGAAATGTGATCGACCATTTTTCAGCGGAAGCGCTTAAAAAATACCTTCAACCATTCGATGAGGCCTTTAAAGGGCATGATCTTCAGTATCTACGTTATTTTTTTAATGATTCGTATGAAGTAGACGATGCCCAGGGACAAGCAAATTGGACACCAGCATTTTTTACTACATTTAAGAAATTGCGTGGTTATGATCTCACAAACTATATTCCCGCCTTATTAGGACTTGATTCGCCCGAAAAGAACAGCCGGGTTTTGTACGATTATCGCTTAACTATAAGCGATCTCCTTTTAGATGAATACACTAAAAATTGGCAGGGTTGGGCCGCAAAAAAAGGCAAAGGAATTCGAAATCAGGCCCATGGATCGCCTGCCAACGTGCTCGATTTATATGCTGCCAGCGACGTTCCGGAGATTGAAGGCACAGAAATCGTCAATCTCAAAAGTGCTCCATCAGCGGGTCATGTTACGGGAAAAAATCTGATATCCTCCGAATCGGCTACCTGGCTTAATGAACACTTTGAATCGAATTTTGGAAATATCAAAACAGCTCTCGATCAATTATGGCTCGCGGGTGTTAATCATGTATTTTATCATGGTACCGCCTACTCTCCGCAAGAGGCCAAATGGCCGGGATGGTTGTTTTATGCGGCGGTGCACTTTACACCAACCAACAGCCTCTGGGCCGATTTTGGTGCCTTTAATCAATATGCAGCCAGAACGCAGGCTTTTCTTCAAGCGGGGAAGCCCTCGAACGATATATTACTTTATTTCGGTATTTCCGACCTTTGGTCAGAACCTGGAAAGCAAATGCTACTTCATTTTCACTCTAATCGCTTTTTTGACGAGCTGTCCCTTAAAACGTGCGGAAATTATCTCAGCAAACAGGGTTATTCGTGGGACGCAATCAGTGATCAGCAATTATTAAACGTAAATTATCAGCATTCATCGCTCCAAACGGGCGGTAATCGCTATAAGACCGTTGTGATACCTGAAATGCATTATATGCCTATCGAAACCTTTGAAAAGCTTTTGAATCTTGCCAATCAAGGGGCCAATATAGTCTTTTATAAGAGGTTACCCGATAATGTACCAGGACTTGCCAAGTTCGAAGAAGCAGAAAAGCAGATGAATGTATTGAAAAATCGCCTGTTTTTTAGAGAAGATGGGGACAACCAAACGGCTTATTACGGAAAAGGCCGTGTTATCATATTAAACGATTTGTCAGACCTCACAAAACATACCCAAGTCTTAGCCGAAAACATGTACACCTATGGACTTCAAAGCATTCGAAGGTTAAAAGCAGACAATAATTATTATTATTTCATCAACAACCCCTCTGATAAGGCTTTTAAAGGCTGGGTAACGCTCAATGCCGATTATCAATCGGTAGGTTTATACAACCTCATGACGGGCACGGACGGGTATGGCAAAACACGAAAAAAAGGCGACAAAACCGAAGTATATCTACAGCTAAAACCAAAAGAATCCCTTGTAGTAGAAACCTTTAAAGATACTAATATCGGTCCTCTTTATCCTTACTACGAGGTGATGGGACAAGGGATTCCGCTGTCAAACGATTGGCAAATTACTTTTCTGAAAGGTGGTCCGACCCTTCCCGGCAATATAAATACCAAGGAATTACGATCTTGGACAACTTATGGCGAAAACTATACAAACTTTTCAGGAACGGCTTCCTATAAAACAACGATTCCCAAGCTTCCTACGAAAGCGGATGCTTGGAGTCTGCTTCTTGATGAGGTGCATGAAAGCGCTTCAGTTTATCTGAACGGAAAATACCTGGCCACTTTATTCAATAAGCCCTATTGCATTGAAATTCCCGCTAACCTGTTTAAAGGCAACGATGAATTAGAGATAAAAGTTTCGAATCGTATGGCCAATCGAATTGCCGACATGGATAAAAAAGGTATTCAGTGGCGAATCTTTTACAATACAAATTTCAATGCCAGAAAAAAAGAGAATGTGGGAGAAGATGGAAAGTTCACTGCAAAAAACTGGGAGCCGACGCGATCAGGTCTTGTAGGTCGGGTTAGCTTAATCCCTCTTCTCAACAACCTTTCCCAATAACTCATCACACCTTAGCACAGTGCCGACAAAAAGAGCTTAGCTTTTCACCACCTCCCCGTTTATTTTGCTAAATCGAATTAGTAAAGCCTCTTTATTCTTAAAAAAACAACAAGAAACACAAAATATCACGTAATATCACGTAATATCAACAAAAAAATAGCACAAAAAAATCAAAAAACCGCCTAAAAAACCCAAAACCTCAACAAAACACCACTAACCAAATCACAATCGCTCCTTTTCATAAGACACTCACATTAAAATAAGGTTAAAAACAGATAAATTTAGGTTAAAATACGGTTAAAAACAGCAGAACCAGAACAATAAATTTGAACCGTACTTTTTTAAAAAATCAAAAAGATCAACCCAATTCAACAAAAACTAAACACCATGAGAAAAAAGATCTTTACACTTTTGGTTTTTTGCTTTTTCTTGTCTACTACACTCTACGCGCAAACACTATTGCGCGGAAAGGTGGTCGACAACGAGCAAAAGCCAATTCCAGGCGTTTCCATTACACTAGAAAATGGGACAGGAACCTCAACAGGACCTAATGGCGAATTCTCCATCACCTACAATGGTCCATCCGTTTTAAATGTAACTGCGATTGGTTACGAAAAAAAGAAGATAACAATCGAGAAAGAAAGCACCTTAGAAATTGTGTTAAATGCTGATGAGCAAACACTAAACGAAGTGGTGGTAACCGCTCTTGGTATTACCAGAGAGCGGAAGTCTCTAGGATACGCAGTTCAGGAAGTAAAGTCAGAAGATTTGACAAAATCCGGACAGCTAAGCGTTACAGGTGCACTTTCGGGCAAAGTAGCAGGTGTGCAAGTGAATCAATTCGGCGGAACGGTTGGTGCTTCTTCACGCATTTCAGTCCGTGGAAACTCATCACTGAATTACGACCAGCAACCGTTGATTGTAGTAGATGGTGTGCCGATTAACGGCGACAGCCAGCGCTCGGGCGATAATACCTATAAAGGGGTTGACTACGGTTCGGGGTTGAATGATATCAATCCAGAAGATATTGAATCGATTAATGTTTTAAAAGGTGGATCAGCGGCCCTTTATGGTATGCGCGCAGGAAATGGTGTTATTTTAATCACCACCAAATCAGGCAAAAATGCCAAGAACGGAGTAAGCATATCGTACGATGGTAATTTTACGGTCGACCGAGCTTATACTTACCCAAAGCTACAAAACTTATATGGACAGGGACATGATGGTGATGAATATCATTATGGACTGGATGAAGATGGTCTCAGCTACCAGGATTATGCTTCCCAAAAAAGTTTTAATTATGTAGATGGAACGGGAAATGATGAATCGAGTGTCAATGACGGTTTTGATGAATCTTGGGGGCCACGTTTAGACATTGGTTTAAAATTACCCCAATTTGATAGCCCTGTCATTGATGGAGTACGTCAAGCAACGGACTGGATTTCACATCCAAATAATGTAAGGGAATTTTTACGCACCGGCTATTCAATGAATCATAACATCTCCCTACTCTCTCGTACAGATAAATCAAGTACGCGCGTGTCAATGTCATACAGAGACCAGCAAGGTACAGTTCCAAATACAGACCAACGAAGGTATAGTTTGCAATTGAATAATAACGTAAACATTAGCGATAAGGTGTCTTATGACGTGATGGGCAATTATTCAAGAACCGAAAGTGATAATTTGCTAAACCAAGGTTACGAAGGAAATAACCCAATCAATGGATTCATTTGGTCTGGCCGCCAGGTTAATATGGCGAGCTTAAAAGCCAACTGGGATCAGCGGGATGAGAAAGGCGATTATACCTATTACAACTGGAACCAAAGCTACCATATCAATCCTTTTTTTAATGTATATGAAAATACCAATAGCTTTCAACGGGATCGGTTCTTCGGAAAAACCTCCATGTATTATCAACCTTTTGAATTTTTAAAATTTGAAGGTAGAATGGGATTTGACTACTATGGGTCAAAAGCGTTGGAAAAGAATTACTACAACACCTCTTATCGGGAGGGGATGTTCAGAGACATCAAACAGGATAACACGGAGTTAAACCTGGATTTTATTGCATCTTTCAATAAACAGCTAAACGATTTCAGCCTATTTGCCATGGCAGGAGTCAACTATCGAGATGCGAAATGGTCAAGAACAATGCAAGGAGCGGACGCATTAACTGTGTTGGGCGTCTATACTATTGCTAATAAGAAAGGGGATGCCATTACCGAAATGGACCATACTCATATCCGATCTAATTCCGTATATGGGTCTGCATCACTAGGCTGGAGAGAGCAATTGTACCTCGATGCTAGTTTGCGTAATGATTGGAGCTCAACCGTAAAAGACGACTTCTTTTATCCTTCGCTTAGTTTAACTTGGCTGCCTACTACAAGCTTTCCTAGTCTAAGCGGAACAGTCCTGTCATTCTGGAAATTACGTGGCAGTTGGGCCGAGATTGGTGCAGGGACCTCAGCTTATCAGAATCAGCTGTATTATTATGCGCAAAGCAATTCTTTTGGCGGCATAGCACAGATGTACAAAAGTATGACCTATCCAAATAAAAATTTAACGCCGGAGAACACGGCTACTTGGGAGGTAGGAACAGAATTGGGTTTCTTAAACAATCGATTACACGCCGATTTCACTTACTACTACAAAAAAACCGTGGATCAGATTCTAAATGTGAATACGTCCAATGTGGTAGGCTTTAACCGCATGGTTTTAAACGCCGGCGAGATACAAAACAAGGGTGTCGAGATTATGGTGTACGGGGATGTCCTCAAAAAAGAGAGCGGTTTGAATTGGCGGAGTACGATAAACTTCTCTAAAAACCAAAGCAAAGTCATTGAGCTGTATCCACAATTAGGTGTTAACGATTATCAGATTGGCTGGACTTGGGGCATTGCTACAATGGCCAGAGCCGGTGAACCTTGGGGAATGCTAGTTGGTCCAGGCTACGATCGCGTGGAGGACGGTCCGATGGCAGGAGCTATAAAAGTTACTTCTGACGGTTTGGTCAGAAGTAAGGCAAGTCAAAATTTGGGAAATATTAATCCGGATTTCTTACTAAGCTGGCGTAATGACTTTACCATTAAAGACTTCTCATTTGGCTTTATGCTGGATATGCGTAAGGGAGGCGATATCTGGTCGCAAACTATGAGCCATAGTTATGTAGCTGGAACTGCCGAAATTACTGCTGAAAACGGTGTACGCGAACGGCCAATCGTTGCCGGTGTTGATGTAATGCCCGAAGAGCGATTTGCCATGCAGGCAGCAGATGGCTCCTGGGTAGAAAATACCATCGCCACCGATGCCCAAACCTGGTATGAATCTGGTGGTATCGACCAAATGTATGTGTTTGACGGATCCTTTTTGAAATTAAGAGAAGCATCCATCACTTACACAGTTCCACAAAAATATCTACAACGCTTTAAAGGTATTAAACGAGCTAACATATCACTTATTGGATCGAACTTAGCTTTACTCTGGGTACATAAATCGAATACCATGCGCCTGGATCCTGAAACTGGAGGTGTCTCGAGCGATAGCCGCGGTGTAGGCTTTGAACAAGCGTCCGTACCTACCTCACGTAGTTTTGGATTGAAGTTAGGC
Organism: Olivibacter sp. CPCC 100613; assembly: GCF_036959255.1. Classification (NCBI taxonomy): domain Bacteria; kingdom Pseudomonadati; phylum Bacteroidota; class Sphingobacteriia; order Sphingobacteriales; family Sphingobacteriaceae; genus Olivibacter; species Olivibacter sp. CPCC 100613. The sequence continues at coordinate 195,377 of NZ_JAWMTI010000007.1, forward strand.
GTTACATTTTAACAAAGAAAAATCATGAAAATTAGAAATAGATTGATGACAATAGCTATCGTTGCAATAATTACGGCGATAAGTGGATGCTCTAGGACTTTTGATGAAGTCAACACCGATCCGGATGCACTACCGGATGTACCACCAACGAATATGTTAGCAAATGTCTTGCGGAATTCGGGGGAGCAATTTGGAGGCGATATTGATGGCTACGGCACCTTTGCCGGTTACATCGTTAAAATACAGTATTTGGATTATATGGGTGGATTGGTCCCTACTAACAATACCTACGGTAATCGTTGGTATGCTTGTTATTATAACAATACCCAATTAAAGGATCTACTAGCTAAAACGGAAGAAGCAGCGGATGCCTATAAAAACATTCGTTTGATCGCCCGCTTATGGCAATGCTATATGTGGCAATATTTAACGGACGGTTGGCGTGACGTCCCCTATTCAGAAGCGCTTCAGGGAGCGGAAGAAGAGGGTGGAATACTAAAAGCAAAATACGACAAACAAGAAGATATCTATCCCGCGGTGATGACTAGTTTAAAGACAATAGCAGATGAAATGGCCGCTGGTTTCGGTAGCGATGAAGTTGGAGAAGGAGATTTCATTTACCAGGGCGACATGGAGAAATGGCGACGTTTCTGCAATTCCCTACGACTTCGGATGGCCATTCATATAGCTGGCGTTGCTCCCGAAATGGCCAAAAGTACGATTGAAGAAATTTGTACTCAGCCTGATAAATATCCCGTAATTACTTCTAATGCAGACAACTGCTATTTGTATTGGCCGGGCGCGGCACCTTATTACGAACCCTGGTATAAAACGGGATATACAGGAGATTCACGTGTAAACAATTTTGGTATGTCGGATATTTTCATAGCTCAGTTAAAAGAAATGGAAGATCCCCGTATCGCCAGTGTGGCCAATACCGCCTCAGATGGAGAATACCGTGGTTATCAGAATGGTGCCAAAACCCCTCCCCCTGTATTAACTCGCATCTCCTACATAGGCGATCGCTATATGAATAACGCTGCCGGCTTTACTCCCTTCTTTAAATCCTGTGAAAGTTATTACATTATGGCAGAAGCGGCTATGCTTGGTTATAATGTGGGTATCGGTGCACAAGAAGCCTATGAAAAAGCTGTACAATTATCAATGGAAGACAATGGAATAAACGCAGCTGCGACCAACGCTTACCTTGCCGGAAAAGGCAAATGGGATAACACATTGGAACGTATTTGGTGGGATGAGTGGGTTGCATTATTTAAAGACAACTTTGAAGCTTGGACCCTATATCGCAGAACAGGCATCCCGTCTACCAATTACCCGTCTCTGAATTCTATATATGGCGATGCTCATAATGACCAACCTTTCCGCTTACCCTATCCGAATAATGAATATCTATTTAATAGGGAAAATCTAGATGTTGTGTTAAGTAATGTGTCCGACTATGTTTGGGGACAACAGATGTGGTGGGATACCCGAACGGGTGTTAAATAAAAACGATCGCTTTATCACAATAAACTGATAAAAAACCCCTCTTCCTGTTAGGATAAGGGGTTTTTTATGGTGCTAATTTCGAAGCCCCTTCGCTTGCTCTTTTTCGGTACTCCCCCATTCCGTGGGCTCGTTTGTCAAATGAAACTCCAAATCCCCGCCTTGCATAATCTCTTGATAGCTAATATAATTTCTTCCAAGATCCTGTCCGTTTAGGACAACTGATTGAATATAACGGTGAGTATCCGGTTCTTGATCACAACTTACACGCCACCTTTTACCATTTGGCAGAAGCATTTCATAACGTTTATATAAAGGACTTGTCAATAGATAGTTCCCGGAAATCGGATCGACTGGATAAAAACCTAGTGAGGCAAAAACATACCAGGCAGACATTTGTCCGGCATCATCATTTCCACTTAGCCCTCCCGGTCCGTCACTATATTCTTCTTTTAAAAGACGCCTAACACGTTCCTGCGTTTTCCAAGGCGAACGCGTATAATTATAAAGAAAGGGAATTTGATGCCCAGGTTCATTACCATGCCAATAGCCTCCTTCCGAGAACAAACGATCCAAACTGCTTTCCAAAGCTTCCTGTCCCCCCATCAGTTTCGCCAAACCTGGAATATCATGAGGCACATAGAAGGTATATTGATGCGGTGTCCCTTCGGTAATATACGGTTCCCGCTTTTCTGCATAAAATGGCTTATACCAAGTTCCATCCATGTAACGCCCGCGAACCATCCCAACTGCTGGATCGAATATCTTTTCATAATTCTTTGCCCGTGCAAACAGCTGCCTATAATCCGCAGACTTTCCAAGTGATTTTGCGAACATGGCCAATGCATAATCATCATAAGCATATTCTAAGGTACGACTCACTTGTTCCTTTTTATGAAATGCTATCGGCACACTATCTTCCATAGGAATATAATTATATTGAAGATAGGATGCTAAAGCACGCCTTCCTTTACCTTCCTGATAAGTAAGCGAATCAGCTACATCAAAGGCATTTTTACGCAAAAGCGCATATGCTTTACCAGCATCTACTTGTCGAATACCTTTCAGATAGGCCGAACTAATAAGCGATGCAGCATGATCGCCGATCATAGCAGCAGTATAGCTATTCCAGCAAGGAAAAATCGGCATCCATCCACCTTGCTCGCCCTTGTCAATGAGGGAGGCGACAAAATCATCTACTAAATCAGGTGCGATAATTTCTAACAATGGTATCTGCGCACGATAAATATCCCACATGGAGAAATCATCGTAATAGCCCCCTTCTTTCGTTTGCCGATATTCATTATTGCCTGCAAATTTTGGATAACGCCCGTCAACATCGTTGAATAAACGTGGATGCTGCATAGCGTGATACATGGCCGTATAAAAAATACGCTTGGCCTGTATATCACTGTCCTGCAGGACGATTTTTCCCAAGGCTTGTTCCCATTCATCGATCGCTTTTTGTTTTACCTGATCGAATGCCCAGGATGGAATTTCCTTCTGTAGATTTTGTTCGGCTCCTCGAGCACTGGTAAAGGAAGTTCCCATTTTAAAACAGAACGTTTCTCCCTTTTTAAGAAAAAATCCCAAATAAATACCACTTGTTTCGTCGCTTTTGATTGCAGTAGTTTCGGCTACTTTAGCTTGATAATAAGTTCCTTTAGCCGAAGGTGCTTTTTCCGCCATTAAATACAGATGGCCGTCAAATCCCGCATATTTACCCCAACCTTGATAAATGCGATGAATGGGATTTTTTCCCACGACCCCACCTTGTTCCCTGAGTTCCAGTTGGCCTTCGTGTTCATCACTATTGGCATTAATTAATAAATAAACACTATCACTTTCCAGCGCAGTAATGCGCATCATTCCGCACCGAGCGGTAGCCGTTAATTCTATTTGCAATTTATAGCGGTCCAACGTCACCTGATAATAAGCCGGATTGCTTTGTTCATTGTGATGTGAAAACGGACTCTCTACCTGTTGCAACGCATTTTGCAATGAACCACTCACGGGCATCACACTGAAACTGCCATAATCTTGTGTACAAGAACCGCTTAACCAATGACTGGCGCGAAAACCATTGATCAACGAATCGCTATAGTAGTAGGGAGCAATGCATTTCTGTTCGGTCTTTCGGGTTTGAGGTGTCCATTGTGTCATAGCAAAAGGTGCCGTGACAGCCGGGATTGTGTTGGCATACTGTTCCGAATTCGCTTCGCTGTGCTTTTTTGCCGCATCAGTGTTACTAGCCGCCGTTCCGGCTAAAGGTTGTACAAAATGGATCAGTTCCGTTCGCTGCGCAAGCACGGGATGATAGAAAAGTAAAGTAACCAAGGTGCTGCACACCATGAAGAATGCTCTCATAATAAAAAGTGATAAGGTCATATCAGGACAAGGCAAGATAACATTTATCTGTTAAATCCATCCGGAAAACGATACATTTCTGATTATGTAGATTTATTAACCTGAATCCAGGTTAATAGAATCGATCCCGTTCATAAGAGCGCGATACAGTTGCTGCGCAACTGTGATAAAAAACGATCAATTAGTAACTCATATTTTCTTGCAGGTTAGGAAAAGCCTGGAACATCTATGCACACACTTTCGCGTTAATTGATCAACTTTTTCTTTATCAGATATTTACAAGGTAAAACCAATAATTTAGATGCTATAATTAAACCCCTGTTTACTATGGAAACTTCCTTTACTTACGTGGACGGATTTGAATACCCTGCATATAAAATAAAAAGATACATAAGTAATCTGGAGCTTTTCACCTTACTTTTAACTGACGGGCGTATTGTACATCACATAGCCCCGGATGAGAACCTATTTAAGAATTGGTTGATCAGCAACAACATACCGGATGTAAGAGAGCAAGAATATATAAACGCAGGAATAGGTATAATGAGTTGATTTTGGCACTATATTCGATAGACAGTGCTAAAAGCAACAAGATGAAAAAGATTTATTTTCTAATTACCCTATCTGGACTGTTTTTGTGCAGTTCCTGCTATACGACGAGAACTGCGGGAAGAAGTGGAAAAGTACCTCCAGGTCAGGTCAAAAAAGCAACGGGATCCAAATCGGCCAAACCATATGCACCTGGTCAACAATAAACCAGGTGCTATGGCACAAAGCTAGAATAGGGACTTATTTACTATGTCCGTGGTTACCGTGTCCCTTTTTTTGGCCACCACCTTTTTTTATAGTGTGATTTCCTTTCATTTTCCCGCTACCTCCTCTTACTTCATATTTTGGATGTCCCTTAACGACGTAATATTTAGGGTTATTACTTCGTGCAATTATTCGCTGCGAATGGTTCGACCTATACTTAGCATATTTAACCTTGTGATTATTAAAATATCGATAAGGTTTTGACTGGTTCATCACCACCTTATATCCTCTGTATAAGTCATATCCACTATAACGTGATGGTAAGTTCAGACTAAAAACCCATGCCCCGTTGCTTAGGTAAATAAATTGCCTTGAGGGCACATAATAATAACTTTCGATATCGGGTAAGTAATAATAGTCGACGTAGTCGTATCCAACGGGCCCCCAAATCGGCTGAGAACCTATATTAATACTTACCTGTACTTGGGCTTTTGATTTTATTGGGATGCTCCCTAGTGTTACTAAAGTAACAAACAATAATAACTTTTTCATCTGAATCTACTTTAGCGTTGCGATGATTTGATTTAATTACCCAAATCAATTACACCTACATTTGTGTTTTGACCGAGCGAAACTGAAACGTTGGTAATTGTGCTGTCGCTGACATTAAGGGTATCCACTGGTATGATTTTCAACGAATAGGTCCCCTCTTCTAGTCCACCGATGGTAAACGTACCGGTTAACGGATCGGCAACGGTTCCGATTGTATCAACTCCACGAATAGCAAGTATCTCAGGATAACTTTCCAAAGGCAATACAGAGCCGGAAATAAGTCCCGATGTTGCAGCAGTCACGCCTCTAACGACGGGCTTCAACATGTATTTCCCATTTCCTGTCTGAACGATCGATTTAGCAGCATCAAAGTCTAATAACAGCGTATAAGTTACACCGGGCACTAAAACCGGGTTCTCTGTTAATTTAACTTTCCAACCAGATGACTGGCCACTGGGTGTCGTCAACGCATGCTCTACACCATTTACGACAATTGTATTCCCATCATCTAATACCAATCTGATTTCTGTAATATCTCCACTTGGCATTTCGCCGGAAGCTACCAAAATATCAGGATTATTCGTTCCAATTCTATAATCGAGAATATTAAACCAATTGGCTTCCGCAGCAAATGTGTACGATTGTTCCCCTGATTTCAACATAATTTCCTTAACGTGGAGATTAATTTCATCAAAATTGCCAGGAGCATCTGTCATACGAACTTCTACTTTAGTCGTTCCACCACCAGCACCATCATTCTTATCACATGCTGTGAAGGCAAAAAGTCCCGAAATTGCTATACCTAATGCCAAATAAATGTTATTCGTTTTCATACGCATTGTTTTAATTGTTTCCGTGAGCAATGCTCTCCTCATCCAACTGCTAAATTCCAACCCATTGCCCGACATGTTTTTCATAGATAAATATTGATTCAAAGTTGAGATGACAAGATGAAAACAACATGAAATTCTCAATTTTTTTTGTTTAAATATTTCATCTATTTTTCATGTAAAGAGCTGATCTTTGTTTAGCAGACAAAAGAGTGTCTGCTCAATTAAGAAAGTCGTTGGTCCATGTCGAAGTGTTATCACTTACGTATATTACTGTTATTTATATTAAGTGTCTGCGTATTGCATATCTTTCCTGCACGCGCATCTGCAATACCGTATTTAGAAGTTGACAGAAGCAGCACTATATATAAGGTGCGACAAGATGAAAAAAAAAGAGAGAAAAAAAACGTTAAATCGGAACCGCAAAAGGAAGTAAAACAAGTACCGAAAGCAAAAAAGCAAAATATACCTGCTAAAGTAAGAACCAACGTTAAGGTGAGACCTAAAATCGTTCGGCCTAAAATCAAGAAGCACTAATTATTAGTATCAAATGAAATTAACATTAGCTTCAATCTTCACTTGTTTTATTTTCTTAGCCCTATACGGACAACAAACAAACGACAGTTCAGAGAAGGTAACCTATACTTTAGCCGCTCTTTACAAGACCAATATTGATTATTATGGACAAGTTACAGAGGAGAAGTTACCATATATACTCTTGAATGGAACCGTTCAGCTACCGTTTGGGATGTATTTTTCGGCTAGCTCCTATAAATTTTTAAATTATGGTTCCGGCATCGCAGGAACAGACCTAAGCGTTGGATATGATTATGGTTTCAGTGACAGATTTTCGACCGGTATAATGTATACACATTCATTTTACCCATCGAATTCCCCTTTACTTCAAGCATCACTTACCAGCAATATCAATGGGTCTGCCAGCTATAACTGGACCTGGTTCAAAAGCGCGCTGAACATTGATTATGCTTTTGGACATGACAGCGATGTTTTTTTAACCCTATCTCACTCAAAAGACATCAACCTTGGAAATTTATTTACCGAAGCAGAACAGATCAGCTTTGAACCTTCATTAGAGCTAATAGCGGGTACGAGGAATTATTATGAGACCTATATTCGTGCGAAGAATCAACGCGGACAAGAAATGGGAAATGGTAAACCGCCTGACAATCCGGGAAATTCAGGAGACAAAATTGAATACGTGCCTTCCAAATCCTTTTCGATGCTGTCATATAACATGAAGCTTCCTATAAGCTATAGTTATGGCAATTATTTGGCAGAATTAAGCTATCAATTATCGCTTATTGCACCGTCGGAAGAAGGGTTTAAGCGAGCGCAATCCTTTTTTGGTATTGCCTTTTATTATCAATTTTAAAGCCTTCAATTATGAAAGTACTCATTGTAGAAGATGAAAAAACGTTGGCATATGAAATCGGCGAATTCTTAAAAAAAGCCTTCTATGTTTGCGACCTAGCCCATACTTATCAAGAAGGAGCTGAAAAAATAGCATTGAATAAATACGACTTTATTTTGATCGATTTGGGCTTACCAGATGGCGATGGACTTGATATTTTACGAAAGGCTAAAAAGTATAATGAAGAAGCTGCTTATATCATATTAACCGCAAGGGGGAATTTGGATGATCGGATTACGGGACTTGACTTAGGGGCAGATGACTATCTTTCAAAACCTTTTTATCTTTTGGAGTTGCAATCTCGTATGCACGCGATTGCCCGAAGGAAATTTAAATTGCAAGATGAACTGCTTCCTCTAGGTGCTTTCCGTATTGACCTCCCGAAACGGTTAATTCTATTTGATAATACACCCATCGATTTATCAAGAAAAGAGTTCGATTTACTTAGCTATCTATTACTCCATAAAAATAGGGTATTAACCAGAATGCAGTTGAGCGAGCATATTTGGGGGAGCTACGCTATTGATGAAAATGATTCGAATTACATCGATGCTCACATTAAAAATATAAGAAAAAAACTAGGGGTGTGGGCAAACACCGAATGGCTCGAAACCGTTCGTGGTGTCGGCTACCGAATAAAGCTATAAAATGAGTTATTAACAGCATTAAAGGCTTCGCTATTATGAAACTCTCTAATAAACTTTTACTATTTACGAGTTGTTCAAAACTAATTATTGTAATTATTTTTATCCTGATTCTACCTCTTCTCGTTCAGCATATTGCATCTCAGTACACTAACTATATTTTGGAACAGCAAAAAAGAAAAGTACTCATCGACCTGAAACGGAATGGATTGAACTATTATCTCCAGGGCGATACAGAATATGGAAGCTATACGATGCTCAAGGAGGAGTATATCGCGATTGAGCCAACTTCCGCTGACCTTCATTTAGATAACATCAAGGAATCGAAACGAATTGTAGAAAATGACACGCTAAATTATCGAATTCTAAGCTTTACGTTTCAGGATAAAGGCCAAGCCTACTTATTAGAAATAGGAAAGACGGTAAATAGCATCAATCAATACAACAAGCCATTGCAACGTTTTACACTCTATACGCTCATTGTGTTAATAGCTTTGACATTAATAATCGATCTAACTTTTTTACGTCTAGTCATTCAACCATTGCGCAAGATTATTAGAATGAGACTATTTAATCGTAAATTCCCTTTTAAAGATCAGCAGCCCTTGATAAAGACAAGTACATCTGATTTTAGATATTTAGATGAATCATTATTGATCCTAATGAATCAAGTAAATGAAGCATTTGAAAAAGAAAAGGAGTTCACAGCAAATGCATCCCATGAGCTTATGACGCCCATTAGTATTCTTCAAAGTAAAATGGAAAATCTATTATCGGAAGATGAGCTAGATGAGGCACTCGCCCGACACATTGTTGAGATGATGAAAACATTAACTCGACTAAAGAAAATTTCCGGTTCGCTGCTATTAATTTCCAGGATAGACAATGAACAATTTGCAAAAAGCGACGTCGTTTATCCCAAGGATTTAATCCAAGATGTAATAGAGGAGTTAGCAATCAAGCTAGAAGAAAAGCAGATCGAATCAATATCGAAGTTGACAATTAATAAAAGGCTAACGAATGTAAATAAAGACTTACTATTTCACTTATTCTATAACCTCATTAACAACGCGATCAAGTTTAATGTCGATCGAGGACAAATTGTTATTCAAGATGCAATGCTGAATACGGATTACTATGAAATTATTATTCAAGATACGGGAATAGGAATCGATGAGAAGCAGCTACCACTTATCTTTGATCGATTCAAGAAGTCCGGCAATGCGGACAATATGGGCTACGGCTTAGGGCTTACCATTGTGAAGAGCATTTGCAATTACCATCATATACAACTCCATGTTCAGTCCATTAAAGGAAGAGGTAGCACCTTTAAGCTCCTATTCTTTAATTGAAAAACCAAGGGCGCAAAGTCTTTTAAACACTGCGATCATAAGGAAACGCAGGCTTGCAGCGCTAGGAACTAACTTTTTTCACCGGTGCATAATATTTCAACTCGATAATGTCATTTGGAAAGGGCAGGCTATTCCAGGAACGATGAATCGCTAAAGCAGTACCAATTGCTGTTGCCTGGGCCATGGAGGCAGCAAATACTTCTACTTGGGGAAACGCTTCTGCCAACAGGTTCATATAAATTACATTTTTTCCAAAACCTCCATCAACGAACAATCGTTTTACGGGCGAGTTACCAATTGCTAAATCAGTTGAGGTTTTCTGTGCATGAACCAAATCGAGCATCAACTGGTGATAGGCTTCCGTTTCCGAATTAAAGTTAGCTAGATCACGTCTACCGAATAAAGTTAAACGCTCCTGTGGGCTCTCATTTGCTTGTTCGTCTGTCTGCCGACTCAATTTCTCCACTACAAGCGCATCGTAATTTATTGTCTTCAATTTAGCCGTGGAGACATTAAAATGAGCAGCGATTCGCTTGGTTTGCTGTTCGTGCTCATAGCCCGCGAACAAACGGGAAGCCTTAACCGGTTTCCCTTGATAATGGATATAAGATAAGCAATCGGCCTTCAAATCCCCGCTCGTTAAAGGCTCTTCATTAAAAGGATTTAAACTGATACACCATGTGCCGGTTGACAGCAGTACAAAAGGTTTGGTAAAGTTTACCAAGTAGGGAATTAGGGCAGCCGAACTATCATGAAATCCAGTACCAACAGCATAGTTGTTTCCGGGAAAAGACGCCTGAAAAACTGAATCTGCCGGTACAATAGGTGCCAATTTATCTAAAAGCCCTTCCTGCTTTACCCAATCGTGATAACCATTCTTCTGAAAATCCCATAAGTTCGTGTGACAACCAATACTAGTCATATCGCTGTACACTTTACCCGATATCAGGAAGCTCATATATTGAGGTAAATGCAAGGCTTTGTATAACTGATTGAAGACAGCCGGCTTTTCATGCTTTAACCGATACAATTGCATACCTGAATTTAAACTTCCCAATACAGGTGAGGCAGTCTGTAAGGCAAAATTCTCCTCCCCGCCATATTGATCGTAAAATTGATCTTTTAGGCTTTCAGGGTAAGCCTTTAAATAGTTATAAAGTGGTGTTAGCGGTTTTCCACTTTCATCAATATACACAAAGCTAGCGCCATAAGTAGAAAAGTTAATCGCTTTTATTTCAAATTCATCTTTGCGGAATACTTCGTGCAAGGAGTCAAATACAGACAGGCGAAGACTTGCAAGATTTTCGCAAGGATCACCATCTTCATCAACCGTTTCCGTAAAACGGGCAGAACGTTCAAATACGATTCGATAATGTTCATCAAACAAAAATAACTTCTTATTTGTCTTTCCTACATCAAATATGGCAATAACCGGAATGCTCATCTTATTCGTTGTTCGTTATTGGTTGTTTCTTATTCGTAGCTGGTTTCGAGTTCATAAATTAGCCTATGTGGTAATTAGCTGATTGGCTAATTTCTATAATCCTGTAGCGACTGTTTTCGAACCCCTTTCTTTAACCAATTCTTCGCGAACGTTTAATGACCGATACAATTCTATAGGGCTCAAGGCCCCCCCTGCGCGGAATCTTGCTTCGGCTATTAATGGCCGGACATCGGTACGGAAAGCTGCCTGTAGTATTTCTTGCGCTTTGGCAACATCGTTATCTTCTTGTGCCGCCGCCAAGGCCTGTCTGTCTACTAAAAGCGCCTGTGCATAAGCAAGCATAATGGCTTCTACCGATTGAAGCAAATCTTCCAAAGGATCTTTTACATTATGTGAAGCATCAATCATCCACCCCAAATCAGTCGAATGACTCATTTTTCGGGCATCCATCCCTTCAATCAGCTCATTAAAGATTAAAAATAACTGATAGGGTTTGATGCTCCCCGCTGTCAAATCGTCATCACCATACTTTGAGTCGTTAAAATGAAATCCGCCTAACTTGCCTTCCATAAGCAACAGCGAAACGATTTGCTCAATATTGGCATTCGGTAAATGATGACCAAGATCAACTAAGGTGTATGCTTTAGGTCCCAATTTACTGGCATATAAAAATGACTGTCCCCAATCGCCTACTGTTGTAGAGTAAAAATTAGGTTCAAAAGCTTTGTACTCCACAAATATCTTCCAATCATCCGGTAAGGCAGCATATACTTCCTGAAGACTTTCCAGTGTGCGCTGAAAGGCTTTTCTAAAATTAAGTTGCCCAGGAAAGCATGATCCATCAGACAGCCAGACAGTGAGCGACTTGGAACCCAATTCAATCCCATGTTGTATCACTTCGATGTTATGCTGCACAGCCTGTTTGCGAACTGCGGCATTTACATGCTGCATAGATCCAAATTTATAACTAAGCGCCTGCCCCGGTTGATCTTGAAAAGTATTGGAATTCATGGCATCAAAACCAAGCCCATATTGCGCAGCTAAGGTTTTTATTTCCTGATAATCTTTCGGAACATCCCAGGGAATATGTAGCGAGATCGCACCACTCGATTTATTCAGGGCATGCAATAAACCAACGTCTTCAATTTTTTCCTCCAAGCTCCGAGGCTCACCGCCCCCGGGGAAACGTCCGAAGCGAGTTCCCCCCGACCCTAGCGCCCAACTCGGTATAGCTATCTGAAAATCAATCAGTTTCTGCAATATCGCCTCGTAGTTATTTATATCTTCAACCAGACTTTCCAATTTGCGGGTATGCTTTGCTTTTACTTGCTGGTTGTATTCCTCAATTTTATACTTTTCTATATTCATAATTGTTACTCCTAATCAGTTAGTCGTTACTAGCAGGTGAATTTACTAAATCCGTTCAAGTTTTTTCATTAGCTAATACTACAATTACCGGACGAAAGCCATCGCCACACCGCCATCTACATTTAATACGTTACCGGTTGACTTATTAAGCAGTCCGCCCACAAAAACAAAACAGGCATTGGCGATATCTTCGGGTAGGATGATCTCATTAAGTAAGGTGCGTTTTGCGTAATAAGCAGGAAGCTCCTCGACCTTTATTCCATAGGCTTTGGCTCGTCCTTCCGCCCAAGCTCCTTCCCATATTTTGCTATCGGAAATTACGGCATCCGGATTAACCACATTTACACGAATTTTATCTCCGCCCAGTTCAGCAGCATTCAATCTACTCAGATGCAGTTGTGCTGCTTTAGCGGACCCATATCCGGCATTGTTTGGTCCTGAAACCAAGGCGTTTTTACTAACGATATTAATAATATCACCCCCTATAGCTTGCTTCCGCAGAACAGCAACCCCGCCCTGTGTTACTTTAAACTGACCTTTTACAAGCACATCGTAAAGCAAATCCCAATCTTTGTCTGTATGGTCTTGCAGTGGTTTCGATATAGAAAGTCCAGCGCAATTAATCACAATATCAACACCTCCGAAGGCTAAACTTGCCGCATTATAAGCGGTATCGATATCAGCATCACTTGTCACATCTAATTTGGTAGTGATATAAGCATCTTTTCCGAAACGGCCTTTAAAATCCTCATCGGCCTTTTTCAGTCGCTCTTCATCATTATCGTTGATAACGACGACAGCCCCTTCCTCAACGAATTTGACAGCGATTGCTTTTCCAATTCCACCCGCACTTCCGGTGATAAGTGCAATTTTACCGGAAAGTGCTTTCGGTTTAGGCATGCGTTGTAGCTTCGCCTCCTCCAACAACCAATATTCAATATTGAACGCTTCCTGCCGTGGTAAAGATGTGTACGCGGAAATCGCTTCCGCTCCCTTCATTACATTAATGGCATTGATATAAAATTCAGCCGCCACGCGTGCGGTCTGTTTATCTTTTGAAAAAGAGAATAAACCTACACCTGGAAAAAGAATAATGACGGGATTCCTATCTCTGATAGCGGGGCTATTTGGGTGTTTACACGTTTCGTAGTAATCCGTGTACATTGCGCGATAGGCATCAAAAGCAGGTTTAAGCTTCGTCTTTAATTGTTCTACATCACTTAAATCATCATTGGCTGAAAGCTCCAGTACTAAGGGACTTATCTTCGTACGCAGAAAATGATCAGGACAACTTGTACCCATAGGGGCAAGTCGGTCCAAATCATTGGAATTTATAAATTCGAGCACCCGTTCGTCATCGGTAAAATGACCAACCATGGGACGTTCCGAAGAGCAAAATCCCCTTAATATCGGTGCTATTGCTGCAGCTTGCGTCTGGCGAAGCGCAGGCGAAAGACTGTCTATCTTTTGCCCGCCGAATACAGGGCCATCCTGTCCATAATGTTGTTCTAAATAGTCGGCACAAGTTTCGATAACCTCTAAGGTATTAATATAGCTTTCATAGGCAGTGTCTCCCCATGTAAAAAGGCCATGCGACCCCAACATAATACCCCTAATACCTGGATTTTCATCCAAACATTGTTTCAACTTTAAGCCTAAATCAAAACCCGGGCGCTGCCATTCGACCCAGCCAATAGTTCCTTTAAAGAGTTCCTGCGTGATACGCTTACCATCTTTTGCAGCCGCAATAGCGATCGCTGCGTCGGGATGTAAATGATCGATATGTTTGAACGGTAAAAAGCCGTGCAGCGGCGTATCAATGGAAGGTGCCTTGGAAGACAAATCGTAAATACTGTGATTAAAGAGTTCCACCATTTCGTCCTCATAATCAATCCCTCGATATACCTTTTTTAGGTTGCGCAACCTTTCCACATAAAGTGCCGCCAATCCGCTTCTTTTGAGTGTACCCAAATCACCGCCAGATCCTTTTACCCACATCACTTCTACTTCCTCACCTGTCAACGGATCTTTGGCCATTGCTTTACATGATGTATTCCCGCCACCATAATTGGTCAAACGCAAATCGGCACCTAAAAGATTAGAACGATAAATCAACAAGCCGACCTCATCTCCTGCTAATTTAGCCGCTTCCTGATCATCCCATAAATAGCTAACGTGCTTAAATGATTTTCTTTTTTCTATTTCAGACATGTTCTTATTATTTTTTCTCCGTTTTAAAACCCTTCGGTCATTTTATTACCAAATTATTAATTAACTATATTGCAGATGCCCTCGTTAAGCCATTTCTTTTGCGAAACCGACAATCAGTACCGATAGGATAATAACAAGTATCCCCGCCAGAATGGTTGTATAAGTTTTCTTACTTACCCCTTTCCATTCCTTCAAAACAACGCCCCATACATTCGCCAATAAGATGATGAAAGCCATATGTAAAATCCAAGAGCTTGCCCCATTCCCCAACTTGCTCTCCCCCATTCCATAAAAGAAAAACTGCAGATACCAGGTCGTCCCGGCCAATGCACACAACAGATAGTTTTTGAGCAGCGGCGTTTTTGAATCTACATAATCTCCAAAACTTTTGTTACGGACATTCAATATAAAACACCATATAAAATTAGTTGTAAGTCCTCCCCATAGCACAACTACATAAGTTACATTATTCTGAAAAAGAAACTCACCTTCACGCGGATGCCCTGCTTTCCATAATTCATTAGCAACTATAGCCATCGGTTTACCTGCTTCCAATCCGAAATTAAAACAGGCACTAAGTATGCCTGAAATAATTGCCACCACTAAGCCCAAACTTAAATTAAACTCTTTGTTTCCGCTTGCATCACTATGGCCCCCAAGATCTCGTTCCTTTCTGACGCCGGCTAAGCCACATAGATAAATTCCCACAACGCATACCAGCAAGCCTGCCAACGTGTACAAACCCCATGCATTTCCAAAGAACATGCTAATTGTATCTTTTCCTTCCTGTGGAAAAAATTCATAGTAAATAGAAGGTAGCATTGACCCAATGACCATGCTAAGGCCTAACATGATACTACTCCCTAAGGAAACACCCAAATAGCGGACACCTAAGCCATAAGTAAGTCCTCCTATTCCCCATAAAAGTCCGAAAAGATAAGTATATCCTAAGGTTGAAGTAGCCGTTTGACTAATAATCTGACTGAAGTTGGGAATGGTTAGCCAAGCCGCCAGAGGAGGTACGATGAGCCACGAAAACAAGCCTCCAATAATCCAAAAGCTCTCCCAAGCCCAGCCACGCACCTTTTTGTAAGGTATATAGAAGCTACTTGAAGCAAAACCACCTATAAAATGAAAAATTACACCTAATAATGCCTGCATATATACAAAGGTTCTTGTTGGTTATCATGTGGTGCAAGATAAAGCATCTATAGCAGGCAACTGTCATGCCCTGTTATGCCAGAAACGTATTAAAATTCCATTAATTGTTCATTATATGACATAAATGGCAAATTTTTATAGTAGGTTTGTAATAGAAATTATGAGATTACATTACCATATAAATTTTTAATGCTCCATTAAAAAAGAAGATGGTTAATAATTCATTTACCATATTGTGAAGCAACGAACCTTTCGAGCAATATCATTGCCGTAAGCGGGAGTTTCATTATTAAAAAGAATAAAATGAAAATCAGACAAGCCAATTTGCAAGACTTGGAACCACTTGCCACTGTTTTTGCCGAATATCGAACAACTGCGGGGCAGGATTACAACTTAGCGGGGGGAAAGGAATTTTTAAAAGATCGTTTAACAAAACAAGATTGTATTATCTTTATCGCCATCATAGACGATAGTATTACAGGTTTTACCTTGCTGTTCCCATTTTTCACACCGGCAGGTATTAAGGAGATCTGGTTGTTGAACGACATCTACATCGCGGACGAGTATCGACATCAGGGTGTAGCACAGTCGCTACTCAGCGAGGCTGTATTCTTTAGCAAGAAAACCAATAAAAGCAAGGTGTATCTAGCAACCAAGCTTGATAATATAAATTCGCAAACTTTGTTCGAGAAGTTCGGATTTAGAAAGACGGATTATATCAATTACGAATTTATCACAGAAAACAATCATTCTCAATAGTAAAAAATCTATCGATTGCGTAAGGAGGTAATATCAATATATCACCTCCTTATATGGTTATTGAAAATCAGCTGGAGTAAGTGTTGGATTGATAACTTGTTCAATCGCTACCATTTTTAATGGCACCGGAATATTGGGACTTTTGATGGTGCTAACAGCAGGCAGCTTAATTCCACTGTACTCTTTATACTCATTTATTTCCGCTTCGCCTTCGCTGGCACTTTCTGATTTTAGTTTCAAACCATTGGCAACGCTATAATAATTGATCGATTTAGTCCCATCTGCGGTTGTGATCAACACTTTATAGGATGCCTCATCATTTACCTTCACAATTCCGTCCAAGGCCAACTTCGTTCCATTTTTTACATAATTCAGTTCCGGAAAGATCTCCAATGCGTTTTTTAAGGCTTTGAACATCTCAGCTGGCACATCTTGCGTTTGTCCCTGATTGATCATGGTGGCTTTATCGGCATGAATGATAAACTTCGACATAACCTGAGCTCCCATTTTCATCGATTGTACAGCAATAGGTTCCGTTTGATCAACCAATAGCTCAGCCGTGATTTTCATACCTTGTACTTCAGCTTCTTGTATGCTCTTCAACGTTTTAACCTGTTCCAATTTATCTTTTCCACCAATAGCATTAAGATACTTATCAATGACCTTTTCTGCAGTCAAGTTTGCATCCTGAATCGTCGTTTTCACTTCCGGCTCACCTGTATTGGTATAATACCGAACTTCACCGAATTGCTTAATTCGACCTTCAAAAGTATCTGTATTACCGACAACGACAATGTAAGCATGAGCCGGCTTTATGTATTTCGGGGCCAATGTATTCAGCTGCTCAACAGTAACCGCATTTAAATTTTTAAGATAGTTTTTATAATAATCTTTCGGGAGATTCTGCAGCTCCGTGTTGATCGCAAAACGTGCAATCGTAGCGGGTTGCTCCAAAGAACGACCAAAACTACCGCCCAATATCGCTTTAGCGTCCGTCAGCTCTTGCTCAGTAATTGTTTTATTATCAATCCGTTTTAATTCTGCCAAGAATTGATACACTGCACTGTCTGTCACTTCCGTCCGAACACTGGCATTCGCACTGAAATTCCCAACAATCTTATCCGGAGATAAAGAAGAGTATGCGCCATAGGTATAGCCCTTTCGCTCTCTCAGATTCATGAAGAGCCTACCGGCAGAACCACCCCCTAAAATATTGTTCAATACCTGAGCGGGGATTGCATCTGCGTCATTATACTTCAGTTCAAGTGGATAGGTAATGTTTACCACTGATTGTACACTGGTGGGACGCTTTACGAGTATCACTTCGTTTTTCTGCGGTGCCATCGGAACTGCCCATTCTTGTTTTTTCACCTCTCCCTTCTGCCAGCTACCGAAGTATTGCTTGGTTAGGCGTTCGGCTTCTTGCTTGGTAATATCACCGACGATCGCAAGGTATCCGATATTCGGCTTAAAATAGGTGTTGTAATATGCCTTAATATCAGATAGTTGGACATTGGCAACTGTTTTCTCTGTAGCAAACTCTCCGTAAGGATGGTCTTTCCCGTACAATACCACATTGGACACTTTCTCGGAAATCTCATCCGGACTATCTTTTGAGCTTGCAATAGCGGAAATAGTCTGTTTTTTAAGTTTATCAAGTTCCAGTTGAGGGAATGATGGATTTAACAGTACATCCGAAAACAAAGTCAATAGTTTATCTTGGTATTTTGTTAAGGAGCTGGCATTGGCTGTTGTAGATCCAAAGGACATTTTTCCGCCTATCAAATCTATTTCTTCATCCAGCTGATCTTTCGTACGATTTTTTGTACCTCCCATCAGCATATCCCCAACCATATCAGTCAGGCCGGCTTTCTCTCCTTCAAACAGGGGTGAACGATCCAACACCAATGAATAGGTAACACGCGGTAGTTTATGGTTTTCAACGACAAACACCTTTAAACCATTGGGTAAGGTAAAGGTTTCGGCATCGCCGATATTAATTTGAGGAGCAGGACCCGGCTCCGGGTATTTTGTCCGATCGACCTGTGCACAAACAGGGCCGAGCGATAGAAAATATAACAATGTATATATATATATCCTTTTCATATCTATTTTTTTTGGAAGCGCTTCTTTAGGGTTATTTAACCGTCTATTAAACCTTATCTACTTGCTTTCCCCGGTTTTGGGGAGATAATGTAAAACGACCCGACTATCTTTGTTCAGGTATTCTTTCGCCACACGTTGTATGTCTTCCTTGGTAACTTCATTATAATTGGCAAGCTCTTTATTGATTTCGTTTGCATCACCATAATACACCTTCGCTTCAGCTAAACTTTCAGCTATACCTGCAACAGAGGCATGCCGACTTATAACAGCATTTTCAGTTTGCGCCTTTAGTTTCGCAAAATCCTGATCGGTTATACCTGCTGCCTGGAGTTTGTCAATTTGCTTATCAATCGCAATTTCAAGTGAATCGGCCCCAACCCCCATGTTGGCAATACCTAAAAATAAAAATAGGCCCCCGTCTTCCAGATCCAACGGCATGGCCATAATCTGCACGGCCTTCTGTTGTTTATCGACGACTTCTTTTGTAAGCAGTGAGCTTTTTCCTCCGGCTAAGTAGGTAGATAACATATTAAGCGCATAGCTATCGGGACTGTCTTTGCGTGGCAGATTATAAGCCTCTACAACAGCCGGTAATTGAATATTATCATACACAATATCACGGATTTCCCGGTTCCGTTTGGGTTCGATCACCGAGGGTCGTATTATCTCTTTTTTTCCTTTGGGGATTTCCGCAAAATATTTGCGGACCCACGTCTCTGTTTGCGCATAATCAATATCCCCCGCAATGGACAGAACAGCATTGTTCGGTACATAGTACGTTTTATAGAAGTCCATAAACTCTTGCAGGGAAGCAGCATTCAGGTGCTCCATAGAACCAATGGGAGCCCATTGATAAGGATGTTCATGATAAGCGCGTTTTAATACTTCAATCAATATAGAGCCGTAGGGTTGATTGTCCATTCGTTGACGTTTCTCTTCCTTAACCACCTCTCGTTGTGTTTCCACACCGATTGAATCAATTTTAGCATGTAACATTCGTTCACTCTCCATGTATAAAGCGGTTTCCAGATAGTTGGATGGAACAACTTCATGATAATACGTTTGATCATTCGAGGTATAGGCATTTAGCGTCCCCCCTATACTCTGTATTTTTTTCATAAACTCCCCCCGACCAATATGTTCACTCCCTTCAAACAATAAATGTTCGAAGAAATGGGCAAACCCGGTACGTTCCGGTTTTTCATTTTTAGAACCAACATGATACAGGACAGAAACGGCAGCAATGGGTGTGGTTTTATCCTGATGCATAATAACATTTAACCCGTTGTCTAATTTAAATTCCTTGAATTGGATTTTCTCCTGCGCGGTTAGTGCACCGGTTAAACTAAGTAAGCCGATTAACAGTCCCCCCTTTACTCCTTTTGTTTTATTCATATGTGCGATTATTGTGATGCTTTGGCGCATACTTGGTTTGGTAATTATTTCGTATTTGACTAGCTCAGATTCATCTTGTTACAAATGGTAGATATGATTTTTTCGCTCCCTTCCATCAAATCACCAGAGTTCTTTTATGGGATTAATCAAACTTAGATAAATTCATTTTTTTTCGCAAGTGTTTCATTTTGGTGTTCTGACTGTCTTAAAAAGCAGCCACATCCGTCCAAAACGTTAAATAATAATTAGGAAATACAGGAGCTCCGTTGGTCGGTTTTACCTAAAAAATAGAACCTTTATTTTGTCACTTTCTTCCGAAGAAAGTAACCAAAGACTCGTCGCTTGGAACTTTGCTTTAAACGGTAATGCATCAACGTGCAAACCGCAAATTTCCTAGGCGACATTGCAGCAGAACGGGGACTTTTACTTTTAACCGGACGTATTATTATCTTCAGCCCTAATATAGCCCTGCGCGTGGGTAAAACGGCCTTGGAGGATACCGAAGCAACGAGCAGCAAAGCATTTGCATCGCTGATCATGTTGCACTACCCAAGCGGATTGAGGAAGTGAAACGGCTCCGATACGCGCCATGAATGCTTTGCCATCAGATGCAAGGTAGCCTACACACGCCTTGATTTTGCTCAACTTTTATCAAGAAAAGTTGAATAAAATAATCGTTCCTTTAATATAAACAATTCATCTATGTGTTAACTCGATCCCTGTTTTAGGTCAGAAAGCCGATAGCCATATTAAATTTATTACCAACACCAGGGGATTCTTTTGCTTTCCCGACTAAAATAGCGCTTCTTATAGCAGAGAACATACACTTTTTTGTCCAAAAAATTTATTTTGGACAGCTCTGAAAAGCAGCAATATATCCAGCCAATTTTATCGCGTGAGGTATTAAAAAATTACACCCGATTTCTAAAAAAAGCGGAACAGCTAATGGGCTGTTCCGCTTTTTTCATCCGTATTTAATTATGTCTATTGCATCTGTTGACCTTGCCCACTCTCCCCTGCCTTTTGATCGTCATTTTGAATACCTCTCTCTTTTCTTGGTTTGGCATTATAATTCATCTTTCCAAACTTCCAGCTGAAAGTAACACCAAAAGAACGGAATGGCACAGCGAAGTTTGATTCTTGTCTGTAGCTAGCTGTTTGAATTTTCGATCTGAAATTCTTTTTCTCATTAAATGGATCGATAATATTCAATCCGATACTTGCCTGTTTCTTGAATATTTCCTTCTTCATACCTATACTCCACATATTAAAGGCTGGATTATAGCCTTGAAAAGTACGTCTCGGCGCATTCAGAATAAGAAATGTCTCTGCAATCAGCCCTCCTTTTAGGTTAACAGTACCACTTAAAAAGGCTTGGTACATCCAATAAACATTACCTGCCTGAGAGGTTAAGTTGTCGTCAATATTTTGAAGATTAATATCATAAGTGTACAAATTCAGATTACCCCGTAAGGTAAGAATCTTAATTGGATTGACTGAAGCAAACAGATTGGTACCGAATGAGTTATTCCTCCCCACATTCTCAAAGCTCTGCAATACAATCGGTTGATCTGCCGTTCCAATATTGGTATAAATTGACTCGATAACATCATTCGTACGCCTATAGTATAGGGATGCATTCAGAATCGTACTTTTGATCATCGTTGAATAACCAAGTTCGACATTGTGCGATAGCTCGGGATCCAATTCCGGGTTTCCTTGTCGTTGGTTCACGGGATCTGCTTCGTTCCGGAATGGATTCAAATAGAACAAACTAGGTCTTTGAATACGCTGGTTATAACTCAGTTTGACATTAGACATTTGTCCCAGCTTTTTCGACAGCACTACACTTGGAAGTAAGTTATGGTAATTGTTCTCAAAGGCTGGAAAATTTGCTACCGCATCCCCATCAAGCAATGTATATTCATATCGGGCACCCGCTTTTAATTCATAATCTTTAGCAAATGGTACACTAACTGTAAAATAACCAGCACCAACATTTTGTTTGTAACCGAAATCATAAGACCGCTGCGCATGATTGATATAAGAACCATTTTGTAACATGGTATCGACGGTAACATCAGAAGAAATATCTCGAAGGATGGCTTTTGCTCCCACTTCCAGCACGACTTTCTTGAAAGGATGGGTATAATCTACCTGAAAGGTAAGTTCATCGTTTATACCATTGTTATAACCCATCTCGTTCGGTCTGAAATTCTGTTGCTGGTATAGTGTATTGTAATCTGTATTGTTGTTATTTTTTGAGTATTGACCCGCAAAGGTTAATTCTTGTCCTTTTTTTTCAAATTTATGTGTATAATCCGCGCTCCAATCAAATCCATGAAATTTAATCTGATTTCTTGAATTACTTAAAATTTGATTAACTCCACCGTAAATAGACGTCATATCACCATCTACCTCCATTCGAAATTGATTGTAGTTAAACGAAGAGGTGATAATATTTTTATCATCTATATCATAGTCTACACTTATGCTCCCCCTTCCCCCACCACGCTTGGTAGTGCTAGCACTATTCTGCGAAATCAAAGGCTCGTCTGTCAACGATCGTTGATCAAAGGTGACATCCGTCGTAACGGGCCACCCCCACATCGCACCCAGGTTAGCAGTAACACCTAATTTACCTTTACGCACATTCACATTTCCATTGAAGTTGTTTTGACGCGTACCTATACCTCCCGAAATGGAACCATTTACCCCCACGACATCCTTCTTTTTAGTAATAATGTTAATAATCCCTGAGGTACCCTCCGCATCGTATTTAGAAGAAGGACTGGTAATGACTTCCACATTCTTAATCTGATCGGCCGGAATCATACGCAATGCGTCTGCTACATTGTTGGTCATGGCCCCTGACGGCTTTCCATTAATAAAGATACGAGCGTTTTGATCGCCGCGCAAAGACACATTACCATCCATATCCACCGATAATAAGGGAACTTTTCTCAATACATCGGCTGCATTCCCTCCAGCAACCGTTACATCCTGCTCCGCGTTATATACAAGTCTGTCTACTTTATTTTCGACTACCGGCACCTGCCCTGTAATTTCTACCGCTTGTAGTTCCGTTGCAGAAGGTTTCAACAATATATTGGCCACATCAAGGGAAGTGGTTTGTTCAGTGATTTCGATCGATGTAATTGTTTTAGGACTATATCCCATGGCACTAATAATGAGCCTATATTTTCCAACGGGTATTTTTTCTAGATTGAATAATCCCCCCTCATTTGCCAACGCGCCGGTAATTGATTGTGAGGATGTACTTTTTAAAAGGGTTACTGTCGCAAAATCAATAGGCTTGTTCGTTAAAGAATCTATTACTATTCCCTTTATCTTTCCTGGTCCACTAACTTGTTGCGCAAAAGCGACACAAGCCCCCAACTGCATCAAAATACATACAAATAACTGTTTGCTTATACTCATCTGATCTATTTTTTGAACATTAGTCGTTTCCAAGCGACAAATGTTACAACAACAAGTATACAAAAGGTAAGCAAACAGGTAACTTATTAGTTACTTACTGTTTTAATTATTTATTTCAACAAATCCGTTTTATCTGTAACCGGCTAATTGCGACTCATATACCAAATAGCTAATGATTATATAGCTATTTAACCGGTAAAAACAGCTTGTACAACCAGTCTTATCTACAATATTGGCACGATATATGCTAAAATGAGGACAGGTTTAGGTTGATTTGAAACTTAGGTTTCGGCCCCACTCCCCAAGTGGGGTTTTTTTATTTAAAAAAATCTGACTATCAGCTTTCCTCCCTAAAACCAGGAATTTCACTTTAACATACCGAAGAAGGTGTTTATGTTGTTTATTTCATTAGGCGTTCATGAGCTCGCCTTGCTCGGTTTTGCGTCACTTTTTGCGGACCTTGAAAAAGCTTGAGCTCCTTTAAAAAGAATTAATTAGCGAAAAAACCACGAAGTAGCATGAGTGCCTTTTAAAACAAACAACAACGAATAAAAGGGACTAAAATACCTTACTTTTTCATTCAAATGCACCTATTTTAACGACATATTTTGCTTCAATAACGCAAAATGATCAATAATTATCAACCTATAAATATCAAACAAGCAAAAAAAAGTATTCTGAAAAAAATAAGGCATGTGCATACCTTATTTTATTGAATTTTCAGCAGATACATCAAAAAAAAATTCTCTGCCAAAGTGTCATTTGAGCAACCTGTACGAGCTTTATCTGCAAAAAAAACGACACAGCACAGACTCGCTAAACAACGGAAATAACAGCAAATAAAAAGTTCAAATAAAGAATAAAAAATCACTGATTATCAATTTATTAAAAATAATAAAAATTTATTTTTGCAAATTTGATATTAATTCAAGGGTAATAAAAGGAATAAAAGCAGCGTAAAGACAATGACCTCCATTATCCGTTAAACCAAAAGCTGCAAAAAATAAAGTAAAAAACTCATTATCAATAAAATAAAAAACAAATCTATTTACAATTGCGAAATTCGCAATACCTCTGATTTATACCAAACCCTTTTTTTGAAAAACACCTGAAACAGGTTAACAAAGAAAGAAAAAATAGTCAGACACTAATAATATTAGCAACATCATATTTATATATAATCTGTTAAAAATTAGCGGGGATTCAATTTTATTTTGTGAAAAATGTTATAAAAAACAATCATTTCCTGTTCCTTTCCAATTACCTGCTTGCGTGTTTTTGAGAAATTACTTTACAGGAATGATTAAACCTTTTTTTCTATGCGCATTCCAATAAGATGTAAAATGAAAAACATGAAAACAGCAAAATTTATTACTTTATGTCTGATGCTCTTATCGATTTTCACTTATTCGGAAGCATTGGCGCAGCACGGAAGAGGGCGCGGACATGGACGTGAACGCGAGCACAGAGGTCACGATTATAGGCGTGGAGACCGGGACCATTATAGACATGATAGAGGTTATTATAAAAAGAGCCATAAACACTATAATAAGCAGGTAAGGTATTACGAGAAGCATCGTCGGCAGCGTTATTACGGGTATCCTAGATGGGCCCACGCCCATCGTTATCGTGCTAGACATCATGTTTATTTCAGGGATTATTGTACATTTTATGATCCCTATCGTGGTGGATATGTATATTGGTCCAGTAATCGTTGGATTTTCTCGCAAAGTGTGCCTGCTTTTTTAGCGAATGTAGATCTCGGGAGCGCACGCATTCAGTTAATGGCCAACATACCCCTAGAAAGACATCCTGAGTATTACTACGAGGAATATGCGCGAAGTTATCCGCGCAGCACGAGCGTTCATATCAACCTTTCCTTACCACCCTTTTAGTGACAATTCACGAAAAGAGGGGTCCTAACTTTTGTTTAAAAGTTAGGACTTTTTAATGCGATAATAATTGCAATAAAGCTTCTTTAGAAAAAGATTGTTTGTTGAGGGTTGCTGAATCGACCAGTTTAGTGAACAGTTCATTTTTACTGTGTTGTAACTGGAGGACTTTCTCTTCTATGGTCTCTTTACAGATCAGTCGTATAGCGATTACCTTTTTCCGCTGCCCCATTCTATAAGCACGGTCAATGGCTTGATCTTCCACTGCCGGATTCCACCACGGATCAATTAAATACACATAATCGGCTTCGGTCAAATTTAAACCGACTCCACCGACTTTTAAGCTTATTAAAAAAACCTTCACCTCCTCATTGTGTTTAAATTGCTCAATAAGCTCCTTTCGATCTTTCACTTTTACATTACCCGTCATTTTAACAGTCTGTAAGCCTTGTTTATGCAACTGTTCTTCTACCAGATCCAACATATGCACATATTGAGAGAATAATAAGATTTTGTGTCGGACACTCCTTTGTTCAATTTCCTCTGTCAACCACTCCAATTTCGTGGCATTTGGCGCATCGCTATATTTATCCTTCAACAAAAGTGGGGAATCACAAATTTGGCGCAACCGCATCAAACCCTTTAACACGATGGCATTTTTGTTACTTAACTCCTCATCTGTTTGTGCTGAAATATAGGACCGAAATTCCTGCTGATGTAAGTCATATATTTTTCTTTGCTCTTCCCCCATTTCACAATAGACCACCATTTCCGTTTTCTCAGGCAACTCATCCATTACTTCTGCTTTCGTTCTTCTTAAGACAAAAGGTTTAATCTTATGTAACAACGCTTCCAGACGCTTACTCACACCAAATTTGTCGATAGGCGTCGAATATACATCACGAAAATATCTTTTGTTACCCAAGAGCCCCGGACAGGCAAATGAAAGCTGACCGAATAGATCAAAAGTGTTATTTTCTAGGGGGGTCCCTGTCACCGCAATCTTCGTTCTTGCTTTTAATCGGTTTGCAGCACGATATCGTTGCGATGCCAGGTTCTTTATATGTTGTGACTCGTCAAGAAATATATGGTCAAATTCGATTTGTTGAAAACGGTCCAAATCTGCCACCATAGTTCCATAGGACGTTAAAACAACGTCCCACGACGACACGCTATTGATCTGGATTCGTTTTCCGCCATGCCAAAGGAAAACCCGCAGCGAGGGAACAAATTTCCCAAATTCTTGTAGCCAGTTTGTCAACAAGGTAGCCGGAACAACGATTAAATTTGTACCGACCCCTCCCTCTTCTTTCTTAAGTTGTAAGAACGCAAGAATCTGAATCGACTTTCCCAAACCCATATCATCTGCTAAACACCCCCCGAAACCTAGCCGGCTCAAACTATGCAACCATTTCACGCCGTCTAATTGATAAGGTCTTAACTGGCCGATAAATCCTTCCGGAACCTTTACTGTTGTGTCTTCATCTCCGTCTTTCCATTGCTTAAAACGGAATAGCTCATCTTTTACCCCGCTATCGAACATATCGGTTTCATAGACGGCAAGCAATTCTTGAAAATTCATCTTGCCCGTTTTAAGCAACTCACCTGCTCGTCTACCAAGGCGGAAGTATTCCTCCAGTTTGTGAAGCCATTCAATGGGCAAGACACCATGTGTTCCGTCATCCAACAGTACGTAGTTAGATTTATTTTTAATTGCTTTTTCCAGATCACGCAGCCGAGCTGTTTTTCCGCCATAAGCAACTTTTAGCTTTGTATTAAACCAATTAATACCACTGGTAACTTCAATGCTAATTTTAGCTTTGTATGGGCTCTTATTCCAAGACAACTTATTGTATCCCAAAACAGATATCTTTTCCGTTTGCCACTGCTCAAAGGCATTCAAAAACCAATCGTCGTCAAAAAACCGATCTTGATGTAAATAAAAATAAAGCAAATCGTCATCCAATTGCTCGGGGAAAAAAGGATGTTGTTTGAGGAGAAAAGACAAGAATTGTAATTCCTCCTCTTCACGACGATGAATCAATAATGGATTTCCCTGTTCATCACTTCCATAAACCGGTCGTTTTGAACGGATGGGAATCTCAACTGTTCCATAGCGCATTACAGGCTCAATGACGATATAATTCTCAGATTCAGACAAATAAATTATTCGCTCAGGGGGTTGTATAGCCCTTTGTATTGAAACGGAAGCTTCTATTATTGAACGAAACCTATAGTTCACCTTCAACAAATCGCTCACACTATCTAACAAGTGGCTCTGCAAATGTGGATATTTTGATTCATGCACAAGTAGATCAGTTCCGAGGTTTTTGAAAAATTGGACAATTTTCCATATATTGTAATTCTTAGGGACGTAAAAGGTTTCACCGATAACGAGGAAGCAATCAAAAGCAAAAGTGAGATCTTGTACTCGATACAATTGGTTTTCGATCTGCAACCATAGACCTACTTCATAAAATGTATCTCTTTTCTGAATCTCTAATGTAAATTGATCTCGTTCTATTGGTTGCAGTTTCACCTTGCTAAAATTTCTTGCCTGAAACTGCATTGAATTTGTATGATAATAAACAGGCATATGAAGCGGATTCTTTACGACTTCCTGCAAAGCACGCATATCATCTTCATCATAAAATTCCTTTATGGGCTGCTGGAATCTACTTACCGCCACCAGAAAGCGAATATATTCAGGGTGTGTTTCATACCATAACAGCGTTGCTGCATCAATCGTCTTCACTAATGTCTTCACTTTGCCATTGGCAGCAAAGGTTAATTCGCCAAGTTGAATCATCAGATGATGATAATGTTTATGGTGATAAATAAGAATAGCTTTACCATCCTCTTTATGTTCGCGAAAAGCAGGTTTAGTGTCCGGTAAAAGTTTATTTTTTAGATACGCTATATTTTCATCTGTTATCTTTAACAAACCTTGTATTCTTGGTTTAAGTATTAACGTATTTTCCCCATAATGCATTTGGAAATGTGAAGCGATATCAACTTCATGCTCCAAGCCGTAGTCTTTTCCAATTTTTTTAAGTTTCGAATGCCGCAAAATTCCATCAAAAAAAAATCGGATATTTTCGTTTTTAATGATCTCATAAAGAATGCGATGGCTATGTTGGCACATTCTTATTGGTTTTTCGAAGCAAGTGCAATGAAAATTAAGACGCTTTTTCTCGCTGTTTTTCCATACACTTACACGTGTAGTGGACGCGCCGAGATATAAATAGTCAAAGACACCTCTGTCAACAGCCAATTGCACAACATCTACGGAAGCTCCTGGCATGAGTTGATCAGATGAATGTTTATACATCAAGATATCGGATAATTGCTCATCCGCAAAATCTTCAATAATATAAGAAGCATCTCCAGCGTCTATTATTTTATTTACAAAGGTCATTTTATAACATTCTTATGAATATATTTCCCACAAATATTAGCTACCTTCAACAAAGCTATTCATAAGCAAGCTTAGATTTGCAATAAAGAATGAATTATATTAGCACACGTTCATCAACACTTAACTGCTGAGCGCTTTAATCGTTAACGGATCTAAGGGATTGTCAGCATATAGCCTCGCTTACGAGCAAGATGAATGCACGGAAATTATAAAAAAATGAAGATCATTATTATTGGAGCAACCGGAACAATTGGCAAGCATGTGACCAAGCTGTTTGAAAGCAAACACGAAGTCGTTAAAGTGGGTGTTACGAGAGGAGACTACCAAGTGGATATTTCCTCTGAACAATCGATAAAGATTTTTTTTGAAACTATTGGCCCATTCGATGCACTCATTAGTACAACGGGCAAGGCAGCTTTCAAGCCATTAGAGGGACTAACTGGTGCTGACTTCAAGATGGGTTTGGACAACAAGTTATTGGGACAAATTAATTTGATACTTATCGGTCAACATTATATTAACCCTGCCGGCTCATTCACATTGACCTCCGGGATTCTTTCCGACGACCCCATACCGGGAGGAACTGCGTTGAGTACAGTAAATGGTGCTATTAACGCATTTGTAAAAGGTGCTGCCATTGAACTTAAGAGAGATGTGCGCATAAACGCCGTGAGCCCGGGCGTTGTTGAAGATTCTCCTTCATTTTTTGAAGCTTTCGCCGGTCACATTCCGGTTAAAATGGAACGTGTCGCAAATGCTTATTATAAAAGTGTAATGGGAGCAATCACCGGAGAAGTAATTCGTGTATTCTAATCTTTTTTGTAATCTATTATATGACAAAATGGGAAATTGACCCTAAGCATTCGGAAATCCATTTCCGAGTAAAACATATGCTTATATCGACTGTAACCGGCTTATTTACTAAATTTGAGGGAACAGTAGAAACGACAGATCCAATGGATTTCACACATGCATCGATCCGCTTATCGATCGATGCGAACAGCGTTTATACCAATGAATCCTACCGGGATGAACACCTGAAATCATCCTCTTTTTTCGATGTTACGCAACATCCGACCATTACTTTTCACGCTACGGAGCTAAGCGCCGGAGAGGAAGCTGAAACATTCATATTAAAAGGGACACTTACCATCAAAGGTGTGGCGGGAGAAGTGAAACTTCATGTTTCATTCGGCGGAACCGTAGAAGAGAAAAACCAATTGAAAGCCGGTTTTCAGGTGTCAGGAAGCATCAACAGAAAACACTTTGGCCTCACGTATAATCCGCTAATGGAAGCCGGTGGAATGGTCGTATCGGAAGAAATCGAACTGGCTGCCAACATTGAATTAATAAAAATATCCTGATGTATGAATAACTTCAAAACTGTGACCGAGTCTCAAACGATTATGACGGAGCTGATGATCCCCTCCTATTCCAATTTTGGCGGAAAAATACACGGTGGTGTTATCCTATCGTTAATGGATAAAGTTGCCTATGTATGTGCCGCCAAACATGCCGAAACATATTGTGTTACTGCCTCGATTGATACCGTTGATTTTAGGGCTTCCGTAGAAGTGGGTGAAATCATTTCGCTACTGGCCTCCGTTAACTATGTCGGCAATTCCTCGCTCGTAGTTGGCATTAAAGTATTGGCAGAGAACGTGAAAACACATGCTGTTAAACATACAAATTCCAGCTACTTTTCGATGGTGGCTTTAGACGAAGAAACACACAAGCCCGTTCAGGTTCCCGGTTTGGTTTTAGAAAACGAAACAGAGATACAACGTTTTATTACAGCCATGCACCGCAAGGAATTAAATCGGTATTATAAGCAGGAGGGCGAACGTATTAAATCGGACTTCAAGAATCAGGATATTATTGAAGCACTGAAGAAAGAACGGTGTATTCTGAAAGAATCATATTAACCTGAAATCGATTCGATTATTAATTCAGATCCCCAACACCTTCATCTTTATAGATTTCGACCTCGAACTCCCCTGTTGCTGAGATAGCTCCACGGTACATACCGGAAGTATTGAAGGGCATCGCAACATTACCTTCTTTATCCAATGCAATCAGGCCGCCGTTACCCCCGGCCTTTGCTACTTTGGCAAGAGCAGTTTCTGCAGCATCTTGTACCTTCAAATTCTTATAATCCATGAGTGCAGCCACATCATAGGCCACCACATTCCGAATATAAAATTCCCCCCAACCTGTGCAAGATACCGCAACGGACGCATTATTGGCATAAGTACCTGCACCGATAATGGGAGAATCACCTATTCTTCCAAATTTTTTATTCGTCATCCCTCCTGTCGAAGTTCCAGCGGCCAGATTCCCCTGATTGTCCAGTGCGACGCAGCCCACTGTACCAAACTTATCATCCTGAATACCGCCTCCAAGTCGCGCAGCAGTCTTACCGCTCTTTTCCTGAGCTGCTTCGTGTTGAAGGGCCTTCTGAAGCCCATCCCATCGCTCTTTCGTATAAAAATACGATGGATCGACCATCCTCAAACCTACTTGTCGAGCGAAGTCTTCAGCCCCCTCCCGCGCCAGCAGTACATGTTCTGATTTCTCCATAACCGCACGAGCGGCACTTATCGGGTTTTGAATGGTCGTTACTCCTGCTACCGCACCTGCACGCAAGCGCGCTCCATCCATAATAGCCGCATCTAATTCGTTTTTTCCCTCATGCGTAAACACAGCTCCTTTCCCGGCATTGAACAAAGGAGAATCCTCTAAAACGTGTATTGTTTTCTCAACAGCATCTAGTGCACTTCCATGCTGTTTGATAACTTCATAACCTACCAATAAGGCTTCTCTCAACTTTGTGCGATAGGCTTGCTCTAATTCGGCCGTCATACGGCCCCGCTCAATGGTCCCAGCACCACCGTGTATTACCAATACATACTTCTTCTGTTGTGCATGGGCAACCGTCAATAAGATAGAAAACAATAAAAAAAGTCGTAAGCGTCGTTTAATTTTCACAGTATATATTAATTTCCCATAAAAATACAGCATTTTCATTAGAATTTATCATTTAAATCGATGGCACCTTGTTAGACCATTCACTTGGCACCACGCCCTCAAAACAGAATATTATTCAAATTTTACAATTCAACAATGAATATTATTCAAAAACAATCCAAACAATCTGTATTTTTGTCGGCCCTATTTATAATGAAAGATTATGCAGGATATACAACTAGATCGGATTGATCTGGAAATATTGGATTACTTACAGAAGAACTCTCGGATGACGAACGCAGATTTGGCCCGCGAATTGGGCATGGCTCCCTCCGGCATACTTGAACGAGTCCGTAAGCTTGAACAAAAGGGTGCGCTGATACAATATACTGCGCGTATAAATCCGGAAGCCGTCAATCAAAGTCTGTTGGCATTTATTTTCATCAGCGTGTCAGATGGTTTAGGTTGTGATGAAACGGATAAACTGCTCAGTGAGATAGAAGCCATTCAGGAGATTCATCATATTACAGGCGAGGATTGCTATCTCGTAAAAATTCGGGTAGCAAGCTCCGGTGAATTAATGCATTTCATGAAGACTTCGTTGAGGGATATTCCCAATATTATATCAACGCGAACAACCATCGTGTTGGAGACCGTTAAAGAAAATCAGCACCTTGTTATCAAAAAAAATACCGCAGAAAATGACGAAAACTAAGAATACATCGACATTGGCAATTATTATCGCCTACTTGTTAATTTACATTGTTTGGGGTTCTACCTATTTTTTTATTCATATTGCCCTTCAGGGTTTTAGCCCCTTTCTTTTGGGAGCGGTACGTTTTACAACTGCAGGAATTTTACTGCTGATTTGGTGCGGAAAAATGAAAGAACCGATATGGAATAAGCAATTGATAAAAACGGCAGCCATTACCGGTATACTGCTTTTGTTCATCGATATGGGGTTGGTCATGAAAGCTCAACAGTATTTACCTAGTAGCCTGATTGCCATCGTTGCTGCTTCTACGGCTATATGGATATTGTTGCTCGACAAAAAGATGTGGAAAATCAATTTTCGAAACTGGAATACCATTCTGGGGGTTTTAATAGGATTTATTGGAGTTATCTTGCTTTTTAGTGAACAATTAGCTACTTCCTTCACCGAAACGGGCGTATCTAATCAAGCGATTGGCATGTGCTTGCTTATATTAGGTACACTTTCTTGGGCCTCGGGCTCTGTTTATTCAAAGTACAGTGTGCTACCAAATGGTGTTACCTTTGCCAATGCAGCTTGGCAAATGCTGATTGCAGGCGCACTGTTTTGGATTGCCTCTTTTGTGCATGGTGATGTACAGCGATTTAATGTGCAAGTTGTGCCACACGTCTCTTATCTCGCCATCGGTTATCTTATTATCTTTGGTTCTATTCTGGCTTTCACTAGCTATATCTGGTTGCTCAAGGTACGTCCGGCAACGGAAGTTAGCACGCATGCTTACGTTAATCCACTGGTAGCAGTCTTTTTGGGAAGCACCTTTGCTAACGAACAAATTACGCTGATTCAAATTATTGGTCTCACCATTATCTTATGCGGCGTCGCCATGATAAATTTGGTAAAGGTAAAAAAGCGTGACAAGCAAATGAAGCCGCTGTGTCCCGAGCAGTAAATTTCCCTTGCTACTTACCCATAATGTTGTAAAAATTATAATCAGTCATTGGCGCATCCGTGAACCCAAGTTGACGACCAATACTTACGATCTGACCTCTATGATAAGTATTGTGATTCACAAACTGCATAATGTATTCTGATGCCAAAAATTCACAATTAAACCAGGGGCTTTCTACTAAAATAGGTTCGTGCAATTCATTAACAGTCATGGCGCTCACATAGTCTGCAATTTGAGCGGATTGCTCCACAACAAAATCCATCGCTTCGTCAAGTGTTAGGCCGTGTTCGGGATCGAAGTCATATTTCTTATTGATAATGGCAAACCAGTATCCTTGCGTTCTACACATATGGATCAAGGTCAGATAAATGCTTGGGAAACTAGAAAGAACTTCTTTTTCTAAAAGTTCCCTTGGCTTTGTTTTCAGCCAGTTGATCAATGTAATATTAGTCCATAAATTGTAATCTGCATAATTTCTTATCAAATTAGTTAAGCCTGCTGATTCGAGTTCGAAGGTGTCTTTTTCCTGTACCATAATCGCTAAGTTTTTATATACCAAAGAAAAGACACATGAGTGACAACAGTATGTCATGCGCTTTTTCATTTTTTACGAAACGGCAAATAATTCGAGCAAATGGACACCTCGGATTTTTTAACGCCACGCTCTTTTATGAAAAAGCAGAATAAAAATTCTATTAAAGATCGAAGGTATGCAAAGCTTGTAATGAAGTCGATACTTCTCTATAAGATTACTGAAACAAATAGCACTTCAAAATGGCTATTCCATCCATTGTATTATACTAGCAATTTATTTAAGTTTGTTTAGAAATGCCAAAAAAGATTAAATGGACTACCAGGCTATTATTCAAGAATCTGCAAATTGGATCAAGGATTATATCAAAGCGCGAAACAACACCAATTTATGCTTTCACGATATCGAACATATACTTCAAGTGGTAGAAGCAAGTAAGAAAATCGGTGATTATTACAAACTATCAGCACAAGACGATTTCATCGTCCAAGTAGCCGCTTATTTCCACGACGTTGGATACTACACCGGACCTCCTCAAAACCATGAATTACGTGGTGCTGAAATTGCTGAAAAATTCTTACAGGAAAGACAAGTGGATGAACCGATCATTGAATCTATCAAGAAATGTATTATTGCTACGCGCATGCCTCAAACCCCACAAACCTTACTGGAAAAGATTGTATGTGATGCAGACTTATTCCATTTAGGGAGTGAGGGATTTAATGAAAGAAACAAACTGATGCGAAAAGAAGCAGAAGGTTGTCGAGGAGAATCAATTGACAAGGATACCTGGCGCAACGGAACCATTACTTTAATGGAAAGACATCACTACCACACCGAATACGCGAACCTGTTCTTAAATGACAAAAAACTTAAAAATCTGGCTTCACTTAAATTAAAATCCAACCATACAACCATGGAAGAAGATAAAAAAACAAAGAAAGACAAAGATAAAGACAAACGCCCTGATCGGGGGATTGAGACGATGTTTAGGGTAACATCTACTAACAACCAACGCTTAAGTGATATGGCGGACAATAAAAGTAACATACTTATAACCGTTAATTCTATTATTCTTTCCGTCATTATCGCCTTACTATTACGCAAGCTTGATAGTAACGAACATCTCGTTCTGCCTACTTTTGTTCTCCTTGCTGTAAGTTTATCAACGGTGGTGGTAGCGATCTTAGCGACCCGCCCTTATATACCGAACGGTGTTTTTTCACAGGAAGACATGAAGGAAAAGAAAGTAAATCTCCTCTTTTTTGGCAATTTTTACAAAATGGGCTTGCAGGAATACAATGAAGGTATGCGAACGGTTATGGAAGATCGTGATTTCCTATACGGAACCCTCATCAAAGACGTTTATTCGCAGGGTGTAGTGCTCGGCAGAAAATATCGCTTATTGCGAATCGCATATAACATATTCATGTACGGATTAATTGCCTCCGTACTCTCTTTTATTGCTGTCATTGTCACCATTCAATAATAATACACATGGTCCTGCAAAAAAAACGAAAGAAGCTTTTAAATAGTCGAGATCTAAGTTGGCTGTCTTTCAATGGCCGTGTGTTAACGGAAGCATCAAAGGAAGAAGTGCCTTTATTGGAACGTTTAAAGTTCTTGGCCATCTTTTCTTCTAATCTGGACGAATTTTATCGTGTAAGAATTCCGGTTTTGATGGCCTTGAAAGAATTAAAAAAACAGGCTATTACTCCACAAAAATTCATAAAGAAAGGTATCCTTAAGAAAACAAAAAAAATAATTGAAGATCAGCAGACCTATTTTGGAACTATTTTGAAAGAGGGGATTATCCCAGCCTTAAAAAACAAAAATATTCATTTGATATACAATGA
The DNA here is from genome assembly GCF_036959255.1 of Olivibacter sp. CPCC 100613. Lineage (NCBI taxonomy): Bacteria > Pseudomonadati > Bacteroidota > Sphingobacteriia > Sphingobacteriales > Sphingobacteriaceae > Olivibacter > Olivibacter sp. CPCC 100613. The sequence goes on from NZ_JAWMTI010000007.1 coordinate 231,024, forward strand.
GGATATTCCGACCATTATTAAAGAAAAAACAGATCGTTTCTTTTTTGATACAATAGCCGCTTTCCTCGAAATTAGTTACCCCGAGCAGCAGGTGCTTCTTCCCAAGAATAATCAACTTTATCTGGCGATCAATTTTGACAGCGAAGAAAAACGGCTTGCACTTATAAGCATTCCGTCCGATGAAATACCCAGGTTCTTTTACACGCAAATTGAAAACACACATTATGTTGTTTTCATTGACGATATTATAAGAAGCCATTTACAATATATTTTTCCACATCAGATTTCCGGTGCCTTCTCTTTCAAAATAACACGAGATGCCGAGCTTGATTTACAGGGCGAATTTAATGGAGATTTAGCCAACGAAATAGAAAAATTACTCGTATTAAGGGACTATGGAATGGCAACGCGATTCCTGTATGCGCCCGATGTTCCTCCACCAATTCTCAATCAATTGACAACATGTTTGCAACTCGAGCATGCCAATCATATCACGGGTGGGGTTTATCATAATCTAAAAGATTTTTTCACCTTTCCCATAAAAGACCAACAACTTCAATATTCAAAACTACCCCTTACGGAAATCGCATATCAATACCCAACCTTATTTGAGGAAATAAAACACCGCGATATTTTGCTTCATACGCCATATCATAGCTACAATCCGATCTTGCGTTTCTTCAATGAAGCAGTCCTTAATCCTGAGGTAGAAGAAATCTTTATCACACTTTACCGGGTCGCTACCAATTCTCAGATTGTGCATGCATTGATAAGCGCTGCAAAAAACGGCAAAAAGGTAACTGTTTTTGTCGAGTTGAAAGCTCGTTTTGATGAAGCTAACAATATTAAATGGGCGAAACGGATGGAAAATGCGGGAATAAAAATTGTATATAGCGATCCAAAATTAAAAGTACATGCCAAGATTTCGTTAATAAAACTTAATTCCGGTATTCAACCAAAAGCATTCGCGCTACTCTCCACCGGCAACTTTAATGAGAATACAGCGAGAACGTATACAGATCACTCACTACTCACAACTTCATCGGCAATAACGACTGAATTAGATTTGCTCTTCACCTATTTAAGCAGTCCAAGCTTTGGAAAAGAGTATCCTGCATTGACATTTCAACATTTGCTGGTAGCAAAGTTCAATTTACTTGCTACCTTTCTACATCATATAAATAATGAAATCGATCGTGCTCTCAAAGGGCAGGAAGCTGCCATTACCATTAAATTAAATAACCTGGAAGAAGAAAAATTGATTCACAAGCTATATGAAGCGAGTCAGGCAGGTGTTAAAATCCGCCTGATTGTGAGAAGTATTTGCAGGATTCGCCCCGGGATCCCGGGGTTAAGCGAGAACATTCAGGTTACTCGGATTGTGGATCGATACCTAGAGCATGGTCGAATATTTATTTTCCATAATGGGGGGCAAGAACAAATATTTCTTGGATCATCAGATTGGATGGATCGAAACATCTATAGACGTATTGAAGTGTGTTTTCCAATTTATAATGAAGAATTAAAACAAGAGATTATCCAAATTCTTGCGCTACAATTACAAGACAATACAGCGGCTGTTCAGTTAGATAAAGATGCACAGAACATACGGATAACGGGGGGAACTAGATCTTCTCAAGAGGAAATACAGAAACTGGTGAATACATCATTCCACAAGGTCGTAGACCACTAATTGATATTTACTATTAAACTATATACCCATGAAGCCTCTTTTTACCATATACATCGCATTGATTACTTGTATGGCTTGCGCACAAAAAAAGAACACCTCTTTTACCTCTCCTAGTCATTATAACCTAAATGAACCCCAACAAATGGTATTTCCTTCTGAATTGGAAGAAGTATCAGGTATAACCTTTATAGACGGGGATCCGAATCGATTACTTGCGCAGCAAGATGAACAAGGACACGTATATTATTTACGTGCAGGAGATAAATCGGCAAAGCATGTAAAATTTGCAGGCAAGGGCGATTACGAAGATATTGCTATTAGTGGTAGCCATGTTATCCTCCTTAGAAGCGACGGTTCTTTTTTTACTTTTCCGCTTCAAGAGCAATACGATACGGAAATCACTGCTGTCGTTTCCGAAAAGATTTTACCAAAAGGTGAGTATGAAAGTTTGGCAGTTTCCTCTACAAATAACAATGTATATGTTTTATGCAAACAATGCAATGTAGACAAAAAAACAACACAAACCACTGGCTATATCCTTAAACTTAAAGCAGATGGCCAAGTTATAAAGGAAGGGAGTTATTCGATTGATAATGAAGAAATCAGTAAATATGTAAAATTAAAAGGCAAAGCTTTCAGGCCTTCAGCACTGACTCGAAACCAAAAAACGAATGAATGGTATATTGTCTCATCCATTAATAAGCTTTTAGTGATTGTAGGTGATGATTGGAAAGTCAAGGAAGCTCATTCGTTGAATCCAAAGTTGTTCAATCAACCGGAGGGTATCGCTTTCGACAGGGATAATAACCTTTACATCAGCAACGAAGCAGGCGATACAGGGGAAGCCACCTTACTTAAATTTGATTATAAAGAAAAAGGAGTCTAAATTTGATTTCTGCATAACGAAGAAAAGTGTCCATATTTTTCTTACGAGAACAAAAGCATTTAATCACAAGACATATGAGTAATAAATTTTTACTTGTTTCTTTTACGCTTGTTTGTATTGTCCTTACGATAGCGGCCAATGCACAAGAGTCGCTTGTGAAAAGTCGCACGATATTCATAGGCGATGCCGGCGAATTGAGCACAGCGCAGCATGCCGTTATTGAAGCTGCAACGCAACAAGCTCTTTCGGGTAAAACCACCGTCTTTTTTTTGGGTGATAATATTTATCCCAAGGGGATGCCCCTGACTTCATCCGAAAAACAAAAGTCGGAAGACATATTACGATCGCAATTTGAGCCATTTCGAGCCAAGCAGATACCAGTGTATTTTTTACCTGGAAACCATGATTGGGACAATTCCGGAAAGCACGGGCTTGAAAAAATTAAAGCCCAGTCAACCTATCTTAAATCGATTGGAGATTCACTTGTCAGCATGGTGCCTGACAATGGTTGTCCTGATCCGGTAGAAATCAATATCTCCGACAATCTCACCGTAATTGCCTACGATAGCGAGTGGCTACTATCCCCATTCGAAAAGTTAAATAGCGACACAACCTGCAATTGTGGCAGCAAGGAAGAAGTATTGGAGCGTTTAGAAAGTTTGCTTTACAAGAACAGAAATAAAACGGTATTGCTCACCTCCCATCATCCTTTATCTTCTTATGGTGTACATGGCGGCAACTTTTCGTGGAAAGATCACCTTTTTCCACTCACTAATCTAAGCAAAAAGCTCTATGTACCCCTACCCTTAGTCGGATCTTTGTATCCTATTTTAAGATCCACTGTATTTCTAAATCCTGAAGATATCCCGCATCCGAGCTATCAACAAATGATACAGGACATCAAGCACACAGTAGATGAGTTCCCTAATCTATTGTATGTTGGAGGTCATGATCATGGCCTCCAACTTGTATTGGATGGCAGTAATCTACAGTTGGTCAGTGGCGGCGGTAGCAAAGGAAGCTTTGTCAAAAATGGCAAAAAGGCTTTATTTACCGCAGGAACAACGGGATTTGTCATTGTTGATGAATGGAAAGACAAAACGAAACAGATGCGCTTTTTTACGGCGGATGGTGATGTTATTAAAGAGACGTACACGTATAAAAAATCCTTCATTGACCCTATTCCGTTGGGAGATTCACTTTTTCTAAGTAGTTCAAACGAAGACAGTACCTTGACACAAGCCAATCCCCTTTATAATCAGGTAAAGAAATTCCATCGAAAACTCTTCGGCGAGAATTACCGAGAAGAATGGGCGGCTCAAACAAAAGTACCTATCATCAGAATCTCTTCCTTTCAAGGCGGTTTGACTCCCTTAAAAAGAGGTGGGGGTATGCAGACAGTTTCATTGCGCTTAGCAGACAAAACCGGAAAGGAGTGGGTTATTCGAAGCGTCAACAAGAACACAGATGCTTTACTCCCACCTGAACTGCAACAAACGTTTGCCCGCGATTTTCTGGATGATGCCAATAGCGCACAACACCCCTATTCGGCGCTAATGATTCCTCCCCTCGCAGATGCTGTAGGTGTTGCTCATACCAATCCCATCATCGGCATTGTCGCACCCGATACGGCGTTGGGCGCCTACAACAATGTGTTTGCCAATACACTGTGTTTAATAGAGGAGCGCGAACCCTTGGGCGACTCGGACAATACCCTTAAAATGCTCCGTAAAATCAACCACGATAATGACGACATCTATAAAGCAAAAACCTTTCTTCGGGCCAGAATGCTGGATCTATTGATTGGTGATTGGGATCGTCATGAAGATCAATGGCGATGGTACGATGATAGCAAAGGTAAAGACAAGGATTACTTACCGATACCGAGAGACCGTGATCAAGCTTTTAGAAAAGTAGAAGGTTTCTTCCCAAACGTTATGTCCCGCAGTTGGGCATTACCGACACTACAGGGTTTTCGCTCATCCATTAGTCGCCCTAATTACGCACTGTTCAAATCCGATTTTTTAAATGCGCACCCTAAGAACCAATTTACTTTTGACGAATGGATGGAACTGGCTGATGACTTTGTCAAAGACGTTACGGATCAGGTATTAGAAGAAAGTATAAAAAGATTACCCACTTCATCCTACGCAATTCGGCATGACTCCCTGTTGAGTGAGCTCAAACAAAGAAGAGACGCCATCCCTCAAGCTATGGAAACATATTATCACTTTATCAATAATATTGTAGATATAAAACTAAGTGATAAACATGAGTGGATAGCGATCAAAGACGGCCCGGATAACGGTCTGAACGTAACGGTCAGAAAGATCAACAAGGAGGGGGAGCGAAAAGGTAAATTGATGAAAAAGGAGTATTTACCCGCTTTAACCAAGGAAATCCGAGTTTATTTAGCGGCGGGTGACGACAGTGTCTACATAGAAAATAAACACGCGCCGATTAAGCTTCGCATCATTGGCGGAGCGGGAAAAAAGGTCTATCATATCGACTCTACCATCCGGTCGGTTAAAATTTACGATATCGGACAACAGTCTTCTTTTTCCGGAGAATTATCCAAAGTAAGAAAGCACCTATCCAAAGATAGTGCTAACACCGCATTCGTTCCGGTGAACTTATATAATGTCTGGATGCCTCTGATAACTGCTGGCTATAATGCTGATGATGGTTTTATGATTGGAGGCGGTTTTAGATACACGCATCAAAGAGGCTTCCGAAAGAGCCCCTTTACCCATCAGCAACAGCTCCTTGTCTCCGGAGCCTTCGCAACAGGAGCCATAAAAGTTAAATATAAAGGTATCTGGAAAGAAATTGTAGGCAAGGCTGATCTTTTAGCCGATGTTAGCATACACGCACCAAATAATACACAAAACTTTTTTGGATTAGGGAATAATTCGATTTATGACAAAGAAAATCATTCCGTAAGGTATTATCGAACGCGATTTAACCTATACGAGGCACATGGAGCATTGCGGTGGACACCGACAGAAACGTCCTCAATTTCCTTCGGCCCCTCTTTTCAATTGTACTATTATGATTCGGACGATAATGAGGGCCGCTTTATAAACAATACCGGCCAACTTCACACCTACGACAGTTTGACGATTGCCAAAGACAAGCTTTTTGCCGGTTTTAACGCCTCCTTTTTGAAGGATAACAGGAACAACAAAATAATGACAACCGAAGGAGGGTATTTCAAACTAGATCTACAAGGCCTGACGGGGTTAAACGATTATTCCAAGTCTTTCCTTCAAGCGAAAGCGGAAGTCGCCGTCTACAAAAGCATTTGGCAAAATGCGGTGACCTTTGCCGACCGGCTGGGCGGGGGAACGACTTTAGGAAAAACGACCTTTTACCAGTCCCTATTTTTAGGCGGGCAAAATAATCTTTGGGGATACCGTCAGTATCGCTTTGCTGGAGATCATTTATTTTTTAATAATTTTGAAGCCAGAATTAAATTGGCACAGATTGGCAGCTATATCTTACCGGGACAGCTGGGGCTATTGGGCTTTTATGATATCGGTAAAGTTTGGGTTGACGGATTGGATAATAGTTCCATACATCAAGGTACGGGCGCAGGTGTATATTATGCGCCAGCAAGAATTGCATTGTTGCAATTCGTTGCCGGACATTCGAAAGAAGGCTGGTACCCTTATTTTACCATGGGATTCCGTTTTTAACAAGTAACTCCTCACATCAATAATGTTTACGCAAGTAATAGATTTATCGGAAAATAAAAAGGACCTATTAGGTGGGCTCGATATACGACTTTCAATAGACGTCTTTATCGAACACCTAAGAAAGCTGACAAGTACACAGGATAATGTAAAGCATGAAATGCTGGAATTCATCCTTCACAAATTCCTGGAAACGAGGGATACTTACGGACCATTAACAGAAGAAAATTTGACGAAGTATAAGCAGATTCTATTCTACACCTATAATTTACTGGTTCCGCCCCTTGAAGATGAGCATGAGACCCTCTGGGCCTTAGCAACACCTTTGGGGAAAAATGTGTTCTATGGTACACAAGGTTTTTATAATTTGTTACATCAAGAATTTTGTGAGGAAACCTTTAAAGACATCGAGGAAAAAACAAAAAAACATGATCTGATTGAGCAATCGATATATAGCTTACTCTTAGAACGTTTTTATGGAATTTCGGCTATTGAAGATGAAGTGATCGAATTTTCTTCGAAAGACGAAGCATCGGGTCTACCAAGATACTATGCCGTCCAAATTGATAAGCGCTTTGTCGACATCATACCTAAAATGAAGTTACCGGAGCTGGACTACAAAAAAATGAGACAGAACAATGTTCAACAATTTGAATGGAGATTCTTACGTGAACTTCTACCGCTTAATCAATTTTCCTTTACTGGTTTTTCCGTTATAACGGTTAAAGAAGTGACACCTGATCGTGTTATCCAAAACATCCGAGATATTGTTAGCAGAAACTCAGATGAAGAACTTGAACATGCCTATGACATATTACAAGAGTCACTGCAGACGCTTACGGGTAATCACCATATCAAGTTCGGCCTATCTCCTATCTTACAGTTGAACGATAGACCTATATTAGATCAGGTATATATGCATGCCAGTATATTGCCGGATTTATTGAAGAAGAAAACAAGAAACTGCCAGGAAGCTAATATCACAGAAGCTTACTTGCTCAATCCGCAAATCATTGTGTACAATGTAGGCGTAGATTTGGGCGATAACAACTTCAAATTTCTGAATGATCTTTCTGACCTTGGCATTACTTCTTATGTTTGCATACCGTTATATTATAACAACAAAGTAACAGGACTTTTAGAGGTTTATTCAAATGATGGCAATACCTTCGATAAGATTGTCTTGGCGAAATTACGTCGTGCAGCTCCTTTACTTGCTCAACTACTCAACGATCAGGCAAATCGATTCAATGCGCGCATAGATACGGTTATTAAAGAAAAGTTTACTTCGCTACAACCTGCTGTTCAATGGAAGTTTAATCAGGCAGCTTATGAATACTTGAAAAAGATCGTGCCTGAAAAGCCAAAACCAATCATTGAGAACGTCCAGTTCAAGAATGTGTACCCTTTGTATGGAGCGATCGACATAAGAAATTCCACAATTGAGCGAAACAAAGCACTTGTTGCTGATTATAAAATACAATTAGGCTTACTTAAACAAGTATTACAAGATATTAAACAAGTTTATAGCATCGCCCTGCTGGATGAAATGGAGTTCAATTGTGATAAGTGGTTGACTCAATTGGATACAAGTCCGATAGATGTTGTACAAATGAAGGTTAAAGACTTCATGGAAAAAGAAGTTTATATGCTTTTAATGCATTTTAAAAATAGCAATTCAACCTTAGCAGCAATTATTGATAAATACGAGCAAGAGGTTTTGGCAGAAACCGGAAAAGCGCATGAACACAGACGCGCGCTTGAATCATCTATTACCACGATCAATACGGCTATTAATGGCTATTTGGAATTATTAAACGATGAAATACAGCGCTCGTACCCCTGCTATTTTGAAAAATTTAGAACAGATGGTGTTGAATATGATATTTATATCGGCCAGTCAATTGCCCCTGACAGGCCTTTTGATATGCTCTATCTTAAAAATGTGAGATTATGGCAACTCACATCCATGGCTTCCATTGCAAAGCTAACGCATACCTTACTCCAGCAAATGGAGACACCGCTCGAAACCACACAGCTTATTTTTATCAATGGAAATGATATAGATATTAGCTTCCGTGTAGACGAAAGACGCTTCGATGTAGAGGGTGCTTATAATATTCGCTATCACATCATAAAAAAGAGAATCGATAAAGTACACTTAAAAGACTCCTTTGAACGACTTACACAACCTGGAAAGATCGCGCTGGTATATTATGACGCGAGAGAGATCAAAGAGTATATGAGTTACATCAATTATCTTCAAAATAAAGATATTTTATTAGACGATATGGAGGAGCTTGAACTGGAAGAATTGCAAGGAGTAAGTGGGTTGAAAGCGATACGGATCGGCGTCAGGCTATAATCTCAGAAAACGCCAACTAAACCAATTCCACGTGCCGCGGGGGTTACCGTCCAGGTTATCTGGTTTTGCTTTTTAAATGGATTTTTATATTTATTTTCCTCCATTCTGCGAACTACCGATTTCGTACAGAACCAGGATATCGCTCCGCCAAATGCCATGTCCGATAACCAATGCGCATCACTATACATGCGGCTTGCAAGCGTAACACCTGCAGTACTGTAAAAAAGAACCTTCAAAAGAGGACTTTTTACGCGATGCCCTAATACAAGGGCACTTACCGTTGCGATCTGGATATGGCCTGACGGAAAAGAATGATACCCCGCTTCGGGTGAAAAGGGATCGAAAGTCCAGGGTCCCCGGTTTGTTCCAGGTCGAGCTCTTCCGACGGCTGTTTTCATCAGGGTCTGCAAAGCACCACTCGTTAAATAAGCGGCTCCCAACATCAACCCTGTTTCACGTGCCCACTCATTTTTAATAACCAATCCTGTTAAATAGAAGCCCCCCGTCATGATAAAAGCGGCATAAGGCTTACCATAATGAAAGCCGGCACGCTCAATACCATCCCATATTTTAGAATCCCTGTTTTGCCAAAAATTCCTATTTGGTTTATCTAAGGTCGTTATCAAAGCGGTTCCGCCAAGAACAGCCCCCACTTTTAACCAATCATGCCCCTTCCATCGAATAGGACTGGAAACCGTATAAGTTACACCATCCACAAACCGTATAGCATCAGAAGTGATCTTTTTTTTGTCTACACTATCTACGAAGCTGCTATCACGCATTGCATAAGCCGTAAATTCCAAGGTACTAAAGATCAGTATAAATACTGCCCTGCTCAGGTAACTCATATATTGTAAATATTCTTCCGCAAAATATAGAATTTCAGTAAAAAACAGAAATAAAGCTGTGTATTTCTAGGACAAGTGAATGTATCATATAATCCTACCACCAATCGCTTTTTACTATTTCATAACAATTTTATCATAAAAGATAGTCTATCTTTACGTCCTAATATATTCTTCCCCACTATGAGATTACTTCTTAAGTATTTAAGTAGACATAAATGGCTTATATTTTTAGCGTTGATCTTAGCGGCAATCAATCAGGTCTTCTCCTTGCTAAATCCCTATATTCTAGGGAATTTAATCATTGACCCTTATGCAAATAAGGCACAACAATTTCGTGCAGATGGTGCAGAAAGCGCTTTCTTTAAAGGCATTACCATTGGTTTGCTAATGATCATCGGCGTAGCCATGGTTTCACGCATTGCAAAAGCCTTTCAGGATTATGTGGTTAATGTCATCATACAGAAGTTTGGTGCAAGGCTTTACACGGACGGGCTCCGTCATGCACTCCGGCTCCCTTTCCAGGATTTCGAAGATCAACGAAGTGGTGAAACCCTTTCCGTGCTTCAGAAAGTCCGTGCCGACTGCGAAAAATTTATAACGAGTTTTGTCAATGTATTATTTGCAACGGTAGTAGGCATTGTTTTCGTTGTCATTGTTGCCTTTAAGTTAAGTCCCCTTCTTCCATTGATTTACTTAGTCGGTGCAGTTATTCTCGCTATTCTGACAAGCGTCTTAAGTCGAAAGGTCAAATTCATTCAAAAAAACATTGTCAACGAAACAACAGCACTTGCAGGTTCTACCACGGAATCTTTACGAAACATTGAGCTGGTCAAAAGTTTGGGTCTCACCCAACAGGAAATAAGTAGACTGAACGATACGACCATGAAGATACTGAAACTGGAACTAAAAAAGGTAAAGAGTATCCGGTCCGTAAGCTTTGTGCAAGGAACATTTGTTAATTTTTTGCAGCAATGTATTATGTTCGCGCTATTATTCTTTGTATTCCGCGATAAAATTACCGTTGGTCAAATGATGATGATGCAATTTTATTCCTTCTTTATCTTTGGTCCTTTACAAGAATTAGGAAATATTATCATGTCCTATAGAGAAGCAGAGGCATCGTTGAACAATCTTCAGCGCCTGTTAAATCGAAAGGTAGAATACCAGCCTACAGCGCCAAAAAAAATCGATGCGATTCAGCAGCTACGCTTTGATGAAGTACGTTTTCAGCACCAATCAGCAACTCGCCCAGCATTGGACGGCATATCTTTCGATGTTTCCCAAGGTGAAACTATTGCTTTTGTTGGACCATCAGGTTCGGGAAAAACGACACTCGTGAAATTACTTGTGGGTTTATACCATCCGACTTCGGGTCGTGTGTATTACAACGATTTTAACGACAATGAGATAGACTTCGAAGAATTAAGGCATCAAATAGGCTTTGTAACGCAAGATACGCAACTCTTCTCCGGTACGATTCGAGAAAATCTACTTTTTGTCAACCCCTCCGCAAGTGATGAGATGATTTTGGATGTGATAAAAAAAGCATCAGGACAGAATATTTTAGCAAGAGCTGAAAAAGGCCTTGAAACGGTGATCGGTGAAGGCGGTTTAAAGTTGTCCGGAGGTGAAAGGCAACGCTTATCGATCGCTCGCGCCTTATTAAGGCAGCCTCGTCTTCTTATTTTTGATGAAGCTACTTCTGCCCTTGACTCAATTACAGAAGAAGCGATTTCCAATACAGTAAGAGAAATTACCGCACAAAGAACACATTTAACAATCATGATTGCCCATCGCTTATCGACCATTTTGCATGCCGATAAGATTTATGTATTAGAAAAAGGTAAAATCGTAGAAACGGGCAATCATTTTGATTTACTGTCACTCAAAGGGCTTTATTATGCGATGTGGCGACAGCAAATAGGAGAACGTAAAGAAGAAAACACCTTAGAGGCAAACTAAGGATCAACGCTACTTATTCGCGCGCAACACTTTTTAACAAAACGGTAGCGAGGAGTTCCACAGTCTTCGAAAGTTCGTCCTTATTCAGCGATGCAAAGCCAAAGCGAATGGCATTATAAGAATGCCGATCAGTATCGTATTTCTTACCATTGCTCATAAACAAACGATATTTACTAAGCTCCGTTGCCAAGCTAGTTAACGGATAGGCTGCCCTAAACCGCAACCAAACAGCCATCCCTCCCACTGGAACTTCAAACGATGAGAACTCGGATAACTTTGCTGTTAACAAGGAGCACACATGATCGCGCCGATCCCGATAAATATTCACCGATTTTTTTATGTGTCTGGCAATATCTCCCTCACGAATCAGGGAGGCTAAAGCTTCCTCCATAATAAAATCACCTCTCAAATTTATTGTCCTCTGAATACGGGCAGCCTCATTTATCATGACTTCGGGCGCAACCATAAAACCAATACGAACAGATGAAGCCAGGCACTTGGTAAACGAACCAATGTAGACAACACGTTCGGGGCAATAGCTTACCAATGGTAAAAAAGGTGACGATTGATAGTGAAAATCGTAATCATAGTCATCCTCTACTATTACGAAATTAAAGCGTTGAGCAAGTGTGATTAATTGCATCCTCCTTTGTGGACTTAAGGTTACGGTAGTGGGATGGTGATGGTGCGGAATAACGTATAACATATTAATCCGCTCCCTTAAACAGATCTCTTCCACTTTGTCTACGTCCAAGCCCTTATTGTCAACAGGTACACGAAAAATCCGCGCATTCAGATAAGAAAAAGTATCATTCGCCATAAAGTAATTTGGTTCACCAACAATAACCGCATCACCTGCCCGTAACAATAATTGTGCAGCGATATAAATACCCATTTGCGCCCCCTGCGTTGTGAGCAAATTGCCTACACCAGCCTTAATACCACGTGTTTCAGACAAATAATCAGTTAATGCTTCGCGGAGTAAGGTCGATCCCGTGGACAAAAACATCGTTCCTCCTTTCAATTGCAAATTTCGTTTTAATCGGGCCCGATACTCGCGGCTTAATAAATCTAAGGGTGCTAATCGGGCATCAGGCAAACCGTCATCAATTGCAAGATCGTAGCTCGACAGATCAGTTCGTAAATCGGCAATAACATCAATTGTACTTTTATAGAAAAAGGGGAATGACTCGTGAGCCAAAGGTTTTTCCGGATTTGTGTTCCAACCTTTCGGGTGTAGTTCCGGTAAAACCGATGATACAAAAACTCCCTTTTTAGGAACAGCAGTAGTCCAGCCCTGTAATTGCATTTCGTTATAAGCTGCTACAATCGTTTTGCGATGAAGCATTAAAGATTGAGCAAGCTCGCGGGTACTCGGCAATCGCATCCCAGGTTTAACGATGCCTTTGCGGATCAATGCAATCATTTGCATAGACACTTGTTGGTATTGAGCTACAGAAGACGCTTTATCAAGAGTGATCAGATTGGTAAAAGGAAGCATAATGGACTACTTATTATACGTAAACTGGACGACATGAATAGTCCAAATATACAATATCTTTGAGAAAATGAATTATTGGATAAAACAATGGTAAAAAGAAAAACACTACAAGAAGCTGATCCGAAAGCATTCCAAACAATGCTTGCTTTCGAAAAGTACTTATCTGAAAGTTCCCTGAGCAAAACACATGCAGCGCTCATAAAAATTCGTGTATCACAAATAAATGGCTGTAGCTATTGTATTAACAAGCATACAAAAGAAGCCCGTGATGCAGGCGAAAAGGAACAACGTCTTTATTTATTAAGCAAATGGCACGAAGTTCCATTCTACTCACCGGAGGAACGGGTTATATTGGCTTTGGCGGAGGAAATGACAGAAATTGCAGTTCACGGTGTGTCGGACACCGTCTATAATCAAGCCATTGAACTTCTAGGCCAACAATATACAACGGAAGTGATGATGGGCATTATTGCTATGAATGCTTGGAATCGAGTGGGAATCACCACAAAACGAGCAATAGAAGAATAAATGCAAGTAAAAATATCTTTTCTGTTTAATGCATTTTGCCTAAGTTTGATAAACAATAACAAGCGACTAATTTATTGATTTACAATAGGCTCAAATTAGTCGTCAACAGATCCGATTATCTAAATTATGGCAAAATGCAACAGTTGAAGTATTCCTACTCGCTATTCAGTATTTTCGTACTCGTACTACTTAGCAGCTTTATTTCTCGATCCGCTCGGGAGGAACGAAATGGCCTTAAGATTGGCGATCAAGCCCCCGATTTTACTTTACCTGGTATCGACGGCAAGCAATACTCATTAGAAAATTTTAAAAAATCTCCAATTTTAATGTTGGTATTCACCTGTAATCATTGTCCAACTGCGCAAGCATACGAAGACCGCATCATTAATTTAACGGCAACGTATCGCGATAAGGGAGTAGCTGTTGTTGCTATATCACCCAATAACCCTCAATCCGTACGCTTAGATGAACTTGGTTATACAGAATATAATGATTCTCCAGAGGAGATGAAAGCACGCGCTGCTGATAAAAGTTTTAATTTTCCCTATTTGTATGATGGTGAGAAGCAATCAACATCAAAACAGTATGGAGCGGTTGCCACACCCCATGTTTTTATTTTTGACAGTGACAGAAAACTTCGTTACAAAGGCCGATTCGACGATAACGAAAACCCGAAGGAAACAAAAGAGCACAATGCAATTCAAGCAATTGAAGCACTTCTGGCTAAAAAGGACATTGCTGTAAAAGAAACGAAAACATTTGGCTGTAGCGTAAAATGGCTAAGCAAAGAAGACGGTGTAAAAAAGTCTGATGAGCAATGGGCAAAAGAACCTATCGCTATCAATACGATTCAAGTTGCACAAATTGACTCGCTATTACAAAACAATTCAGACAAACTTCGCTTAATCAATGTTTGGGCGACATGGTGTGGCCCTTGCGTTGCCGAATTCCCCGACTTCGTAATAATTAACCGGATGTATCGAAACAGGTCTTTTGAATTTATAAGTATCAGTGCTGATCATCCTGAAAAACCAAAACCTGTCTTAGATTTTCTTAAAAGCAAAGGGGCTGCGAATAAAAACTTTTTATTTGGCAGTAAGAATAAATACGACTTGATTGAAGCCATAGACAAAGACTGGCAAGGCGCGCTTCCCTATACTATCCTGGTAGCCCCGGGTGGTAAAATTCTTTATAGTAAGCAGGGTGAGATGAATCCACTTGAAATGAAAAAAGAGATTCTAAAGCATATCGGTAGATACTATTTTTAGTATAAATTATACCGTATTTAGTTAAGTTATTTGCGAATATGTAGTTAACTACGTAGTTTTGTAAAAAAAAGCCATGCACTTTGAAATTGATTTTTTAAACAACAATGATATCCCTGAAATCATTGCACTTATATTGCCTATTCAGCAAATCGAACACCAGGTTCCCGTGACCATTGAAGACCAGCCCGACCTGTTGGATATAGAAAAATATTATAACAAAAAAGGGGGTGGTTTTTGGGGTATTAAGCAACAAGGGGTACTTCTGGGAACCATTGCATTAATAAAAATGGAAGCGGGCCAGGGAGGAGTAATCCGGAAAATGTTCGTTCAAAAGGAATACAGAGGAAAAGAATTAGGATTAGCACAAAAGCTTTTAGAACATTTGATAATCTACGCAAAGCAGGCTGACATGGATCACTTATACTTAGGCACCTTTCATACATTAAAAGCCGCCCTCCGTTTTTATGAGCGAAATGGTTTCGTACAAATTGAAAAAGCGACACTGCCTTCACATTTTCCAATTATGGAAGTAGATGACGTATTCTTTCATTTAACCTTGAATAACATATGAGTAATGTAATTGATGAATCAGGACTACTGGCAATTTCTACACGCCTACAGCGCTTAAGCGATCAGCTTAGAAAAGATGGATTGAAAATTTACGAATCTTACGGTATTCTTTTTGAACCGAAATGGTTTCCGGTGATCTATACTTTGCACAAGAAGCCCGTATTGAGTGTTGTAGAGATCGCCAATGAAATTGGTTATACGCATCCGTCTACCATTAGCCTCCTCAAAGAACTGGAAAAAAAACGACTGATTAAATCAAAAAAAGATAAGACAGATGAAAGAAAAAGGCTGTTGTATTTAAGCCCCGATGGAAGGATTTTGGTAGAAAAAATGTTGCCCATATGGGCGCTAATGGTAAAGGCCTTGGAACAACTTACCAACACCACCAATAATCTAATGAAGGCCATAGACGAAGTGGAACATCAAATGAAACTACAAGGTTTTTTTCAACGTGCGACATTGATTAAAGAGCATAAAGGTATTAATTCATGAATATCGAAATTAGAACAATACGCGAAACAGATAATCTGATTTTAGCGCAGATATTAAGGTACGCCTTGGACGAACATGGTATTCCCCAACAAGGAACCGTGTATACGGATCCCACAACGGACAACTTATATGCACTTTTCCGGCAGCCAGGCAGCGTCTATTATGTTGCAGAAGAAAACGGGGAAGTTCTGGGTGGCTGCGGCATTTTTCCTACAGCCAATTTACCTGCGGGTTATGCCGAATTGGTAAAGCTATACCTGTCAGACAAAAGTAGAGGTAAGGGCATCGGCAAAGCGCTCATTAATCGATGCTTTGAGAAAGCGATCAATCTTGGTTATACCCATCTTTACCTCGAATCTTTTCCTGAATTTGAACGAGCAGTAAGCATGTACAAAAAACTGGGCTTTAATCCAATAGCTCATGCGCTGGGCGATTCCGGGCACTATGCCTGTAACGTGTGGATGGTAAAAGAACTAACGGCACTTATTCCTTAAGATATCTATACCTTTTTGTATCTTTACTTTACATAAGATAAAGAACCACTATGAGCCGCATAGAAACACTAAATCAGGTGTTAGCTGGTTTAATGAACCGCTATAAAGAACGTGTTCCCGATGTTGGAGCCATCATGCAAGCTATGCTGTATGACGGTATAATTCAAGATGTTGAGGAGATTGAAAATGACCATATTGCCTTCAGAACCATGGGTGTACCCCCATTGGGTATAAAATCCTTCGAAAAAATATTTCTGCATTATGGCTACGAGAAGCGCGACTATTACAATTTTCCCGGAAAGAAATTAGACGCCTACTGGTATGCTCCGCCTGCTGACGAATATCCGCGGATTTTTGTCAGCGAGTTACGGGTGAATGATCTATCACAAAGCGCACAAGATATAATAACAAGTTATACGCAGGAAGTAACGACCGATCCGGTAGATAAACTGGATCTGGATAATGCAGCAGAGGTTGATCGCTTTCTACATAGTCCTTTATGGCGAATACCATCGCTTGAAGACTATAATATATTAGCCGAAGAAAGCGAATATGCATCATGGGTAATTTATAACCGTTATTACTTAAATCATTTTACAATCAGCATTCACAATTTGAAGGAAGGCTTCAATGATATTACATTATTCAATAATTTCCTTGAAAGGCACGGTTTCAAACTCAATACTTCCGGGGGCAAAATCAAAGTGAGTCCAGATGGCGGTTTACTTCAAAGTGCCACAGTAGCCGAAATGATCGAAGCTACTTTTGCAGACGGGCAAAAGCAATTCATTGCCGGCTCATACGTCGAGTTCGCTGAGCGGAAAATACTTCCGACTTATGCGCAATTACCTAAAGAGCAGATAACGCGAAAACATCGAAGAGAAGGCTTTGAGGCCAATAATGCCGATAAGATTTTTGAGAGCACCTATAATTCGCAAACGAAAGGCAATTAGTTATCCGTTTTTGGAAATCGGCTTGAAGCATCATTAATTATTACTGAAGGCCGATTTCCAATAAACAAAAGCGTATCTTAGATAACAATATTGACAATCTTTCCCTTGACAACGATGACCTTCTTAGGGGTGCTACCATCTAGATAACGTTGTACGTCTTCATTTGTTAACACTGCCTCTTCAATTTCCTTTCCTTCTAAGCTTAACGACAGCTTGACTTTAGTTCGCATCTTCCCGTTAAACGAGATAGGATACTCGAATTCATCCTCCACTAGATAAGCTGGATTAAATGCCGGGTAAGAAGCATAAGACAAAGACCCCGCTTCATTCCCTAACAATGTCCACAACTCTTCACAGATATGAGGTGCATATGGCGATAACACGATTACCAAGTCTTGCAGTATATCCCGTTTATTACATTTTAAATCAGTTAATTCATTTACACAGATCATAAAACTGGAAACAGAGGTATTAAAAGAGAACCGTTCGATATCATCTTCCACTTTCCGAATGATTTTGTGCAAGGATTTCAGCTCTGCTTTCGTTGGCGCGTCATTTGAAATGGAAAAGTCAGTATTCGCATGATGGAAAAGACGCCAGAATTTACGAAGAAACTTATGAACTCCTTCGATACCGTTGGTATTCCATGGTTTGCTTTGTTCTAAAGGTCCTAAAAACATTTCGTACATCCGTAAGGTATCGGCACCGTACTGTTCAATGATATCATCCGGATTGACGACATTAAACTTAGATTTAGACATCTTTTCCACCTCATGTCCGCACACATACTTGTCATCTTCCAAAATAAATTCGGCTTGCGCGTACTCTGGTCGAGATTGTTTGAATTTATCGAGGCTTAAAACATCATTATTAACGATATTAACATCAACATGTAACGCTATCGTTTTATATTGGTCCTTCAAACCGAACGATACAAAGGTATTTGTCCCCCCCCCCTCTTCATCCAATAATCGATAGACAAAATTAGACCGTCCCTGTATCATACCTTGGTTGATCAGCTTTTTAAAGGGTTCTTCTTCATTTACCTTTCCGATGTCCTTCAAAAACTTATTCCAGAAGCGGCTATACAACAAGTGGCCGGTGGCATGCTCGGAACCGCCAATGTAAAGATCCACGGCTTGCCAATAGTTAACAGCCTCTTTCGAGGCGAATGCCTCTTCATTATGTGCATCCATATAACGATACCAATACCAACTCGATCCTGCCCACCCCGGCATCGTACTTAGCTCATATTCATATACTCCTTGATATTTCCAATCCGTTGCACGTCCTAAAGGTGGCTCACCGCTTTCTGTTGGCAAGTATTTATCTACCTCAGGTAATAGCAAAGGAAGCTCACTGGCTTGGACTAATTTAGGTAAACCATCTTTAAAATACACCGGTACAGGTTCTCCCCAGTACCGTTGTCTTCCAAAAATAGCATCACGCATTCGGTAATTAATCTTTGCTTTTCCAACACCACGCTCTTCTAACACTGCAATTAACTTCGAAACAGCTTCTTCGTAGGATAACCCATTAATAAATTCAGAATTGATGTAAAGGCCTTCTTTTCGATTATCGGCTTCTTTGTCTATTTCCTGTATATCTAAAATTTTGATAATCGGTAAATTAAACTGTTTAGCGAAAAGATAATCACGCTGATCACCGGAAGGAACTGCCATGACGGCACCTGTGCCATAACCGGCCAGCACATAATCGGCAATCCAGATCGGTACTTGTTTACCCGTTAAGGGATGTAAAGCATAGCCTCCGGTAAATACACCTGTAACCGTCTTCGTATCCGCCATCCTATCGCGTTCCGATTTCTTTTTTGTTTGCTCGATATAACTATCGACAGCAGCACGCTGCTCGTTTGTTGTAATAAACGAGACCAATTCATGTTCAGGAGCCAGCACCAAAAAACTTACACCATATATCGTATCTACTCGCGTCGTAAACACTTCAATACTTTCGGATGGCTGATTGGCTAAGGCAAATTTTACACTCGCGCCAACACTCTTTCCTATCCAATTGCGTTGCATCTCTACCAAAGGTTCAGGCCAGTCAATCGTATCCAAACCTTGAAGTAGGCGTTCCGCATAGGCGGTAATACGCATACTCCATTGCATCATCTTTTTTTGAATCACAGGATAACCTCCCCGTTCTGACACGCCATCCTTCACCTCATCATTCGCCAAAACAGTACCTAAAGCAGGGCACCAATTGACAGCGCTTTCTCTCAAATATGCTAACCGGTATTTTAACAACTCGCTTTCCTTTTGTTGCTCAGAAAAGCGATTCCATTCATCAGCTGTAAATTCAAGTGCGTCCTCGTCACCTACCGCTTTCACACCCTTACTACCTTCATTTTCGAATATATCAATTAACCGATCAATGGATTCGGCCTTATCACTTGCGATATTATAGAATGAGTTAAAGAGCTGCATAAAAATCCATTGCGTCCATTTATAATATAACGGATCGCTGGTCCTAATCTCTCTGCTCCAATCAAAAGAAAAGCCAATATTGTCTAACTGCTCCCGATAGCGTCTGATATTTGTTTCTGTTGTGATTGCCGGGTGCTGTCCCGTTTGAATAGCATATTGTTCTGCCGGCAATCCAAATGAATCGTAACCCATTGGATGCAACACATTAAACCCACGTAGTCTCTTATAGCGCGAAAAGACATCGGAAGCGATATATCCTAATGGATGACCGACGTGAAGTCCTGCTCCGGAAGGATAAGGAAACATATCCAACACATAATATTTTGGCTTATCTGACGTATTATTAACTTTAAATGTTTGATTGGAAGCCCAGAATTGCTGCCACTTTTTCTCTATAGTCTTAAATTGATAGTCCATTATAACTCATTACAGTATGACTTGCGAAAGTACGAAAAATCTCACATCTCATGTCCTATATCTCATATCTAATTATTAATTTCGCATTTCAATTAGTTGCATATGGAAGAATTTGAAGTAAGTGCGTCATCCAGAAAAACAAAATCCGTCTATATATCTACGGTTATCAGTATTGCTTTGGTATTACTCATGACGGGTCTATTAGGGTTGATCCTCGTTCATGCCAAGAATCTTTCTAATTATGTTAAAGAAAACATAGTATTGAACATTATTGTGAATGATGGCGTAACCGAAGCCGATATCCTGAGCTTGCAAAAAGAACTCGATGGAAATCCCGCAGTGCTTCGCACACAATATGTCAGCAAAGAATTGGCTGCTAGAAATCTTCAAAACGACTTAGGGGAAGACTTTGTGAAATTTTTGGGTTATAATCCGCTGTTGTCTTCAATTGATGTTTATCTCAAAGCAGATTACGCTAACAAAGCAGGCGTAGAAACTTTCACAAAACAGGTATCTGGTAACAGTATGGTCAAAGAGGTTGTTTATCAAGACTCATTGATCGATATGGTTAACAAAAACATTCGTGTCATCGGTCTGATTATATTAGCCTTTGCCGCTATCCTGTTGATTATTGCCGTAGCGTTAATTAATAACACCATAAGGTTAGCAATCTATTCGCAACGCTTTTTAATCAAAAGTATGCAAATGGTGGGCGCCACGAAGGGTTTTATTCGCCGTCCATTTTTAGGATACGGTATCCTACATGGTTTGCTGGGTGCCCTTATTGCGATCATTCTTTTATTACTTACCTTGTATTTTGCGCAAGAGCAAATCCCCGAAATTGTTATTTTACGAAATTACTTTGAATTTGCCCTCATTTTTATAGGTGTAATCTGTTTAGGCATTCTGATTTCCGGAGCTAGCACTTATTTTGCAGTTAGTAAGTATTTGCGTCTTCGAATAAATGATCTTTATCGGTAATACCCATTCACATAATTAAAATTTAGCATTTATGCCGCAAGAAAAAAAGAAAGTAGCTCAAGGAGAACAAAAATCAAATTTTGTTTTTGGTAAATTGAACTATCAATTAATGTTATTAAGTATTGCCATCGTTATTATTGGATTTATTTTAATGGCAGGTAAAACAGATATCTACAGCTTTACTAAAATCACTTTGGCTCCTATTGTGGTAGTTGCAGGCTTTGCTCTTGGTATTGTAGCGATATTAAAAAACCCTACTAAATAAAACCAATAGATGACTGTAATACAAGCGATTATTTTAGCCATCGTAGAAGGGCTAACTGAGTTTTTACCTGTTTCGTCCACTGGCCATTTAATCATTGCAACTGCCTTAATGGGAATCGAACCCTCTGCTTTCGTTAAACTTTTCACAGTGGCTATTCAATTGGGTACCATCTTATCGGTAGTGATTCTCTATTTTAAGCGGTTTTTTCGATCCTGGTCATTTTATTTAAAACTACTCGTTGCATTTATTCCCGCAGCTATTTTTGGCTTACTCTTCAGTGACGAAATAGATAACATGCTGGAGAGTTCGATGACAGTAGCCATTACGTTAGTTTTAGGAGGCATCGTGCTCTTATTCGTTGATAAATGGTTCAATGCACCCCGTATTGACAATTCGGACGACATTTCTTACGCAACCGCTTTAAAAATTGGTTTTTTTCAGTGCTTAGCGATGATTCCAGGCATGTCCCGTTCGGGAGCTACCATCGTGGGTGGAATGACACAAAAACTTTCACGGAAAGCAGCCGCTGAATTTTCATTCTTTTTAGCAGTTCCCACCATGTTTGGCGCCACGGCAAAAAAACTACTTGACTTTTATAAGGATGGTAATCAATTTACTTCAGATGAATACAGTGTTCTGCTAATCGGTAATATAGTTGGTTTTATTGTTGCCATTATCGCAATTAAAAGTTTTATTGGTTATGTGACTAAATATGGCTTCAAAGCCTTTGGATGGTATAGAATTGTCGTTGGCGGGATTATTATCGCGATGCTTTTGAGCGGTCACAGCTTATCAGTGCTTTAATGGAAGACGAAAAGAAAAAGCAGCCTATTTTTCCTCATTTCGACTTCGCTGCCGGTGAAGTTTTATTAATTGACAAACCTTACAAGTGGACGAGCTTTGATGTTGTGGGAAAAATTCGCAATTCCTTAAAACCGTTAAAATTAAAAGTCGGACATGCAGGCACATTAGATCCGCTCGCTACAGGCCTCCTTATTGTGTGTACAGGCAAACGTACCAAAACTATCGACGAGCTTCAAGCACAAGAAAAAGAGTACATCGGAACTTTTACACTTGGAGCGACTACACCATCCTATGATTTAGAAACAACACCGGATTCGCTTTTTGACATTACACACCTTACTGAACAAGACCTACATCGGGCCACCTCAATATTTATCGGACCTATTGAACAATATCCACCCGTGCATTCAGCTGTAAAAATGCAGGGAGAAAGATTATATGAAAAGGCGCGCCGAGGCGAATCGGTTGAACTCAAACCACGGAACGTAATCATTCATGAGTTTGAATTGACGCGTATCGCTTTTCCGGACATTGAGTTTAGAGTCGTCTGTAGCAAAGGTACCTATATCCGATCACTGGCACATGACTTTGGAAAGGCGCTAGGTGTTGGTGCCTATCTAAGTCAATTGAGAAGAACCCGCAGCGGCAATTTTCAAATCAAAGATGCGTGGGATGTTTTGGAACTATCAAACCATATCCGATCGTTGAAAGAACAAGGTCAATTATTGATAAATGATAATAAAGAACATCCATAACAAGCCCCTAACGCTCAAATCTCGTCGCTTATTTTAGAAAAATGTGTATCTTGGAAAATAACGATTTACAAAATTGATTTTACGAGATTGACGGGGGTAATAAAACAATTGATCACAGATGAAAATATATAGGAACATTGAAGATTTTATACCATTGGATAACGCGGTGGTAACCATTGGAACCTTTGATGGCGTTCATATAGGACATCAAAAAATAATTAGTAGTTTAAGGGAATATGCGCAAAAAATAAATGGAGAAACGGTCCTTCTAACCTTCTTCCCCCATCCAAGAATGATTCTACATCCTGACGATGATAGCTTGCGCCTTATTAACACCATTGAAGAAAAAGCCGACAGGTTGGCAGAAAGTGGAATCGATCACTTGATCATTACTCCGTTTACGAGGGATTTTTCCAATCAATCGGCGGAAGAATATATCCGTGAGATTTTAGTTAGTAAGATCGGCACGAAACGAATTATTATTGGTTATGACCATCATTTCGGAAAGGACCGAAAGGGCTCACTTGTCGACTTGCTAAAATATGCTGAACAATATCATTACTCTGTACAGGAAATTCCCGAGCAAGATATCAATGACGTAGCCGTTTCCTCAACAAAAATCCGTGAAGCGCTCATTGTTGGCGAAATTGCTATTGCTAATAAATATTTAGGCTATCCATTCCATATTACAGGTAAGGTAGTTAAAGGGCAACAGTTAGGTAGGACAATCGGTTATCCCACAGCCAACATTGAAGTTCCTGAAAGTTACAAATTAATTCCGGCCTATGGTATTTATGCTGTACAGGCAACACTTATCGAACAGACTGAAATGACCACGGGAGAATATACCCCGGTAAAAAAAGGCCCAACTTTAAAGGGAATGGGGTATATCGGTACACGCCCCACTGTAAGAGGAGTTAACCGAAGCATAGAGATTAATTTTTTTGACCTTAACGAAGATCTCTACGGTAAAACACTTCAAATACAATTTTTACATTTTGTTCGACACGACCATAAATTTGACAATATTGAAGCAATGACTGCACAATTGGTTGAAGACGAGAAGAAAATTAAAACGTTACTTGATTGATTTTTGTCATCATTAAAATTTCAGATGAACCATCCATGTTTATCCCGAATGTTTTCGGGACATGTTTATCACACATGGAAACGTAAATTTTAATACGTGGTAAGCTCCATCCGACCGATGGACAAAATTATTTACGGATGAAACTCCATATCGATAAAAACGAGCAGGAAGCCATTGAAAATGCCATCTCACACTGGGAGGAAAACAACTTAATTGACAAAGAAACGGCTACCAAACTTCGACATTCCTATGAGGTAAAAGGTTTTGACTGGAGACGCTTGGCACAATATTCATTTTGGATCGCACTTTCTTGCATTGTATTAGCTTTTTTATCCCTGTTTGTAGACCAAGAAGTTCTCCACCTTCTATCCAAGCTTTACGAAACACCCAGCATTATTATTTGTGTGTTTTGTGCTTTGCTTTCTTCTTTATTTTATTATTTGGGCTATTTCAACAAAAAGAAATATCCTGAGAAATTATTCACCAATGAAAGTTTGATTGTATTGGGCGTATTTTCTACAGCAACCTTTATTGGTTATTTAGGGAAGGTTATCGATAAAGGTGACGGAATGTATTCATTCCTGTTTTTATTGTCCATCGTCATTTATACAATTCTTGCCATACAGCTCACTTCAAAAACTATTTGGGCGTTTATGCTGGTCGCACTGGGTATCTGGTTTGCGACCGAAACAGCTTATCATAGCAACTGGGGATTTAAATTTTGGGGAATGAATTTCCCGCTGCGATTTACCGTATTCGGCACCTTACTAACTGCATTTGCACTGGGCCTGCATAATAAATGGAGTGCTATCAAAGGTTTCCAACAATTAAGCTATGTAATAGGCATACTGTATTTATTCATTTCCTTATGGTTATTATCAATTTTTGGAAACTACAGTGACTTGGACAAATGGGCGGCAACCAAACAATACCATATTCTCTATTGGGGAGTTATCTCTTCCTTAGTTTGTTTGGCCTTTGCATGGTATGGTCTTAAAAAGAACGATATCATTGCCAGGGAATTCGGTATTACTTTCCTGCTGATTAATCTCTATACCAGATTTTTTGAGTACCTGTGGGATAATGTAAACCGAGCTATTTTCTTCGCTTTGTTAGCCTTGTCATTTTGGCTCATTGGAAGGAAGGCAGAAAAAATTTGGAGTGGAAGTTTCTTTAAAAAGAAAGATTTCCACTCCAAACTATGATTGCTTAGTAAACTGCAAATTCAAGACAATTTTTACCATGTCACCAACGACGACGGATCCAGCCTCGGTCAGATCATTCCATTTCAACCCGAAAGCTTGCCGACTAATTTTCGCAGTCGCCTCAAAACCTGCTTTTTGATTCCCGTATGCATCTTTCGCCGTGCCTCCAAATTCAACTTCAAACTGTACGGGTTCTTTATGCCCTTTAATTGTTAAATCGCCTTTTAACAAATATTCGGTATCCTTTTTCTTCTCAAAGGATACTGAATAAAAAGTTAGGCTGGGGTAATTCGTTGTATTAAAAAAATCAGCCGATCGAAGGTGTTCATCACGATCCTTCATATTCGTATCAATGCTACTTGCATCAATTGTAAACTCGATTTTTGCATCGGAGAAATCATCGTTAATTGTTTCAATGCGTCCATCAAACTTATTAAAACTGCCTGCCACCGTAGAAATAACCAAGTGTTTTACCCTAAATTGTACTTCGGAATGCGCAGGATCAACTTTCCATATAGAAGCCATGATATCGTCTTTATCACGAGAACAACAAGCACAATAAATTGTTTGACGTTATTCTGTCGCTACTATTATTTCATAGCTAATTTGCACACCACCCGCCGCTAGCATATCATGTACAGAACAATATTTCTTCACCGCGAGCTCAGCTGCCTTATTTGCTTTTTCGATATCAATAGGCCCTTTCAATTTGAATAGTAAATGAATAGCAGTAAAAACCGCAGGAATGGCATCTCTTCGTTTCCCATCGATCTCAATTTTTACATCCTGTATTTCTTGCTTTTGCTTCTTCAGAATATTTATCAAATCGAGCGCACTACAAGACCCCAAAGCCATTAGCACCAACTCCATCGGGCGCGCCCCTAATGACTCCCCGCCAATTTCAGGCGACCCATCAATATGAATTTTTATAGCAGTCGATGCGCTTTCTCCCTCGAAATGTACGGCCTGATTTACCCTGTTTAATGTTACTTTCATTTTTTTAGCTATCCGCTTTATTTATTATTATTACTTTTAAAATTTCGCCTTACATGTTAAACAGTTTCCGGTGCAAAAGCCGAGAATCAACCTTCGGATAACCAAATGCTATTTACTACCATCCAACGCTTGTTTTAAATCGGCTAAAATATCATGAATATCCTCCAATCCAACTGAAATTCGAATGGTTCCGGGATAAATACCGATTTGCTCTCGCTCTGCATCCGTTAACTTAGAATGTGTTGTAGAAGCAGGGTGTGTGGCAATCGTGCGTGAATCCCCCAAGTTGGAAGTGATTAAGGTCATTTTCAGCTGATCTAAAAAACGCTTTGCACGTTCAAATCCCCCTTTAATGATGAAGGTAACAATGCCGCCTCCTGCTTTCATTTGTTTTTTCGCCAATTCGTATTGAGGGTGGGAAGGTAAGAAAGGATATCGGACAAGCTCCACCTCCTCATGTGACTCCAGCATACCCGCAACTGCCAGTGCATTGCTACAATGACGATCCATACGTAGCGGTAAAGTTTCGAGGCTTTTAGAGATAATCCAGGCGTTGAAAGGTGACATGGCAGGGCCGGTATGTCGGATAAAAAACATAATCTCATCGATCAGTTCCTGCCTACCGACAACAATACCACCCAGAACTCGACCTTGTCCGTCCATGTATTTAGTGGCGGAATGACTCACTAGATCAAAACCATATTGGATTGGCTTTTGTAAATAGGGCGTAGCAAAACAATTATCTACATTTAATATAATATGTGGATATTTTTCTTTGAAAGTTCCCAACCAAGCTAAATCGACCAATTCCAATCCCGGGTTTGATGGCGTTTCCAAAAAGATCATTCTCGTATTGGGCTGAATGGCTTTTTCCCAATCATCCGGACTATTCGCATCTACATAAGAAGTAGTAATACCCCATCGTGGGAATAATATCGTAAACAATTGGTGCGTGGACCCGAAAACAGACCTGCAGGCTACAATATGATCGCCACTTTTCAGCAAGGCAGCAAACGAAGCAAAAACGGCAGCCATACCCGACGAAAAGGCTAAGCCAGTCTCAGCCCCTTCCAGCTCACAAACTTTTTGAATAAATTCGCTTGTGTTCGGGTTGGAATACCTAGAGTATACGATGCCATCTTCCTCACCGGCAAATATCGCACGTCCCTGCTCAGCATCATCGAAAATAAAACTTGAGGTTAAATATAAAGGCACAGAATGCTCTCGATTCTGTGAACGTTGAGTTTGACTACGAATTAATTTACTTTGTTCTTCCATTCTATTTCTATTGTCAGCTCAAACCTACCACAAAATTCATTTAGTTAGAAACTTTTATTTTAATTGTTTTGTAATAAACCTTGTGTGACATAAAAAAGCGTCAATCCAAATAAGGATCAACGCTTTATAAAAAAACAACCAAACTTATAGGGAGAACTCAATATAAATCTTGTTCAAGAAAACTCAATATCCGCGAAAAATCTTTATGCAAAGTGACCGCCTGACCAAACACTAATAGAACCGGACCGGCGTTATCAATGGATGTTTCCGCTGCAACTTCTTCTATTGTATTAACGACACCTATGGCAAGTCGTTCGTTCTTCATTGAGCCGTTCTGTATCACTGCTACGGGTAAGCGTCCTTTCCCTAGTTTCTTATAGATGGAAACGATTTCAGGCAATTGATCAAAGCCAAGCAATACAACCACAGTAGCTCTGCTCTTTGCAGCATCTTCTATTTCGCTGTTAAACAACCCTTCACTATCGGTAGCGCTTAAAATCCATAAACTATCGCTATTACCTTTATGGGTTACAGGAATACCCTGTAAACCAGGCACCGAAATGGCACTGCTTATCCCGGGGATGATTTCAGTTTCTATACTATAGGATGCAGCATATTCCAATTCCTCATATCCTCTTCCGAACACAAAGAGGTCGCCTCCTTTTAACCGAACTACATGCCCGAAATTAAGTGCATAATCCACCATGAGACGATTTACAGTCGCCTGCGAAAAATTCTCGTCTCCAGAGGGATTACCAACATAAACACGCGTTGCCTCTTTGGGAGCATAACTCAATAAGGTATCGTCAACCAATGCATCGTATATGACCACATCTGCTGTTTTAAGTGCTTTAACACCTTTTACACTTATTAAATCGGGATCTCCCGGACCTGCGCCCACCAAGGTTATTTTTGGCTCGACATACAGTTTTTCTAGCGCAGAATATTGCTGCTTTTCCATACAGTGCCTCCTATTTTTTTATACCAACTTTAAAAAAAAGCCTCCTCAGATTGCTGAAGAGGCTTCTTAAAGATTATATGTCCCTCTCCTAACTTAGAAATAAGCTACACATGCAGTTCATATTTCGATAGCAGAAGCGTTTCATACTTTTTATTCTAAAATCAACGAGACAAATATATATAAAATATATCAATTTAGTAGTCTTTTTTTAAAAAAAGAAAGAAATAATTATAAATAACTATCTATCAAGTAATTAACTACAAACCAAGTGCCAGATTTTCTTCTCGCTTAATGATATCAGCAATGCTTGTATCGTTCAAAATTTGAAGCATTGCATTTCTAACGTCTACAAAAGTATCCCGGATACCACAAGTCTCCTCTGTTTTACATTCGTCACATCGTCTATAAAAATTCAGGCTAACACAGGGTAACAATGCAATCGGGCCATCGGTAAGTCTTATAACTTGCGATAAGCGAATATCTTCCGGGTCTTTATTCAAGCTATAACCACCCCCTGCTCCTTTTTTGCTATACAATATACCTGCATTTCGCATTTCCAGTAATATTTGCTCAAGAAATTTCTTAGGGATATTTTCTTCTTCAGCAATTTTTAAGATTTGCATCGGCTCTTTCCCATAGTTCTTCCCCAATACGATAAGCGCTTTGATGGCATATTTTGATTTTTTAGACAGCATATTATTCCTTTGCTTTTTGTAAAATTACAAAATTTCCTTTAGTATTCAGACTGGTCCTCTTCTGTCTTATTCTATGTGTGTTTTAAGAAATTGACCTGTATAAGACGTAGGATGGTTGATAAGATCTTCAGGGGTCCCCTCAAACACGAGCTCTCCGCCTTTCTCTCCCCCCTCAAGCCCGATGTCTATGACCCAATCCGCGCACTTGATAACGTCCATGTTATGCTCAATCACCAAGATTGTATTTCCTTGTGCAATCAGGGCATCAAATGACTTCAACAGTTTTCGAATATCATGAAAATGGAGTCCGGTAGTTGGTTCATCAAAAATAAAAAGGGTATTTTTACTATTGTTTCCTTTTACCAAAAATGAAGCGAGCTTAATACGTTGTGCTTCTCCTCCCGAAAGCGTATTGGAGGATTGACCAAGCTTCACATAACCTAAGCCTACATCCGCCAACGGTTGGATCTTATTAAGTATTTTAGGTTGTTTACCAAAAAAATCCAACGCTTCTTCTACCGTTAATTCCAGCACATCATAAACATTTTTATCCTGCCAAGTTATGTCGAGCACCTGTTGCTTAAAACGCTTTCCGCCACACGCTTCACATGTAAGGTAAATATCGGCCATAAATTGCATTTCGATTTTCACTTCTCCCTCCCCTTGGCATACATCACATCTCCCTCCTTCAACATTAAAAGAGAAAGCTGCTGGTTTTAATCCTGCCGCTTTCGCTGCCGGTTGGTTGCTATATAACGCTCGTATTTCATCCCAAGCCTTCACATAAGTTACCGGGTTCGATCTAGACGATCGTCCAATGGGATTCTGATCAACCATTTCTACGCGCTCAATAAGTGGAAGATCGCCATCTAAACCATCAAAGAGACCGGTTTGTTCACCTGAATAGTTACCAGTAGCCTTCTGCAATGCAGGGTACAATATACGTTTCACTAGAGAAGTTTTACCAGAACCCGATACGCCCGACACCACAGTAAATGTATATAGAGGAAACTTTACATCGATACCTTTTAGATTATTTTCCCGAGCGCCTTTTACTGTTACAAAATGTTGCCACTTTCTTCTACTAGCCGGTACTTGAATAGACTCTGTCCCTTTTAAATATTTCCCCGTCAAACTTTGTTCGCTGGCAAGAATCTCTTGATAGGTTCCCGCGAAAACAAGCTGCCCACCATGCACACCTGCTTCTGGGCCAACATCGATAAGATAGTCGGCCGCCTGCATCATTTCCTCTTCATGTTCGACTACCAAAACAGTATTACCAACATCACGTAACGACTTAAGCACACCTATTAAACGTTGCGTATCTCGCGGATGTAAACCTATACTTGGTTCGTCCAGAACATAGATTGACCCAACTAAAGAACTCCCTAAAGATGTTGCTAAATTGATCCGTTGTGATTCACCCCCCGAAAGCGTATTCGATAGACGGTTTAAGGTCAAGTAGCCCAAACCTACCTCTGTTAAAAAACGTACACGGTTCTTGACTTCTATCAGCAATCGTTTTGCGATTGTTTCCTCCTGTTTTTCCAAAGAAAGATGATCGAAAAAGTCCAGCAAATCATCCAATGGCATAAGCACCATATCAGTAATTGATTTACCGCCCACCTTTACATAAGCAGCGTCTTTACGCAATCGCGTCCCTTTACAGTCCGGGCAATCCGTCTTTCCACGGTAACGAGACAACATAACCCGATATTGAATTTTATAGGTCTGCTCCTCTAACTCTTTAAAGAAATCATCTAAGCCGTTGAAATATTGATTACCTGTCCAAAGTAGTTGCTTTTGGGCAGAAGTTAAGTCCTTATAAGCCCGATGCACGGGAAAATCAAATTTTATCGCAACTTTGACAAATCGGTTCAACCATTCCCCCATTTTCTCTCCTCTCCAGGGAGCAATTGCTCCATCGTATACCGATTTGCTTTTATCAGGGATCACTAAGTCGGGATCAATCCCAATCACTTTCCCGTAACCTTCACATCGATTGCAGGCGCCATATGGATTATTAAAGCTGAAAAAATTAGGTGTAGGCTCTTCAAACACCATACCGTCCAACTCAAATCGATCGCAGAAAAAATGCTCATGCGTTCCATCATCAATGTAACAATCACCCTTGCCCTCAAAGAATGCTGTCTGAACTGAATCTGCAATTCTACTTAATGTTTCATCTTCTTGATTCACGCGAATACGATCAACAACAATTCGTAAATCACCCAGCTTAACATGACTATTGCTAACTTTTTTATCTTCAATTAGTGACTCAATCTTCTCGATCCGTCCCAAATATTCCACCCGGACAAATCCTTTCTGCAACAAAACGGCTAGTTCTTCTTTTAGTTTTCGCTGATTATGCGGATGAAGAGGGCCTAAAACAGTTATCTGCGTATCTGTAGGTAGTGAGGACACAAAATTCACCACGTCGGTTACGGTATCCTTTTTCACCTCTTTTCCTGATATTGGAGATAAAGTCTTTCCTATCCGAGCAAACAATAACTTCAAATAATCATAAATTTCTGTTGACGTACCAACCGTTGACCTTGGATTGCTTGTAATTACTTTTTGTTCAATGGCAATGGCTGGGGCAATCCCTTTGATGTAATCCACTTCCGGTTTATTCATACGTCCCATAAACTGTCGCGCATACGACGACAAGCTTTCCACATACCGACGTTGTCCTTCGGCATAAAGCGTGTCAAATGCCAGGGATGATTTCCCCGATCCCGACATCCCTGTGATAACCACTAATCTATTTTTAGGGATGGATACATCAATATTTTTTAAATTATGGACGCGCGCACCTTTAATAAGTATATGAGATTTTGCGTTTGAATCGGCCTGTTGTATCATGAATTCTTTGTAATTTGCTTTTTTTGAACGTTTTCCGCCTCTTATTTTCTCCTGAAAAATGGAGCCTACAAAAATACGGAATAAAGAAATAACAAACGATTTTCATATTTTTTCTTTGTTTTTCTAAAAAAAATGTTTTGCTTTGAAAAAATTTATTAATGTATCGATTGGGTTAAACCAATGGTTTACTTAAATTTAGGAGGACTGCTATAGAGGAAAAAACTACTTAACATACTTTTTTAAAACAAAAAAAAGACGAAGTAGCATAGCATGACACTGCAAAAGAAAACTGACCGACAACTAATTCATTTGTATTTAGCCGGTAATGATACGGCAATTGAAGAGTTAGTACATCGATATAAATCAAAGATTTACACATCCATTTATTTATTGGTAAAAGATCCTTATTTAGCCGAGGACTTGTTTCAAGATACATTCATCAAGGTGATTAGTACCCTACAAGCCGGGAGATATAACGATGAGGGTAAATTTCTTCCATGGGCTATGCGAATTGCGCATAACCTGGTGATCGACTACTATCGAAAGGAAAAACGTACACCTCTTATTGCCAATAGTGATGGCTTTGATATATTCGACGTATTACCATTCTATGATGAAAGCACAGAAGAACGTATGATCAGACAGCAAACGCATCGGGATTTAAGAAAAATGATCCAATTACTACCCGATGATCAAAAAGAAGTGCTCATTATGCGTCATTACGGAGACATGAGTTTCAAAGAGATCGCGGAAGTAACAGATGTCAGTATTAACACAGCGCTAGGACGCATGCGTTATGCTTTAAACAATCTGAGAAAAATGATTTCCGGTTCGGAAGTTGCTTTAAAAACCGGTTAATTCCAGTACGTCAGCTTCCTTGATCAATCCAATAGAAATAGAGTGTTCAATGGCCTCTCGATTCGTATTAAATAAACAGGTTTGAATTCCGGTTTCTTGAAAATTTTTAAAAAGCTGCAACGTCATTGCAGCTTTTTTATGTTTTATATCCCGAATATAGATAGCCATTATTCGATCGGGATAATCGTTAGCCAAAGCTGCATATATGATGGGATCGCGCTGTGAATTGTCACCGATTAATACAAATTTCTGCTTAGGAAAAACACGTAACAATCTGCTAATTCTTCTGTACTTATCCTCGTGTCCTGTTTTACCGGTTTTGAAAAAATCGAACCACCGCTTAAAGTGGCTTAACAAAAAGGAACCGTGTGGAAGCTTATTATAGGCAAAGATACGCTGAAGATAGTCGTATAAATTCCATTCGCTGCTCGAAACATAAAAAAAAGGGTTCAGCCCCTCCCGAGTCCGTGTTCCTGAGCGCGACAATAAATTATACCATATAACATTATCGGAAAAAAGCCTCCTTCGGTGGGCATTTTTTACTAATAGTTCGCGAAGACGCCTTAAAACGGTCGCGGAATGCGATATAAGTACCGTATCATCGATATCCGAAACGAACACGTATTGTGTAGAGTGTGGCACATAAACTTTTCCTTGCGTAAAACCGTACTTGCCGTCCACTCCCATTAATCCAATTTTCAAATCATGCAAGCCAGGGTCTAAATGGGTGTTCGAAGCCCATTTAAACTTAAAAAAACCATCCGGCTCGGCTATGGTCTCGATAATTTGATTATAAAACTGTAACCTTAAACGAACACCCCCGATCGGTCGTACAAGGAACAACTTCAGTAAACTGAACGTATGTTTCCAACCATTATTCGAAAAATCATTCGTCTTCTTCGGCTTGCGGTTAAGAACATGTCCATAAACCACTAAGTTTTTACTATGGCCATATCCATTGTATATTTTTATTTCAACTGACGTACCCATCATCCATCAAACATATAAAACAAATATTGGTTTTATAGTTGTCAACGTCAATACGAATGAATACAAATACATCCTTAAAATTATATGTCCTCCTTAATAAAGGTTCCGGCAACCAGCAAAGTGACCTCGAGAAACTGATCCGGGATTTCTATCGCGATAGTATGCACACGTTACATATCTTCACGCTCTCAAGAAGGTGTTCCGTAGAAGAGATCAGGCAAGATATTGCCTCCTTTGGTCCAGATCGACTTCTCGCTGCAGGGGGGGATGGTACCGTTAAGTTGGCAGCAGAGTGTCTTTTAGAAACAACCATCCCACTAGCCATCATACCAACAGGTTCCGCGAATGGCATGGCTAAAGAAATCAACCTCAAAAATAATATCAAAGTGGCACTTGAACTGGCAATAACCGGTATACCTAAACCTATCCACGTCTTACGAGTCAATGGAGAGCTGAGTATTCACTTAGCGGATATCGGTATTAACGCACGTATTGTAAAAAAATTCCAAACACTGAATGAACGAGGTATGATCGGCTATGCGAAGGCCGCTTGGCAAGCTCTTAAAAGACACAAAAAAATGCATGTTACCATTAATACACCGGGCAAAAGTCGGTCGCGAAAAGCCGAAATGGTCGTAATAGCAAATGGTACCAGCTACGGAACGGGTGTAAAAATAAACAAAACAGGTTCGCTATTTGATGGGCAGTTCGAGCTTGTAATTGTCAAATGGTTTTCCATTTTAGAGCTATTAAAAATGTGCTTCAGTTTCAAAACTCGTTTTAATCCATTCAAAACAGAAATAATTGCAACCGACCATGTTCAACTGACAACGAGGGAAAGCACTTTTTTGCAAGTTGATGGTGAATATATCGGAAAGGTTAAACAGGTAGAGGCGGAATTGATACAAGAAGCTATACGCTTAGTATGTTTTGACGAAAGAACATAATCGCGGTACACATTTTCTTATTTCTTTGATATGATAACTAAAAAATACTATCTTCATATTTTATCCTCATTGAAAATAATAAACCGAGATTATGACTAACTTTAAGCTGAACCGTAGAAGATTCATTCAGAGCGCTGGTGCTGTTTTAACCTTATCGGCATTGGAAGCAAAAGGCTTAACCTTCGCAGAAACACGCGATAATATCCGAGTTGGTTTAATTGGAGCCGGATGGTACGGAAAAAGCGACCTATTCAGACTCATCCAAGTCCGTAATGTTCAAGTCGTTGCTGTATGCGATGTTGATAACAATCGCCTGGAAGAAGCAGGGGCACTGATCAGTAAACGACAAGCCTCTGGCAAAGTTCCGGCGCTATATCGAGATTATAAGAAGATGTTAGCTGATCATAAATTGGACCTTGTGCTTATAGGAACACCAGACCATTGGCATGCACAACAAGCGATTGATGCAATGATATCAGGAGCCCATCTATACTTACAAAAACCCGTAAGTGTCGATGTGCTTGAAGGAGAAGCCATACTCAGCACCGCACGAAAATACAATAAAAAAGTGCAGGTAGGTACACAAAGAAGAAGTACGCCGCATTTGATTGATGCAAAGAACCGCGTAATAGACAAAGGCTTGCTTGGTAAAATAGCACATGTAGAAATGTGCTGTTACTATCATATGAGACAGAACGGAAATCCACCGCTAGAACCCGTCCCCGATTTTCTTGATTATGAAATGTGGACCGGCCCAGCGCCCCTACGCCCGTACGATGGTTTGCCGCATGGAAGTTGGTGGCGAACGTTTATGGAGTATGGAAACGGAATTATGGGGGACATGTGCGTCCATATGTTTGACACAGTGCGTTGGTTGTTACAGCTTAGCTGGCCAAAGCAAATTAGCGCTACCGGTGGAATCTTCGTTCAAAAAGAAGGGAAATCAAACATTGCAGATACACAGACTGCCATTTTTGAATACGATGAACTGAATTGTATATGGCAACATAGAACTTGGGGGACCCCGACCGATCCCGAATATCCTTGGGCCTTTATTATTTATGGGGAGAAGGGTACCCTTAAGGGAAGTGTCATGAAGTACGAATTTATTCCAACCGGTAAAGGTGATCGTATTGTGAAAGATGTAGTTTATGAGAAGGAAGAATTTCCGGAAGACTTAAATGAACCAAGAATTGAACTACATACCGCACCGGCGACACGGCGTCACATGCAGAACTTATTGTCCGCTATCGAAAACGACCATCTACCGGTCGCAGACATTGAAGAGGGCCACATATCAACGGCCAGTTGTATATTAGCTAATTTATCCATGCAGTTGAATCGACCGCTTACCTACGATTCGCAAAAAAAAATATGTGTTAACGATCCAGAAGCAACCAAGCTATTGAGAAGATCTTACAGAAAACCCTGGCAACATCCGTATATTACGTAGTCAACGACGCGTACACAGCTAAATACACCATGCTAAAGGTTGTCAATAAGCAAATACCGGAGTTTAAAGAACATCCTATAAAGATAGTCGTAAAAAAAGGAAACAAGCACATTACGCTGTTTCCTTCGGTAGCGGGAAGGCTGGAAATGTCGATTTTTTTGGATGATTACCAAGCTATATTAGATTCAAAAGATCTTGCGGATTAAACTATTGTCCCGTTATCGTGCTTAACGTCTATAAAATAGTAGCTGACCTGCATGATGTTGTTATCGTTAGCTAAATTTATAAGTGGTGAGCAATACGATCATCAGGAAAAAACCCAATTGCACCAGGTAGTACGTTTGCAATTTGTATTTTAAGTTTAGCACCTGATCTATTGCGTCATGCGAATCTGTACCGAAGATTTTTCTAAGTTTTACACCTAGACGCCTGCCAATAAATATACTGTTGATAACCAACAGCAGGACAAGGATCATTTTTAGCTTGAACCAGAGCTGTGTTCCCAAGAATGCATGTAAGGGGGCAGCCATACCAGTACCTGTAGCGATAAGTAGTGCCGCGCCTATGCCCGTAAGCCTTGAATAGTTCTTAGCAGCCGCCAGGATACCCGCAGCCTGTTCTTTCTGACTGTTAACTAATCTCCAAAACGTCCGATAATTAATAAAATCGATAAGCGTGGTACCAACCATCAGAATAAACGCGATTAAATGCAGCGTCAGCAAAGCTGGAAAAATTGACATGGTATAAATGTTAATGAAATGATAAACCGTTTATGACAATAATGCTTGGGATCAGGAAAATTGGACAAAGGCACAAACCTTTTTTTTTCCTAAGGATGTGTCCAGTTTTGTTCTTCCTAAGCATTATTAGGTATGTTATGGGATATATTATTAACCTTTAAATTTTTAAACATCATGACACAACGAATCAATGTTGTCGAAAAGGGAATGCCTGCAATGAAATCAATGGCTGGCATCAATGCTTACCTGGCAAAGTCGTCTGTAGAACGGGCGCTTATGGAATTGGTTTATTACCGCGTATCACAGATCAACGGATGCGCGTATTGCCTGGACATGCATACCAAAGACCTGCGCGAACTTGGCGAAACGCAGCAGCGCCTGTATATTTTGCCCGCCTGGCGTGAGGCTCCGTTTTACTCAGACCGTGAACGTGCGGCCCTTGCTTGGGCGGAAGCGTTGACCAGACTCACTGGCAGTATTGTGCCGGACGAGGTATATGACGCAGCTATCGCGCAATTCAGCGAAGAGGAATTGATAGATCTGACGCTGGCGATCATCGCCATCAACGGTTACAATCGCATAAACCTCGCTTTCCCTAATATGGCGGTTATCGGCACTTACCGGCCAGGGATACACGCCATTTAATTGTTATAAATGATTGGGATAACGCACACTTTTGATTAAATTTAAGACTATGAAAGAATTTGTATTGATCTTCAGGCAACCGAGTTTTGATTACAGTAATCTATCAGAAGAAGAAATGGCCGCTCTGCAAAAAAAATGGGCGGACTGGGCAAGTGCCATAGCTGCCGAAGGACGACTAACCAACGGTCTCCGGCTCGATCCGTCAGGAAAGGTGCTCAAAACAGGCGGCCTTGTTACCGACGGACCTTTTGTTGAG
Organism: Olivibacter sp. CPCC 100613; assembly: GCF_036959255.1. NCBI lineage: Bacteria > Pseudomonadati > Bacteroidota > Sphingobacteriia > Sphingobacteriales > Sphingobacteriaceae > Olivibacter > Olivibacter sp. CPCC 100613. Next base: position 268,927 of record NZ_JAWMTI010000007.1, read on the forward strand.
ATACGCGAGATACTCGGAAGCCTGGTGGTGGTCAGGGCAGAATGTCTGGATGAAGCCGTGACCTTGGCGCATGGCTGCCCCGTGCTTGACCGTGGTGGCAGCGTGGAGATCAGACCGGTATTTAATTGACGGTTCCCAAAAAATCAATCCTGAAAGGTTAGCGCCGGGCAGGATGGTTTATACCCGTATGAAGCAGGAAAAAGATGATTTGAAAAACCTGTTCCAGCAGGAGTTTGCCAAAATGGTTGCCGTGCTAAGCCATAGCTTTGGGCTGGAACATATGGAGCTCGCTGAGGATCTGGTAAGCGACACTTTTTTGCAGGCTGTCGAAACCTGGGGCGAACAGGGTATGCCCGTAAACCCCACGGCGTGGCTTTATGCCGTAGCTAAACAAAAAACGCTGTATCATTTAAGGCAGGATTTTAGACGGAAAAAGTTATTTGAAGCCAATGTGGTGTCAGCAGGTGCCTCATTGGCCGAGCCTTATGCAACTGTCAGAGAACCTGATTTTTCAACCCAAAACATCAAAGACAGCCAGCTGGCCATGATCTTTGCCATCTGCACACCGATGATCGCCAGCGAGGCACAGATCGGCCTGGCCCTGCGGATTCTTTGCGGATTTAGTATTGGAATTGCAACTAAAAATAGGAGACTTTTTTATGCTGCCATTTTTTCTTTTTCCAATAGCATTTCTTCGATCTGTCTGGGTGTCTTATAACCCAGAGCAGAATGTGTTCTTTTGGTG